>CAVPFR010000060.1:0-18435 GCA_963703785.1 uncultured Acidobacteriota bacterium | reverse complement strand
CGCGAGGGCGGGGTATCGCGGCGATCTCAGGCTGCAAACTGAAGTCGCGAAAGCGGCCCAGGTCGAGTGTCATCTAAATGTCCCCTCAGGATGGAGATTAGAAAGTAGCTTAAGGCTGGCTATCCTATACGCTTGTGGTTCTTTCGATGTCAAGTGCAAGGCTTTCACGAGGGGACGGATAGATGCATTCATCGGGATTTTGGGATAACTTGCCGCCCGCATCGTAGAGGCATGCCCGTGAAGAAAGCAAGCTTGCGGTTCGTCTTCCATTTGGAGCGTCGCTTGAAATCGGAGCGATCTGGTTTGGGTGTGTTCTTGCGTTGGTGAGCGCTCTTGTTGTGTTTGCACAGTCGCCGAAGACTTCCGGGGACGCGAAGCAGGACGACTGGCGGCCCAAGGCAAAAACGGTTCGAAGCGTACAAGTGTTATGACTGCCACGGACACAATGGCGAACGACCCGACGAGCTCCCAACCTGACCGACTTGAAGCTGACGGCCGAACAGGTGTCCAAATTCCTGGTGAAGCCCAGCACCGACGCGCAAAACAAAGGCATGCCGGACATCCCGCTCGACAGCCCAGACCACAAACCCCTGGTCGCCTACGTGATGAGTCTAAGAGCTAAATAGGTGCTGCGACGAAGCGAATGGAGATAAGGCGGAAGGTTCGGGCGGCTCGGAGAACGGGCCGCTTTTCATTGCGTCCTCCCACCCTTAAAAACGAAGGGTTCGGCGCCCGGCCAAGGGGCCTATTGGAGCGCGGGGGAATTCGAAGGACTCAATGTTTGGAACGAAGCGTGTCGCTAGGGGATTCTTTGGATGAACTGGTGGTGAGCGCCCCACAACGGAGGCGACGAAACACACGGTTGTAGCGACGGTCTTTATATCCCAATTCCACAGACTCTGGTTAGATGAGGGTTGTTCCAAACCGAGTGCAGTGAAGACGAGTTCTGTTATCGCATGCGAGTAGATGAAAACGCAGAAGATCACAAACATCGCCAAATCGAAAAGACCGTGTACGGTTGTGAATTCCGCCTTGAGGCCCCTTGTCACAAAGTGGGAACACTCCCGAAGTGTTCTGCTTGCCAGATAGGCAACAAAATAAAGGAAGATAACAACTATGGTAAGAGTAATTGCGAGATGGACGCTATCATAGGCAAGTTGCCTCCAGTCAAGACCAGAGACCACGTCGCCCCGTCCTCAAGCCCCGATTCCTTTCCATGGACAAGCTTGCTTCCACGAGCACGCGGGTGAGAAGCGCACCGACGGCCCCGAAGACAGCGAGCACGGGATTGAAAAGGATGATTCTGAAAACGAGATAAAAAACTAGCGAAAATACAAAAAACAGAAATCCGGTCGTAGCTACGAAGCGGAAGTATGCAAAGGGCGCTCGGACTATGTTGTCGACGACCAGCTTCATCGATGATTGGTCCTCGGAAATCACCCTTGAGACCCTTGGAGCAACAGTGGATGGTGCGACTCTGCGAACCACCGGATAAGCCCCCAAAGGCCCGTAGGATCCGCGCAGGTAGTCTTCTGAATCTTCGTGGGCGATGAAGCGTGCGCCCCGTCCCTACAATCGTATCTTCGTATTCTTGCTCGACCACCACATAATCAGCCATTTACTTTCCCTCCACCAACCTTTTCTGCGCTGCCGCCAGTTGAATCCGCGCTATCTTCAACGCGTCTTCCAGTTTTGCCAAGTCAGGCTCTGGCAAGCGGACTGCGATAGTCTTTTCTCTTCTTCGTCGCCCTGGTGTATATCCAAGACTAGCGTAACCATAGGTATAAGTCCGCTGATGCCCAGTTTAAGCGTAGCCAACTGACGTCAACAATGTCAACTTTGTCGAACGCGATCCGGACGTCCGTGAAGACTTCGCAGGAAACTAAATGATAGCCGCCACCGAATAGAGCTTTGTGGCGAGCTGAGCGCGATCGAAACTCCTTAGCATGTTGGCGCAGACTAGTCAAAAACCCTAGCACGGATTCTCGACTGCTAGTTGGAATCAGTTGCATAGCAATCAAGTCTTCCACCATTAATGAGGCATCGTCGTCCCAAGCGGCGAGTGATTCCCAAACGAACGCCCAACTCTTACTAGAGATGATGCGCTCTCAGCAGACACGCCAAATTTCTGCGCGATCGACTTGGCTAGTTTGGAAACTTGCGTAGGACGAAGACTCGCTCGCATCCTCTCCTATCGTTGCGGCTAGACGCGCACGTCCCTGGGGGAAAAGGCAACGAGCGCTGTTAAGTCGGCTCGGAAGCTCGGGTGAATATCTGCGGCTGTTAAGCCCTTAAACATCCGGCTTTTGTTGGCCACCTACGATGCCCTCCAATGCTTTGCAGCAGTCCGAAGAATACTCTCTATTATAACATTGGCAACAAGCCTGTTCAGAAATGGTCGGACTTCTCAAACGAAGAGAAACACAAGGTTGGTAAAACCGCCGCTCCAGGGTCAAGCTTTTTGACAGGCGGGAGATTTTAGGGGACGGTCGGAAGGAATCTGTGCACAATAAGCAGCCATGAGGGGGACCAGAGCGACTCGATTCAAAATGCTAAAGGCGTCGGGCGTGGGCGGCGTGTTCTGTCAGTGTGAGGCGGGGTGGGGGGCGAGGGCGCCGGAATATAGACGATTTTGCCGCCGAGGATGGTCATCACGGACGACAGATGCTTGATGGCATCGTCCGGGACGCGCGCGGGATCGAGGAAATCGCCGCTGAGGACGGCGACGTCGCCGAGCTTGCCGACTTCGATGGAGCCTAGCTTATCTTCATCGCCGGTGAACCAGGCGTTGTCGATGGTGAAGGCGCGGAGAGCCTGCAAGCGCGTGAGCGTCTGGCCGGGATTGACGACAACGCCGGCGGCATTTTTTCCGGTGACCATGTAATACATGTGCAGCCAGGGCGCCAGTAGCGCGACGCTGCCGCCATCGCTGCCGTATCCAAAATGGACGCCGCTCTCGAGGATGGCGCGCAGCGGGGCGACACGGCCGGGAACTTCAACGAAATAACCTCCGGAGGCGGATACGCCGGCGCCCAAGGCCTTCAGGCGGCGCAAGTATCGGCATCGATTTGCACGGCGTGGTCCATATCCCAGCGGAGCGAGGCGATGGGCGTGGCGGCGTTGACCTTTTTCCACGCGCCGGCGATGGCGCGTTGATCTTCGGGGCCGTTGGTATGCTGGTTGTAACGCCAGCCGCGCTGGGCAATCAAGCGAACCGCGTTTTCATAGATGGGCGGCGGATTGCGAAATCGCCGGTGGAGACCCATTCGCCGAGGCCGGAGACGCGCATGCCATCGTCACCGAAATCGAGGAATTGGTTATTGAGGCGCTGGGTGAGAGGCAGGTCGGGCTGCAAATCCCTGGAGTAGAAAAAAAGCCTGAGGCGAGCGGAGAGCTTGCCCTGGCGATGCAGCGCGAGGAGATGATCGTAGCCGGTGAAGGGGTCCAGCGCGCTGGAGTTGGCGGCGATCTCGAGCAGCCCGCGCCAGATGGGAGCGGAGCCGAATTGCGGGCCGGGCGCGTAGTTGAAGGAGGAGCGCCGCCGGCCTGGTCTTCGTGAGTGGTGACGCCGAAGCTCAGGGCGTAGCTCGTGACTTCGAGCGCGGTGCGCCGCAAGTCGTCGGAAGTTTCGACGGCGCGGATGGCGTCCAGAGCAGCCATGCTGGGGTTGGCGGTGCAAAGGTGAGGCGGCCCGTCCCGGCGATGATGAGGCCGTCGGCGGAAACGGCGATGCCCTTGGCTTCGAGGAAGGCTTTGCCGGGAGTGTTGGTGGCGCTGGGGCCGTTGAGGCCGGGAAACAGAAGGACGGGATTATTCGGCGCGGCCGCATCCAGTTCGGCCAAAGTGGGCAAGCGCTTCTCGGCAAGCTGCACCGGGTTCCATCCACCGACGGCGGTGATCCAGGCGCCGGGCTTGGCGGTTTTCGCGCGGCGGCGAAGGGCGTCCTGAACCTCGGCTACGGAGGTGGTGGTATCGAGACGGGTGTCGAAGCCGGGCCGTTGGCTGAGAGTGACGAAATGCTCGTGGCTATCGACGAGGCCGGGAATCGCGGTGCGGCCGCGCAGATCGACAAGCCTGGCGCAAGCATCGTGCCGGGGAATGCCGCGGGCGGCGGTGATTGCTGTGATTTGGCCGCCGCGGATGACGACGGAGGAAGCGATGGTGCTGCGCGCGTCGAGCGTGACGATCTTGCCGTTGTACAGGACCAATTCGTCGCAAGCGCGGTCCTCAGCGCGCGCCGATAGCGCGAGCGCGACGGCCGCGGCGACAAGTGCGCAAACGAGCGGCAGTTGCGCCCCATGGCGGCGCAGACGCGGAATGCTCAGGCGGCAGATCATCGCTTATCGAACCTTACTCTGCGCGGGGCCTTACCCGGCGCGGGTTCTCGAACGCGGCCCATATTCTTCTCTCCCACAGTCGGCCTCCACAGTCGCGCGGGATTTGTATGCCCCGGACTTTCAGTTCGAAGTGCGGCTTCGCGCGGAGCACACATATACACCACAAAACGCTCGGGAGCGAACTCATCGTGATCGTTACGCTTCGCACGGTGAGGAATTGCGTGCACAATAGGCGGGCATGGCCGGGGCCCAGAACGTCTCCAATCCGAGTGCTAGCGGTGGTGGGCGGGCGGTATTCGGGTATCCCAGCTTCGTGCGATATCTCGGGGCGCGATCGCTTACGGTGGTCGCGTTGCAGATGCAATCGGTGGCAGTGGGCTGGCAGGTGTATGAGATCACGCACAGCCCGCTGGCGCTGGGACTGACGGGCCTGGCGCAATTCCTTCCCGGCATACTTCTGTTTTTGGTCTCCGGACACGCGGCGGACCGAATCGCGCGGCGCAAACTGATGATGGCCTGCTTCGGGGCGTTCGCGATCTGTTCCGCTTCCCTGCTGTGGATCCAAAGAGGAGGAGTGCATTCGGCGCGGCCGATCTACGCGATCCTGGTGGCGCTGGGAGTGGCGCGCGCGTTCAGCGGACCGGCAACGCGAGCGCTGGTGCCGCTGCTGGTTCCGGCGGAGCAGTTTGCGAGCGCGGTGGCGTGGGAAGCTTCGCTGGTGCAAACAGGGACGGTGATGGGGCCGGCGGTGGGAGGGCTGCTGTACGCGCTTTTTCGCGGGCCCGCCGTGGTGTACGCGACGGCGATGGCGACGGCGATTGTGGCGATTGCGTTCGCCGCGGGGATCAAGGCGCGCGGGCCGCTGGCTTCGCGCGACGTGAACATGCGAAGCGTGCTCACGGGACTGCGCTACATCTGGCGGCAGAAAGTGATCCTGGGATCGGTTTCGCTCGACTTGTTTGCTGTGCTGCTGGGCGGAGCGGTGGCGCTGCTGCCCGTCTTCGCCAGCGATATTCTGAGGACGGGGCCGTGGGGGCTGGGTCTGCTGCGCGCCGCTCCGGGAGCGGGCGCGGCGACGATGGCGGTGCTTTTGGCGCACCGGCCGCTGCGGCGCAGGGCGGGCGCAGCCATGCTGTGGTGCGTGGCGGGATTTGGCGTGTTCACCGTGGTGTTCGGGGTCTCGCGGAGCTTTACGCTTTCGCTGGTGGCGCTGCTGCTGGTGGGAGCGAGCGACATGGTGAGCGTGGTGACGCGCGGCACGCTGGTGCAATTGAGCACGCCGGACGAGATGCGCGGGCGCGTGAACGCGGTGGAGATGATGTTCATCGGCGCTTCAAACGAATTGGGCGGATTCGAATCGGGAATTACGGCGCAGTGGTTCGGAACGGTACCCGCGGTGGTGCTGGGCGGGCTGGGGGCGTTGGTGGTGACGGCGGTGTGGGCGTGGAGATTTCCCGAATTGAGAAACGCGGCGACGCCGAGCGGGCTACCACCGCAACAGAAGCAACAGCAGCGCGTGCTGGGGGCTCCGGACGACGGCGATACCGAGATGGCGGAGCGCTGAATATAGAACGGCGGCGCGCGCGAGATTCCGTGCGTAAACAATTCATAAACAGAGACGAAAAAAATCGATGGAAGCCATCCAAATTATGAACTTGCCGCGGAGCGCGAGTGACCTTACAGTCGGTTCAACTCCATTTGCGGTCACCTCTGGAAACAGCGGCCCGCCGGTCCTCCCTAGCCGGCGGGCGCATCTTTTATAAGCACAAATTTTCGAGGCAAGAAATGAGTGCTTCCCGCTCACAAGCGCGCGAGCATTCGCTCGCGCCGACGGCGCGAGTTTTATAAACTGGCAGACCTTGGTAACGCAGACACAGCCGGCAGCCGAACTGGATCGCCCGCGAGCACTGAAGTTATGGCTCGTGTGGACGACAGTGCTGCTCTTCGCGTTCTTCGCCTGGATCACGCTGTTCCGCGCGGGACCGTACGGCGCACCGGGACATCAGTGGGGTTCGCCGGCGCACCGCACCGACTTCACCGTATATCGCGACGCCGCGGCGGCGGTGCTGCACGGGCAGGTACCGTACGTCATCCGCAATGTGGCGGATGGGCGTATGTCTATCCGCCGCCCTATTCGATTGCGATGATTCCGTTCGCGCTGTTGCCGCTGCCGGTGAGCGTGCTGGCGTGGTACTTGGTGTGCGCGGGGCTGACGATTTCGGCGGTGAGCATGGCGGGGCGGCTGGCCGGAACCGGTTTCAGCAGCGAGCGCGCACGGCTGGCGATTACGTTCATTCCCGCACTGATTGTATCCGTGTGGTTCACGGTGGGGCTGACGCGTGGGCAGGCGTCTGTGCTGATGACGTGGCTGGTGATCGCCGCAATTTTCTGGGAGCGCACAGGAAAAACCTGGGCGGCATCGGCGTGCCTGGGGGGCGCCGTGCTGCTCAAGGCATTTGCGCTGACGCTGCTGTGTTACTACGTGTGGCGCGGGCGGCGAAAAATGGCGGCGGCGAGCCTGGTGGCGATTTTTCTGGGAGGGCTGGTACTGCCCAGCGCAGTCTTTGGATTCCGCGGGAACGTGCACTACATCGGCGAATGGACGCGGGAAGTGGCCGGGCCGGCACTGGGATCGGAATCGACGCGCACGCATTCCGAGCTCTACGACCAACTGCTGCCAAGCATGGAACGGCCGCGGAACCAAGGATTTGGGTTCGGTGATGCAACGGCTGTTCAAGGGCAATCAAAGGCGGGTGATGGTGATGGCCGTGGCGCTGGCACTGGCGTTGCCAATCTGGCTGCTAGGGCGCAAAGCGGATGAGGAAACCGAGCCGCTGATATTAGGCGCAGTGGTGGTGTGGATGCTGCTGGTGTCGCCGGTGGCGGAAGACCATTACTTCTCGCTCTACGTTTTGCCGGCGGGATATGCGCTGGCCGCGTCGATGCGCGCGCAGGGACTACACCGTCGATTGGGATATACCGGGTTAGCGATCGTGGGTATGCTGAACGTAGGCGCGGTGCTCGACCTGGGGCGCGGGTTTGAGATTTATGGCGCCGTGTTTTGGGGAGGGCTGGCCCTGCTGATGCTGCTTCTGCATTTAGCATATTACGCGCCGAGACAGCGGCAGGAAGCGACGCGAGCGGCTCCCGCGTAGCGGCGAAGGAAAAACCTCCGGTCTCGGACGCAACGCGGCATCCGCGACACGAGCTACAAGCTGGTCGTGACGAATGGGGCTCGCATCAGAGCGCCCCGCGAGTGCGGGGCGCTCTTTGATATTTTGCGACGTTTATGTTGCTAGCTCTTAGCGGCGGGCGGCGGCTGCCGCTTTGGCCATGAACTCCTGCTGACGGCGCGGCAGATCTTCCGGCGCGACGTCTTCGACGTGCGTGGCGATGCCCCACTGCTGACCGAAGGGATCCGTGATCTTGCCGTAGCGATCGCCCCAGAACATGTTTTGAAGCGGCGCGTCCACGCGAGCCCCAGCGGTTACGGCGCGGTCGAAAATCGCGTCCGCATCGGGAACATAAAGGTGCAGGTAGGTGGGATTGGTTGCTCCCGGAAGCGCTGCGGGAGCCAACTGGCCCATCATGAGGTCATTCACGAAAATAATGGAATCGCCGATCTTCAATTCAGCGTGCATGATTTTGCCTTCGGGGCCGGAAAAACGCTCCACTTCGGTGGCGCCGAAGACCTTCTTGTAAAAATCGATGGCCGCGACCGCATTGCGGCAAACGAGGTTTGGCGTAAGGGAACGATACCGCTCGGGAATGGGTCTCACTGCATTGGGCATTTCTGACCTCCATAAGGATTTGGTGGGCCGGACGAGCTGGGGAACTGCGCACAAAAAACAGCAGTGAAAGCAGTTTCTAACTCGCGTCGTTCCATGTCAAGGGCAATGTCGAGAGATGCGGTGAAAATATTTTATTATGGCCGCTGTTTTACACAGCCATTACGTAGCAATTACAGGAATTTAGGGCAATCGGTAGTGGGTCAGTTTGAATTTTACCTCGTGTGCGTCATCGCGGCTGCCGGGCTAAAGGCCGCGGCGCTTCGGTTAAATGCTAGAATGCACGTCCCTCGGCAAACGAACCATGTTCAAGAAGCTACTTATTGCCAACCGCGGCGAGATTGCAGTGCGCATTCTGCGAGCCTGCCGCGAGCTGCAAATTACCGGCGTTGCCGTTTATAGCGAAGTGGATCGCGCCAGCCTGCATGTGCGCATGGCCGACGAAGCCTATCCGATCGGCCCGGCGCCCGCGCGAGAGAGCTATCTGCGAATCGATAAGCTGATGGAGATCGCGGGACGGGCGGGGTGCGACGCGCTTCACCCCGGCTACGGCTTCCTGGCGGAAAATCCCGAACTGCCGCGCGCCTGCGCCGAAGCGGGCCTCACGTTTGTGGGCCCTTCCGCCGAGGCGATGGAGCAGCTCGGCTCGAAAACGGCTGCACGCCAACTGGCTCACCGAGCCGGTGTACCGATGGTTCCGGGTGTTCGCGAACCGATCCTACAGCTCTCCACAGCGAGCCGCATCGCGGAAGAGACCGGCTACCCCGTATTGCTGAAAGCGGTGGCGGGAGGCGGCGGAAAAGGCATGCGGGTGGTAGGGAGCGCGAATGAACTGGCGCCGGCATGGCGCGATGCAGCTTCTGAAGCTCTCAATGCCTTCGGCGACGAGCGCGTTTACGTCGAGAAATATTTGGATCGGCCCCGGCATATCGAGATACGATCTTCGGCGACGGACACGGAAACGTTATCCACCTTGGCGAACGAGAGTGCTCCATACAGCGGCGCCATCAGAAAGTGATCGAGGAAGCGCCATCGCCTTTTATGACTCCCGAATTGCGACGGAGCATGGGCGAGGCAGCAGTTCGGCTGGCGAGAGAGGCTGGCTACAACAATGCTGGGACGGCGGAGTTTCTAGTGGATGCCGACCGGAATTTTTATTTCCTGGAGGTAAACACCCGCCTCCAGGTGGAGCACCCGGTTACCGAATCGGTGACCGGGCTCGATCTCGTGAAGCTACAACTGCAAGTGGCCGCGGGCGAAGCTTTGCCTTTGCGGCAGGAGGATGTCAGCTGGCGCGGCCACGCCGTGGAATGCCGCATTTACGCCGAAGATCCCGCAAATCACTTCTTTCCTTCCCCGGGACAGATTATCACCTGGCGCCCGCCCCAGGGGCCCGGCATACGTCTGGATGAGGGAGTCTATTCGGGGTGGACGGTGCCCAGCGATTACGATCCTCTGCTCGCAAAGTTGATCGCGTACGGCGCCGATCGCGCGGAGACGCTGGCGCGGCTCAAGAGGGCTCTCGACGAGCTGCAGGTTACGGGAATTCGGACCAATGCGGGACTATTCTTAAAGATCCTCGCAGAAGACGATTTCCGGAATGGCACGATGCACACTCGGTGGCTCGATGAGCGCCTAGCGTCGCTTCTCGCTCCACGCCCGCAGGAGACCTCAGGAGGCGACCTGGAGATAGAGGCTGCCATGATTGCCGCCGCACTGTGGCATGCCAGCCAATCCAGCTCTGCCAATCCTCAAGCAAAGTCCGTCTCGCGATGGCGGGACGAGGCAAGGCGCGAACAAGTCTCGCGAACTCCCGAACGCGAATGATGAGCCAGCCTCTTCACTCTCTTTTGCACAGCGGTTGTTGGGGGCGCTCGCGGTGAGGTCCGGGATATGAAAGTGGAGGTTCGCATCCTGGGGTTCGTGCGATTGATCGAAATCGAGCGGATAGGCCCCAACAAATTTAGAGTCCGCGGTAATGAGGGCGCGCAGATCGATACCTTGGAAGTGGCTCCGCACACATACTCGGTGATCATAAACGGACGTGCATTCGAGGCCGTGGTGATCCCGGCTGCCGAGGGGGTGCTGGTCCGCTGTGGAGGACGCGAATTTCCGGCCTCGATTTCGGATCCCCGGGCGTGGCGGCGGAGGCATGCGGCGGTATTCGGAGCTGAAGGGCAGCAGAAGGTGACGGCTCCGATGCCGGGGAAGGTGGTCCGAATTCTCGTTGCGGAAGGCGCGACGGTCGAAGCCGATCAAGGACTTATGGTGGTGGAAGCGATGAAGATGCAGAACGAAATCCGCGCCTCGACAAGCGGGAAGGTCGAGCGCATCTTCGTTCGTGAAGGGCAAGCAGTAGCCGCAGGCGAACCACTAGCCATAATTCATTAAGAGGGGCATTAAGACGGGCATTAAGAGCGACGGGAAGCTTCCCGCGATTCAGGGTTGCGACGGAACAGGGGCAGTGGAGAGGCGCGAGCGCGCTGCTTCCGAATTTGGGGATTTCCGGCAATTTGCCGTTGGACTCAATCACCTGCTCCGCCAAGAAATTCGTTACCTTCGCACCTTCACGCGCCTCGGCCATATAGGCAGCTCGCAGAAGCTGCTCTTTGCGATTGCGCAAGGTGTCTCGGATCGATTGCTGAACTTGGGGATCGGAAATCTCGCGCTGGCCCGGCGCCTCTTTGGCCATCAATTTCAGAATGTGATAACCGTCATGAAGCTGAATGACGGGGCTGACTTCCCCTACTTTGAGCACGACCACTGCGTGTTTCAATTCCGGATCACTCTGATTGAGGGACGATTCGGGAACAAAACCGAGGTCGCCGCCGGATGAAGCGGTGGCAGGGTCTTCGGAATAATCCATGGCCAACTGCGTGAAATCGGCGCCATTGCCGACTTGTTGCAGGAGCGCCGCGGCCTTGCGCCGAGCTTCGACATCGGTGGTGGCGTCATCATTCTTCCGATTGTGAAGCTGCGGGTCCTTGCGAGGAGTAACCAGAATTTGCGCGATGCGATATTGCGTTTCGGCTACGTTGAATTGAGCGCGATTCTGATTATAGAAGTCAGAAATGTCCTGATCGGTGATGGCAATCTTGGACAACACTTCGCGGTTTAGCAACTTCTGAACCGAAAGCTGCTGGCGGATATCGTTCTTAAGATCGCCGATGGCCACGTCGCGCTCTTTGAGCTGGCGCTGGAATTCGTCCTCGGTGTAAGGGCTTTTTACTTCCGTAAACTTATCCTCGACCTCGCCATCAGTGGCTTCCAGGCCTAACTTTTTCGCACGCTGGATCAGAATATTATTATTGATGAGCTCATCGATGACGTTGAGCGTAAGCGAGAGGGCTTCTTCCTGAGAGGGAGTGGGCGCCTGCGGATTCAGGCGACTCTTGTAATACTTCACCGCTTCGTCACGATGGATTTGCTGGCCATTGACCACAGCCCAAACGTCGGGAGCGGGCGGCGCATCGTGTTTACAACCCGCGGCCACCGCCATCAAAAGCAACAGTGCCGCTAGTGGTTTTCTTACCACGTTCACTCCCTATGTCGCAGAAGGGCCGGACGAATCAAGCGGCCTTTTTCACGCGACCGGATACTCAAGCATACGGTGCAGACGCGAATCTGCTTGCGGGCGCCATTCACGAGGGCGCGGACCCGCCGCAGATTGGGATTCCAACGCCGGCGGCGCGTATTGTTGGCGTGGCTGATCACATTTCCATAGTGCGGGCCTTTCCCGCAAATCTGACATCTTTGGGCCATAGGAACTCCTACTCTGAATTGGAGGAGGCATTTTATCAGAGATTTTGGGGCTGGACAAAAACGGTTTGTGGCAAGATGCATCCATTCGGCCGGCGCGTCGGCCGGCGCGGCACAGGGAGTTCCCTATCTCCAGTTCACGTAAGCATGATTGGCGGGCTCCGCCGAGGGTGCATCAATAGCAACGACGCATTCGGTTCGCGCCCTTGGCCATGAAGTTGGATGCGAGAAAGAAGTGACACTGAGCGCAAGGTGATGTAGATTTCGGGCGATTTCACTTTCTAGAACGGCCCAAACGAGCTTCGCAAAACAGGGACTTCGTAGCGACAGATTGCAACGTTTTCGGAGGATGGATATGCGAAAACTTGGCTTGATGATTTTGCTGTTAGCGGTGGGCGTAGGCATCGGGTTGCTGGTGTCAAACAGGCGGACACCTGCCGAAGCTGAACCGAAACCGGGAGCAGGATTCGCCGCGATTCCGGGAACGCTTGGCTCAGAGGACTTGAGCGGACCTTATCAGGTGGTGAAGGACTGGCCGAAAGACATCAGCACGTTGCCTGGAAATGGAAGCTGGACCTACGGCGCGGGTGAGAGCGTATTCGCAGAAAGTCCGAATCGCATTTATATGCTCTTCCGAGGTGAATTGCCCAAGATGGCGCCACCAAAGGCGGTTTTGCTGCCGCAGGTGGGGCCGAGCCTCAGCTTCCCCGTCGCGGGTTTCTGGCGAGACGCCACAACGGCCTCTCTGCCCGGAACGGGCGGGACCGACGACAATACGGCCGAGTGGTTGACTGCATGGGAAGGCAAAGCTCCCGATCTGGGCATCAAGGGTCCGCCGTATCGCAAGCTCGGCGTGGACGCGAAATGGGAGAATTGCCTCGTGGTGGTGGATGGCGACGGCAACATCGTCGAAACCTGGAAGCAGTGGGACAAGCTCTTTCGCCGGCCGCATTCGGTTTACATCAGCCCCTACGATCCGGACAAGAATGTCTGGGTCGTCGATGACAACATGCAGGTCATCTATCGGTTCACCCACGACGGCAAGCAACTCTTGCAGATTATCGGAACGCCGGAGCACGAGGGCGCGGACGCTACCCACTTCAACCGGCCGACCTACCTCGATTGGCTGCCCGACGGCACTTTCTTCGTTTCGGACGGCTACACCGGGACGCGCGTGGCGAAGTTCGATAAGAACGGCAAGTTCCTCATGGATTGGGGAATAAAAGGCGGCCCGCGCGGCGGCGGCGACAAGATCCACCGGATACGCGCCCCGGCTACTTCAGCAACGTGCATGGGATCGCCGTCGATCCGAAGACGCGTCACGTGTTCGTGAACGATCGAAACAATCACCGCATCCAGGTGTTCGACGAAAACGGCAAGTTCCAATACCAATGGAAAGTTGATGCCGATCCATCAAGCCTGCACCTGCTGTATATCGGATCGGGCAATACCATTTGGACGTTCGACCGCACGACTAACAAGATGGTCGAGTGGGACCTGCAGGGGCATCTTCTGTACGCCTGGGGAGCTATGGGGATGTTCCCGGGAGGACTCTGGGGCGTGCATGGGATCAGCGTGGATCAGGATGGCAACTTATATACAGCCGAGGTCGATAACGGACGCGTGCAGAAGTTCGCTCCGAAAGCGGGAGCGAACCCTGACTTCCTGGTGGCAAAGCCAATCTATTCGGCCTGGAAATAACGCCGGCAGCCTGGAAGTGGACGGCTATTAGGCTAAACGTCAGAGCCGGAGCGAAGCCAGAATCTAAAGACCGGCAGCACGGCTGCGAACATTGCCGGCGAAACCAGCTTCCTGGTCGGGAAGCATCTCGCTGGCGGCATAAGGCGCCTCTTTGTGGCAGATGTGGCAGCGCACGAGCGAGATACCGGCGCCCGATTCGGGTTCGGCTATATCGCGGGACGGAGAGGCAGGAACGAAGGTGCGGGTCCCGCAAAAGAGGCATACGACAGCGCGACCTTTTTCATTTTTTAGCTTTTGGGTCATGCGACCCTCCACACGAGAATTGGTCTCCAGGGGAAGGCGATAATACAACCTCTCCCGTATCCTGTCTATAAGGTAGAGGTAGCACCTCAGGGCGCGCAGTGACGCCGCTCACAGTGTCTCTATGTACTTAAGTATCAGTAGTTTACAGTGAGCACGGCCCCGCGTAAGCTCGCTTTTCACAGGCCGCGGGGAGTTTTCCGGACCCTTCCTGCCGAAAATCCGAAATCTAAATGAAAACCAATACGGACAGATAGCCGAGGATAGCGCCGAGTAACGCGCCGACGATGACGTCGGTGAGGAAATGCATCCCCACAATAATGCGGGAGATGGCGATGAGAGCAGCAATGGCTAACAAGCAGGGCTGACATTGAGGATAAAAGCTACCGACGGCGACGGCGATCGCGAAAGAAGTCATGGCGTGGCCAGAGGGAAACGAAAAGCGGTCTGGCGGCGTAATCACCGCCCAGCAATGCGGTTCGATTTCGCAAGGGCGGCGACGATGGCTGAGGGGCTTTAAACGCCGAAAGATCAGGATGGCCACCAGGGCGGAAAGAGCACCGGCAAAGAATGCTCGGTAACGATCGTGCCCGCCGCAGATGAGTATAAAGATACCAAGCGAATACCAGAGCCAGCCATTGCCCAGCCGGCTCATCATCAGCATAAGGATTCTTATGGGACGCGGCGCCCGCCAGCGATGCAGGCGGCGCATCAATCGCAGATCGCGCTGTTCGATAAAGCCCCAGAGCGCCCTAGCTACGGCCATGCGCAAACCTCCGCGGGCCGGCTCATGAGGGACTCCATGGATTCGGCGCGAGGCCGCGAGGAGCCGACCCGAGTGCTCCAGCGGCGAGCGAACAAGCCTTCGTCGACGAAAGTGGCCAGAGTGGCCAGCGGCACGAGCAGTGCGAGCGGACTGAACACCAACGTCCAGGGCCGCTCCTGAAACATCTTCGAAGTGATGCAGAGGACGTCGCGGGTCAAGCGGAAATAGCCGCCGCTGGTGCCGTGAAGGAGCGTCGCCTTGTCTCGGAGTCCGGCGAGATATTCGTCCTTATTGCGCGCGCCGGGGACTTCGGTGTAAGCGGAGCCGAGAGAGGGCAGCACGTGAGAATCGCTTCCGGCCAAACTGGATTTACCCAAGCGGCGCGCCAGATGTGCGGCCTGGCGGTTATGGAACGCGGGCATCTGGCCGCTGAGAGATTCCATCGCGGGAACGTGGGCTTCCAACCACGCGAAATCGTCGGCGCTGCGGCGTCCTGTGAGGCTGGAAAAAATGTGATTGAAGCTGAAGAGCAAGCGCCGTTCCGTGAGATAGACGAGTAAACGAACAAAGTCGTCGCGGCGACGCTGAATCTCGACGTGCTGGCGCTCGGAGACGTCGAAGACGCCGATGTGCACGGTGGTGCCGCTGGGCATGCGGCAGGTGACCTCTTCGCTGACGAAGAAATCCGAATAGCCGCGCAAAGCTTCGGCGGCCCCTATGGAGTCATGGTCGGTGAGCGTGACCAGATCCATGCCCTTTTGTTTGAGGATTGCGTAAACTTCACACGGATCGTTGTAGGATTCCCGGCAAATACGGTTCAGCAAGGGGACGGTGCACATCCCCGAGTGAATGGAGTGGACGTGCAGGTCGCATTTCATCGCATACCAGCATGGAACGCGATTGTTACGGAAATGATAATGCCCCAACAAAGTGCAGTTACATAAACCTATCGGGTAATATTTCTTTGCATGTACTTTCTAGTGATCAATAGGCGTATTCACTCGATTCGCATGGGAGAATCGGCAACCGATGAAGCGTATCGCGTTCGTTTACTTTGACGCTGGAGGGGGGCATCGAAATGCCGCCATGGCCCTCCAAGCGGCGATCCAGCAGTCGGACCTGCCCCTGGAAGTACAACTCGTAAATCTGCAAGAGATACTCGATCCAATCGACATCGTTCGCCGCGTGACTGGACTGCGAATCCAAGACGTCTATAACCGCATGCTTCAGAATGGCTGGACCTTGGGCAGCCCGCAATTGATGCGCGTGCTGCAAGGCGTCATTTGGATGTATCACGGAAAGACGGTGCGGCTGATCGAGAAATATTGGCGGCAGTCCACGCCCGATCTGGTTGCTTCACTCGTGCCTCATTTCAATCGCGCTCTTTGCGAGAGCCTGCGCAATGCCTCGCCGGCAAAGCCATTCGTGACCATTCTGACGGACATCGCGGATTACCCGCCGCATTTCTGGATCGAAAGGCAGGAACAATTTTTGGTTTGCGGCTCGGAACGGGCCGTGGAGCAGGCGCGTCAATTGGGGCATGCCCAGGAGCGGATATTTCGAACCTCGGGCATGATCTTGAATCCTCGTTTTTACAACTGCGCTCACATCGATCGCTCGGCCGAAAGAGTGAAGCTTGGACTCTCGGCTTCGCGAATGACCGGGCTGGTTCTTTTCGGAGGCCAGGGGGCTCGCAGAAAGATGCTTGAAATCGACCGGCTCCTGAGCGAATCCGGGCTCCCGATTCAACTGATTTCGATCTGCGGAAAAAATGAGCGGCTGGTCGGGGAGTTGCGCGCGCCGCAGCGGACGATGCCAAGATTAATCGAGGGCTTCACCACGAATGTGCCCTATTATATGCAGCTCGCCGATTTTTTTATCGGCAAACCGGGGCCGGGAAGCATATCCGAAGCGCTGACCATGGGCTTGCCCGTAATCGTGGAAAGGAATGCCTGGACCCTGCCCCAGGAACGCTACAATACGGAGTGGGTGCGAGAAAAACAGGTGGGCTTGGTGGTGTCCAATTTCGACACTGTCGTTGGCGCCGTCGCTGAAATGCTCCAGGGAGAAACCTTCCACCAGTTTCGCTGCAATGCCAAGAAGATGCACAATCGCGCTTTGTTCGAAATTCCTGAAATCCTCAGCCGAATTCTGGAAGGAACCACGAATTAGGACGCATCCGCCTGCCTGTCCCGGACTGCCAAAATGGTGCTTGGATGCTCGATGAAATTCGCGAGGCGCTCCTGATTTTTAACCCGACGGCGGGGCGGGCGCGAGGCTTTAGACAAGGGGCGCTCGAACGCGCTCGCCGCGTGCTCGCGCGGCAGAGTATCGATTCGGATCTGGCGGCCACCGAAGGTCCCGGCTCGGCCCAGCAACTGGCGCTGGAGGCCGTGCGCTTGCGCAGACAGATGGTGATCGTCTGTGGAGGCGACGGCACGCTGAACGAAGTCGTGAATGGGCTCGCGGGAAGCACGATTCCTTTGGCCTTACTGCCGGCGGGAACAGCGAACGTCTTTGCCAAAGAGATCGGCGTGCCCTGGAACATCGAGCGAGCGGCGTCACTCATTCGATCCAGCCACCTTCGTCGGATTGCCTTGGGCCACGTAACCGCAGCAGAAACGGAGACGGGCCGCTATTTTCTCTCGCTTGCAGGCGCTGGGCCTGACGGGGCCATCGTGCGCGCCGTAAGCCAAACCCTCAAAACTCATACCGGGACAGGCGCGTTTTGGGTGGAGGGATTCCGGCAGTTGGCGGTTTACCGCTTCCCGAGATTTCGCGTGATTCTCGAAAAGGAAAGCTCGGAAGTTACGCTGCTGATTGTTGGCCGCACCAAGCATTATGGGGGTCCGCTGCAAATCACCACGCAGGCCGATCTTTATGGGAACGACTTTGAGTTAATGCTGTGTTCGGCCGCTAACCGCTGGAAATATCTCACTTATGTTCCGCTGCTCCTGGCGGGGCGCCTGAGGCGCGCACGTCAGGTGCGATTTCTGCGGTCGGCGGCGATGCGCTGCGAGCCCCTAGACGCGAATCCGGTCTGGGTACAGGTCGACGGAGAGGCGGCCGGGCGGCTGCCAGCCGAGTTCCGAATTATCCCAGATGCTTTGAGCCTGGCCATTCCCGACAAACCCCACAAGTAAATTCAAGCGTTTTCGTCACTCCCCCATACATCTTTTGGAGGCTTCTCACGTTCCAATGCACCAGCCCTTTTTGGGGGCGTAGTCCAAAAGTAAGCAAACGGAGACGGAGCGAATTCCCCGCCGTCGAGGGCAAGGAGCTCCGGCCGCCATTTGCCTATTCACTTAGGGGAGGTCAGCTCATGCGTCGCATGTGGGTCGTTACAATGTTTGCGCTACTGCTGTCTTTCGGGGTCGAACAAAGCGTCAGAGCCCAGGAAGTCCTTGTGCCGGCGGGTACCCTGCTCCGCTGCACCGTGGACGAACCGAACTTCTCACCCGCTACCGCCGATGTAGGCGATCCGATTCTGTGCCATCTGAGCGGCGTGCAGGAGTTTGGCCGCATCGCGTTTCCGCGCGGCAGCTATCTGGAAGGGCACTTGGAAGCGGCTGGCGAGCCGGGCCACTTTTGGGGTAAAGGATATTTGAAGCTGGAGTTTGATCGACTCGGGCTGCCCAGCACGGATGTGCCGGTACCAAGCAAAGTGGTGGCGTTGCGGAGCTACCATACCGATAAGGAGGGCGACATTAAGGGCAAAGGCCATGCCAGGCGGGATGTGGCGGAATGGCTATTGCCCCCGCTCTGGCCGTGGAAGGTGTTGACC
>CAVPFR010000059.1:0-3696 GCA_963703785.1 uncultured Acidobacteriota bacterium | reverse complement strand
CAACCACGGTAATCGATCCTGTTCCCGCTGGCGCATTCGACGGCACGCTGACTGACAGCGTATAACTCACAACCGGGTTCGTGGAGTTCGAGTTGCCGCTGGAATTGCCTCCGCAGCCGATGGCTATCGCCAGCAATGTGGCCACGGCGAAACCCGGTACGAGGCTCGGCCAGGCGCGCGATCCGGCGGGCCCGGTCTCGCGCCGCCCGGAAGTAGCCAGGATGAATGCAATCGCGGCTAAAAGAACGCCTGCGGTTCCCCACCAGCCGATGACGCGATAATTCCGCGGCGGGTTCAAACTCACCCCGATGCCTTGCGCAACCGTGCACGCCGTCGGTACCGCCAGGGCGCCACCGATATTGGCTGACGCCGTGCAAGTGAAAGTGGGGGTACCCACGAACCCATTCAAGCGCGTGACCTGGACCGTCCCGGTAAGACAGGAGCCTCTCTTCACGGTCAGCGAGGTTGGCGAGAAGGCTAGAGAGAAATTTGCGCTTGTGGAGGCCGGGCCGGTGCTTCCCGGCGAGACAGAAGTCCAGTTTGTGACCAAGGTGGACGCGCTGATCGAGCCCAAGCCGGTCGCCAAATCGTATCCCGTGCCGGCGTTAAATCCGATGTTGCTGACCGCGCCGCATGCGCTGCTGAACGGAACCTGATTATTCCCGATGGCGACGTCGTGGAACGCCGTAGGCGTACGCGTCGCGAGCGGATAGAGGATCGGATTGATGTTGCCCAAACCGTTCGTTGGCGTGTGCCCCGTCTGCCTGGCTGATCAGCGCCACAATTCCCGCCATCGCCGGCGGCCCTACCGATGTCCCGCCCACCGTGTCCAGTTGGCCGTTCAAGTTGGGATTGGTGCTGGCATTCCGGAATCCATTGGTGGTGCACCAGGGCGTGAGTTGGTTTGACGTCGGATCCACGTACTCGGAGCAGATCAAATACGGATCCTGAAGCGGCGAAGCGCTGAACGAAACGTCCGGCACGTCGCGCGCGGCATCGTTCGGCACTCCAGTGCCCGCCTGCCACGCTGGCTTGGCGATGGCGCTGCTCGCTCCTCCTCCGCCCGCGGTCAGCCCGATCGAAGAGCCATTGATTTGCACATTCGTGTCATTCCAGGCGCCCTCGGGAATGTACATGATCGCCGAGCTGGGCGTTACGTCCACGCCAGGCAGGGAGCGCCAATAAATGTGCCCGGGATCTGTCCCTTCCTGGAACTCCGTTCCGCCCACCGAAGTGACTGTCGGAAGGCTTCCCGGCATATCCACCGCCATCCCAGTAACTGAGGATTGCCGGCATCGCAATCCGCGGCGCCACTATCCCCAGCTCGGCGCCAACACCGTTATGCCCTCCGCGTTCGCCTGCTGCATAAAGCGGCAGATAAAAGCCGGAGTAGCTCCCATCCGCAATGGCGTTGGGCTCGCACTCTCCGTAGCTCATGCTGATTACCGGCGCGAGAATCGGGCTGTGCGTGATCGCGTAAAACAGGGAGTCGAAGACTCCCCCGCCATTCACAGGATCGCCTACCACGAAGATGATCGTGGCATTTGGCGCGATCGCCCCGCTCCACTCCACGTCGAGGTTTGCTTCATCGATGTCGCTGGATTGCAATCCCCGGGTCGTTATCGCCGGGCACGATCAAGCCCACAAGAGCGGAATTATTGGGATCGATTGGCGTAGGGTCATTTGCGGCCAATCCGGAGTTTGTGCGAAAGGCCCGCACGTCGCTCAGCGCCACATCGCTCTGCCCCACGACACAATCTTCTGGCCCGATCCAGTTATCGGCTCGCCTGGTATACAACTGGCTGAGGCCGTAGATCGTGGCGAAATCCGCTGGCGTGATGAAGTGGTTTCCTGTTACCCCGGAAGTAAACTTCGGGCTTATTTTTCGCACCAGCCGCGGCTTCAGCGCGAAATTATTCAGTCCCCGAATCCCGGAGATCACGTCCGCAAGCGATGTGGGAACCGACGGACTGCTGGAATTGGCAAATTGCGCCTTCCCGTTGATTAGATACTGATGTATCTCGGTATGTAGAGCCGCCGCTACTTGCTGCGCCGATCCCCGTGCGACGACCGCGTTTTGGCTGGCCGGAATGCTATCGACCTGAAGTCCTTCGCTCTCCAGCCATCCTGTCACCTTGTTGATGTCGCTTTGGCTGAGCCCAAATCGGCTGCCGTATTGCTCGGGCGTGAGCCAGCGCTGATAATCGGGTGATCCGCGATCCTGTTGGCTGGCGAGCAGCGCATCCAGGTCCGCTTGCTGTGCAGCGGACATTTTGAATACCAAGGTCACCCGCATTGGCATGGAAGACTCGACTCTGCCCTGATCGTATTGCGGGCGTGCCAATGGATGCACGTTCCCGTTCAATGCCCTCGCTTGTGATGTATCGACCGCCTGCGCGATGCGGTCCTTAAGTGTTTGAGCTGACAGCGACTCCGACATGAACAGCAAACTCAGCAGCACAGTGAAGTACGTTATTAGTGAAGTCGCTTTGGTCTGCATGGATGCTTTGTGGCTATCTCCACCTTTCGCCCAGGGTTACCAGCGTTCGGTTGGATGCAGAACGCTTCCTCAGGGCTGTTCCGAGAACGATATTGTGTTCTGAACCGCACCGGCGGTTCTCACCAAGTTCTCGATCGGTAGCGATAAGGTATACGCCGTCCGCGCGTCGCATTGCGCACAGGACGTTTGCGCGAGAAATACCGGGGGAAGCGGCAGGACGCTCGACTAGTTCTCTACGCCCTTCCATCCGGGTGGTGGGAAGGAGATGTGCCAGAAACCCGGAGCGGGTTCGCGAATTCTACCGGCAAGAGATAGCCCCCCTGGTTGTCCACGGGCGCGCGCGTCACGCGGCAGATCTGCCTTTGCTCGGTGCGATCGTTGATCAAGTCGAATAGCGCATCCACGGGCAAATTCTTCGTGCAGACCAGCATCGCGCCATGATCGTTCACCGACGCTGTCGTGGCGTGTACGGTTACCTTTTTGCCTGACACGATCATCTCCAACGTCACCGGAATACGAATGATCACCCGCTGGCTGCGGCGTCGTTCTTCGCCTGGCTGAAGCTGTGGCCCGGTATCCAACTGCGGAGCTTGTTTGTTCACAATTCCAGCCCCCAAAAATCGATTGCCGGCCGGATTAATTCGATGCCCAATTCCCAGCCGTCTGGCCGATGGTCTCCCTTCCAAACGATCACGGCGGAACTTGACTCGCTCGTCGCCAGATTAAAAACGCGCACTTCCTGGTCCACGTTTAGTTCTTGATTTAGGAGCACCAGGCATCCATATGGCCCCACAACGCGGGTGAACGTCTCTTCGCGGGAAGATTTCTTCGCCTCCGCGCCTTCCCACTCGATGGCCACCGGAACGCGCGAATTCAGGCGCTTGCCTCGGCGCCTTTCCGTTATCTTCGGCTCTGCTGCTGGTTTCACGTGCGAATACACGTCGTTTTCCCGCTCCCCGAAGGCCTGGTCTCACCCTGAAGAAACACGCGATTCTACGAATCGATTCCCAATCGGGTCAATGGTACGCACGGCCAGATTAACTTTCGAGTTAACAGCCGAGCCCAGACATCGTCATTTGCTCTTCGTGCCCTGCAGCGATGGTAGGCCCTGTGGCAATGGAAAGAGCTGTAGCAATGGCAATAAGGTTCAGTTAATGCTCGCGTCGTTCGATTTTCAGCTCTCCTTCGACGTTTAG
>CAVPFR010000058.1:0-107824 GCA_963703785.1 uncultured Acidobacteriota bacterium | reverse complement strand
TCGGATGATGGGCCCATACTTTTCATGAAGATCGCGAATGTGGAAGGTGTATTGACCATAAAGGGGGTAGATATCGTAGTAGAATTCGTACCTGAAGATTGGTCAGATGGCGGCTAAGTCACATTGAGAATCACAGCATTACCAGAATGTCAGTGCTGCCAGTTTAGGCCCAGGGAACGAAGAGATAGGGCTGAAGTAAAAGGCGGTAGATGGCGCCGTAAATTGTCCGCTGGGGACCTCGCCCTGAAGCTGCGTCGATTTTGTCGACAGCGCTTGCGTCGTGTTTCCATTCACGCTATCCGCATCGAACGCGAAGACGGTGTCATTCTCCGTGACCACGTAGAGCACATTGCGCACTCCGACCCCTGGAATCGTTACATTCGATAGGTAAAGCGGCTGCGCGTCCACTTTGCCATCCACGATGAAAGAGCCAAGCTTCCCGAAGCTCGCGGAGTTCACATTCGCCGGCGTGAGTATGGCCTCGCTCGTATTTTGGCCCGTGCGCATATTGCCATAGTGGTAGGTGATGACGTCGATCGAGGACGCCCTGATTCCCGGATTCGGATTCGAACCGGCGCCAAAGCTTGCGCCAGAACCATTCCCAGAGCCGCTGCCTGGGTTGCTGCTGCCCGAGCCGGTGCCGGAGCTGCCGCAGCTTGCAAGTAGGGCGAGGGCGACTGCGGTGGTTAGAATCAACGGCAACAGATTCGCTCGATAACGACCCACCGGTGCACCCTCTCGATTTCGAACGCAATTACATACATTTGATTGCTCAGGACTCCGTTGTGGCTTGTCATAAGGCCGGCTTCACGTGTGAACTCTAGATTTCCAATGGGTAGCTGATGGGAAGATACAAAGGCAGGTCATGTACAGGGACCTTCGATAGTGGTGGCTAATCCAACTCCGGCAACGGAATCTCGGATTCACGAGGCTCTCGCCCCGGAGATCCCTCCCGGTCGAGCCTGTCCACAACCTGTTCCCAGCGCTCGGTCATCTCCTTCAGGCGGCCACGGCGTTCCTCAATAAGGGCGTTCACTCGAATCGATTCCTCCGCGCTTTTGAACTGTCCGAGTTCGAGTTCCAGGCTGGCAATTTCCGCCTCCCCGCGCGAAATCTGCTCTTCCAGTTCATCGCGTTCTTTTTCTATTTTGCGAATGGCAAGGGGATTCTGCTTTTTGGTCCGGTTCCCGGGGGCAGCCCGAGTTAGAATCGCAGTTGGTTCGGAGCCATTCGTGATTGGGCGCGAATCCATGGTCCCTGCCTCGCGCCGCTCTTTTTGCCATAGGTAGTCTTCGTAGTTACCTGGATAATCCTGCAACTTCCCGCTTTCGATGTGAAAAACGCGAGTCGCGAGCTTATCGATGAAGTAGCGATCATGCGAGACAAATACGACCGTTCCTGTATATTTCCGCAGCGCTTCGAGCAACACGTCCTTGGCTTGTAGATCGAGGTGATTGGTGGGCTCGTCGAGCAGCAGAAAATTGGCCGGCCGAAGAAGCATTCGTGCCAGCGCGTAGCGATTGCGTTCGCCGCCGGAAAGCACGCCGATGCGCTTGAAAACGTCATCGTCGGAAAAGAGAAACGACCCCAGCAAACTGCGCAGTTGCGTCTGGTTGCTCACTGCCGTAGGCGCAAAACGCGTTAAGTCGTCAAGAAGGCGCGCATCCGGATCGAGCTCCTTGTACTGGTCCTGCGCGAAGTAGTCGACTTCAACGTTATGCCCCAGCCGAAATTCGCCTTGCGTCACTCCTTCCACGCCGGACAGAAGCTTTATGAGAGTGGACTTGCCGGCGCCGTTCACCCCGACCAAGGCGACACGGTCGCCACGGTTCAAGACGAAGCTCACGCCCTCGAAAACTTTCTTGTCGCCGAAGTTCTTGGCCACACCGCGAAACTCCGCAACCATGCGCCCGCTGGGCCGCGGCTGTGGAAAAGAGAAATGAATGATTTTCTCTTCCTCTGGCAACTCGATCCGTTCGATCTTGTCGAGTTCCTTGATCCGGCTCTGCACTTGCCGGGCCTTGGTAGCTTGATAGCGGAAGCGGTTGATGAACGTTTCCAGATGATGAATGCGCTCCTGCTGATTCCGTTGACTGGCCTCCAGTTGAGCCCGGCGCTGCGATTTCTGTTCCAGGTAACGGTCGTAATTGCCTGTGTAGAAATAAGTGCGGCGATTCCAGATCTCTAGGATTTTCTTGACGGTGACGTCCAGGAAATAGCGGTCGTGCGAGACGAGCACAAACGCGAAGGGATAGTTGTTCAGGTATTGCTCCAGCCAATTGCGGGCTTCGAGGTCCAGATGGTTGGTCGGCTCGTCGAGCAGCAGGACGTTAGGCTTGGTCAAAAGAAGCTTGGCCAACCCAACGCGCATTTGCCATCCGCCCGAAAATTCCTCCACGCGCCGGGCTGAATCCTCACGCGAAAAGCCCAATCCATTGAGTACCTCGCCTACTTGGGCTTCTAGCGAATAGCCGTCGTTTTGCTGGAATTCCGTCTCGATCCGATGATAGCGGTCGGCGACTTTCTGGTACTCGCCGCTGTAAGGATCGAGCTCCGCCATCTTATGCGTGAGCACTTCCATCTCTTTTTCGATCTCCAGCAGTCGCCCAAAAACCGAGAGGCACTCTTCCTGTACCGTGCGGCCGGAGAGCGATAAGCCGTCTTGGGGTAGGTAACCGGTGGTCGTGCCCTTTGCAGCGGAAAACGATCCCTCGTCCAGCGTTTCCATTCCTCCCAGCACTTTGAGCAGAGTCGATTTACCCGTTCCATTCCCACCGACAAGTCCAACGCGCTCCCCTGGCCCAATGACCCAGTTGAGCTCCTCGAAAAGAGTTCTGGAGCCAAAATGCTTTCCCGCCGAAGAGAGTTGAATCATGCGTCTTATGTATGCTGAGCTGCCAGCAATCGATAATCAATCGCCTCAAATGATAGCAGTCTGGTTGCTCTCGCGTCGCCGGGAGTTCGTTTCTTCTTGGCTTTCCTGTCTTGCCTTCAATCGAAGCGGCAGTTCATTGAACGGCGCAATCGCAGGTTCCGAAAGATCGCGCATGCAGGTTTCAGGCTGCTAAAGCGGAATATTGCCGTGCTTCTTCTTCGGATTAGAGTCGCGCTTGTTCTCGAGCGCGCGCAGCGCCACGATCAGCCGGGCGCGTGTTTCGCGCGGCTCGATCACCGCATCGATGTAGCCGCGCTCCGCGGCGATATACGGATTCGCGAAGCGGGTGCGAAATTCCGCTACCTTTTGCTCGCGAAGACGCTCGCGCTCGGCTTCAGGCGCGCTTTCGATCTCGCGCTTGTACACAATGTTTACGGCCCCCTCGGGGCCCATCACGGCAATCTCTGCCGTCGGCCAAGCCAAATTTACGTCCGTGCGAATGTGCTTGCTGGCCATGACGCAATACGCGCCGCCATAGGCTTTGCGTGTGATTACCGTTAGCTTAGGCACAGTGGCTTCGGCGAAAGCGAAAAGCAGCTTGGCGCCGTGCCGGATGATGCCTCCGAACTCTTGCTGTGTGCCGGGAAGAAAGCCAGGTACATCCTCAAACGTAACAAGAGGAATATTGAACGCATCGCAGAAGCGTACGAAGCGCGCGCCTTTGACCGAGGCGTTGATGTCCAGCACTCCCGAGAGAACAGCCGGCTGGTTTGCCACGATACCAACTGGCCTCCCATCAAGCCTCGCGAAGCCAATGACCAGATTCCTCGCAAAGTGTTCTTGCACCTCAAAAAAATAATGGTCGTCCACAACCGCATTTATGGCCTGCAGAATATCGTAGGGCATTCGCGCATCAGCGGGGACCAAGTCATCCAGAATGGCGTCCCCGCGGTCCGCGGGATCATGGCAGGCGCGCCGCGGCGGATCGTCGAGATTATTCGAAGGCAGAAAACTAAGCAGTTCACGGATCATCGCCAGGCAATCGGCATCGTCATGCGCGGCGAAATGGGCCACGCCGCTGGTCGCATTGTGCGTCATCGCGCCGCCGAGCTCGTGCTTGGAAACCTCCTCGTGGGTGACGGTCTTGATGACGTCGGGACCAGTGACGAACATGTACGAAGTTTCTGCGGTCATGAAGATGAAATCGGTGATCGCTGGAGAATAGACCGCACCGCCCGCGCAAGGACCCATAATCGCGCTGATCTGTGGAATCACGCCGCTGGCCAGCGTGTTGCGAAGAAAAATATCCGCATATCCCGCCAGCGACATGACACCTTCCTGAATACGTGCTCCCCCCGAATCGTTCAACCCGACGAGGGGCGCGCCGGCGCGCATGGCCAGATCCATGATCTTGCAGATTTTCGAGGCGTTGGCTTCCGATAACGATCCGCCGAAAATCGTGAAGTCCTGGGCAAAAACGTAGACCAGCCGGCCATCGACTCGGCCATAGCCGGTCACAAATCCGTCGCCCGGTGGCCGCTGCTTTTCCATGCCAAAATCCGCGCAGCGGTGAGTCACGAATTTGTCTACTTCCTCGAATGTTCCTTCATCCAGCAAAAGGGCAATTCGTTCGCGCGCAGAGAGTTTTCCCGCTTTGCGCTCGCGTTCGCGCCTCTCCGCTCCTCCGCCGGCTTCCGCGGCCGAGTTGCGCCGGCGCAGTTCCTCGATTTCCTGTCGCTCTTGCTTGGTAGCCATCGAGTCCCCCCGGTTAGGATTCTAACCTAGGGTCTTGAATATCTGAATTGTCTGAGATATGGCGGAATGGTGAGGAACAACTTTCTCAGCGCAGTTTAAACGACAGCGTTTAACGCAAACCGGACCAGTCGTCCGCGATGAGGATGGAATTGCTCGGATTGGAGGGGTCGTATTTGACGCTGGCCGAGAGCCCCGCGATGATGCGGTCCATGCCGGCGTGGCCGTCAAGGGTAGTAATGTCCTGTGCGGTTTCGTAGCTCACGCCGGAAATCGAGTAACTGTAATAAACGAGCTTCCGCGGCCCGTTGATCGTCGCCCGCCCCTTCTTCTCCTCGAGCGCACTGTCGGCAAGTTCAACGAAGTCGGTAATCTGTCCTTCCACGATGCGCCCGACCTGATTCAGGTAGACGCGCCGTTGCCGCTCGATTTCGTCCGGGTCCGCCGAACGCCCCAGCAAACGAGAAATAAAGGTACTTGCCAGGACGCCTAACCCGGTCCCTCCGAGAAACCACATGCGCCAATCTAATTGATTGTGTTTCAACGCCCGGCCTTGCGCGTCGCCGGCTCGGCGATGTTGCCGAGTACCGCGCGCGCCTTCTCCCAATCTTTTAGGAATCCCTGAAGCCCCTTGTCGGTCAATGGATGCTGGAATAATTGCTGGAACACCTTGAAAGGCATCGTGCCGATGTCTGCGCCCATCTTGGCCGCTTCCACCACGTGAATGGGGTGGCGCAAGCTGGCCGCTAGCACCTGTGTCTTAAACCCATAGGCGCGATAAATCTCCAGAATGTCTTTCAGGAGCGTCAGCCCGTTTTCCGAAATATCGTCCAGGCGCCCGACGAAAGGGCTCACGAAATACGCGCCCACTTTGGCCACCAGCAGTGCCTGCGTTGCCGAGAAGCACAGAGTCACGTTCACTCGAATGCCTTCTTTTGCCAGAATGTTCAACGCGCGAACCCCATCTGGAATGAGCGGAATCTTCACCACGATGTTGGGATGCCAAGTGGCAATCTCGCGAGCTTCCCTTAGAATCCCGTCCGTATCCGTGGATACGACTTCGGCGTTCACTACACCGTCCTTCACGATCTCGCAGATCTCTAGAATATGATCGCGAAAGGGCCGGTTCTCTTTTGCCACCAGCGTCGGATTCGTCGTGACTCCATCCACCACACCGAGCGAAACCCCTTGTCGGATCTCGTCCAGATTTGCTGTATCGAGAAAAATCTTCATGATCGCAAACTCCTGCTTACTATGCCGCTCTTTTTGATGCTTTGATTTTTGCGCGGTTCCCCGCGATGTGCAACTGCCGGATTGCCGTACGGTTCCGGTCCGGCAACGTTTGCGCGATCCGCGCCCCTAGGGCATGCGCTTGCGCGCCATAATCGCCGGCTCGCTTCGCAAAATCCATACCAGGTGGATCACCCAGACCAGCGAAGATGCCAAGCCCAGCACGACTGCGCCCAGCATAAAAAAGTGGAAGGTTCCCATGCGCATTCCCAGCCGCGGGAATGGTATTTGCAATATGGCATACACCGCCGTCAGGATTACCCAGGACGTGAACGTACAGCCGAAGAGATGAGAGGGATGCCTCCGGAATCGGTAAACCGGCACGAGCATGAGCAGGATGACAAGCATCCCCGCCGCAAGATTTCGGAACAGAGCGATCCGTTCTAGTCCGGGGACGCGGTTGGCTATCAATAGCCAAGCGATCACCACACCCGATAAAGCAGCGCCGAGCATCAGCCCTGCCTTCAATGTTTCTCGGGTCGAGCTGGACTTCGCACTGCCGGGCGGAGGGGGCATGGGATCCTCGCCTCAAAAGGGGTTATGCACCCGGAATTTGGGTCTCAACGGCCGGGCTGAGAGCGCTTTCGTTACCCGATCGGTCCACGGCTCCCACTCGATAGAAATAGCTCGTCCCGGGTACAACGGACATATCATGGAATGTAGGCGCTGACAAGGGTTCACTATTTAGCTTTAGCCCAGGCCTGTCCGTGGCGTCGCTTCGATAAACATTGTATCCGGCCAAATCTGCTTCGGTATTGATCGCCCAAGCCAACTCCACGGACGTCGGCTCGGCGTTTGTTGCTGGCACGACGACTGCCTCTAACCCCAGAGGGGTGGCGGGCGGAAAAATATCCTTTGCGGTGAGAACGGCGGGCGCCGAGTCGGCCGACTCCACGGTTTCAGTCCCGAATTGCACGGAGTCGCGAACGTTATAGAGATACGTATGTCCAAACTGAAAACTCGTGTCCCGGTATTGCGTTTCCGTCGTTTGCGCGAGCAATATCGGCGGCGCGATCAGCTTTGCTTGAGAAGCATCCGAAACCGCAGCCTGCGCCGTCTCAGGATTGACCTCCCCGCGATAAACGTGAAAACCGATGGATTTGGCCGCTGTGCTTCCGGGCCGTTGCGGAGCGCTCCAATCGAGCACGAGAGCTGTCTCGGTCAGCGTCGCGCGCAAATCCTGAACCGGCGCTGGCGGCGAATAAACGCGCAGAGCGGCTGGATTAGAATCGGCAGACTCCTTCGCGGCCGAGATGCTTGTTCGTACCGTATAGACCAGTTCGTTTCCGGTCGCGGAGGATAATTCACTCGGATCCAGCTTGTCGGGAAATTCGAAGCCGCCATTCTTTTGATACTGCGGCAGGGCGTTGGCAGGGATAGAATCCACGAGTTGCCCCATATTCGCATTCTTCGGGACACGTTTCGAAGCAGTCGGCGCGCTCTGTACAGGCCTATGTCGGTAAATGGCTACTGACGGCGTCTCCGCGAGAGGCTGTTGATCCGTTGAGGTCGACGGCATCGTGAAATCTAGGAAGACCGTATCGTCCACCTGTCGGGCGCTCAGATTCGTTACGGGCACTGGAATAATGGGATGGCGAGGGATCGGAACTTCTGGCGAGCCGCAGCCAAGGAATAAAGCACCGAGCAGAACCGTGAGCGCTGATTTAGAGACGCGCATCAGCCAGGAGATGCGGCACCTTGTAAATCATAGAGGCTGCGCCTGTTGGGGGGCCGCCGCTTGGCGCGCTCCAGAGCGTAATTGGCTGCTCAAAGACATGGAACATGATCAGTGCGGAAATCAGAGGATATAGCGACTTAGGTCCTGGTTTTTGGCGATATCAGCAAGCTGTTTGGCTACGTAAGAGCCATCCACTTTAACGGTCTTCTTCTTTAGTTCCGGCGCCTCAAAAGAAATTTCATCGAGTACGCGCTCCAGGATGGTATGCAGGCGCCTAGCGCCAATATTTTCCGTCTGCTCATTAACCATAACTGCGAACCGCGCGAGCCCGGCAATGGCATCGTCGCTGAAACTGAGCTTTACGCCTTCCGTTTCTAGCAGAGCCACGTATTGCTTGATGAGTGCATTTTTCGGTTCGGTCAGAATGCGCACGAAGTCATCTTCGGTAAGCGCGCTCAGTTCCACGCGCAGCGGGAGGCGCCCTTGAAGTTCCGGGATTAGATCGGAAGGCTTGGTGATGTGAAAGGCGCCCGCGGCAATGAACAAGATGTGGTCGGTGCGCACCATCCCGTATCGCGTATTCACGGTCGTGCCCTCTACGATCGGTAGGATGTCCCGCTGCACGCCTTCCCTGGAGACGTCCGGTCCGTGCCCGCTCTCCCGGCCGGCAATCTTATCAATCTCGTCGATGAAGATGATGCCCATCTGCTCGGCCCGCTCAGTGGCGATGCGCGTTACGTGATCCATGTCAATCAGCTTGTTCTCCTCTTCCTGGATCAGATAGTCGAAGGCTTCCGATACCGTCATCTTTCTCTTTTTCTTTTGCTGGCCAAAAAAGCCAGAGAGCATGTCCTTGACGTTGATGTCCATCTCCTCAATGCCTTGGTTGGAGACAATTTCAAATGCCGGCATTGAGCGCTCGCGCACCTCCACTTCCACCATGCGCTGGTCAAGCTTGCCCTCGCGAAGTTGCGCACGCAGCTTGTCGCGCGTCCGGTCCATTTCTCGCCGCGAGCTATCCGCCGTCGCGTGGCCCGAATCCCCACTGGGAACGGGTAAAGTTGAAGGCGGCAGCAGTAGATCGAGCAATCGTTCTTCGGCGGCTTGTTCCGCGCGTTCCGCGACTTCGTCCAGCTTTTCTTCTCGGACCATGTCAATGGCCGTTTCCACTAAGTCGCGGATCATCGACTCCACGTCGCGTCCCACGTAGCCAACCTCAGTGTACTTCGAGGCTTCTACTTTTACGAAAGGACAGCCCGCCAGCCGTGCCAGCCGGCGGGCGATTTCCGTTTTTCCCACGCCGGTCGGGCCGATCATCAGAATGTTTTTTGGAAGGACTTCCTCCGCGAGTTCGGGCGGAAGTTTCTGCCGCCGCACGCGATTCCGCAGCGCAATGGCCACTGCTCGTTTTGCCGCCGATTGCCCCACGATGTACTTGTCCAACTCGGCTACGATTTCGCGAGGGGTCAGCTCGTCAAAAGACGGCGGCGCTTCCGGTTCCGTTGGGCGCTGTTCGCCGGGGAGATAGATCACCATGTCCTTATGTCCCGAAGGTTTCACAATTCTTCTATCGTAAAATTGTTATTGGTATAGATACAAATTTCGCTGGCGATACGCATCGCTTCTTGCGCGATTTCCTTTGCACCCAGTTTACTGTGCTTAGCAAGCGCTCGCGCCGCCGAAAGCGCGAACGGCCCGCCCGAGCCGATGGCGCATATCCCGTCATCGGGCTCAATGACGTCTCCCTCACCGGAAAGTACAAACGTGGCCTTTCCGTCGGCTACGACGAGCAATGCTTCGAGGTGGCGAAGAGCACGGTCCTTGCGCCACTCTTTCGCGAGTTCCACGGACGATTTCGCCAGATTTCCGTGATGCTCCTGCAACTTACCTTCGAATCGTTCAAAGAGGGAGAGAGCATCGGCTGTCGAACCAGCAAATCCCGCCAGCACCTTGTCGTTGAAGAGGCGCCGTATTTTGCGCGCCGAATGCTTCATCACCTGCTGTCCCATGGTTACCTGGCCGTCCCCAGCCATCACTACTTTGTTATCGCGCCGCACGCATAACACCGTTGTGCCGTGCATCCGGGCGCCCGATCGGTCCGTTGGCATCCAGAAATTATACCCCGCGCCAGAAGGCTGCGCCCCATCGACTACTTTTTCTTTTGCAATTGGCCGAAGCGTTGCTCCAGCGAGTCCCGCGTGAAGAAGTTCGCGGGCAGATCGACATTGTACGAGCATCTGTCGAAAAATGCCTGATATGTCTGCCTTTCGTTCAAATACCGGGACACGCGGAAGGGAGTTTGGATCCCGTCGATGAGATGATACGTCGTGTAGTATGTGCTGCTCTCCGATTTTTCACCAGTCTTCGCATCTCGCTCGGTCAGCACCGAGCGAATTGGCAGGTGATCGCTGTGGCCGATGGCGATGCGTAGCGTGCGTCCTTCGCGGTCGCCAATCTCTACCCAGTCCGCTTCCTTCAAATCCACCACGTCACTGCCACCGTAGCGAAAAAACAAGCTGTTGTCGTTCATGCGATTTCGCAGCAAATTGCCCATCTGCATCTTGATCTGTTCCTCATATTCGGTCATATCCGTGGCGGGAACGTCGGAGACGCCGCCTCGGTCAAGCGTCCAGCCCTTCTCGCCCGCATAAATATTGATAATATTCCCTTTCGGACCGTATTCCACCCGCTGCTTGTCGGGCATCTCGCGGTATTCGCGAATTTCGATATATCCGCCTATGTCACCGGAGTGCTGAAATTGCGCATAGCGGCCCGAACAATCCGAATTGTGCACATTCAAATAGGCTGCGCCGCCTAGCCCTTCAATTGCCTGCTGCAGTAGCGCTTTCGCTTTCGCGGCGCTGGCTGCGGGCAATATTTCGTCCGGATTCTGCGCCCGCACGCCCGGACTTAGGATCAAGACCGGCACGCCCAAAAGCATTGTTGCGACTGTAAGAACGAACGTAGGTCGTTTTCATCCGCACAGCACCGCTCCGCCATTTACATTGAGGACTTCCCCTGTCACAAAGGTTGCCAAATCCGAAGCCAAAAAGAGAATCGGCCCGGCAATCTCCGCCGCCGTGCCCACGCGCCCTAGAGGAATGGCAGAAGTCGCAAACTTCACTCCCTCGTTCGTTGCCAGCACCGCGCGGGACATATCCGTATCCACCCACCCGGGAGCCACGCAGTTCACCAGGATACCGTAGGGCGCCAACTCGGTCGCGAGCGATTTCACAAAGCTGATCGCGCCGCCCTTGCTCGCCGCATAATGAGAATGGAAGGCTTCACCCCGCTGGCCAGCAGTGGAGCTGATGACGATAATCCTGCCGCCCTTCTGGGCAATCATTTGGGCCGCTCCATAATGGATCACGCCATAGGCGCCCTTCAGATTCACCTTGAGCATTTCGTCCCATTCGTGCTCACCCAACGATTCTATTGGGATGTCTTTCGCATTCCAGATGCCCGCGTTCACCACCAAGATGTCGAGACGTCCAAGGCGTTTGATCGCGCAAGAGACTAGCTTCTTCGCATCCGCCATTCGCCCCAAATCAGCTGGGAACGATTCAATGCGAGTGCCGTGCGTTCTCGCCTCCAACTCGACCTTTGCTGCAGCCTCTCGCTGGCGGTGAAAACTGAAGACGACGTCGGCTCCAGCTGCGGCGAACACCTTTACCGTGGCCGCCCCGATTCCCCGCGAGCCCCCCGTCACTAGGGCAGCTTTGCCGGCTAGCGAGATCATCGCTTGCGCTTGGGTCGGAGCTTGGGCCGTCGACCGCGGCTCCCCGCCCCTCGATTCGTAGCTTTTGGCGTTTGCGCCGTCTTCCGAGCTTCTTCCACCAGCCTCCGAAAAAGCGCTTGCGCGAAGGGATCGCTCGGCATGCGCTCCGGATGCCACTGAACCCCGATCACCCAACCCGGCCTTCCGGTCCACTCCACCGCCTCGATAATCCCATCTGGCGCGCGGGCTGCAATACGTAATCCCCGTCCGACCGTGCGCACAGCTTGGTGGTGCGAGCTGTTTACGCTCGCGCTCGAGCCACTGGCAAGCTCCGCGAGGCGCTTGCTTTCAATTCGGATGGGATGCACCGATTCATCCAGGCCAGCGGCGCCATCGTGATCTCTTGCGTGCCGCACCTCGCTCGGGATGTCCTGTACCAGAGTGCCGTGCTGATGCACATTCAGCAGTTGCGCGCCGTAACAGATCGCTAAAACCGGCTTGCCTGTGACGAAAGCATGATCGAGCAATCCGTCATCGGTACGCTCCCGCCGCTTGTCAGGAGGCGCTTCTCGAGGATGCCGGGCTGAGCCGAAGCGCCGCGGCTCTATATCAGCGGGGCTCCCAGGCAACACGAAGCCGTCGAGAAATTCCGCCAGTCGCGCCACTTCTGCGGGGGAAAGACCAAGTGAAATCTCCACCGCTTCGCCGCCCGCTTCCTCGATTGCACGAAGATATTTCTGGGAATGTTGCCGGCGGCCATGTCCTTCTTCCACGGACGTTCGCCAGGGTACGCCGATCCGTGGACGCCGATCTCTCCTGGATTTCACTGCGGCGTATCGTAGCATCCGGTTTGAATGGCGAGCAAACGACTCGCTTCGAGATTCATACTGCGGTCAGGTTCCGCGCTGGCTCCGGGTAGTTTGGCCCCGATCGGGCGTTCCAGTGTCTGCGGAAATCCCCCACTAGATAGAGCGAGCCCGTCGCGAAGACCACGTCTTCGGGCAGAGCGATTTCGATTGCGCGTTCCAGCGCCGCGCCTGGCTCTCGAACCAGTTCCGCCGAATCTGCAAGATGCGAGGTCATCTGAAACAACGCCTCCGCGGAGAGCGAACGCGGCTGCGGTGACTGGGTCAAGATCACGGTCGTCGCCCGGGGAAACAGCAACCCTGCAACTTCATCGATGGCCTTATCGCGCATTGCGCCGTAGATTAGGTGAATTCGCCGGCCGGCCAAGTGCTCGTGCCAGAAGGCCAGTAGTTCCCGCGCACCCGCCGGATTGTGCGTGCCATCCAGGTAAACGTCTGGCCGAGCCTGCAGCCGTTCCAGCCGTCCGGGCCAGCGCACCGATTCGATGCCGCGCACGATCGCCTCTTGTGTGATGGCGAACCCGCGCTGCGCCAAAAGCCGGGCAGCCGCAATTGACGTAACTGCATTGCGCACCTGAAAGCGGCCGGCCAAGGGCATGGCGATTTGCAGTTCGGGCTTCGGACTGGCGAGTTGGTCCAATGATGCCAACCCAAACCTGTAGAATCCATCCCGCGCGCTTAGGTTCGACACGGGGCAAGCATCTTCGATCTCCAGCAGGCGCGCGTGCTGTTCTGCGGCGCGCTGCCGGATGACTTGTTTCGCGATTGGATTTTCCGCCGCGCTCACTACCCAAGCACCCGATTTGATAATTCCTGCCTTTTCCGCGGCAATTTCCCCGATCGAATGTCCGAGAAAATTCTCGTGGTCGAAATCGATTTGCGTAATGACGGCGATCTCGGGAACGATCACATTCGTCGAATCCAGCCGGCCGCCCATGCCCACCTCAATCACGGCGATTTCCGCACCGGCGCGCGCAAAGAAATCGAAAGCCATGGCTGTAACGCACTCGAAGTAGGTCGGATGAGCCGAAAGCGCCACGGAGCTCAGTAGCGCCTCGATCACCGCATGCACGCGTGTAAACGTGTCCGCGAACTCTTGGTCCGAGATATCCACTCCGTCCAACCGGATCCGTTCATTGATGCGCAATAGGTGCGGGGACGTGTAGAGGCCGCAACGCAGCCCAGAAGCCTGAAGAATGCTCGCCAGCAGTGCCGCAGTCGAGCCTTTGCCATTCGTTCCGGCGATGTGCGCGGTTGCATAGGCTCGTTCCGGATGGCCCATGCGTTCGCAGATGGCGCCGATATTGTGTAGGTCAAATTTGGCTGCGCGGGCCTGTTGCGGCGAGGCAAGCTCGCGGCCCAGGGTCAGCAGGTATCGTACGGATTCGTTGTAGTTCATCGGAGCTAAGCAAGGAAGGAGTCGAGGGCGCTGGCGATATAACTCTTCAGGTCTTTCCGGTGTACCACGGCGTCAAGGAACCCGTGCTCCAGCAAGAATTCAGCGCGCTGGAACCCCTCCGGTAATTTTTGCCGTATCGTTTGTTCGATCACGCGTGGTCCGGCGAAGCCTATCAGTGCGCCCGGTTCTGCGATGTTCAAATCGCCGAGCATGGCATAACTCGCGGTAACTCCACCGGTCGTTGGATCGGTAAGCAACGAAATAAACGGAACGCCGACTTCATCGAGCTGCGCCAGCGCCGCCGAGACTTTCGCCAGTTGCATTAAGCTTAACGTGCCTTCCATCATCCGCGCGCCGCCCGAACAGGAAACAATCACCAACGGCATCTTGCGCTCGACGCTGCGCTCCACGGCCCGTGTCACTTTCTCGCCTACTACGGCTCCCATCGAGCCGCCGATGAACCCAAACTCCATCGAGCAGCAAATCACCGGCCTTCCCGCTAGCAGGCCTTCCACCGTCATTACTGCGTCATTCATGCCCAGTTTACGGCGCGCCTCCTTCAGCCGATCGCCGTATGGACGAGTATCCGCAAAGTGCAGCGGATCGTTCGATGCGAGTTGCGCGTCGTGCTCGATCCAGCGGCCATCGAGCAGCAGTTCCAGGCGCTGCCGCGCGTTCAGCCGGAAGTGATACTGACACTTCGCGCAGACCTGCGAGTTAGCTTCCAGGTCCTTTTTCCAGACGATGGCGCGGCAGCCCGTGCACTTGGTCCAGAGCCCCTCCGTCTTAACACGCCGTTCGTCGGGGGGCGTAGCCTGCTCAATCGATTTTTTCGAGCGCTTGAACCAGGACATAGGCCTTTTCGATCTCTCCACATCCGCCTCGGCACATCAGTAATCGATTCCCCGCTGCGCGAGAATACCCTTCGTGTAGGGGTGCTTCACTTCCCGCATTTCGGTAACCAGGTCCGCCGCTTCGACCAGGGCGGGATGTGCGTTGCGTCCCGTGCAGATTACGTGTACTCCCTCGGGCCGCGACATGAACGCCGATACTACTTTTTCCGCGTCCAGCATGCCATAACTGATTACGTAATTGATCTCATCGAAGATCATTAGATTGTAACGCCCACTTTGCATTTCGGCGCGCCCAAACTCCCATGCTTCTTCGCAAAGCCGTAAATCCTCGGGGTCGGTTTCCGCTCCGCCGATCTTTACGAATCCGCGCCCCATGGGCCGGATCTCTAGATATTCTTTGCCCAGCATCTCCGCGGCATCCAGTTCGCCGTAGTGCCAAGAGCCCTTGATGAACTGAATCATGAGCACGCGCAGTCCTTGTCCCACCGCGCGAAACGCGGTCCCCAGTGCGCAAGTCGTCTTGCCTTTCCCTGGACCGGTATACACGATGAGCAAGCCTTTTTGTTCTGCCATAAACCGGCGCGGCGTCCTTCGCGAAACATCAAGCGCGGCAACAAGCTTGCGTAAAATCGGTAACGATGTTCGTCAGGTGCTTAGATTGGCCAAAAGATCCGCTGTAGAGAATGTCCGTGAACTTTTCACCGACACTCCGAAAGCTTTGCGCGGATCGCCGGTGGATATCAGCAGATATTCACTGCCGCGAAACAGCTTCTCGAAAAACGCGTCGAACTCCGGCCGTAGTGCTTCCGCGGTGGAATCGGAATGAGGAGCTAGCAAGCGGTCGTTAACGAAGAACTCCATCTGCTGGCCATCGAACTGGATCTTTCCCTTCAAGCGAGGTTCCGCCTCCAAGCGCTGACACACAGTCGCCGCAGCGCGCATCGCCTGCTGCAGCTGGTCCTGATTGCCGCCGTTAACAACGGCCTTGCGATTGTAGCGAACTCCCCAGCGCTCATCGGCATGATCGACGCTATAGTTGGCCTGGTGACCGACGAGAACCACACCGGGGCCGGCATGAACATGCCGGTAATCCGCAACGTCCAGCAATAGTTCCTCCAGTTCCTGCTTCTCAATCCAGTTGTGAAACAGCGGAATCAGCGCTTCCAGAGCGGCTTCCTCAGGCTCCTTGACCACCAGTTTGACGTTTAGGTGCTGAAGTTCCATCGCTGCTCAAGCGCTTACGGGCTTCCCCATTCGCTGATAGCAACTGTGCGCGGCCTCCACAAAGAGGTGAGCCTCATCGATAAGGTAGCGCGCAGAGTCGGCGGTATGTGGCTGCTGCCTTTTCTCCTGTGCGGCAAATAAGTAATGTGCAAATTTTCCGCCGGCGAATGGGTCGAAGAATCGTTGTGTGTCGTAAAACCGCAACCGAAATTCGCCGACGACTTGCTCGCTATCTTCGGAGACGCTCGGGTGCTCGAGTTTGACCAGCCCACGGGCTGCATGCACCATCGCGTTGTACGCCAGTTTCCCGGCCTGTTCCGGCTGGCCGTTTTCCAACGCCACCTGCGCCTCAAAAACCTCCCTCTCGGCGGCCGCAAGATCGAAATCGGCGGCAGATATCACCTCTCCCGCGCACTCGCCAACGCCCAGGTCTCCCAGGGTGTATTCCCGCGGATCGCCCCAATCCGTGAAAATCGAACGATCCGACGGATCGGCGGGAGCCTGCGCAAGATCCTCCAAAAGCCCTCTCAACTGTACTTTGCCAATGCGCTGGATGAACTCCTTGAATGTCTCTGTATCCTTCCGGCCCCTTGCGTACTCACCAACCAGTCGTTTTACAACCTCCGGAATGCGCTTCGACGGGATGGCCATCACCGGCAGACCATACGACGCCGCGTTGTGCGTCCAGTCTCCTCCGAGAACCACCTGGAAGTGTGGTACTGCGTATCCGCCCATCTTGCGGCTAACGCCGTAGAATCCCAGGTCCGCGACATGATGCTGCCCGCAACTATTGAAGCAGCCGCTGATCTTGATGTGCAGGTTCTGCACGGCCTCATCCAGCTGAAAATTCTCTTCTGCCAAGGTCTTGCGCAGTTCCGCCGCAAGCCCCCGGGACGAGGAGATTCCTAGCTTGCACGTGTCGGTCCCAGGACACGCGACAATATCCATGATCGTCTCCGCACTGGGCTGCCCGAGCCCCGCCTTTTGCAGCGCCTTATAGAGTTCCGCTAGATCACTGTCGCTGATCCACCGCAGAACGATATTCTGTTCCACGGTCGTGCGAATCGTTTCCTTGGTGAACTGCCGTGCCACATCCGCGAGCGCCCGAAGCTGGTTGGCGGTAATGTCGCCCAGCGGCAGCGCGATCGTCACCACGGAATAACCGGTTTGTTTTTGCCGGCGGGTGTTCGTTTCGATCCAGCGCTGGAATTCCGAAGGTCCCAAGAGTGGCCGTTCGCCGGCGGATCTCAGAGGCGCTTCTTTGAACTCGGGCGCGCCTTGCACATACTCCGTCCAACGAGGATCGTGAGTGAGCCTTTCACGTTCCTCCCGGACAAGCTCTCGAAATTTCTCGATACCCAAATCCTGAACCAGGAATTTGATGCGCGCCCGGCTGCGATTCTTCTTTTCGCCGTACTTGGCGAAAACAATCGCGATGGCCTGCGCCGTGGGCAGCAGTTCTTCGGGCTTGATAAAAGGGTCGAAAAGCTTTGCCTGGTAGGGAACTGCGCCTAGTCCGCCCCCAACATACGTCTCGAACCCGATTTTTCGCTCGCCGTCCTCGCTGCGCTCCACGGCCACCATGCCCATATCGTGCATGCTAACCAGGCCGCAGGCGTGCTGGGCGCATCCGCTAAAAGCATGCTTGAATTTCCTGCCAAAGTTCTGGCAATCGGGATGCCCGAGCAGAAACTTGGAAAGCGCCCGGGCGTAAGGCGTGACGTCAAAAACTTCGTCGGGGCAAACCCCAGCGTATGGACACGCCGTGACGTTGCGCACCGAGTTTCCGCAGGCCTCTCGCGTGGTGATTCCGGCGGCCGCCAGCCGGCGCATCACGCTGGGTGTGTCCTCGATGTGCACGTAGTGCAGCTGGAAGTCCTGCCTTGTGGTCACATGTACAATGCCGTCGGAGTATTCCTCGGCGAGCTCCGCAAGCGTTTCTAGCTGCCCCGCATTCACCCCGCCAGCGGGAATCTTGATGCGTTGCATCCCCGGCGCATCCCACATGGTATTCGGGCCTTTGGTCAGTTCTGCGGAGGGATACGGAATCTGCTGAACGGTCTTGCCGTTGTGTCTCTGGCCGTTATCGTACCGCTGACCATAGGTTCCGCGGCGCAGGCGCGTTTCCGCGAACAGGCGCTCGTCGAGTTTGCCCTGTTTGCGCAGGGCGATTTCCGTCTCGAAGATATCGATTTCGCGCGCCAGAGCTTCCGGCATTTTCCCGGCTAGTTCTTTAGACCACTGTGAGTTCGAAGTTTTCATCCTTATTTCTCAACAAAAAACCCACCGTCAAACCTTCCGTCCGACGGTGGGCCCGAATTAGAGCTGATTTATGAGAAGGGCGTTAACCGGCAGACCTCCAAGCTATATTGTCGCAACAACAGGCGCAGGCCATCCGGGAATATCTCATCTCATCAAGGCTACTCACTCGCTCCTCGCCTGTCAAGTTTGGTTCCCGGAGCCACGCGGTTCGCCAATCCTTCCGGCTCATTTGGGATAGGGGTGCCCGGCGAGCAGTGCAAACGCGCGATAAATCTGTTCCGCCAGCATGACGCGCGCCAGCTCATGCGAGAACGTCAGAGGCGAAAGCGAAATCCGTGCCGTCGCATGCCGCTGCAGAGTCTCCGGAAACCCTTCGGCCGCCCCGCACATGAAGATAATCTCGCGCTCGCCTCGATCGCGGCGCGATCCGATCCACGCGGCGAACTGCTGCGAGCTGAGCTGTTTCCCGGCGGCATCCAGTAGCACCGTTGTTGCCCCGGAGAAGTCTAGCTTCTTAAGGCCTGCTGCAGAATCGGCCCGTACCTCGTGAACCTCGATCTCCGCATAATGGCCGATTCGAGCGAGGTAGTCATCCAACAGGGTCCGAACCGCCGGCCGCCGTGTCTTGCCCACTAAGATGAGTTGAATTCGGATGGGGATAAACCTTTCCCAATCAGCAGAGGGTTATCGGCTGCTGGGCCGAACAACGTCGATGCACCCTGGAACGCGGTCCTCTGAAGGTGCGGCTAGGGCTTCGGTTACGAAGTCCCCGCGGAATATCGTGTTTTTCTTATCATTTACTGCAGCCCGTATTTCTTCCTCTTATCCAGAAGTGTTTTGCGGCTGATCCCGAGAATCTCTGCCGCCCGCGTAATTTTATAGTGCGTCTCATTCAGTGTCTTTTGGATGGCCTCGCGTTCGATCTCCTCGAGAGAGCGCAAACCTACCAGTGTCCGGGAATCCACTGCGCGAATGGTCTCGGGCAGGTCTTCGGTTGACACTGTTGTCCCTTTCCCAAAAATCAACGCGCGTTCGATGGCATTCTTCAGTTCACGAATATTGCCGGGCCAGTCGTATCTCTCGAGCGCCTGCCGCCCTGCATCGCTGAGCGCCACACCCTCGCGTCCGTGAACTGCCGCCAGCCGCGCCAGCATGTGTTCCGCCAGCGGCACGATATCCACGCGGCGCTCGCGTAGCGCGGGCACATGAATTGTCAGCACGCTCAAGCGGAAATACAAATCTTCGCGAAAACGCCGCGCCGCTACTGCTCCCTGCAGGTCCGCATTTGTGAGCGCGATGAGCCGAGCTTCGATAGTAAGCGTTTCGGTGCCACCCAACCGCTCGAACCGGCGCTCTTCCAGGACCCGTAAAAGCTTGGCTTGAATCGCGACCGAGAGCGCCGCCACTTCGTCCAGCACGATCGTTCCCGCGTCCGCCATCTCCAGCCGGCCCATTTTGCGTTCCACGGCTCCCGTGAACGCGCCGCGCTCGTGACCGAATAGCTCCGACTCCACGAGTTCTTGCGGCAAGCTTGCGCAGTCGATCTTCAGGTAGGGTGCATTGCGGCGAGGGCTGAGCTCATGGATGAGCCGCGCGAGTTGATCCTTGCCCGTGCCGCTTTCACCGGTTATCAGGATTGTAGTCGAGGTTTCCGCAACCTTGCGCGCCAGTTCCAGCACGTGTCCAGAAGCCGGATCGAGCGCGATCCACATGGGCGCTTGGCTCACGCTGACCCGCCACCTGCGCCTCCGGCCGCCGAAGCGCCGGGCGCGCTCTCGCTGACATCGATTCGGCGCGCCATCCGCCAAAGACGTTCCAGGTCATAGAAAAGCCGTAGCCTTTCGGTGAGCACGTGCACGATGAAGCTGCCGTAGTCGAGCAATAGCCATTCCGCGCCGGAGCGCCCCTCCCGGTGCTGCGGGCGCAGCCCTCGCTCTTTCAGCGCTTCTTCGATCGCATTCGTAATCGCTTCCACCTGCGGTGTGCTGTATCCGGTGCACAGCAGGAAACAGTCGGTGAAAGCCCCCAGGCCGGTCATGTCCAGCAGGGTTATCGCGCCGGCTTTCTTATTTTGCGCGGCTTCGATGGCGGTGCGAACTTCGGGGCGAACGGTTTCCGTGCTCAAGTGTAGAGGGCCTGTCGGTAGAGCGCCTGCTTAGTAATGTATTCCTCGACGCGAGGAGGCACAAGCCCGCGCACCGATTCTCCCCGTTCCATCCGCTGCCGAACGTCAGTCGCAGAAACGTCGCTCGCGACGGTGTCGAGCAGGTAGACGGCCGTATCCTGCAGGCGAATGATCCGCGTATCGGATCGTGCCTTCGCGGCGGAGGGGACGAGAAGGTCCAGCGGCACAATTTCGCGGAAGCGGCGGCTCGGAAACCCCGGGCGGTTTGCCACGACGAAATCGCACAACTTCAGCAATTCCGTATAATCCTTCCAGGCGTGCAGGTCCAAGAACGAATCAGCCCCCACGATAAAGTAGATGCGATCGCCGGGCTGGTTGAACTCCTGCCGGAAGCGTCGGACCGTATCGATGGAATAGAAGATCCGGCCTCCCGCCCCATTGCTACTGGATTCGGCCAGCGAAGGCACAAAATGCGGGTGTGACGAACAAGCCAGCGCCACCATTGCGAAGCGATGCTCGTACGCGCAAAGCTCCTCGGCTTGTTTATGCGGTGGCCGGCTCGAAGGAATAAAAAAAACGCAGTCCAGATGAAAGCGCTTCTCCGCGGCGGACGCCACTGCGATATGTCCGGAGTGTATCGGATCGAAGGTGCCGCCAAAAAGGGCGATGTGCCGGCCTTTAGCCGGTTTTTGGCTGCGCGCCGCGGCCGTCTTCGGCTTCAAATTAGACCCACGGCCTTCACGATTTCTCCGTGCCCAAAGCGTTTCCCGTTTCTGTGGCGGACGGATGGGGCGGATTAGAAGTAGCCTCGCCGGGTAAGTCGGCGTCGGTCTCGCTCGGCGCTTCCGCAGGCGCCAGTCGCTCCAGCATTTCGGCCATCCCGCGCACGAGTTCCTTTATGCCCTCGCCCGTGGCCGAGGAGATGGCGTAAAAATCGAGGTTCTGTTCGGCGCAATGCGCGCGCAAGCGCTCCAAGCGCGTTCGATCTGTAGTCGCGTCGAGTTTTGTCGCCACCACGATCATCGGCTTGGCCGCCAGAGACTCGCTGAAGGCGGCCAGTTCGCCGCGGATAATGTCAAAATCGCTTACAGGATCGCGATCCGAAGCATCGCTCGTATCCACCAAATGCGCCAGCAGTCGCGTCCGTTCGATATGGCGCAAAAATCGCGTCCCCAGCCCGACGCCCTGATTGGCACCTTCGATGAGCCCAGGAAGATCGGCTACGACAAACGTTCGCCCCAAATCTGCGGGCGCTCCGCTCGGTCCCGTTCGTTCCGCGCCCGCCGCGGACAACTCCGCGGAGACCACGCCCAGGTGAGGCTCGAGCGTGGTAAAGGGGTAATCCGCGATCTTGGGCCGCGCCGCAGAGATGCGCGAGATCAGCGTGGATTTACCCGCGTTGGGAAACCCCACTAGCCCGACGTCCGCGAGAAGCCGCAACTCGAGCCTTAGATGGTGTTCTTCGCCCTGCTGGCCCTCTTCCGATTCGCGCGGAGCTCGGTGCCATGGTTTGGCGAAATGCTGATTGCCGCGTCCGCCCTTGCCGCCGCGTGCCACGGTCAAGCGCTGGCCCGGCTTAGTCAGATCGGCCAGTCTCTCGCCGGTCTCTTCGTCGATCACCACGGTCCCCAGAGGAACCGCCAACACCGTATCGCCGCCCGAATACCCCGTGCAATTCGAGCCTTCACCGTGCCGCCCGCGCTCGGCGCGAAATTCGCGGTTGAACCGGTAGCGCAGCAGCGTATTGTCATGCTGGTTCGCTTCCAGGATTATGCTTCCCCCCGCTCCGCCGTCCCCGCCTGAAGGACCGCCTCGCGGCACGTATTTCTCGCGCCGAAAGGCCACGCAGCCGTTCCCGCCATTGCCGCCTTTTACGTAGATTTTCGCTTCATCGACAAACATAGTTGCGCCGCGATCCCGTCAACGCCAAAGTTAGACGCCGTTCGAAAGCATACGACAATGAAGCGAGGAATTGAACTGCGGTAACCGGGTTAGAGGCGAGCTTGGTTGGGCTTCCCTAAGGTATGAGAAGGGCGAGCAAGCGCGCTCGTCCCGCGAAATTGCCTTCAATCGGCCGCGGGCTCTTCCGCTATCGCCGCCGGTGAACGCCGCTGCGCGGCCTCTGCCGCGCCCAGCGCCGGAACAACGCTGATGAAACGGCCCGACCGGCCCTTATCTTCAAACTGCACGATTCCTGTAACACAGGCAAAGAGCGTATCGTCCTTGCCGCGGCCCACATTGAGTCCCGGTTTATGCCGCGTGCCACGTTGCCGAATCAAAATCGTCCCGGCATTCACTAATTGACCGGAAAAGCGCTTCACGCCGAGCCGCTGCCCGGGAGAGTTGCGGCCGTTTACCGATGATCCGCCGCCTTTCTTATGTGCCATGAGAAGCTAACCCCTAAGATTCCAAGCGCCCAGAGCACGTGCCCAATCAGGCTCCTACGGTCGCTTTGAGATGATTTCGCTCTACAGCGCGATCTCGCTCACCTGTACGGCTGTGTAATTCTGGCGATGCCCGCGCTGGATCTTGTACTGGCCGCCCGTTTTGTACTTTAGAACCGTGACCTTACGATGCCGGCCCTGCGATACGATTTTGCCGGTGACCTTCGCTCCGGCGGCATCCTTGCCCGTCAGCATTTTATTTTCGTCTGTGCTCACGGCCACTACTTCGCCAAAAGTAATATTGCCGCCCAATTTGCCCGGCAGCGTTTCCACCTTCACGGTCTCACCCGGGGCGACGCGGTACTGCTTACCTCCACTCCTAATTACAGCGTACATCTCGCCTCCATCTGGCTAATGGGAAACAAGGATTATAGGGGCTGGTTTTCCCTTCGTCAATGCTCAGGCTTTCTGCAGGTCTTCTTCTCGGTCGCCCGAACGCAAACTTTGGAGGGCGCCGAATCAGGGATTATTGGGTAATGTGAGGCTCGAAGCCAATCAAGGAGTCGAAAATCGCCAGGACATGACGCCGATATTCCACCATCCGCTCCAAAACCTCGCGCAGGCTTGGTTCGCGCTCGGCCTCCCGGTGCCAGCGAGCCAGAACGTGCGGCGGCACTTCGATATCGCGGCGGAGTTCTTCGGCCGAATGGCCCCGCAAAAAGAGGCCGTAGAAGAAGGCTGCTTCTCGTTGCGGATACTCGAATTCCCGCTGAGTTTCGTCGCCTGTGACGCCGATGATATGGGTAGCCATACCAAGAAGGCGCAGTTTACCCGAAGTTTTGTGCTCGTCAAGAGGGACTGAAGTAACTCTCGTCGATGTAAATTGGTCCAAGGGTAGTACTCTCCCTCCCTACAAAACGGTATTTCGTATCTCAAAATAAAGGACTTTTCCGCTATGTCGGCGGGATCGAAGCTGCCTATGCCTTGTTATCCAGGCTGGCGAGCCGAGCGCACGAAGTCCCGCAATGCCGAAACATTAGGTCCGTAAACGCCCGACGCGAGCGGCATCGACAGGCAAGCCTAGGCGTTCGGCCAATTCCAAATTGATTCCCGCATCATCCAGTTCAGATAGACTGAAACCAACTACCGGCAGGATACGATTTACTCCTGAAGGAGCCACTGGCCGCGGCGGGCGGCGGCGCTGCCAAGGGCGTTGCGCAAGCTGGAAAAACTGATGCCAATCACGCTTATCCCACATCGCTGGGCCATCCTTGCGAACTTTGCGTGCTGCCTATATGGATGCTCGAGGCGCGTCCAAGGTCGCCTATGTTCCTAGGCAACTGTTCTCCGTATACGCCAGAACGAAGGCCGCGTCTATATCCGTGTCCAACTACTACATATGAACTTCGCTCGAACGCCAACAGGGCAGATTCACGATGGCAAGATTGCCGCACGTGAGGCGCGCGGTATACTAGTCCTGGCTTGCCGCTTGGTTCAAGAAACATGCTAAAACCCGTGGTTGTCATCCATTATCACGAACTCTGGCTGAAAGGCCGCAATCGCAACTTCTTTTTAGGTAAGTTCTTGCTTGCCCTAAAGAGGGCTCTGGCCGACTTACCCATGGTGCGCATGCGCCAACCAGGCGACCGGGTGGTTATCGAGTTCGGTCAGGATGCGCCGCTGCAGACGGTAATTGAGCGCCTGAAGCATGTTCTTGGCGTGGCATACTTCGCGGTAGCCCGTTCCATCCCGCGCGGATCAGCCGGAAATCTAGAGGCCTTGTCCGAGGCCGCCTGGGAAGAAGTCGCACCCCTCGAATTCTCATCTTTCGCCGTTCGTGCCAAGCGCAGCGACAAGTCGTTTCCGCACCCTGTCGCCGAAATCGAAAAATACGTGGGGCGGTACCTTCTGGAAAAATTGCGTGCGGAAGGCCGGCCGGTTCGCGTGCAGCTCGATAACCCCGAATTGACCTGCAGGATCGAGATCACGCCCGGCCCGATGCTCGTCTACGCCAGGCGCATTCCCGGCACCGGAGGCCTTCCTGCAAATACCACCGGGCGCATGGTTTGCCTGCTCTCGGGCGGATTCGACTCCGCGGTTGCTGCGTACAAAATGATGCGACGGGGAGGGCACGTCAATTTCGTGCACTTCTGGGGTGGCGGAGCCCGGCCGGGGGAGTCCTCGGTGCACGTGGCAAGAGCTTTGGTCGAACAACTAGTACCTTACCAGCTTACGGCAAAACTCTTACTTGTCCCCTTCGAATCCATCCAACGCGAGATTGTTGGCAGCACGCCCGAGCCTTATCGCTTGCTGCTGTATCGGCGCATGATGCTCAGGATTGCGGAGCGTTTTGCGCGGAGAAACCATGCTCAGGCGATCATAGCCGGAGACAGTCTAGGGCAGGTCGCTTCGCAGACGTTGCAGAACATGGTGGCGGTCGGTGCAGCGTCGCCGATGCCGGTGTTCCGGCCGCTCGCTGGCGATGACAAACAAGAAATCCTCAAGCTGGCGCGCCGCATCGGCACCTTTAACATTTCCGCCGAGCCATTTCACGACTGCTGCCCCCTCTTCATGCCGCGGAGTCCCGCCCTCTATGCTTCCGCCGCCGAACTAGACGAGGCCGAGGCGCCACTGGATATAAGTGAATTGATCGGCCGGGCTATGGATACCGCGGCACTCGAAAAGTACAGCTATATTGGAGGTAAAGTAGAACGCACAGAGACGATAACTGAGCGAGACTCAACGACACCAAGAATCGGGTCAATTAGTCACGCCGGTAGCTCGGACGGGCCGCTCTGCGGCGCAGAGCTAATTGCAAAGAGTGAGACGGAGCCCGAAGCGTAGTTAGTATCGGCCCCTGCCTGCGCCTCCCGAACCTCCACGACCGCCGCCGCGTCCGCCGCCATAGCCGCCACGCCCTCCGCCAGCACCCGCGCCTCGACCGCCACCTCCGCCTCCACCACCCTCGCGGGGAGGACGAGCCTCGTTCACAACAACGCTGCGGCCCATGAAATCGTGCCCATTGAGCGCTTGGATGGCCCGTCCAGCGTCATCATCGCTGTTTACTTCGACAAAACCAAACCCGCGAGGTTGACCCGAGAAGCGGTCACGTACCAAAGTAATATTCGCGGGCGAAACGCCGATTTCCGTAAACCAATTGCCTAAATCCTCTTCCGTAGCCTGAAAGGGTAGGTTGCCCACGTATAGTTTCTTCACGAATCACTCCTTGGCCCGTGGCTGAGGGGCTCCACGAGGCGCGGCTGAAGAGGCAGGCCAAGTCCGCAGGCAGTCCCTGACAAAAGGCTACTCGGGCGCAAAGGTTGCGCTTCAGCTCTCGCGCGCATCATCCGCCAAGCCGCTCATTAGGTCAACGGATAGCCGCAAAAATACGGAAATTACCTTATGGATAATAGGCTGCGCTTGAGGTTAGGGATTAGATCTGCGCCGGCAACGTAAGTGCTTTTATATTAAGTAGTTGCTCCCGGCGCGCTCAGATCTTTTTCGCAATCGAGGGATTCTCTTTCGTCTGGTATCCCGTATCTAAGGGATTGGGAAGCACATGTACGTCAAGAGTGATTCGGACCACTTCGTCCCGTTCTTAGGTCCGATAGCTCGCGTTGATGTGCACGTAATCGGAAGTGAAGTCGCAAGTCCACACACGAGCGGTTCCGCGACCTCGGCCAATTTCGACGCGGACGGGAACAAAATCGCGCAGCATGCGGCGATGCACTTGCGGTTCACTAAAGGCGTGCTCGACCCCTGCTCGGCAGGTCAGAACACCGGCGAGGTATATGCTCGTTCGGCGGGGATCGAACTTCACCCCGGAACGTCCTGCAGCGGCCAAAATACGTCCCCAATTCGGGTCGGCGCCGGCGAACATCGTTTTAACCAGCGATGATCCTGCGATCGTGTGTGCCACTTGGTGGGCCGCCTGATCCGTCGCCGCTCCGCGCACTTCTATCTCGATTACGCGCGTCGCACCTTCGCCGTCCGCCACGATTTGCAACGCCAGTGATCGGCACACGCTCTCGAGCGCCGCCAGAAAGCGGCGATAATCGGCATCGGGACGGGTGATTGCGCGATTGCCGCCCCCTCCGCTCGCCAATGTCAGCACCGTATCGTTGGTGGATGTATCTCCATCGACAGTAATCGAATTGAAAGTATCGCCCACCACGCCATCCAGGGCGCGTTGCAGCAGAGGCGCGGCGATCGCCGCATCTGTAAGGATGTAGGCCAGCATCGTTGCCATGTTAGGGTGAATCATTCCAGCGCCCTTCGCGCAACCCAACAGACGTATCGTCTGGCCCGAAAGCGTACACCGCGCCGCCGCCCATTTCGGCCGCGTGTCGGTCGTCATAATCGCTCTCGTAAATCCGCCAAAGCCGTCCGCGGTGCGGTCGGCAGCTTTCGCCAGGGCGGGCACGCTGTTCAGAATGCGTTCCACCCGCAACGGCAGCCCAATCACTCCTGTGGAGCACACAAAGACTTCTTCTGTATCGCAGCCGATCTCCCGCGCAACTGCCTGTGCAGTCGCCTCGCTTGCAACCATGCCTGCGTCGCCCGTAGCACAATTTGCATTTCGCGAATTGACGATCACGGCGCGCATATGCGAAGCCGCTTTACGCAAGTGACGGCGGCAAAGAACAACGGGAGCCGCCTGCACTAGATTTTGCGTAAAAACGCCGGCAGCCGTGGCTTCCTCGTCGGCGACGATTAATCCAAGATCCAGATTAGGAGCTTTTCGCAAGCCGCAATTCGTCGCCGCAAAGCGAAATCCTCGGGGAAGAGCATTTAAAGGCGCCGTATTCATTAAGACCGCACCGTCCGTTCCAGATACGTGGTGATCATTCGCGAATCTGGCATCAGCGAATCGTCCATTCCTTCAAGCGCGTCCGGCATTCAGTGATCGCTTCTCGAACCCGCTCCGGCGCCGTTCCTCCGGGGACGTCGCAGCTTGCCAATGCTCCATCGAGAGTCAGGGCTGTGCGGAGATCGGAGTCGAACAGAGGCGAGAAGCTTTTGAGCCTCGCCAGCGGGATGGCCGTCCAGGATTCGCCTCCACGTTCCGCTTCACGAATAATGCGGCCCACGATTTCGTGCGCTTGGCGGAAAGGCAAGCCCCGGCGCACCAGGTAATGTGCTGCCTCGGTTGCAAGTAAGGCTGAGTCCTGAGCTGCAGCGAGAAGCTTTGCCTCGTTGAGACGAGTCGCCCCGACGGCCCCAGCCGCGATTTGGACAATTGCCGAGGCCTGATCGTGTGCCGCGAAGAGCGGTTCCTTATCCTCTTGTAAATCGCGCTGATAACTTGACGGCAGTCCCTTTAAGGTCACCAACAACGACAGAAATGCGCCGGCGATGCGGCCGGTCTTGCCGCGCAGAAGCTCCCAAACGTCCGGATTCTTCTTCTGTGGCATGAGGCTGCTACCCGTCGAGTATTCGTCGGGTAGCAAGACATACCCGAATTCCTGAGACGCGAAGAGGACAAAATCTTCAGCCAAGCGCGAAATGTGTGCGGATAGCCCGGCTAATGCGTAGAGATAGTCCAGTGCGAAATCCCGGTCCCCGACGGCATCAAGGCTATTGGCTGTAATGCGGGAAAAGCCGAGCTCTCTTGCCATCGCGGCGCGATCCACGGGAAACGCGCAACCGCCCAGAGCGCCCGAGCCGAGTGGGCAGGAGTCTGCCGATCGCAGAGCGACGCTGAGTCTCTCCAGATCACGAAAGAATGCCTCCGCATGCGCCAGAATGAAATGTGAAAAGAGAAGGGGCTGCGCGTGCTGAAGGTGCGTCATTCCGGCGAGAGGAACTCCAAGGGCGCCTTCGGCCAAACCGGTAAGTGCGGCGATCAAACCCGAAACGCCCTGAGAAACTCCTTGCGCCGCATCTCTAACAAACATCCGGAAATCCGTGGCCACTAGCTCATTTCGGCTTCGGCCGGTGTGCAGTTTGTAGCCAACGGACCCGATCTTCTCCACCAGCGCAGTTTCTACGAAATGGTGGACGTCTTCCGCCGGCGAAAGGTCCAACCATGTGGGATCGGATTGTGCTCGTTCCGCGATGGAGTCCAGGGCGGTCAGCGTTTGCTGCGCCTCCGAGGATGTCAGAATGCCGGCTTTCTCTATCGCGCGAGCCCACGCCCTGTCCACAGCCAGTTCATAGGGGAGCAGGCGCCGATCAAATGGGAACGAGCGTTGGAATTCATAGAATAGCTCGTTCGGTGGCCGGTCAAACCGGCCACCCCAAAGTTTACTTGAGTCCACGGTTGTTGACCGTCGGTTCACGATGCCGAATCGTTCATGGGCGCCGTGACCGGTAATGCGAAGAGATTGATGAAGCCCTCGGCATCCTTAGGTCTAAAGTGAGCCATGCTGAAACTCGCCAGGTCAGTTCGATAGAGCGAGTGAGGGGACTGCCGGTGAGTCACGTTGACATTCCCCTTATAGAGCCGCAACCCGACCGTGCCTGTTACGCGCTGTTGCGCAACGGAGAAGAAGCCGTCCAATGCTTCCCGCAAAGTCGTGAACCAAAGCCCGTAATAGACGAGCTCGGCATAACGATGCGCGAGAGTTTCCGAATAGTGTGCGGTCTCGCGATCGAGACAGAGCGCTTCGAGCTCGCGGTGAGCCAACACGAGAAGAGTGCCGCCGGGTGTTTCGTACGCGCCGCGCGATTTGATACCGACCAGACGATTTTCGACCAGATCGATGCGTCCCACGCCATTTGCGGCGGCCACGGTATTTAGGCTTTCGAGCAATGCCACGGGATTTAATTGCTGTCCGTTCAAGGAGACTGGTGTCCCCGCCTCAAAACCGATCTCAACCTCGGTTGCCTTGTCTGGGGCCCGCTCTGGCGAAGAGATCCACTGCCACATGGACTCTTCCGGAGCATTGGCCGGATCCTCCAGCACTCCCCCTTCGTGGCTCAAGTGCCAGATATTACGGTCACGGCTGTAGAGGTCCGTTTTCGTCTGCGTTACTGGAATGTTGTGGGCGCGGGCATATGCAAGAGCATCTTCCCGCGACTGAATGTTCCATTCTCGCCAGGGAGCGATGATCTGCAGCTTTGGCGCAATCGCCTTGTAGGCGAGTTCAAATCGCACTTGGTCGTTGCCCTTGCCTGTGCACCCGTGTGCCAGCGCGTCCGCCCCGACGCGCAACGCAACTTCCGCTTGTCGCTTCGCCAAAACGGGCCGGGCAAAGGACGTGCCCAGGAGATACTTGTGTTCGTAAACCGCTCCGGCCCGCAGCGTCGGCCAGATATAGCCGGTGACGAATTCCTCGCGCAGATCCTCAATGGAAGCCGCCGAAGCGCCCGTTGCCAGCGCCTTTCGCTGCGCAGCCTCGAGATCTTCCTGCTGGCCGACATCGCCAATCATGGCAATCACTTCACACTCGTAGGTCTCTTTCAGCCAGGGAATGATAATTGATGTATCCAGCCCGCCCGAATAGGCGAGCACTACTTTACGGGGCACGTAGTCTCCTTTTAGCTGAGCAGCATTAACAGGATGGCTTTCTGCACATGTAAGCGGTTTTCCGCCTGATCGAAGACGATCGAACGCGGCGAATCCATCACCGAATCGGTCACTTCCACGCCACGATGCGCGGGAAGACAATGCATGAATAAGGCGTCTGGCGCCGCGCATCGCATCAACGCATCGTTCACCTGATAAGACGCGAAAATCTTTGCCCGGGCGGAAGCTTCTTCTTCCTGACCCATGCTGGCCCATACATCCGTGTATACGGCCTGGGCGCCCGCCACGGCTTCTTCGGGTGACCGGAATAGTTCCAACGCTGCGTGGGTTTCGCAGGCGGCCTTCCGCGTTTCGGCGATGACGGAATCATCGGGTTCATAACCGGCTGGCGTGGCGACGCGTATCTCTACGCCCGTTCGCGCCGCGGCACTCATTAACGAATGGCACACATTATTGCCATCGCCCACATATGCGAATTTCAACCCGCGCAGATTTCCAAAGCGCTCCTGCAGGGTGAAAAAGTCGGCATAGGCCTGACATGGATGAAACCGGTCGGAGAGCGCGTTAATTACAGGAACACTGGCGAATTCAGCCAGTTGGTCCAGTTCGCGCTGCTCGAATACTCTGGCCACGATGCCGTGCACCCAGCGCGAGAGGTTTCTGGCTACATCGGGGATGGACTCGCGCTCGCCCAGTCGTGTAACGGTCTGGTCTAGAAAGATGGCCGTGCCGCCGAGGCTCCGCATCCCGACCTCGAAAGTCACGCGCGTCCGTAGCGACGGCTTTTCCAGAATGACAGCTAGGAATCGCCCTGCCAGCGCCAAGCTGTAGTGATCCGGACGCGTTTTCACCTTCCGTGAAAGTTGGAAGAGCTCTTCTATACGGGCGGAGTTCCATTCCGAGCCGGTAAGAAGGTCGTTTGAAAGGGAGAGTGGTAGGGATGTCGTAGTCATCGGGTTAGCGGGAAACCGCGAAAGCGTTCCGCTCTGTGATTTCCGCGAGCTCGGCGGGAACGGAATTGGGCAGTTTCGTATTCAGCAAGACTTGCCGAAAACGCTTCATAAATTCGTTTACCTGACGCTCCGTTACGATATAGGGCGGCAGTAGTCGCAAGACGCGCTCGTGCGTGCAGTTGATGATAAGTCCCTCGCGCAGCGCCGCCTCGGCGTAAGGTTTGCCTTCAACGGCAAGCTCGATTCCGAGAATCAGGCCCTCACCCCGCACTTCGCGAATAAAGTCCACCTCCGCCGACAGGCGGGTTAGTTCCGAGCGCAATTGCGCGCCACGATCGCGAATATTTTCCAGCAGGTGTTCCTCTTCAACTATCGATAAAAACTCCAGCGCCACGGCGCACGCCAGCGGACCGCCCCCGAATGTAGAGCCATGTAAGCCCGGCGAGAAGCATTCTGCGAAGTTTTCGCGGGCTAGGATCGCTCCCAATGGAAGTCCGCCAGCCAGCGGTTTGGCAACCACAACTATATCCGGCAAGCTTCCATGGCGCTGATAGGCGAAAGCGCGCCCGGTACGTCCGAGGCCCGACTGGATTTCATCTGCAATCAGGGCAGCTCCGTAATGGCTACTCAGCTCGCGAGCGCGCGCCCAAAAGGCCGTACTGATCGGATAAATGCCGCCTTCTCCTTGCATCGGTTCGATGACTATGGCGCAGACGGAATCGTCAAATTTCGCTTCAAGATCGGCCACATCGTTAAACCGCACAAATTCGACCCCCGCCAGCAGGGGAGCGAAGGGCTCGCGGTATTTCGGTGGATGGGTTATCGAAAGCGCTCCAAAAGTGCGCCCATGAAACGAATTTTCGAGCGCCAGAATGCGGGTCTTTCCTTCTGTCCGCCGCTGATGTGCGGCAAGCCGCGCGAGCTTGAGCGCACCTTCGATCGCTTCGGTGCCGCTATTCGTGAAAAAGACGCGATCTAGCCCGGACCACTCCGCCAGCTTGCGTGCCAAAGGGCCCTGGTAAGCATGGTGAAATAGGTTGGATACGTGAACGGCGCGCCCAGCTTCGCGGCGCATGACCCGCGTGATTCTCGGGTGCGCGTAGCCGAGCGCATTTACCGCTAGGCCGCCGAGGAAATCGAGATACTTTCGCCCGCGATGGTCGTAAAGATAGCAGCCTCGGCCGCGAACGAAAACTATCGGCGGACGCCGATACGTGTTCATCAGGTAGCGCCCCGCAAGGCGCATCGCCTGTTCCGCGCTCGCTCCCTCTTTCGCGGGTTTCGTCTTGCGGACCTTCTTCAATGGCCCACTCCGGCTGCCGCAGGGTAGCTTGGTGTCACGCGCGTACCCGGGCCCTTTTGCCCGTTGGCCGCGGAAAGCAAGCCGGTCTCGTTGGCGCCGCCTACGATACGCACTTGTTTCACGCCCGCCGCAAGAGCCCGCTTGCAAGCTTCCAGCTTGAGTATCATGCCCCCTGAAACTTTATTCTGCCGAATCAAGTCTTCCACGTCGTCACAGGAGACCGCCTTCATCACTTTAGTGCCGTCGAGCACCCCGGCCACGTCGGTCATATAGATCAGCCGGTCTGCACGAATGTAGTCGGCGCACGCGGCCGCCATGTGATCTGCATTGACGTTATAGAGCTCGCCGTCAGCTCCCAAGCCAAGGCACGATGCCACGGGAACGATCCCCGCGCGCCAAAGCGATTCCAGAAATTCCAGGTTCACGCCGGTCAAATAACCCACGAACCCCAGCGCGCCGATCACTTCGTCGTGCTGCATGGGCTCGGCCAGAAAGCATCCCGCGTCCGAGGCGCACAACCCAATCGCGGGCTGTCCCGCGGCCGAAACGGCGGCAGCCATGCGTTTATTGAGCAGCCCGCCGAGAACCATCACCGCCACGTCGCGCGTTTCCCGATCCGTCACGCGCAGGCCGTTAATGAACCGGCTCTCAATGCCCATGCGCTTTAGGGTGGCGGTGAAAATCTTGCCTCCGCCATGTACCACGAGCAACTCATGGCCTTGCTGGGTGAGTTGCGCGATCTGTCTTCCCAGCGAGCGCACCGCGACCGGATCATCCAGCAAAGCTCCCGCAATCTTCACGACCATTCTCATTGGAGACCCGCTGCCTCCTCGAAGCCCATCATGGCGTTCATGTTTTGCACTGCCTGACCTGCCGCGCCCTTGCCGAGATTGTCGAGGCAGCTCACCACCACGAGTCTCTCGCCTCGCGAATCAAGCGCGAAACCAATGTCACAGAAATTCGTATGGGCCACGTGCTGCAGCTCTGGCAGCCGTCCCGCCGGCCATAGCCTCACCATCGGTTTGCCGGCATAGAAGCGGCGGTACAAGGTCTCGACTTCGGCTGGCGTGCGCCGCGGTTCGAGCCAAACGTAAAGCGTGGACAAAATTCCCCGGGCCAAGGGCAGCAGATGCGTGGAAAAAATAAGTTCGCCCTCTGCGATTCCCAGATGCTCGGTAACTTCCGGTGTGTGACGATGGCTGAAAAGGCCGTAGGCACGGAAGTTTTCGTCCACCTCGACAAAGTGCAGTTCGCGTTTGGGTTCCTTGCCGGCGCCGCTTGCTCCGGACTTGCAATCGCAAACGATGCCGCGGCCGGGCGCGATCCATCCCGCTTCCACCAGTGGCCGAAGCCCAAGAATTACGGAGGTTGGATAGCAGCCCGGATTGGCAATCAGTTTCGCGTTTGCAACGGCATCGCCGTAGAGCTCCGGAAGGCCGTAGACTGCCTGCGCTAGTAATGCCGCATGAGGTGCAGGCAGCTTGTACCAATTCTCGAATGTTCCGGGGTCGCGAAACCGGAATGCGCCGCTCAAGTCCACAACTCGCAAGCCCGCGTCCAGCAGTTGAGGCGCCATCTCCATGGAGGCTTCGTGTGGCGTCGCCAGGAACGCCAGTCCAGCGCCGCTTTCCGCAATCGCCTCGACGGAAAAGGGTCGGCACGGCGCCTCGCCCCATCCGCGGAGCTGAGGGAAAATTTCTGTAAGACAATTCACGGGCTTGGCGCTCTCACGCAAATAGAACGTTGGCTTGCTGATTTCTGGGTGTCGAAGCAGGAGTCCCGCCAGCTCGAATCCAGCGTAGCCGGTTGCTCCAACAACGGCCACCCGCATGGGGCCATTCATCGGAGCATAGCCCCCAATCGCTGTTGCACCACGCTTCTGGCGGCCCGAGATGGGGTAATCACCAGGACAGTGTCATCGCCCGCGATCGTCCCAGCCACCTCGCGCAGTCTTTCTCCATCTACGGCAGCCGCCAAGGGCTGCGCTCCCCCGGGTGGCGTCTTGAGTACCAGGAGATTCTCGGCCGGGCGCACATCCAGCAGATATTCACGCACCGCCCGTGCCAAGGGAGCCAGAGCTTGCGCGCCGTCCTCGTGGGCCGGCTTGAGCGGCTTGTAGCCATCCGCTGTTTTCACCAGCTTGAGCTCCGCGATATCGCGGGAAAGAGTCGCTTGGGTGACACGCAGTTTGATTTGCGCCAATCGCCGACGCAATTCATCCTGGCTCACAATGGGTTCGCTCGCGATCAATCTAAGTATCTGCCCTTGCCGGAATCGTTTTTGGCTTGCCAATCCTTGACCTGCCGCGCTTTATGCACTTCGCTGCATAATTATGCGAGGCTATCGGATGCTTGTCAATTGAAAAAGTGATTTTCCGCATCTGATTTTTGGCGAGATATCTTTCTTACTCGATTGAGCGATGCCATCGCCGGTGCTATTCTCGTCCCAATGCCCGATATCTCCGTAAGAACGATTCCTCTTCAGGGATTGTCGTCTCGTCCCCAAGCGCTTCTTCAAGTAACGGAGTCGATCGCGCAGCATCGCGATTTGGCCGAACTGTTCCGCGACCTGGCCGCAAGGCTGCACGACGTGGCTCATTTTGATTATTTGAATCTCGTGCTGCACGATCCGGGGCGCCAGGTTATGCGTTTACACCTGCTCGAAGCCCTGCGCGAGAAACCAACTCAGTCGCGCGTAGGCAAGGAGTCGCCGGTTGGTTCCACGCCCTCCGGGCGGGTTTTCGAGACCCAAGTTCCTTTTGTGGTTCCGGATGTCGATTCGGAGGAGTCGTTTTCGCAGCTCATGGAGGCGCTTCGGCAGGAGGGAGTCCGGTCCTTTTGCGTGGTTCCCTTGACCACGGCCCAGCGCAGGCTGGGAACGATGGGGTTCGGTAAGCTTGAATCTCATCACTATAATCGCAGCGAAGTCGATTTCATGCAGCAGGTCGCGCGGCAAGTGGCGGTCGCTGTCGATAACGCCTTGAACTTCGAGACCGTACGCGATTATCAGCAGCAGCTGGCACGAGAGCGGGATCGTTTGCGCGTGCTGCTGGATGTTAATAATGCGCTGGTCTCCACGCTCGATCTGCGCGAACTGTTTCACGTAATCGCCAGCAGCCTCCGCCGCGTGCTGCATCATGAATACACAAGCCTGGCGCTGCCCGAACCCGGAACCAACAGGCTCCGCGTGCGAGCCCTCGATTTCTCGGGCGGGCAGGGATTTATCCACGAAGAGATGGCTGTTTCTCTCGAAAAATCGCCGGCTGGGCACGCATTTTCAACGCGGCTGTCGCAACGCTATGACCGCGCAGACTTGGAGAGTTTCGATTCCGATATCACCAGGCGGCTGATAGCTGAGGGCGTGCGGGCGGAGTTTTGCGTTCCTTTGATCACTCGTGATCGGGTTTTGGGCACCCTTAACGTGGCCAGCTTCCGCGATTCTGCCTTTCCCCAGGAGGACCAGGACCTATTGACCCAGGTCGGCGCGCAAGTCGCGATCGCCGTTGAAAATGCCCTGGCTTTTCGAGAGATTGCCGATCTCAAGAACAAGCTCACTGAAGAAAAACTCTATCTCGAAGATGAAATTCGCACCGAGCACAACTTCGACGAGATTGTGGGCGAAAGCGCTGTTCTCAAGACACTGCTCTCCCAGGTGCAGACCGTCGCGCCCACCGATTCGACCGTGCTGATTACGGGAGAAACGGGCACCGGCAAGGAGTTGATCGCTCGCGCGCTGCACAATCTGAGCGGCCGGCGCGACCGCACGTTCGTGAAAATCAATTGCGCCGCCATCCCCACTGGATTGCTGGAATCTGAGCTTTTCGGACACGAGAAGGGAGCGTTCACCGGAGCGATAGCGCAGAAGCTCGGTCGTTTCGAATTGGCTGATAAGGGCACTCTTTTCCTCGACGAAGTCGCCGACATTCCCCTGGAACTCCAGCCTAAACTCTTGCGCGTCCTGCAAGAACAGGAATTCGAACGCCTGGGCAGCACGCGTACCCGGCGTGTCGACGTGCGCGTGGTGGCCGCAACCAACCGCGACCTCGCCCGTATGGTTGAGAATGGCGCATTCCGTAACGATCTTTTTTATCGCCTAAACGTGTTTCCGGTCGCCGTACCGCCCTTACGCGAGCGCCGCGAGGATATCGCCAACCTTATACGCTATTTTGCTGAGCGTTACGCCCGCCGGACAAACCGGCACATTGAAACGGTGTCCGCGGAAACGGTCGCCGCCCTCGAACGCTATCATTGGCCCGGAAACATTCGGGAATTGGAAAACCTTATAGAGCGTGCGGTCATTCTCTCGCCCTCTCCGGTGCTGCATATTCCTCTTTCTGAATTGAAATCGAATCCGGACGGCCGCGCGGCCGGCTTGCCGACGCTCGCCGAAGCTGAAAAGGACCATATCCTTCGCGCGCTCGAGGAATCGAAATGGGTTCTCGGCGGGCCCAAAGGGGCCGCTGCCTTGCTTGGTATGAAGCGCACCACCCTTCAGTCCCGCATGCAGAAGCTCGGCATCACCCGTCCCCGCTGAAAATCGGTGAGTTGCAGGTTGAGGACCTTGGATCACTCTGGGTCGCGCTAACGATCTCGCCGCTCGCTGAAATTGGAAGCATCCTGGCTGCGTATTCGAGGAAGAATTTGTCCCGCGGCACAAGCGACCAGTCTGCAAATTGTTACGCTGGAATCCGTTGGCGCGGATTTACGAAGGGGTTGGTTCCGCGGAACTTCTTGCCCGGCGAGCCTCGGTCTGCGGCACTCGTTCTACGCGCCGGCGGAGCGGGCGTGCGCTAGGCCAGCTTTCGGTTGTAGGAAATCGAACTCAGGGGTAGACTTTCGTCCCATGTTCAGCAAACTGAACGCTCCGGCCCGCCTAAGACCGGATACCGAAACGGTCCAAAAACCCCTCCCGAAGAATGCCCCGGCTGTGCCGCGACCCCAGCCTAAAGTCTCGCCTGGACAATACCTTAAGGCCGTTCGCGAGCGCCTCCAGATCGGCCTGCGTGATGTCCAGGAAGCAAGCATGGTGATCGCTTCGGAAGAGAGCAACGATAATTTCCACATATCCGCCGCTAGGCTCACCCAGATCGAGAACGAGGAGTCCATACCCAGTTTCCACAAGCTTTTCAGCCTTTGTTCCATCTATGGGCTCGACTTAAACGACATTCTGAGCCGCTATGGTGTCAATGTGAATAGGACGCGGGCTTATCGAACTCGCTTTCTGCCGGAGATCACCCGCACGACAGCAGCAGAAATCTACGGGTTTGAGGAGAAGGTCTTGGTGCCGGTTCGCATCGACCCCACCTTTCGTTGGGACACGACGCAATTGGTGAATCGTGTCGTTGCTATGTGGGGAGAGATACCAGCGGCCTTTCTTTTGAGCTGCAATCCGCGACGGCACACGTATGGCTATATCGGTCTTGCCGACAGAACCATGTTCCCTTTGCTTCGCCCTGGTTCGCTGCTGATGATCGATCCCGAACGGCGGCGCGTGGCTCAGGATCCCTGGAGAAACGAATTCGAACGCCCCATCTATTTCATCGAACTTCGCAATGGATACCGTTGTGCCTGGTGCCAAGTGGAAGGTTCTCGGCTGAGCTTAATACCCCATCCGGTGTCGAATGCCCCGGTGCAGAGCCTTAATTTAGCCACTGAGGCTGAGATCCTCGGTCAGGTGGTGGGAGTGGCGATGAGGTTGGTTCCTCCAAATACGTCCACCCAGGAGCTTGGATCAGGACTTCCAACGCCGACCGAAATTGCGAAATGAAAAACTTCCGCGCCAGCAAAGAACATCCTTCAGGAATCATTTCGTAATAAGGTTCCGTCTCCAGCCAGAGGTTGGCTACCCGAACCTCGACCTGTCCCAGTGAATTGAAGTGCTTCCGCAGCTCCCTTGATAAATCCGTAAGCGGAAGGTTCACCACTGCTTCAAAAACAGACCGGTGTGTTTCGCGAAGCGCTAAATTGACTTCTTCGGGCGTTGAAACACTGGCCCAACCTTCGTGCAGGTAGCGTCCTGTATAAGGGTCTCTGAGCGACGAAAGAAACACGAGTTGCGCGAACGCGCTGGGCAGGGCCTCCAGGACATTCTCGAGGTACCGCGAGATGGGCTTTTCCCGCAGCATAGCAATCCAGAATTCTAGGCCAACTTTGACACGCCGCGCAATTCTTTCCTCATTCAGTCAACTGAACAAATTACGAAAAGATTACTAACACTCCCGAAAAACCTGTACCGTCGCTTCGCTTTTACGCAAATTCTCTGCCGAGGTGATGACGATGGGCTCAGGACGACCCCCCATGTTTCCCGAAGAGTAGTACGTTAGTACGTTAAGGGTTGCATTACAGGGGGGGCCGATGCGCCCCCTCCAGTATACCGGCTTGGTGTATACTCCGAACCGCGATGGCTCTTTCAGTCGCCATATTGGTCGCGGGCATAGCGCTTGAAGTATGCACACTTTTGCTCTTGTTGCGCAAACTTCTGTGGCGTACTTATCCGTTCCTTTTCAGTTACATAATTTGGCTCGTAATCGGCAATTCCGCTATTCTTGCCACCTTTATTCCCTACCTTCTGATGGCTCCGGAACTCCGCCTACACTCCATATATCCGTCGCTCTATTGGCATAGTGACACCCTAGACGTGGTGCTTCGGTTTCTGGTGGTTTGGGAAGTCTTTCACCAAACCTTTCCAAAGGGTTCGGGGCTGAACAAAAGCTTATCGAAAGGCCTTGGGGTGGTTGCCTTCGTTCTTCTCGTATTTGCCTGCGCCACCTTTTGGGGCTATCAGAATTACACCAACCTCCGTTCCGTCCATCTCGCCTTGGATCGCAGTTTCGATTTTGTCCAGGCTCTTATGATTCTGGGCACGCTGCTGATGGCTCGTTATTATGGTGTGAGATGCGGCCGGAACGTTCGGGGAATAGCACTTGCCTTTGGAGGCTGGGTATCTATCTCAACCGTTAATAGCGCCATGGTGGATCTGACCAACTCCTTTTTACCCTATTGGTACTATTTGCGGCCGCTGAGTTTTGTCTTAATGATGGTTGTGTGGATATGGGCTTTGTGGGTTTACGAGCCCAATCCCCCAATAGTGGAGAGTGGAACGATAGAGCTGAATCAGTGGACAGAGGATTGGAACCGCACGGTTTCAGCTGCGCGTACGATCATACGGCCATGATCAATTTAATACTTTTCACGATTTTGGGATTGGCGCTCTTCGGGAGCTTTATTTTCATAGCTCTGGGGGGCTCTCCCAAGAGCTTGCCGGACTCCTCCGCGGTCCTTGCCGTGGGGCAAATTATCAACCTGGAGGGGAGTTCGTTCGCAAACGCCAGGCGTTTGCTTGACGACACCGATTATCAGGTTCTGTGTTCGAATCCCGATTTGCGACGTTTGGCGGAAAGGCTTCGGGACGACCGTAAGCGCCTCGCCTTGACCTGGCTTTCTCTCTTGCAGAATGATCTGCTTACACTCTGGCGCTTTCGCCGATTCCTTATTCAGCGAGGAGTGCCTTCCAGCTTGGCGGAGGAGCTAAAGACGGTTCAGGCGCTCCTGCTCTCGCTGCTGCTTCTCAAGTGCATCCGGCTTTCGATACGTACTGCGGGTCCCTTTGCCCTTCCGCGCGCCACGCGTCAAGCGGGACAGTTGGTCGACAGCATGTCCAAGGGTGCCGCTCTCGTTCTCGGCCGTATTCCAGCGGCCGGATGGGCGGAAGTCGAACGCAGTTGGGTCAAGAGCGCAGCCTGAACAAGCTGGCCTGACGCCTGTGTTCCCACTTTGGGCTCCGCGAAGTTGTAACGGGATGTGAATTGTGCCTTCTGAACCAAGGCAGTCGATGCCGGAACAACAGCCTCAAATCGTCGGTGTCTCGGCGCAAATGCAGCGCGTTTACGGCCTAATCCACCAGGCTAGCGCGTACACGTATCCGGTCCTGATCACCGGGGAAAAGGGCGCCGGCAAGACGCGAGCGGCGCACGTGATTCACTCCTTGTGCCCGCGAAAGGGAAGCGCTTTCGTCATCTCCGATTGTTCCAATGTCGCGCCCACCTTGGCCGAATCTGAGCTTTTCGGATATGAAAAGGGGGCCTTTGCCGGTGCCGCTCAGGCACAGTGGGGTCTCTTCGCCTTTGCGCGAGGGGGTACCGTTCTGCTGAAGGAAGTTGGCAATCTTCCTTTGCATGTCCAGAGTAAATTCGCGGCGATGCTGCAGGAGAGGGAATTCCGGCCAATCGGATCCATTCACCCACTTCCGTTTAACGCCCGCGTTCTTGCAACGACCTCGCGTGACTTGCGCACTGACGTTGAGCGCGGCAATTTTCGGGAAGATCTCTTTTTCCGGCTGAGTGCCATGCAAATCAATGTCGCCCCGCTTCGCGAGCGGAAACAAGATATCCCGCTGCTGGTCGATTATTTCCTTGAGAAGTGCGAGGTCGGCCAGTCGAGAGCCAGGTTCTCGGACGCCGCGATGCAGTATCTATGCGATCATGATTGGCCGGGAAACGTCACGGAACTGGCAGACGCGGTGCGGCGTTCAATTTCGCTCGCTTCCGGGCCGGCCATTGAGATCGCTGATCTTAAGCTTTGCCTCGATCCGCCTGATCATCGTCGATGGCCCGCTGGCATCACATCGTATCTCGATGATCGCGAGCGCCAGGGGATTACTGAGGCGCTTCGGGAAACCCACGGTGATAAGTTCGCTGCCGCGCGAATGCTCGGGATTGCGGAATCAGCTCTTCAGAAGCGGCTCCAATACTATAATCTCAGCTGAATGCAGTTGGCGTACTCAGGTCAACTCAGCAGATAATCAAACTGTGCCTTAGACGCTCCGGGACTGCCAACGAATGGGTAGTCGTGTCTTCAACTGGGCGCCCGGATTGTAACGGTGGCAATTGCATACATATGCGAAGGCGTTCGCACTCCGATTGGCCGATACGCGGGGGCGCTCGCCCAGGTGCGCACGGACGACCTGGCCGCCGTACCTCTATCGGCACTCCGCCAGAGGTTTGAACTGAGCGATTGGGAGTCGGTCGATGAAATCGTCTTCGGATGTACGAATCAGGCCGGCGAAGACAATCGCAATGTTGCCCGGATGGCGTTGCTATTATCTGGCATTCCACACACTGTTTCCGCTGTGACGGTCAACCGGCTCTGCGGCTCAGGCATGGAAGCGGTCGCCCTTGCCGCCAGAGCCATTGCCGCGGATGAAATTTCGCTGGCCATCGCCGGAGGAGTAGAAAGCATGAGCCGCGCGCCGATGGTGATTCCAAAGGCGTCCTCTGCTTTTTCCCGAAGCGCCGAGATTTATGACTCGACGCTCGGATGGCGCTTCGTCAATCCGGAACTGGCGAAAAGGTACGGCGCGGCGTCAATGCCTGAGACGGCCGAAAATGTTGCCGCAGCTTACCGGATCGACCGCTTCTCGCAAGACAAATTCGCTTTTCGTTCCCAGCAAAGGGCATCCGCGGCCCAGAAGTCTGGAATCTTCGCTGAGGAGATCGTTCCCGTCCATGTTCCGCAGCCGAAGGGGTCATGTAAGCTCGTTTCGCAGGACGAGCACCTGCGTCCGGACACAACAATCGAAGGATTGGCAAAATTGCCTGCTCCGTTCCGTGAAGCCGGCACGGTAACTGCCGGGAATGCATCCGGTATAAACGATGGCGCCTGCGCTATTTTTGTAGCTTCCGAGGCAGCCGCTGCTCGCTTCGGCCTGACGCCTTTGGCCCGTGTCGTTGGCACCGCGACGGCGGGCGTATTGCCGGATGTGATGGGCATCGGACCCATTCCTGCGAGCAAGAAGATTCTGCGGCGACGAAACCTGGATATCGGCGATATGGATGTCGTCGAGGTGAACGAAGCATTCGCCGCGCAGGTGCTTGCTGTTACGCGGGAGTTCCATTTGCCGGACGATTGCGAGAGGGTAAATCCTAACGGAGGGGCCATCGCCCTGGGACACCCCCTCGGTATGAGCGGAGCGCGTCTGATCTTAACTGCGGCCAGGCAGCTTCAAAGAATCAAGGGGCGTTATGCACTCGCCTCTATGTGCATAGGTGTAGGGCAGGGAATTGCGACTTTATTGGCTGCGCCCTGAGTGCCAAAGACTGTCCGCCCGAAATCTCTCAACTCCGCTCGCTGTGAATTAGGCGGACCGACGCAGATTCGACTTTAGCCGCCGCGTGCGCGGAGCTTCGCGCAATGTTCTCAGCGCCTGAGCCTCGATTTGGCGAGTACGTTCCCGGGTGACTCCCAGGCAGCGCCCTACCTCTTCGAGCGTGTGTTCGTCTCCATCTTCCAGTCCAAAGCGCATTCGGATGACCTTGGCCTCTCGGGGCGTGAGGTCATTCAGCATATCGACCGCGTGTTCCTTCAAATTACGATCGATCACCGCCTCCGACGGAGATGCAGCTTGCTTGTCTTCGATGAAATCACCGAGATGCGACTCCCCATCCGCCCCAATTCGAGTTTCCAGGGAGAGCGGCTCCTGAGCGATTCGCATCAGCTCTCGCACTTTTTCCACGGGCAAGCCGAGCTTCTGGGCAATCTCCTGTGAAGTAGGCTGCCGCCTGAATTGTTTCAACAGTTCGCGGTTTGCCTGCATGAACCTGTTTATATGCTCAATCATGTGCACGGGCACGCGAATGGTCCGAGCCTGGTCGGCGATCGCCCGCGTTATAGCCTGGCGAATCCACCACGTCGCGTAAGTCGAGAATTTAAATCCGCGGCGCCATTCAAATTTCTCTACCGCCCGCATTAATCCGATATTTCCTTCCTGAATCAAATCCAGAAAGCTCATGCCCCGGTTTAGGTATCGCTTGGCTATGGACACCACGAGACGAAGGTTGGCCTCCGTCATTTTCTTCTTGGCCTGCTCCGCAATTGCTTCCCCTCTGCGCATCCGTTGGAGTAGACGCTTCTCTTCACCCAAGCCCAGCAACTTCTCGGGAACGCGCGGGCGCTGAGCGGAGCGCCGGGAGCTTGCTTGTTTCTGCTGCGCAACAGACTCCTCGAGGGCGGATCGCGTTAATTCCACCAGACGTGTTCTCTCGAAAGTGACAAACGGAACGGAGCTCATAAGGCGCGAGATTCGCACACGCAACCGTGCAAGCGCCCAGCTGGAATGACGAGACCTGGTCCGCGAGCTTTGGCGAAGCGCGAGAGAATAAAGGCGCGACACCTCGGCAATGGCCTTTATCGTCCGATTGAATTCAGTTTTTTCCGCCGAGGGCGTTTCACCGTCGATGTGTACCACGTTCTTGATCGGACGAGCGCCTGCCTTCAGTTCTTTTCCTACGAGAATCAATGCCTCGATAGCCTCGGGCGACCGCGACACAACGGTCATGACCATCTTCTCGCCCCGCTCGATCTGCTTCGCCAGAACTACCTCTTCCTCCCGCTTCAGCAGAGGCACGGCGCCAAGCGCGGCCAGATAGCTGCGCACGGGGTCGAACGTGTCATCAACCCCCGCGGCATATTCGATCTCGTTCTCGCCAAGCGGCCGCTCCTGCGGGCGTTCCTCTACTGTGTCCTCGTCTGCTTCCCGGGACTTCAAGAGGCCTTCGTACTCGTCCTCTCTCAACTGCTGCATGTTGTCGATCAATCCCATAACTTAGTTATTGCCTCGTATTAATTTTCAGACAAACCGACCGGTCAGGAGAAGACGCTTTGGCGCGATATGCCCTTTGCAAATCAGCGAGATGCGGAACTTATTCGCCGGTCGACTCTGAAGTTTTATGTTGCTTATACCTTAGATGCGGCGCACCCGTAAAAGATGCCACTGACGTCATGCTTCCGGGGCTACACTTCCTATCCTTGTGAGCTACACCTTCCGCTGTAATTGTCCCAGCTAGGCCCGCTCGCAGGTCCGAATTCTATCTCGATTCCTTTTTTCTGACTACCCCCAATTTTGCTCATCCCCAAAGTTTTCTACAGGGCGGGGCCACAAGTGGCGCAAGCGCCCAAGTTATTGCAATAATTGGAGATAATTCAGAATGGGCACGGGATCGATATGCACCACCAACAAAAAGGCCGCTGCGGCTTTGAATTTCGTATCTCGCCACCGCAGCGGCCTGGTTTGTCGCAGCAACAATGTGTGAATTTCCGCGTGTCTACGACCAGACGGGTTTGACGCCCGGGCCGATCAACATCGCCTGGTTTGCACCCTTTCGGGGAATGAACTTCTGCGCGCGCCCGTTATCCACTTCGGCCACGTACAGATTGCCCTCTTGGTCAACGTGCATTCCGTGTACGCCCCAGAAGCCGCCTGGAAAGTCGCCCCACGTGCCCCAGGAGTGCAGGAGGTGTCCCTCTAGATCGTATTTGATCATTTTGTTGGTACCGCGATCGAACGCCCAAAGGTGACGATCGGCGGTCACCAGGATGATGTGCACATCCGAAGGGGGATCGCCCACCCGCCACTGGTTCAAGAACTTGCCATTGGTATCGAACACCTGAATGCGGTGGTTATTGCGGTCGTTGACGAAGACCCTTTCGGTCGGGAGGTCTATACCTATCCCATGCACGCCATTGAAATATCCCGGACGCGTCTCGTTCGGAGGCGTGCCTTTCTGGCCCCAATCCATGATGAACTTGCCATTCTTGTCGAATTTCGCTACCCGCGTGTTCACGTATCCATCAGCCACGAACATGGTGCTGTCCGGCAGCCAGGCGAGGTACGTCGGCCTGTAGAAATGCGTGCCATCCGAGCCGTGCTCGTTCACCGTCCCGATGGTTTGCACCAGCTTCTTCATGTCATGGGTGAACTTGAAAATCGCGTGCCGATAATCGTCCACTAGCCAGACATATTTGTCTTTGTCGTACGGGTTGATGTAAATGGCGTGCGGCCGACGCAGCATTTTGTCCCACTCCGGCCAGGTTTCGAGGATGTCTCCCTTGGAATTCACGGAAACGATGCAATGCTGCCATCGCCAGTCCACGTTTTCAGTGCCATGGTTCGGGCCGTCCAGCGGGCCTGGCGGGCTGGCTGCAGTTGCGTCCCGCCAAGGGAGTCGGCCGATGGGAAAGGTGAGGCTCGGCCCAAGTTGCGGAAGGTCCGTCTCCTTGGGCCTCTTTATGTTCGGCAGTTCTCCGCGTTGAAGAATGAAAACTCGGTCGGGGTTCTCCGCAAAGACTCCCTCGCCCGATCCCCAAGTCCAGTTTTCATTTCCTGGCAGTGACGTAAGCGGTTTGGGCCAATTCGGGTCGACGTCATATGCGCCGCAAATGTCCTGCCCGCCCACTAGCCCTGGAACTGCCGCAAATGACGGATCGCTCTTGGTCTTAGCTTCGGCTTGAACTTCCACCGATGAACCGATCAACTTGGAAACGACGGGAAGCCCTGCCGAGGCCAAGCCGCACTTTACTAGGGCTCTCCTCGTGATTTTTGATTTGAAAGCCATTCTTTAACCCCCTTCTTAGGAGATCCAGGCCAACTTTTGGAGACGACGATACGCCACCGTCCACATAGCGTCAAGCAGATCGCGCTCTAGCGAATTAGCCGAGGAAAGAGTCGGCGTTGGCGCCGTTAATTGAGTAAAATCGCTGGGCAGCTGATGAGTCCTTTGAACGAAACGATTTCGGATGGGAATGTACCAGCCACATAGTTCGCATACAAAAGGAGGAAGCAACTCATGGTTCGCAAAGCTTCGGCAGTATGGAAAGGTTCGCTGAAGGACGGCAAGGGCACAATATCAAGCGATAGCGGCGTGCTGTCGAATACGCCGTATTCGTTTTCAACGCGCTTTGAGAACGCCAAGGGAACCAATCCCGAGGAGTTGATCGCCGCGGCCCACGCTGGATGTTTTACGATGGCGCTCTCGGCCCAGCTTGGAAACGCGGGCATCACCCCGGAAAGCCTCGAAACGACGGCTTCATTGTCCCTCGATAAGTTGGACGCTGGTTGGACGGTTACGAAAATTCATTTGGACGTCAGCGCTCGCATCCCGGGAGCGGACCAAGCCGCTTTCGATAAGGCTGCCGAGAGCGCAAAGGCGGGCTGCCCGATTTCGCGTTTGCTGAAAGCGGAGATCACCATGACGGCGCGGCTCGTGGGAGGTCAAGCCACAACCGCATAGCAACCACGGCGATCACAATTTGGATTGGCGGGGCTTCCGCCGATGTCAGCGGAAGCCCATCCCGTCTCGACCGTTACCTCCCCGCATAGCCAGAAAGATCGCGCCCAGAGAACCTCCTCAGCGCACCAACTACAGAGAACGGCTTACCCCTCTCTAAGGGGAACTCCCCCCGCTAAGCTCCCAGAAAAACGGCAGGCTTCTCGGGCCAGCTCCGTATTCCTCACCCTATGCTGTTCCGGGTATGGTCCTCAGGTCCGGTCCACACTTTCTGGTAAGCCGCGAGTCCATTGCGCGCGAGAACCCTTAGGGAGGCGATATGTCTCGTGTTGTAAGTCAGTTGCGCCGATTTAGCGCGTTGGTAATATCCGGCTGCGCCGTCTTGGCATTGTCCGTGGCAGCCCATGCCCAAACATTCTCAATTACCAACGTGACCAATAATTCGGCCAGCAAGGCCTCTTATCCAAACATGGTGGTGGACAAGAATGGCAACCTCAATCTTGTTTGGATTGATAGCGTGAAGGGGATCATGTTCGCTCGCTCCAGCACCACGGCGGGTGCGACGACCCTCGGCACCGCGGTGCAGGTAACCGGCAGCAATGGGCCAGCCCTGCCTGCTTTCCAACCGCAAATTGCTGTCGACCCTAACGACGCCACCGTCATCGCCATCACTTGGGCGGCGCTTGATCCTGCCTCGCCTGCGGGCGGCCCCGCAATGTACGACGTGTATGCCAGCTGGTCCAATACGGCTGTCCCGCTATTTACCACTGGACCGTCGATCTCCACTTCCGTGAGTCCGACGGGCCTGCCGCTAGCCGATTCCCCGCGGCTCGCTTTCGACACCGACGGCAGAGTAAGTATCGTTTGGGGCCAGAACGCCGCTTGGATCGTCCAAACTCAGGACGGTTCTTTCCCTATCCCGCCCGTCAACCTCGCGGCGATTACCCCGCCCACCCCCATTAATACGGGTGGCCCGCGGGTCGCCGTCGATGCCAGCGGAGAAGTCGTCGTGGTCTGGACCGATACAGCAAACTCTGGTGCACCGGGTACCTACTGTACAAACCCTCCGAATCCTCCACCCGACAATGCAACTATAGGCGGCAATTTTTGGGTGAATGAAACTCTCGCGCCGGCCGTCCCGGGTGCCCTTTATACCTTCAACCCATCGAATACGCGCAACCTTTCAGCCACGGACTGGGTGCCTCCAGCGGGCACGGACAACGCGAATCGCTTCGCTCACGGATTCTTTGGCTGTTCGTCTGACAATCTTCGCCTCTTCACCGATAAGGCGGGCCATGTCAACCTTCTTTGGTCGGATGAATTGCCTATCGAGGATGTCTTGACGAGTAAGCCCATCAACGGGGACGCTCTTACCAATTTCGCCTTCCCGATCAATCTAGCCACCGTCCCTGCGGCGTCGCCGCAAGTTGCCGTCGATACCAGCGGCTCCAACGACATTTTTTATGTGGTTTGGTCCGGAGGTCCCACAGGCGGCACGGGAGTAAATGGCACCACAAATTCCCAGGGCATTTTCTTTACCCGCTCTGAAGACGGTGGCAACAATTTCACGGCGGCGGTCAATATCGCTCCTCCAAGCGCCGTAGCTCCTGCCTATCCGCAGGTCGCCATCGATTCCAACGGTAACGTATACGTCGCATGGGAACAGGTTGACCAGTCGCAGCCACTCTCCGCCACCGGCACGTTCAACGTTTTCTTCGCCCGATCGGCTGATAAGGGCGTCACTTTCCCCACTGTTTCCCAGGTCTCCACTAATTCTTCGGCCCTGTGTATCCCGGCAACTCCCGTTCAGACCACGCCAAACAGTACGATTTGCGGATCAGTCCAGATCGGGGTGGACGCTAATTCCAATCCCGATATGGCCTGGGTAAATCAGGCCAGCGGCGCCGCGGTGGCGGATATCGACTTCGCGACAACAAATCTGCAGCCGCCCCCCAGCGACTTCACCATCAGCTCAACCCAGCTGTCGGAGGTCGCACAGCCCGGTCAGACCGCCAATTTCACGGTGAACACCGCCGCCACGGGAGCGTTCTCGGGTTCGATAACGCTGGGCTGCAATAACTTCCTTTCCACGTCGCAAGGTCCGGGCGTACAACCGACGACCTCCGAACTGAGCACTCTGACGTGTTCCGCCAATCAGGCGACCATCAATGCTGGCGGATCATCGACAGTTAGCGTGGTTGTCCCCTCCGACATTTTGTCCGCGTCTAACGCCACGTTCGCTCAGCTTACTTTCACCATCGCCGGAACGAGTTCCGCGCCTCAAACAACTCACAAGATTACGGTAACCGTAAACGTCGGCAGCAACGTGCCGGGCTCGATCACACCTGCTTCGGCCAGCCTCTCGTCCGCAAATCCTTCGCAGAATTTCACTGTGAACGTGAATCCAGCCAGTTTTGCTGGATCCACAAACTTGACATTATCCTGTCTGAACGCTGATACCGGCGCGCCGCTACCCAGCTGGCTGAGCTGCACGCTCAATCCGGCTCAACTTAATCCTGCGCTAACCGCTCAGGCGACGCTAACCCTCAAGGAGACGGGCACACCTACAGCCTCGTTCCTGACCTCGCCTCCCTCGCCGTTCACTGTGCCCGGATTCGGCTCAGGATTCCGAATAGCGTCGGCTTGGGCGATGGCCCTCGCGGCGCTTTGCATGATGCTCACGATGTCTACCCTCGGTCGTCGGCAAAGGCTTAGTGCAGCCGTTGTTTTGCGCGGCTTCTTGGTGATGACCTTGACGATCGTTCTTGCCACAGCGCTTGTGTCCTGCGGTGGGAGCACATCTACGCCAACCACAACTACTACGGGCACTGGAGGCACCACTGGCACCGGCAGTTCCGGTGGATCGGGCGGCACCGGCGGATCAGGCGGTTCTGGTGGATCGGGCGGCGGCACCGGCACCGGCACTGGCACTGGCGGCGGCACCGGCACCGGTGGCGGTACTGTGACCCCAGTCCAGATCCATGTTTCGGTTCTGGCTCAGGCTTCAGCAAGTACGGCGCCAGTAACTTTGGGCACGGTGACGATCACTGCACAATAGATAAACCGCAAGCCGGAAATCGGCGAGTGGGGTGCTACTGCGAGGCGGATCCTGAACGTGCCAGGATCCGCCTCCTCTTTTTACCCGGCCCTCTTTCTGACCGGATCGTTCGCCATAAGCTATACTCCGTTTCTGAAATGTCATTTTCAGAAATGCCATAGAAATGCCATAGAAATGCTTGACCGTACGATTCCCGCTTTACTCGTAATTCTGTTCGCCCTCTCCTCAGCTTTCGCGCAAGCTCCACAAGGCATCCCACGGGAACTGGCGCGCCGCCGTGCTGAACTGATTTCCGACCTTAGGTATCGTGTCGCATTTGTCCTCACGCCGAATGCCGAGCAAGCATCGGGCGAGGAGGACGTTCGCTTCAAGCTGAAGTCGATCCAGCCGGTACTTTTCGATTTTCGCGATGGTCGGTTGATCGGAGCTTCAGTGAATGGAGCAGATGTGGTCTTGAAGGCCGAGAATGGCCACCTTGAACTGCCGGTAAGTTCTTTACGCGTGGGGGAGAACGTAGTTCACTTCCGCTTTGCTGCGGCGGTTGCGCCGGCCGGAAAGCCGCTCACCCGCTTCGACGATCGCGACGACAACTCCCAATACATTTACAGCTTATTTGTTCCCATGGATGCAAGCATGGCCTTCCCCTGTTTTGATCAGCCGGATTTGAAGGCCCGCTTTACCCTCGAAATCACCGCCCCTGAGGAGTGGACTGTAATCTCCAATACCGCGGTCCAGAGCGTCTCCCCGGCGGGCGCTGGACGAAGACGCACTCTGTTTGCCGAAACGCCGCCCATCAGCACGTATCTCTTCGCCTTCGCAGCCGGTCCATTTCAGGCAGCTTCCGTCGTCGCCAGGAATGCCGGGACTTTATGTTCGTAAGTCGAAGTTCGACCGCGCGCGGGCCGAAGCCACCCAAGTGCAGTCGATCGCCGCGCGCGGCACGGAATATCTCGCCGATTTTTTCGCCCGCCCGTTTCCATTTCCTAAATACGACATGGTGCTCATTCCTGGCTTGGCTTATGGAGGCATGGAACACGCCGGTGCCACATTCCTTCGCGAAGAGTCGGTGCTGTTCCGCACCGCTCCCACGCATAGCGACTTGCTCAACCGCGACATTCTTGTCCTGCATGAGCTCACTCATCAATGGTTTGGAGATCTCGTCACCATGCGCTGGTTCGATGACCTCTGGTTGAAGGAGGGATTCGCGCAATACATGGCCTTCCAGACGCTCGCGGCCCTTGAGCCTCACGAAAACGTATGGAAGCGCTTTTATGAATCCATCAAGCCGGACGCCTACGCGATTGATTCCACCAAAGGCACCACGCCCATTTACCAGGAGATCCCCAATCTCGAAGACGCCAAGTCGGCTTATGGAGCCATCGTCTATTCCAAAGCTCCCGCCGTCCTGAAGCAGCTTGCCTTTGTCCTGGGGCAGGATAAATTTCGCCAGGGCTTGCAGCTCTATTTGAAAAAATATGCCTATGCCAATGCGGAATGGAACGATCTCGTAAATGCCTTCCAGCGCGTTTCCGGCCGCCCGCTCGGAAATTGGGCGGAGATGTGGATCAAGCATCGCGGCATGCCGCAAGTTGAAGTTTCGTGGTCCTGTGAGGGAGACCGTTTGAGCGCCGTCTCTCTCTCCCAACACGACGTGCTGGGTTCGACAGAAATTTGGCCGGTCGCGATGCAACTAGGATTAAATTACCCCAACCGTAGCCCGGTTTTGCTGCGTGTGGATCTGAACGAAAAAGCTGTCCACTTGCCCAGCCTGAAGGGCCAGCCCTGTCCCACTTTCGTGTTTGCAAACGACCAGGACTACGCCTACGCCCGCTTTCTGCTCGATCCGCGCAGCCTTGGCGCTGTGATCTATCAGCTTGGCGGAATTGAGGATCCGTTCCGGCGTGCGCTCCTGTGGGGTTCCCTGTGGGACTCTGTGCGCAACGCCCAGCTGGCTCCGCGAGACTATCTCGATCTGGCATTAAAGCTCTTGCCGCACGAAACTGACGAGACTCTCTCGCGCAGCTTGCTTTCGCATTCCGCCACGGCCCTCCACCGTTATGTACCCGCCGCAACGCGCCAGGCCTATGTGCCTAAGTTCGAGGCGCTTGCCGCCGAGCGCATGGTTCACGCCGAACAGCTGGATCTGCGCATCGTGTGGTTTAGGGGACTCGAAGCTATGGCGGAAACGCCTCAGGGTTTAGCGCAATTAAAAGCGATCCTGAGTGGCCATCTCATTGTGCCTGGAGTCGAATTGCGGCCTTTGGACCGATGGAATCTCGTGGCGGCGCTGTTGGCGCATGCTGATCCGGAGGCTGAGGCTATTTTCGTTGGGGAAAAGCGGCGTGATCCCAGCGGCGACGGGCAAAAATACGCCTACTTTGCCGAGTCTGCCCAACCCCAGGCGGCTGTCAAAAGCCGTTATTTCAATGATTTCATGAATAACCCCGCTCGCCAGGAGGACTGGATCGAGCAAAGCCTATATGCCTTCAACTACTGGAATCAGTCGGAACTCACCGCGCCTTACTTGAGCCAGGCATTGCAAGCTCTCCCTCAAATCAAGCGTGAGCGCAAAATCTTTTTTCTCGTGGATTGGCTCACCGCCTTTATCGACGGGCAGGAGTCCCCAGCCGCGCAGGCGGAGGTTTACAGCTTTCTGAAATCTGCCCCCCAGATTGATAACGACCTAAGATTGAAAATCTTGCAGGCTGTCGACGATCTCGATCGGGCCGTTGCCATTCGCAAGAAGTTTCCCGGCTAGCCCGTCCATCCGTCCGAACCACCCCGGTGTTCACCCTAGGGACTCTCTGACGCCTGCCTAATCCCATTAGGGTATCGAGCCCAAGGCCGCAAGCAGCTATATTCAACCTGCCTTTATGTATCGCGTCTCTGAAATTACCAGGAACTCCTTATGAGCAATGGTTTTATCCTGCGTTTCGATGATCTTTGCCCAACCCTGAACTGGAATATCTGGAACCCCATCGAAGAGTTCCTCGTCGAGGTCGGCATAAAGCCGATCTTGGCCGTCGTTCCCGAGAATCGCGATAAAGGCCTCGTTCACAGCGCTCCCGGTGAGAATTTCTGGGAGCGCGTTCAATCATGGCAAAAGCGAGGATGGACGATCGGCCTGCACGGCTATCAACACTGCTATCTCACCAAGGATCCCGGAATGTATGGGCGAGTGGGACGCAGCGAGTTTGCGGGCCTGCCCTCCGAAGTGCAGGAGATCAAACTTCGGAACGCGATCCGCATATTCCAGCACCACGCCGTCAATCCCCAGGTGTGGGTCGCCCCGGGCCACTCCTTCGACGCGACCACCGTCGAGATTCTTCTTAAACTCGGCGTGCGCATTATCAATGACGGTTACGCTCTTTTTCCTTACCAAGACCCGCAAGGCATGATTTGGATTCCTCAGCAGATGGGCCGGCTTAGAAAGCTTCCCATCGGCGTGTGGACTGTATGTTTGCACTTCAATAATTGGACTGACTCGGACCTCTGCCAGTTCCGCGAGGAAGTGCGGCGCTTCAGGGACTCTGCCATCTCGGTCGACGACGTTCTCGCTCAACTCTCTAGTCATCCCCGCAACAATTGGATGCACGCCGGCGCGGGTCGCCTCCTGGACATGAGTATGCGCATCGGCAGGCCGCTTCGCCAAGGCCTCCGGGAAGCCCATTGGCATCCCTGGTCCAAGAGCCTTCGAGGCCCGCAAGAGACCGATGGCTAGAACATGAAATGGCTGTTCGTTGCCTCGATTTCACTGAAAAAACCGCTATACTGACTCCGCCTCACAGATTCCAGCAATGCGAACGCCTGCGGCCTGTAATGCGAACGGCCTGTAATACGAACGGCCTGTAATACGAACGGAATGATCACGGATGATCACCGATCGGCTGCCCCGCAATAAGAAATTGCTTACGCAGTTCCGTGAGAGCGAGCGCCTTACGTCCTTTGCATTGCCTCCCGATCCAGGGCTCTCCCGATCGGCGCAAATCATTGAGTCGGTAATGAAGGAAGGTGGCCGCGCGGAAGTCGCACAGGCATGCTCCGAATTTCTAAGCGCCGCCGCGTCCTTCTATGGTGTGCGGCCTCCCGAGGTCCGCGCCTTGGAAGCGCGTCCCCTCCGCGTGCGCGAAGGCGGATTGCAAATCGAGCTTTTCGGGGATTACTCCCTCAGGGATGCGCGCATCCGTATCTGGACGCGTACAGCTGTGCGCAAACAGGTCACCTCGTTCGGCACGTTTTTAAGCACCCTCTGCCATGAATTTTGTCATCACCTCGACTGCCAGAAATTCGGCTTCGGCCAGTCGCCCCACACTCGCGGTTTCTACGAACGCACCGCGCTGCTCTACCATCACGCCCGCGGTACTCCGGCCAAAAAGCTGTTCTGGATCGAGTTGCCCGGTGGACGCTGGCGAATCGACTGGCGGCGAATGAACTCCGTTCAACGGACCGCGGATCAAATCGTGCGCTTCAGCTCGCGCTCGTATTCGGGGAAGTAGCGCCCGATGACGGACAAATCGAATTCCGCCAAGATCGATTCTTTCGGCTCTCGTGCCAGCAGGAAGTCAAAGGACCGCCGGATCAACTCGCCAGCCTCGATCTTCCCTGCACAAAGCCTCCGATAGTCGTCCTCGCTGACGCGAACGCGATGCGTCGATTCGCTCCGGCCTTCGATCACGCGAACGCGAAACTCGCCATTCTTCAGCTTTTCCACCTCGATCCGTGCCGCCATGGCATGGGCTCCTTGCCGGGCCTGTTTTGCCGTATCGATCCCCTTCCGGCGCTTTTCCACGTACAATATCCTCTTTCGTGAAAAAGCGTACAAAAGCTAATGGCGGCAAGCGTCAACTGAGCCTTCGGCCCATCCAGCGGCTGCTGGCTGCCAACCGCAGTGAAATCGCGATTCGCATTTTCCGCGCCGCCAATGAACTCAACCTCCGCACCATTGGCATTTATTCCCTGCAAGACCGCCTCAGCCTGCATCGCTTCAAAGCCGACGAAGCCTACCTGATCGGCGCCGGTAAAGGTCCGGTCGAAGCTTATCTGGACATCCCTGGCATTGTTGCTCTGGCCCGCGAGAAGCGCGTCGACGCCATCCATCCCGGATATGGTTTTCTCTCCGAGAATCCCGCACTGGCCCGCGCTTGCCAGGACGCCGGCATTACTTTTATTGGTCCCCCTCCGGAGTTGCTCGAATTGCTCGGTGATAAGACCGCGGCCCGCCGGCTCGCCGCCTCGGCCGGCGTTCCCATTCTGCCTGGGACAGAGCTTCCCGTACGCTCTGCCGCCGAGGCCCGCAAGGCGGCCCGCAAAATCGGTTTTCCTCTCATCGTGAAAGCCGCCATGGGCGGAGGTGGACGCGGCATGCGCGTCGTGCGTCAGGCCGCCGACCTCGACAGCCGCCTCGAGGAGGCCCAGAACGAAGCGCGCTCCGCGTTCGGCGATCCGGCCGTCTTTCTGGAAAAGTTCATCTCGCCGCGCGCGCCACTTGGAAGTGCAGATTCTCGCCGACAACTATGGAAATCTCCTGCACCTTTGGGAGCGCGATTGTTCCGTGCAGCGCCGCCATCAGAAAGTGGTGGAACTTGCGCCCGCCGCGAAACTTCCTCACTCCCTTCGCGTCGAGCTGTGTTCCGCCGCCGTGGCGCTCGCCAAGAAAGCCGGCTACCGCAATGCCGGCACCGTGGAATTCCTGTTCGATGCGGACACTCACAAGTGGTATTTCATCGAGGTCAATCCCCGCATTCAGGTCGAACATACCGTCACCGAGATGGTCACCGGTATCGACCTGGTGCGCGCCCAAATTCAAATCGCTCAAGGCTATTCGCTGCACGATGAGCCGCTCTCTCTCCCCAAGCAAAATGCCGTGCCGCTCAACGGTTTCGCCATTCAGTGCCGCGTCACCACCGAAGATCCCGAAAACCATTTCGCGCCCGATTACGGCAAGCTAACCACCTATCGCTCTCCCGCAGGTTTTGGCATTCGCCTCGATGGCGGCACCGCTTATGCCGGCGCTGTCCTGGCCTCCTATTACGACTCGCTCTTGGTAAAAGTCACCGCCTGGGATAACACCCTCGACGGCGCGTGCCATCGCATGGACCGCGCCCTTCGCGAATTTCGCATTCGCGGCGTGAAGACCAACATCCCCTTTGTCGAAAATGTCATCAATCATCCGCGTTTCCGCGCCGGTGAGGTCACCACTTCGTTTCTCGACGACTCGCCGGAACTCTTCCACTTCCCTCGCCGAGGCGACCGCGCCACCAAGCTCTTGCTTTACCTCGGCGACGTAATCCTGAATGGCAACCCCGAGATCCAAGGCAAGAAAATTCCGGAGGTGCTCGGGAATCCGCCCATCCCTCAATTTGAAAAGGGAGAAGCTCCCGCGGGCACTCGGCAATTGCTGCGTCAGCTGGGGCCCCGCGCGTTCGCCGAGTGGGCCCGCGCCGAAGAGCGCCTTTTACTCACGGACACCACGTTTCGCGACGCGCACCAGTCTTTGCTGGCCACCCGGGTGCGCACGCACGACTTGCTGGCCACCGCTGCCGCTATCGCGCATCGTCTCCCCCAACTCTTCAGCCTCGAAGTTTGGGGCGGCGCCACCTTTGACACGGCGCTGCGTTTCCTTCACGAAGACCCCTGGCAGCGCCTGCGGGAGTTGCGCGAACGCATTCCCAATATCTGTTTTCAGATGCTCTTTCGGGGAGCCAACGCCGTCGGCTACACCTCTTATCCCGATAATGTGATTGTGGAATTCGTTCGTGAAGCCCACACGCAGGGTATCGACATCTTCCGCATTTTCGATTCGCTGAACTCCATCGAAAACATGCGTGCTTCCATCGACGCGGTCCTCGAAACGGGTGCCGTTTGCGAGACGGCCATCTGCTACACGGGCGATCTGCTCGATCCTGGCCGCCCCAAGTATGGTCTGAACTATTACCTGTCCTTGGCCAAGCAGTTGGAAAAGCTTGGCGCCCATTTTCTCTGCATCAAGGACATGGCTGGCCTCTGCAAACCGTATGCCGCAAATCAGCTGGTGAAGGCCTTGCGCGAAGAGATCGCCTTGCCCGTCCATTTTCACACCCATGACACCAGCGGAATCAACGCCGCCTCCGTATTAAAGGCCGCCGATGCCGGAGTCGATGTGGCCGACGCGGCCATCGCTGCCATGAGTGGCGGCACCAGTCAGCCCAACCTGAATTCGATCGTCGAGGCCTTGCGCCATACGCCCCGCGATACCGGCCTCGACATCGATGCCCTCAACGAATGTTCCGATTATTGGGAAACGGTTCGCGATTATTATCTGCCCTTCGATTCCGCGCCGCGTTCTGGTTCTGCCCACCTCTATCAGCATGAGATTCCCGGAGGACAGTACACAAACCTGCGCGAACAGGCCGCCGCGATGGGTTTGGGACATTCCTGGCGCGAGGTCGAACGCACTTACGCCGCCGTAAATCGCCTCTTCGGGGATATTGTCAAAGTTACGCCTTCCAGCAAGGTCGTCGGCGATATGGCCTTGTTCCTCATGGCCAAGGATATGCGCCCGGAGGACGTCCTAACGTTGGACGTCCACCATGACGTCTCCTTCCCCAATTCGGTTGTGGAGATGCTGGCCGGCGGTTTGGGAACTCCCCCTGGCGGTTGGCCGGAGAAGGTTCAAGAAATTATTCTGCGCGGGGCCAAGCCTCACGATGGCCGCCCTGGAGCGCAGTTGAAATCCGTCGATATGGAAGAAGCGGGGAAACGGCTGGAGAATCAACTCGGTCGTTCTGTTCGCCGTGACGAACTTCTCAGTTATCTTCTCTATCCCGACGTTCTCCTGAAGTACGAAAAATTTCGCCAAGACTACGCCGACGTAAGCGTTCTGCCCACGCCTCCGTTCTTTTACGGCTTGCGCCCGGATCAGGAGATCACCGTCTCCATTGAAGCCGGCAAGACCTTGGTCATAAAATTTCTTGCCGTCGGTGAACCCCATCCGGACGGCACGCGCACATTATTTTTCGAGCTGAATGGCCAGCCTCGGGAGATCAACGTCCGCGATCGTGCGCTGCGCGTCCTGGCTCCATCGCATCCCAAGGCGGATGCCGCCGACTCCGGACAGGTCCCGCCCCCACCGCCGGCATGGTCACCTCAATCGCTGTGGAAGTGAATCAGCCTGTGGGCCGCGATGCCAAGCTCCTCACCATTGAAGCCATGAAGATGCAGTCCAACGTCTACGCTCCCATCGATGGCCGCGTCGCCAAAATTCTCGTTTCTCCGGGCCAGCAAGTGGAGGCCAAAGACCTGCTGATCGCGATCACACCTCAGCCATAGCTGGGTTCCATCTGGGGCTGCAAGCAGAACACAGATTATCTTCAGTTACTTCGTAGCGCTCTTTTTCGCCGAACCCTGGGCCGTTGAGACGCTGTTGGCCGCATTCGTAGTAGTCGTGGTAACGGGCTTGGTGGCGGCGGAAGTGGCCTCGGAAACTTTCTGCCCTGGTGTCGCCGCGGCACTGTCCGCTGTGGAAGTGACCTGCGATTCGGAAGTTTGCACGCCCTTATCTACCGCACAATTCATGGTGTCTCCGAAGCCATCCACGGTCTTTTGGGCGCTCCCTTTCAGCCTGTCCTTGAATGAGGAGAACACGCCTGATTTCGGTGCCTGTTGGCTGGGTGCCGGCGCTGCCGTCGATGACGGCTGAGTACATCCCGCTGCGGCGTTGGCCGAAGCGGAACCGCCCTTGGCAGCGGCGCCCGATCCCGCTGCACCGGATGCGGCCCCCGGTCCGGTAGGACCGGATGAAACAAGACTCGAAGCGCCCGGCGCGGAAGCGGCTCGCGGCGCCGCCGGTGCCGCAGATGGAGCGGCTGCAACTGGCGGCGCGGCTGTCGGTGGCGGAGCGGCTGCCGGTGCGGGATTAGCGCTGGAAGCCGTGGAAGGATCCAGCATCGCGCTGATTATTTTTTCCGATACGCCGGCCTTCTGCAGCTTTAGCAAATCGTCTGGCGTGAGGTCGTACGCCTTGTTTTGTCGCTGGATCGTCTTCAGCACCAGTCCTTCGGACATGTTCGCCTTCACCAGTGCGATGATCGAGTCAACTCCATTGGCGTTTGCCGATTGTTGGTCTGCCTGCGCTGCAGGCGTCGTCGTTTGAGGGGCCGCGAAAACGGCGGTCACGGAAGCAAACATTAGCAGTGCAAGACCTGGAAAGCGCATGATCACGTCTCCTTGAACACTGTTCCGAACTCCTGAGCCGAAGAGGTAACCATCACCGGGGCCAAACTTTATACACCGCCTGTGGCTGGCTTGCACGATGTTTCTTGAGAGGGTGCCTGCGCTCCCGCTTTCTACCCCACGTTGGCCCCAAATAAGCTTGACCGTACTGTTCGTCGGAACAGGTGTTCGCTTAGCAACCCTGTCCCTTCGGCCTATTTCCGCTGGGGTTCCGTGAGCCTAGCTTTACTTGTAAACAGGTCTGCGCCTGCGCGATCCATCGCCTGCGCATCGATCCCTGGCCATCTGAAAAATTGGAGCCACAAAAATGAAAAAACGAACGTCGGTATATGCTGGGCTATGGCTTCTCTCTCTTTGCCTGGCCTCGGCTAGTTCAGCACAGTCCCTCAAGCCGGGCACTGAAATTCAGGTGCAGCTCTTGACTCGGCTGGATACCGGAAACACTCCGCCAGGGCAGGAATTCCTGGCGACCCTCGCACAGCCCCTTGCCTCCGGCAAGACGGTTTGGCCCAAAGGCACCCAGGTCAAGGGCAAGGTAGTCGAGGTGGTGAGCTCGGGACGGCTTCAGCGGCCCGCCTCGATCAGCCTCCAGCTAACCCAAATTGGCAATTCGCCCGTGGAGACCCAGGTCGAACAGATCGACGGCAAATCCCACGCCGGCCGCAACGTTGCATTGATCGGCGGCGGCGCTGCTGTGGGCGCAATCCTTGGAAGCATCGCAGGCGGCGGTAAAGGTGCCGCGATCGGTACTGCCGTCGGGGCCGGAGCCGGAACGGCAACCGCCGCTGCCACCGGCAAACAGGAGATTGTCCTGGCTGTGGAAACTCCTCTCACGTTCGTCGTACCTGGTGGCGCAGGGGCACAGCCGGAGCCGCCGGTTGAACGCTCGGAGGCGGCTCCCCAGCCACACCCCGCCTATCGCCCGGTCGAAGATCGGCCTGAACTTCGGGAAGAACATAACGATGATCGGGATCGCCCCGAAGTTCGGCAACGCTTCCGCCTATTCTTTTCTGAACGCGACCGTGACTTGATTCGTGACTTCTTCCGCTCGGATAGTGATGGACAGAGTCTCCGTGCCGGTTGGTCCGAACGTGACCGCGACCTTCCCCCTGGCCTCGAGAGACAGTTGCAACGCAACGAAACCTTGCCGCCAGGACTGCAAAGGCGCGTTCGAACGTTTCCTCAGCGTTTAGAGCGCCGTCTGGAACCGCTCCCTGCCGGATATTGGCGCGGGATCCTGGCCGGACGTGCGATGATCCTGACGGACGGTGGCGGGATCGTGGACGTCGTGTTTATCGAATAGTTCGGGGGTGCAGCGGCAAACGTACGAGAAAACTCAGGAACTTCAGCGCGCGTCCGGCGGCTTCATGGCGTAGTTCCGGGCCCCGGCGCGCGTTTCGTTTTCAAGCCTAGCAAAGGGCGCGTGCGCGGCATCTTGCAGGCGCGAAATCTAAACCCACTCTCCCCCGCGCATCACGGCCTCTGCGTTGCCCGCCGTGCTGATGCCGTCCACGTCGATGCGATTCGAGCCGATCATCCAGTCGACGTGAATCAGGCTGTCGTTGGCTCCCAGCGCCGCAAGCTCGTCCTTCGTCAGGCTGTCGCCCTTTTTTAGGCACGTGCTGTACGCTTGCCCCAGCGCGATGTGGCATGCCGCGTTCTCGTCGAAAAGCGTATTCATGAAAAGCAATCCGCTGGACGCAATCGGCGACGAGTGCGGCACCAGGGACACTTCTCCCAGCCGCCGCGCTCCTTCGTCGGTCTCGATCATGCGCTGCAACACTTGATTGCCTCGCGCCGCGCGCGCCTCCACGATCTTCCCGGCCTCGAACCGCACCGAAATCTCCTCGATCATCGTTCCTTGATACGAGAGCGGCTTGGTGCTGGTCACTCGTCCTTCCACGCGGTCTTTGTGCGGGGTTGTGAAAACCTCCTCCGTCGGCATGTTCGGAATGCAGTACCGCCCGTTTTGCGCCGTTGTGCCTCCCCCCAGCCAAAGGTGGTCGTCCGCCAGGCCCACGCGGAGATCCGTGCCCGGTCCCCGGAAGTGCAGCGCCGAATAGCGCTTTTCATTCAGCCGTTTGGCGCTAGCGTGCAGGTCCGCATCGTGTTTTTTCCACGCACCCACCGGGTCGGTCTGGTCCGCGCGCGAGGCTGCGAAGATCGCCTCCCATAGCCTGGCCACGGCTTCCTCTTTGGGCAGATCGGGGAATACTGCCGCGGCCCATGCGGGTGTGGCGCAGGCCACAATCGTCCAGTTGATCGCGTGGCGCGTAATCAATTCCAGCGCCGGGCGGTATGCTTTCGAGGTGGCCGCGTTTGCTCGGCTCACCTTGTCCGGGTCCTCGCGCGACAATAGCGAGGGATCGTTTCCCGTGATCGCCAGCCGCGCCGCTCCGCTTCGATAAGCCTGAGCCATGCCTTCATAGAGCCACGATGCCGCGGCATCGAAGCTTTCCGGCGGAGCGTGCCGAAAGCGAACCAGCGCCATCTCTTCGTCGGTAAAGAGCGGAGTAACGAGCCGCGCGCCTGCCTTATAGGCATGCTCCGTTATGCGCCGCGCCAGGGGTACCGCCTCCAGCGTCGCGGTCATAACCATCTCTTGCCCCGGCGCGAGTCCCAGCCCCATGTGTACCGCCACTTCCGCCAGGCGATCGAGATTTTGTTCAAACTCATTTGCTTGGAGAAGCTCTCCCTTTGCTGATGCCGTTGTCTGTGCCATGGCTGTCATTATCACGCAGCGCCGAGCGCGCTGACAATCGGTGAAAGCCCCGTGCTCCGCTCGCAAATTCGTCGTGCCCAGTTGTGCGCACCAGTTGTGCGCAAAGGACGGGAAGCGTACGATTCCCGAACCGGGCGAAAAGACGTATTCATCTGGAGGGAACAACGACATGAAGATTCCATCCAAAACCGCGTCGCTGGTTGCTCTGAAGATCATCGTGGGACTTGCCGTCGCGCTGTTGTTGTCTGTCCCTGCCGGTGCTCAGGCATCTGCAAATACCCCCGATCCAGGGAAAGACCCAAGGAGAGACCCTGCCAATGCGCCCGGCAGCGCCCACGGTCTTGTCATGCAGCGCAACCTCTCTCTCCCCATGGCCAAGACGATTGCCGAAGCTGCCCTGGCTGAGTGTGCCGCCAAGGGTTATCACACCGCGGTGGCCGTCGTGGATCGCGCAGGACAGATAATGGTCATCCTTCGGGACGAGCAAGCCACCGCCCAGGTGGCCGAAATGGCCCGCCGCAAAGCATATACGGCGCGCATGTTCCGCAGCACCACGCTCGACTTTCAGAAGCGCACCACCCCGGATGCTCCGAACGCTGCGCAACGCGACGTCGCTGATGTCCTGGCCCTGGGAGGCGGCGCGCCGATCCTTGTAGGTAACGATGCTGTTGGCGGCGTGGGAAGCGCCGGCTCCACTCAGGAGCAGGACGACGCTTGCGCCAAGGCCGGTGTTGCCAAGGTTGCGGACTTACTGAAGTAGCCCTAGCGGTCCGAGTTCGATTCTCGCCTCCTTCAGGCGCTGCACCACCGCGGCGGCGATCTTCACGGCGCCCGGCGTGTCTCCGTGAATGCAAATCGTCTGCGCCTCGATGGCAATCTCCCGTCCGCCCCGCACAGGAACGCTGCCGCTCCCGACAATACGCAACGCCTGTGCCGCCGCCTCATTAGCATCGAGAATCAGCGCATCCGCGAATTTTCGCGAACGCAGGGAACCGTCCGCCTCGTATCGCCGGTCGGCAAACGCCTCCGCCGCCACCGCGAAGCCCGCGCCGCGAAACGCCTCGAGCATTCGCGACCCTGCCAGTCCCACCAGAACTACGTCGCGCCGCCACCGCTCCACGCCGCTCGCGATCGCTTCGGCAATCTTCCCGTCCCGCGCCGCCTGATTGTACAGGGCTCCGTGTGCTTTGACGTGCCTAACGCGCCCGCCGCATTTCGCCGCGATTTCGGCGAGCGTCGATACCTGTTCGTACACGCTTTCGGTGATTGCTTTCATCGGCAGATCGAGTTCCACGCGCCCGAAATTGGCGCGATCCGCGTAACCGGGATGCGCGCCAATCGCCAGATTTCTGCGCAGAGCCTGCTCCACGGTTGTTCTCATCGTCGCTTCGTCGCCGGCATGTCCTCCGCAGGCGATGTTTACGGAAGTCAGAAACTCCATGAGCGATTCCTGCCTGCCGTCGGCTATCGCCTCAGGCAGTTCGCCCATGTCGCAATTCAAATCGATGGACTTCACTCCTGAATGAGCTCCTTGGACGACAGCAGCTCTTCCTGCTCACGAAGCAGTGCAAGTGCTTCATCCATCTCAATTCGCTCGAAACGCACTTCGTCGCGCGGCCGCAGTTGGCCCAGCGAGTGCATGTCGGCGGAAATTACGTTCGCGATCTTCGGGTAACCGCCGGTAGTCTGCTGTTCCACGAATAGAATGATCGGTTGGCCTGACGGAGTTACTTGAATGGCGCCAAGCGAGACGCCTTCCGTAATCATCTCCCGGCGGGCGTCGATGGGTACTCGAGGACCTTCCAGGCGAATGCCCATGCGGTTCGATTGCTCGCTCACGCGAAACGTGCTTCCGCACAGCATCTCCCACGCGGGCTCCCCAAACCAGTCGCTCTGCGGCCCTTCGGTCACTCGCAGGACCTTGCTCGGCCGCAATTGTTCCAGCGCCTCTAGCGATACGTTCCTTTTTCCGAAAAGGGAACTGGCTGCTCCGATTTCCAGCCGGTCGCCTTTGCGCAGCGCCCGCCCCTCGAATCCGCCCAGGCCGCTCAGCGCATGCGTCGACGCGCTGCCTAAAAATCGCTCCACAGCAATTCCGCCCTCAACACATAAATAACTGCGTGCTCCGGAACGCGCCCCGTAACTCGAAGTCCCCAGCGCCAGCGTTTGTCCGGCCTTCACCTGTGCCGAGCTCCACATCGCCAACGGAATCCCATCGAGCGAAGGTCCGAAGTCCGTTGCCGCCACTGCGATCACAGCGTCGCGCTCAAACAGGAACGCGCCGCCAACCAGCGTCATCTCCAGCGCCGCCGCACCCTCCGCATTTCCCGCCAGCCGATTGCCGATGCGCAGCGAGATCGCATCCGCCGCCCCCGAAGCGGAAACGCCCATCGGGCCGAAGCCTTCGCGCCCCAGGTCTTGTACCGTGGTGAATAGTCCCGGCGCCTGAACCAAAATTCCTTTCATTTCCCGCGGGCGTCCGCAGCGAATTCTGCAAACTGCTCTTTCGCGATAGGCCGAAATCGCACCTGATCGCCGATCTGCAGGAGGTTCATCCGTTCCCCCGCCACGCCCTTGTCGCGGCGAAACATCGTCAATGGCGTGCGCCCGATCAGCCTCCACCCACCTGGAGTCTCCAATGGATACACGCCGGTTTGCTTGCCGCCGATTCCCACGCTTCCTTGCGGCACCTTGGTCCTGGGCGTCTCCAACCGCGGCGTTGCCAGCGCGCTCGGTAATCCTCCCAGATACGCAAAGCCTGGAACAAATCCGAAAAAATATACGACGTATTTCGCCAAACAATGTAATTCCACGGCCTGTCCGGACGTGATTCCATGCATGGCCGCCACGTCGTCCAGATCGGGTCCAAACTCGCCTCCATAGCACACGGGAATCTCGATCTCCCGCGGCGTTGGAAAAGGCGCTTCCTCCAGGCGCGCAAGGTATGAATTTACCCTCGTTCGCACCTCGGCATGGTCGAGCTTGAGCGCGTCAAACTTGATCAGCAGGGAAGAGTAAGCGGGGTGAAGATTGCGAATCCCCTCGATAGGCTCGGCTTGCAGGAGCCGAAGCAGTTTCACCACATTCCCATGAAGTTCAGGCCCATGAATTCGGGCCCATGAAGTTCATGATCGATCGTCTCCCCAAAGGAAACCAGTAGCGACTGGTCGCTGGCATCTCGGAACTGCGCGTCCGCGCTCTTACGCATATCGGAGTTGCTTTCTGCAGGCGGAGAATTGCGCTCGCGGCATAGCAGGCGCCTGTAACGGCGCGAGGTAGTCGGTCAGTTTGAATTTTCTTGATCGTGACACCAGAGGTCAAAATTCAAAGCTGGCCCACTACCCGGCGCGACTTCCTGTTCCTCCCCAGCCATCGGTCTCCCGGCGCCGCGCAGCCGCCAGTGATAGAAAATCGCGCCGCACACGATCGTAACCAGCCCTAGAGCGCTTTCCCGCGGGCGCAGCGCAAACGTCCACACCAGCATCCACGCGCTCACCCCCACAAAAAGGAGCGGTATCGCCGGATACCCCCAGTTCATCACCCGCAGCCGCTGAAATCCCGGCCGCCTTCTTAGCCTCAGCAATCCCGCCACCGCCAGCGCCGCGAAAAGGATCAGCGAAAACCCAATGTAATAAATAAGCGACTCGAACGTGCCCGTCAGCACCATGATTCCCGCCGCGATCGCCTGATACACAATCGCCTTCACCGGAGTTCTCCACCGAGGATGCAGCTTCGCCGCGCCGCCCGGAAAGCAGCCGTCTCGCCCCATGGCGTAATAAACGCGCGGCCCCACCAGCGACATCGCGCTGATCGACGACAGCAGCGCTCCCGCCATTGCCGCGCTGAAGAAATCTCCAATCCGCCGCCCGAAAAGCGCGTCCGACGACGCCGCTCCCACGGCCACCACGCCTTTCATCGCCCCCAGCGGCAAGGCGTAAACGAATGCCACGTTCAGGGTCACATACAGCAGCGCAACCATTCCGGTCCCCAGCAGCAACGCCAAGGGCAGCGATCTCTGCGGGTCTTTGATCTCCTCCGCCACGTAACTCGCCGCATTCCATCCGCTGTACGCAAACATCACGAAGATCAACGAAACCGCGAACTGAGCCCCCACGCCGTGACTTGAGGTCCTCGCCGTCGCCGCTTGGAAATGGCTCCAATCGCCGTGCCCCAGCCCAAACGCCGCGATCAGGAATACTCCGATAACGCCTAGCTTCAGCGCGGTCAGCAGAATCTGTAGCCGTGCGGCAAGGTGTACTCCGAGGATATTGATCGCTGCAAAAAGAAAGATCACTCCGATGCTCACCCATTCCGCGGCCCCGGTGTGCAGCCAGCTTCAAATGGGTTTGTTGCTCCGAACTGCGTGATAGCGCCGGCAGGTAGTGTCCCAGATAGTCCGAAAATGCGATTGCCGTCGCCGCGATGGGCGCGGAAAACCCCGCAAAGAACGAAACCCAGCCGCTCAGGAATGCCCAGCCTGGCCCCCAGGCCTCCCGCAGGTAAGCGTACTCCCCGCCGGCTCGCGGAATGTTCATCCCCAGCTCGGCATAGGCCATGCATCCGGCCAGCGCCACAATCCCGCCTACCACCCAGATTCCCAGCACCAGCAGCGGCCGTCCCAAATCGCCCGCCAGAAATCCTGTGGTCGTAAAAATTCCCGTGCCGATCATGTTGGAAATGACCAGCGCGGCGCAGCTCGTTACGCTCAGAACTCGGCGCAGCGGTGCGGTCATGTTAACCGTGGAGGCAAGATACTCGTCCCAAATCGATCGTAGCCTTCAGAGGATGCCTCAAGATCGCGACAGCATACCAGCGCGCGCCTCTAGCGGCCAGGGTGACCGTCTGCAGGTAGTGGGTCGGTTTGAATTTTCTGGATCGTGCACAAGAGGTTCAAATTCAAACGGCACCACTACCCGCCTGCAAATGCCGTTTACTTCCGGTAACATACGGTTGTATATTCCCAACAGCTAAATTCGTTCAGAGGTCTGCCATGAAAACACATGCTAGGATTTTGGCTACGGCTCTCGGTTTCGCCTGCCTGTTTGGGTTTGGTGTACGCACGGCCTCCGCGCAACTCCAGCAGTTGCCCGCGAAGGAATACATCGACCGCATGAATGATCCCAACCGGGATCTGAAGGTCGATGAAGTGATCGCCAAGCTGAGGCTTAAGCCCGGCGATATCGTCGCCGACATCGGCTCAGGCAGCGGGGCCTTCACCATCCCTTTCGCCAAAGCCGTTGCTCCCAATGGCGTTGTCTACGCCGTGGATATCGATAAGGACATGCTCAGCTACGTGGCCGACCGCGCCAAAAAAGAAGGCGTGACCAACATCAAAACGGTTCTCGGGGAAAACGACGATCCCAAGCTGCCCGTGCACAATCTCGACGTGGCCTTCTTCCATCGCGTGCTGCACATGATCGAACACCGCCAGGCGTATCTGAACTCCACGGCCACCTACATGAAGCCCGATGGCCGCATCGTGGTCATCGACAAAAATCCCGAGGATTCGCCCACCAGCTGGATGTGGCTGAGGCAGTCCGACGTGGATACCTGGATGGCCGCGCTCAGCTTCTATCCCGCCGAGCATTTCTCCGTGTTCGACGACCGCTATTTCGTCAGCTATCAGCGGCCCTACGGCAATAGCGTTCTTCTGAAGAAGCGCCCCTCCGGCGGAGGCAACTGAGCATCCGGTCAGTCCTCTGCGAAAAGGCTACCCACAGGATGCGCTTTTCGCAGTTAACAAAGTCATCCCGAGCGAACAAGGTGAGCCGAGGCATCCCTCCGTCCATCCGGCAACTTCTCGCCGCGGCCTTCAGCGCGGCGCGCGCTTTGTAGCCCAGGGCGCCCGCCTGCCCGGCGCGAAGCGCACGGCAAAACCGAAGTCGGTGGAGCCGTGGGGCTTGTGCGCTCCCTCGTCCCCACACTGTCATCCCGAAGTCGCCGTGGCGACTGAGGGATCTGCTTTTCGCTTTGTCGCTGTCTGAAATCGCAAATTTCAGATTTGCGATTCCCCCACCTCGCTGTTGCCTGGCCGCGCTCCCCTAGTTCTTCGCCACCTTCGTCGGCGGTGGGGCCATGGCCGCGCAGGCGTCCTTCACCAATTGATTGGTCGAATGGCCGCTCTCCGAAAACACTTCTTTGCCGCTCTTGCTCGTCACTTCGATCTTATTCGTCTTGTGCACCACGTTTGCCAGCCCGAAAGCCGTCTTCACGCCCTTGCTCCCCGGCTCTCGCTCTAGCTGTCACGTCGTAACCCGCCTTGGCTTTCTGCTCGGTGAGCGTCACGTCCGGGCAGCTCTGCTCGAACGCCTTCACCACCTCGCGGTTCTGCGGCTTTCCGGTTTTCGAGTCGCCTGCGGATGCCGTCGCAGTCGCGCCGCCATTCACGCCATCGCCGACGTAAACCACCGGCTTCGCCGGAGCCTTCTTTACCGCCGCCGGCTTGAGCGCAGCCGATTTCGGCGTTGCCGATTTGGTTGTCGCCGTGCTCGCCTTCGGCGCCGCTGCCGCTGGCTTCGTCACCGGCGCGGCCGTCGCATCCGGCTTCGCCGTCGTCGGCTTCGCCGCCGCAGACTTCGTTGCCGTCGGGGTACCCGCCGCCGTCGCCGCAGGTTTCGTTGCCGGCTTCGTCGCCGCGGACTTCGTTGCCGTCGGCGTAGTCGCCGTTGCCGCTGGCTTCGCATTTGCTGCGTCCAACTTTGCCGTCGTCGGCTTCGCCGTCTTCACGTCCGACTTTGCCGTAGCCGTCGGCTTCGTGGCCGGCGCGGTCGTCGCATCCGGCTTTGCCGCGGTCGGCTTTGCCTTTGCCGTCGCCGGCTTCGCCGTACCGGCATTCGTGCTGGAAGTTGCCGTCCCCTGCTGAGCCGCCTTCTCCTGATCCGCGGCCTGCTGCGCAAGCGCCGACTGCGCCCACGCCGGACCCGCCCACGCCAGCCCAAAGACAAGTCCGCTCAGCGCCAAGCCAACAACAAGCTCCAGTGTTTTCTTAGACATGGATTCCCCTCCTCCCAGAGTTAACCCACGCTACGCCGCCGAGAGCCCTCTGCCTACTGTACGTGCGACCTGTGCTAGGGAGTGGTACCGCGAGGCCATATCCGCCGGCCCTCTGGCCGGTCTGGGAATGACTGGGAAAGTGCGCCGCCCCGACTTGTTGAGCGCCGCGAAGCTCCTGATGTCCATGACGTTCGCTGCGGGGGACAAGTGTGACCGTTGTTTTTGTAAGTGGCATTCTATTAGGGTTAGCCATTTCGTTCGTCTGCCCCTGAAGTTTGGGCTCGAGCCGCCGATATCGTCCACGGATTCACGCACCGGTCACCTTATAAAATCAGCGCGAGTTTATCATAAAGTGACGCGAAAGTAGAGCGAATTGGTTACTGGCTGGTAATTCGAAAGGAGCGCTGGTCGTTGTGAGTGAGATTGGGCCGCATCAGTTTGTGAAGCAACACGAAGTCGTGGTTTCGGAAACTGGACCGCCGCCCGCCGATCTAGTTCGCTCGGCATCTGCGTTACGGGACGCGCGCCTGCGCGCCTCAGTCTTCTACAGCTTTATCATCCTTAATAGGCTCATAGCGTGCTTCTACTTCTTCCTCCCTATTGAATGCTTCTATCTCTACTTGTAGTTGCGGGACTTTGTCCAGTTCCGGCGGAAGCCCTCCGAGATGGGAATATGGAACCGTAACTGGGAACCTAAAGTCGCGAGGAAACTTGAGATCAGGCGGTGCGAGATAAAGCCACACATTAGCAACGTACTCAAAATATTTTTGGAGCTGATCGTTCATGTCTATGTTTTCCTTCGGCTCATGCCCTTCAATGGTTGGCAAATGATGAAGAAATTTGTCGTCCCTTCCGTCCCATTTACAACCGATTATTGCCGGGATTTCGTGCGCCTTGTTACGGTACGCGTTAATTTCCTTGCGAATAGTTTGACTCTCAACGTTCTTTAACCACCCTTCCCAGCTCCAAAAAGCTTTCTGCTCGGGGTGTTCCTTCTGGCCCCGAATAATGGCAGCGCGCAAAGCTTCAAAAACGTGATCCAGTTGCCAGAAGAATGAAGCTAAGTGAGCGCGGCAAATTATCACGTCGACTTGCGCCATATCCCGCAAGACTTGCTCCTCTTTCTTCAACCGATCCGCATGTATTTGGAGGGCACCTGTGTGTAAATAAACTCGAACGTACGCTAGATGATAGGCAGCAGAGTTGAGACTGAACCAATCCCGCACGAAAGCACCAACGAAATCTGGATCGGGGACATCCCGGCATATCGTTCTCATTCCTTGCCCTGGCGGTCATGTGCCTCCTTTGTCTGAATGGGATTCTAGCTATGACCGACGATGAGGTCTTGAAGTTAGCGCGCCTCCGGTACTTAGTAGGTCTCGACGCGGCCAACAGCAGGGCCGTCGCGCGCGCGCCTCGTCGTAAAATGTAGGGCGCCTCGAGCCTTTTTCCTCATCCTTCCTCAGGTTGTCCAGAGGTAATCCTCTTATTCCTAGAAATTCAGCAATTCACAACTAGAAATGATTGTGGTTGTTCCTTTCGACATGCTTTCGCCTTGACTTCGGTAATGCCGCTCCCTTACCCTTCTTTCCGGTACTCCCTTAACGGATTAAAGCAAGACTCCGTCCGTTCAGGGGAGTACAGATGCGAGCGAAACCACCTCACGATTTTTTCCTTCTTAGTTAAGCTCTACGCAATCGAGATCGCGTCGACGATCATTTTTCTAGCATGGCTGGCGAGAGCCGTCTGGCGCGAGCTTGGTGATTCCGCGAAGCGCGCCTCCGATTTTCGGCTATACTTTCGGCTATATAACTCTACGTAATATGCGATTGTAGGGCATTTAGAGATTCCGTCGCTAAAAGCTTTAGAATCGCTAGAAGCCTACCCATAAGCTTTTAGAATGACAACGTTTTCCAACTCGCTAACTTAAATGCTTTGGAATGAAAACGTTTCAAAAAAAGGGGGATGGGTGTTCTTCCGCAGGGATTCCACCCCTGGAACCCCCGGATTACGCTACAATTGGGATCGGAGGTGATTGAACATGGATGTGTTGGAAGAGGTTCTCCGGCTCCGGCGCGAAGGCAAGCGCGCCGTCATGGCCACCATTGTTCACACCAACGGCTCGATTCCCAGCTTTGAGAGTTCCCGCATGCTGGTGCGCGAAGATGGCTCGATCGTCGGTACGATCGGCGGAGGCTGCGTGGAGGCCGAAGTCTGGGCTGCGGCCAAGGACGTCTTGAAGGCCGAGGCGCCCCGCAAAATGGTTTTCAACCTGAATAACGAGGCCAGCTTCGATAACGGGCTCATCTGCGGCGGCACCCTGGAGGTTTTTGTGGAGCCCATTCTGCCCACCCCGACTTTGTATATTTTTGGCGGCGGCCACGTCTCCATCGCTCTCGCCAACGCGGCCTACAACGTGGGCTTCTCCATCGGCGTGATCGATGACCGCGAGCAGTTTGCCAATAAGCAGCGCTTCCCCATGGCGGCCGAGATCTACACCGATTTCGAGGACTCCTTCACCAAAATTAAACCCAATCCTTCCACGTATCTGCTGATCGTCACGCGCGGGCATCGCGACGATATGCACGTGCTGGCCTGGGCCGTCAAGACCGGGGCGCGCTATATCGGCATGATTGGCAGCAAGCGCAAGGTGCTTTCGGTCTATCAGGCGCTCGAGCGCGAGGGCTACGCGCCGGAGCTTTTCAATCGCGTGAATGCGCCCGTGGGCCTCGATATCGGCGCCCTCACGCCGGAAGAGATCGCCGTCAGCATTACCGCGGAATTGATTGCCGTGCGCCGCGGAGCCACGGACGTCGCGCACAAAGCGGTGGTCCGCAAGGACGGCGAGAAGCACGCCGCCTCGTCCTGCTTCACCGGGCGCCGAGGAAAAAGCGCCCGTCGCCGAAAGCGTTTCGCGCTGATCGCGATCACGTGCTCGCCGCGGTCATTCTTTCCGGGGGTGAGTCTTCGCGCATGGGTTCGCCCAAGGCGCTGATTCCGTTCCGCGGCAGCACCTTTCTCGGATGCCTGCTGGAGACCATTCAACAAGCGAACGAACAAGCGAAGAAAAAATCCGATGCCGGCAAAGTCATCGGCTGCACGCGAGTCGTCCTCGGCGCCCATACCAAGGAGATCAGCGAGAAAATTCCGCTCGATAGCGCCGAGATTGTCGTCAATCCGCAGTGGCAGCAAGGCCAGTTGTCTTCCATGCAAGCGGCCATCCGCAGCATTCAGGAAACGCCAACCGATGGAGTGATGTTTTTCCTGGTGGATCATCCCATGGTCAGCCCCGAATTGGTGGCGGAACTCGTTCGCCAGTTCTATGCCTCCGGACGCGCCATTCTTGTTCCGAAGTTCCGCGACAAGCGAGGCCATCCCGTGATTTTCGCCTCGCGCCTTTACGGCGAACTTCTCGCCGCTCCCGCCGACCAAGGCGCGCGCGCCGTCGTCTGGGCGCACGCGGACGAAGTGCTGGAAGTGCCCACGAACGAAGAAGGAGTGGTGCTGAATCTAAACGATCCGGAAGCGCTTCGCCGCGCCCTTACTGGAGTATGAAGAACCAGGTTAGTGGGATTCCCTGGCGGGGCGAATGACGATGCTTAATGAAGGGCAAAGAAACGATAAGAAGAGCGAAAGAGGCCGGCTCACCGCTCAGAGCTGATCGAGAAGCGCGTCCAAGGCGTCTTCGGCGAGTTGGCTGCCATGCCGCGTTGCCGCCGGCAATCCGCCCAGCGCCTGCGAGATTTGTTCCGCGGTGATATCGTGAATCTCTTCGATTCTTTTTCCGGTCAGCAGCTCGGTGAGCAGCGACGCGCTGGCGATCGCCGCTTTGCACCCGCGGCTATAGAAGCGCGCGACGGCGATGCGCCCATCCTCGATGCGCACGGCTAGCCGCAATTCGTCGCCACATACCGGATTGGTTGCCTCCACGGTATTGGTCGCATCCGGCAGTTCGCCAAAGTTGCGGGGATGCGCGGAATGCTCGAGCACGGCTGCGCTGTACATGTCCTCAGTATAACGCGCCCGAACGCCGCCAGCCCCCCCCTTCGATTCGAGGCAGAAGCGCATAGGGAGATGCTTCCGCTGCTACGTTTTAACGAGATGCGCGCCACAGTAAGCAATCGAAACCGCGAGGTTACGGCCGAGCGGCTCATGCTGCTAGAATCAAAAGCGGAGGAGTGCGTGAGCGGTCGAAACGGGCGGTCTTGAAAACCGTTGAGCCCGCAAGGGTTCCGGGGGTTCGAATCCCTCCTCCTCCGCCACTTCCGTCGCAGAGACCCGCCCACCCGCTTCGTGCCGTTTGCCTAGTCAAATTCTAATGGCAAATCGAACCAATTGATTTTGCGCGGGCGGCGGCGAGCAAAGTTTCGGCTATAATCGCGCGCCATGCGTCGAAACCCGGAAAACCGCGTCGCCAAGGCACCGGCATTCAAGCCGCCTCGATATATAGCGATCGAAGGGCCGCTGCGCGTGGGGAAAACCACGCTGGCACGATTTTTGGCCGACCGCATGCACGCGCGGCGCATCATGGATTGCGAAGACAATCCTTTTCTAGCGGATTTTTACCGCGAAAGGATGGGTTCAGCCTTTCGCGCACAGATGTATTTCTTGATGGAACGGCACCGGCGAGTGCAGGAGGCTCTGGCCGCGGCGGGAACAGTGGTGGCGGACTTCCTGTTTGAGAAGGACAAGATTTTCGCTTATCTCAATCTGGATAACGAGGAGCTGAAACTATATGAGCGGTATTTCGAGCGCATGGCAGCGGAATTGCCGCGTCCCGAATTGGTGATCTATTTGCAGGCTTCGCCGGAGGTGCTTCGCGAGCGTATCGAAAAGAAGGCCGCGCCGGGAGAATCGCACATTGCGCGGGAATACGTGGAAGAGGTGGCGCGCGCTTACGACCATTTCTTCTTTCGGTATGCGTCTTCCGACCTGCTGGTGGTGAATACTTCGGAGATCGATTTCGTCAATCGGAACGCCGACCTGCAGCAACTTCTCAGGCGGCTGGAGGAACCGGTGAAGGGCACGCAATATTTCCTCCCGCTGGGAACGGGCTAAGGCGCGAGAGCTAAGCTCTAGAGAGGACCGTTCGGGTATATATGGACCGGGTTAATGTGGTCATTATCGGGGGTGGCGTGGTCGGTTGCGCCATCGCGCGCGAACTTTCGCGCCACGTGCAGGATGTTTTCCTGCTCGAGCAATCGCCGCGGTTGGGCATGGCTACGAGCACGCGCAACAGCGGCGTGATTCATTCCGGGATCTACTACCCTCCCGAGTTTCTGAAGGCGCGCTTTTGCGTGGAAGGCAATCGGTTGACGAAGGAGTTTTGCGCCGCGCATGGCGTGCCACACCGCAACTGCGGGAAGATCGTAGTGGCCAAGGATCCATCCGAAATCGCGGAACTCGAGAAGCTGGCCGAGAATGGCCGCAGGAACGGCGTGGAAGGTTTGAAGATTGTGGGGCCGGAGCGAATCCGGGAACTCGAACCGCACATTCGGGTTACGGCGGCATTGGAGGTGCCGTCCACGGCCATTGTTTCGGCGGAAGAGTTGGTAAAGGCGTTCGCTCGGCTGGCGAGCGACCAGGGGGCCAGTATTTTGACGAACGCCCGGGTAACCAAGCTGGAAGGGAAGCCGGACAGCATTGCGGTAGGCGTGGAATTAGGCGATCCGGCGGACGGCGAAGGGATGACCCAGGAAACCGTAGAGGCGCATTGCGTGGTGAATTCCGCGGGACTGTACGCGGATGAGGTGGCGGCTCTATTGGGAAATCACAGTTACCGAATTTATCCCGTGCGAGGCGAATATGCGGAGGTGGTTCGGGCCCGTGCCGATTTGGTGAACGCGTTGGTTTATCCGCTGCCCCTGCACGACAGGCTAAGCCTGGGGGTGCACCTTACCAAGACGTTATGGGGCACGGTGCTGGTTGGGCCGACCGCCCGATACGTGGAGGACAAGACCGATTACGAACGCGACCGGCTGCCGCTCGAAGAGTTTCTCGAGGATGCGCGCGGTTTGCTGCCGGAACTCCATCTCGAGGATCTGAGGCTGGCCTATTCGGGGTTGCGCCCGAAGCTCGTGCCGCCCAGCGGCCACGGCATGGCCGATTTCGTGATTACGCGCGATGCCAGTTACCCGCGTGCGATTCACCTGGTGGGAATTGAATCTCCGGGGTTGACCTCGGCGCCAGCGATTGCGCGGCACGTGGCCGCGCTCGTGAATGAGACGCTCGATTAGGGGCAGCTCAGACCGAAACAGGGTACGAGCAGCTAGTTTGCTAAGCGGCTTTGCGGGCACCGTTATTGAGCAGGTCGAGAGCCTTGCGAACGACAGGATCATCCTTGGGCGGCAATTGATTGGCGCCGAGCGGGGCGGGAGCCAGATCGTCGCCTCCAATTTCCGGCGGAACACCAGCAACCACTTCCACGCTGGGCACGACGCCATTCTCGAGAATGGACTTGTTGGCTGGCGTGTAGTAGTAGGCGACGGTAAGCATGATGGCCGAGCCGTCCTCGAGGGGAATCAGCTTTTGCTCAGACGCGGCGCCAAAGCTGCGCGTGCCGACGACATCGCCCCGATGGTTGTCGCCTATGGCCGCGGCAACAATTTCCGCAGCGCCGGAAGTGCTGGGCGAAATCAAGACTTCGATCGGTCCATGCCAGACCACCTTGTCTGGGTCGGCGTCGAACTCCTGCCGCGAAACCGTCTGACCCTTGAGAGTGGCGATGGTGCCGGAGGGAATCAGGAGTTGGGCGGCGGCAATTCCTTCCGAAGCCGGGCCCCGAGCACAATCGCGCAAATCGAGCACGAGCTTGTGCAGGCCCTGTTTATCGAACTGCTGCAACTTGTCACGGAATTCGGCGGCAGCCCCGGTTTGCAACGCGGAGATGCGAACATAGCCGACGCCGTCGTCAATTTTGTCGGCGGTGAGGTGAAGGACAGGAATAACCGCGCGGGTGATGGTTATGGCCTGGGGCTCGGTCTTACCGCGACGCACTAAACCGACCTTTATCATCGTTCCGGGAGCGCCGGCGAGCAATGAATTCGCTTGGCCTATGGACATTTCGCGCGTAGTGAAGTCCGCGATCTCTTCCACAATGTCGCCGTTACGCAGGCCGGCCTTTTCAGCAGGGCTATCCGGCAATACGGAGACAACCACGACGTACCCAAAGCGCTTGGCCAGGGTCGCGCCGATCTCGCCGTGCACGGTGCTCTTTTGCTTTTCCTTGAAGTCGGCGTATTCGCGCGGACTCAGATACCCGGAGAATGGATCGAGCGATTCGAGCAAGCCATGGAGAGCGCCGGCGGTGACGTTCGAAAGATTGGGTTCATCAACATAATCTTCCTGCACACGTTGCAGGACTTCGCCGTAGACGTTCAGGGAGCGATATGCCTTGTCGTCATCGGTCTTCGCCAGCAGGTAACCTAAGCCGATATAGGAAAAGATCAGCAGAGACAAGGACACAACGGCGATTCTGGAATAGCGACTCATTCGGTTTGCTCCCACCCGAGTTGCCGCGGCAGCGGGGAAATCAGCCGGATGACGGAAACCGGGCAAGTAATTGTACCATGCCAGCCATGAACTTAGGTCAAAGGTTCAAAACCGGGTAGCGGAGCCGTTTAAATTTTGACCTCTTGTGTCACGATCCAGAAAATTCAAACTGACCCACTGCCAAAAACGGGTACCAAAAACGGGCACCAAAAACGCGGCACGCCAACCCGATTCGTGCGCTCTCTTGAGATAGGATTCGCGCGGGGCTCATTGGGTTGCGGTGGGCTGACCGCAAGGCTCGCTGGCGAACGCGACCTCGGTGGTGATGCAGGTTTGAGAGATACGATCATGCCAGGAGAGCTGATCCTCGTCCCAAAGCGCCCAAACGAAACCGAGCATCATGGTTCCGGCGGAAACGAGATAGCCGAAACTGCGCCAGAGCAACTGGCGAGACGATGGCTCGAGTCCATCGAGGCTGACCACGCGAAGTCCGCGCAAGCTCATTCCCGGGGTAGCCCGGGCGAAGTACGTAAAGAGAGCGACGTATTGAGCGTAGAGCAGGCCTAGAGTGGCTAACTGCACGAGGGCATCTACCCGGGTGAAAGCGAAACGGCCGCCCAAGCCGCAAAAGAGCGTCAAGAAGGCGGCATAGGCGCCTAGGAGAAACGCCACGTCGAGGGCGCCAGCGCGCCGCCGCTCCGCGATCGGGGCGACCGAATGGGCGGGCGAATCGTAGCCGGAGACGGCCGCCTCCAGGCTTCCATCCCGGGCGTCATGCTTGGCGTCGTGATTATCGGGGGCATGGAAGTCGAAGGAGGGTTGCTCGATATTGATCTCGAGACGTTCGACACGCTTGGGGCGAAAGCGCCGCTTCGCGATGGGGGCAGGGGGAGCTTCGAAGGCGTGTACTTCGGCGGGTGCCGGTACGGGCGTCGCATGCGGCGGCTCAGGCGCGTCGAGAGCAATAGGTGACGAGAAAAGAAATTGAGGCTGCGCCGGGGGCGGATGCGGGAGCCCGTGACGCACACGGTAAGCTTCGAGACGCTGCGAGACTTCGCTGCGCCAATCGAGCTCCACGGCCAGATTGCCGTCCGTGCTTCCGCGAGCGGGCGCAGGGACAGAAATCGCTTCGTGATCTTCAGAGAGGCGCGCGTCGCAAAGGCAGCAGACACGCGCTTCGGCGCCATTTATGGCGCCGCACTGCATACAGGTTTTTGTCACCGTCACGTTTTGCGCTGCGGACGGTACTCGGGCAAAACCCGAGGCGGATGCATTCTATAGCGAGCAAGGCGGAGAGGAGAAATGGAGATCCGGGAGCATGTCGCCAATCGTACACGGCGCCGGTAAGCGAGAGAGCGACCATGCGAAAGCACGAAAGGAAAGCAGATTGAGCTACACTCGCGGCCGCACAACTCAGGATGGAATTCATGCACGAACTCCAATTTGGGACGATTGAAACGCTTTCAGGGCTGCTGGCGAAGAAGAAAATCTCTCCGGTGGAGTTGACAAAGCTGTACCTATCGCGCATCGAGCGCCTGAATCCAAAGCTGAACGCGTTTCTAACCGTGGCGTCCGAAAGCGCTCTTGCGGAAGCGCAATCGGCGGAAAGGGAATTGCTTCGCGGCAAGCGCCGAGGCGCGCTCCACGGCATCCCCGTGGCGCTGAAGGACAATATCTCGACGCGGAATCTGCGCACCACGATGGGCTCGGCAATTCTGCGCGACTTTGTGCCTCGGGAAGATGCCACTGTTGTTCGGAAGCTGCGCCAGGCAGGCGCGATCCTACTCGGCAAGACGAACCTGCATGAATTCGCTTACGGGGTGACTTCGGAGAATCCGTATTACGGCGCGGTGCGGAATCCCTGGAATACGGAGCGGATCTCGGGAGGCTCGAGCGGAGGTTCGGCTGTGGCCGTTGCCGCAGGGCTATGCGTCGCGGCGATCGGCAGCGACACGGGCGGATCGATTCGCATTCCGTCCGCCCTGTGCGGCGTGGTGGGCTTCAAACCCACGTTTGGGCGGGTGAGCGTTCATGGCGTGTTCCCGCTGGCGCCGAGCTTCGATCACGTGGGCCCGATCACGCGAAGCGTGGAGGACGCCGCGCTGGTGCTGGAATGCATTGCGGGACGCGATCCGCTGGATCGCACCAGCGTGTCTCGCCCGGAGAAGCATTTTCGGATTAGTCGGAGCCGAAAACGCGCGCGCCTGGGCCGTCCGAAGGAACATTTTTGGATCGATATGGATTCCGAAGTTCGCAAGATTACCGAAGCTGCGCTGGCGGATTTCGTCAGGCATGGCGTCATCGTGGAAGAGATTTCCTTGGCGGCGATAGCGGCAGGGGTTGAGGCCGCCAATCTGATTGCCGCAGTCGAGGCGTGCCAGGTGCACGAACGGGCGGGATATTTTCCGGCGCGTTCCAGCGAATATGGCGCCGATGTGCGCGGACGACTCGATCAAGGCACGAAAGTCCCGGCAGTGGATTATTTGAAGGCGCAAGAAGCGATGCGGCGGGCACGGGAGGAAATGGACGCAACGCTAAAGCACATAGACGCGATCGTAATTCCCACCGCCGCCATAGCTGCGCCGCCAATGGGCAGCGAGCGGGTTCGAGTAGGCGGCGTGGAGAAGCCGATACGCAGCGCCTTGGTGGATTTAAATCGGCCTGCCAACCTCACGGGCTTGCCGGCGATATCCATCCCTTGCGGGCTGACCAGCGAAGGCCTGCCGGTGGCCCTCCAATTCATTGGGAGACGCTTCGATGAGGCGGGGCTGTTGGCTATCGCACTCCGGTTTGCCGATGGCGGGCGCGACTGGCAGCCGAGACATCCGTCGGCCGCCGACTGAGCACGCTTAACCCGCTACGGATCGCGCCGAGATGACCGGCAACGCGCGACGCAAACGCGCGATCACGCGATCTTTCCCGATGACCAGCATGGTGTCAAATAGGGGCGGCGCCACTGGCTGACCTACCAATGCCACACGCGTGGCATTGATCAAGAGCGCGGCCTTCACGCCAGCTTTCTCGGCGAGCTGGCGCAAGGCGTGGTCGCAGGCGTCATGATTCCAATCCGGCAGCGCGGCCAGTTCGTCGGCCAAGCGCGCCAGCATCTCCGGCAGGCGTTCGTCTTTCCAGAATTTATCGCGCGCGGCGGGATCGTAGTCGAAATCATCGGTGAAAAAAGCACGAGCCCAATGGGAGAAGTCGGTGATGAGACGCGTGCGCGGGCGAAGCAGGTCCACCACCCGCGCGAACCATTCCTTTGCAGATTGCGCCCATTCGGGGCGCCACAGGCCGGTTTTTTCGAGCTCTGCCTGAACCGCGGGAACGAGTTCTTCGACGGGAAGCTTTTGTAGATATTGCTGGTTGAACCATTCGAGCTTAGCGCGATCGAAAACCGCATTGGTTCGGCTGACGCCGGCCAGCGAGAAGCGCTCGATCAGTTCGGCAGTGCGGAACATTTCAGTGTCGTCGCCGCTGGACCAGCCGAGGAGCGCGAGAAAATTGCGGAAAGCCTCAGGCAGGAAGCCTTCGTCGCGATAGGAGCTTACGCTGGTGGCGCCGTGGCGTTTGGAGAGGCGGGTGCGGTCGGGGCCCAAGATGAGCGGAACGTGGGCGAAGACAGGAGGCTGGGCGCCCAGAGCGCGGTAGAGCAAGATCTGTTTCGGCGTGTTCGAAATGTGGTCGGCGCCGCGAATGACATGAGTGATGCGCATATCGATGTCGTCGACAACAGCGCCGAGCTGATAGGTGGGCAGGGCGGGCCCGACAGCGGGGCTGCGAGCAGAGCGCATGAGAACAAAATCCTCGATTTCGTCATTCTGCACTTCGCGGGGACCAAACACGGCGTCTTCGAAGCGCGTAGCGGCGCCCAGAGGGACGCGAAAGCGTACGGCCGGATTTTGATCGGCCGTGGAGGGCTTACCCTCGCGGCAACCGCAGCGAACGATGCGCCTCATTTCGCTCTTGCCGGCGGCCGGATCGTCCGCCGCGTCGCCCCCGGCGTATTTTTCAGGGGGGCAGTAGCAGAGATAGGCGGCGCCTGCGGCGAGCAGCTTATCGGCAGCGGTAGCGTAACCGGCCAAGCGCTGCGATTGGAAGAAAGGCCCTTCATCCCAGTCGAGTCCGAGCCAATTCAATCCGTCGAGAATGCCTTCCACCAGTTCCGGCCGATTACGCTCAACGTCTGTGTCTTCGACTCGAAGAATCAAGACGCCACGGCGATTCCGTGCAAAGAGCCAATTGAATAGCGCGGTGCGAGCCCCGCCGACATGCAGGTATCCGGTGGGGGAAGGGGCAAAACGCACGCGGACGTCTCCCGCGCCGGAATCGGCGATGTACTTTTTCGGATTTTCCGAAAGCGTCACAAGAGTCCGTTGTCGATCGAAAAATTGATCATAGCCGATGGTTGCGGCAAAGGCGAGTCGGGCCAAGTTCTTGCGGAAGGCCTAACGGGAACAGGGCGGTGGACTTCGGCGATCCTGCGCGAAAAACCTCCCGCATTATCGACATGGACACAGGCTGTGTTCCGTTTTTAGTACCCCCGTACCGTTGTGGGCGCACGGACGGTATCCTATGATGACCTGAGTGGTGATGACCTGAGTGGGGTGGTGATTCGGAGACTTTGGCTAAGTTGATGACTCGACCCGCTTAAACAAGTGGCCCTAGCCGCGACGGCGTTGCCTATTCCGCTAAAAACCCGCTACAGGCGCACGTGGGGGAAAACCGCCCGGCGGCGCAAATTACGATGATACATATCGGCACAGTTTGGTTGAGCATCTTCGGGGTGCACGCGCTTGCGGCAGTATTTTTCACCTACCTGCAGCGAGCCAAACGGCAGCCTTATCTTCAACCGTGGCTCGCGGGTTGGTACCTGCTGGTTTTGCACGACCTGGCTCTGGGGATGGTGCAATGGGTACAAGCGTCGACCTGGCCGATGTTGCTGGTCAGAGTTCTGACCGCTGCGAGCGGAGTGTGCTTCTTCGCGGCAGCGCGGATGTACACGAACTCGCGGGCGTGGAAACCGGCGGCGTTCCTCATGGCGTCATGGCTGGGAGTATTCGGCGTTTCCCTGGCGTTTGTACACCTTTGGATCGCGTCGCAGATTGGATTAGCGGCCCTGTACTTTGCGGTCGCTTATGTTTTCTGGCGGGCGGCCCGGCAGCAAGAGAGCCTTGGCGACTGGATGCTGGCTGCAGCGTTCGCAGGCTGGGCGATCATACCGCTGGTGAGAATTGGTTTTGGTATGCCGGGCATGCCCGGGAGTGCGGATTTCACGGTGCTCGCAAGTTTTCCTTCGCTATTAGCAGGCGTGGTCATGGTGATGGTGGTGTATGAGGAAGAAATGCGCGAAGTCCAACGCAATATCCTCGCGCTATCCAGTTTGAACCTGACCACTGAAAGCTTCATGGGAGGGGAGATACAGAAGACGTTGACGGAAGGGTTGGAGCGCGTGCTGAGGGTGGTCCAAATGCCGGCCGGAATTTTGTGCTTGCACAGACAAGGCGGGCACCAACCTCAGGTTACGGCGTCGGTGGGTATCGATGCAGCGTTTTGCCGGGCCGCGGCGGAACAAGGGTTAGACGCCGACTTGATGCAACTGGTCTCGCGGCTTGGCGGGCTGGTGGTCTTGCGAGAACTGGATCAGGAGAGTTCCTGGCGCGCCCTGGAGCACGAACCGGCGTTTGTCCGCTTTCGGCAATTGGCCTTGGATCACGGCATGCGCACGGTGATCGGCATCTGCCTACAGTCCAAGGAAGATCCGTTCGGCCTACTGCTGCTGAGCAGCGGCGAAAGCCGGCGTTTCGCCCAGGCGGAGCTAAGCATGCTGCTCACACTGGGACACCAGATCGGCATGGCCGTGGAAAATAGCCATTTGATTCAGCAGACGACGCGCCGCTCGGACGAATTGCATTTGCTGAACGAGATCGGACGCGCGCTGAGCTCAACGCTCGACGTGGACGAGCTCTTCAACAAAATGGTCGCGGCACTCAAGCGGATGTTCGATGTGAGCAACTTTTATGTGGCCATGTACGATGCGGAGGAAAACCAAATTCATTTCGAACTGGAGATTACCGAGGGGATCCGCTTGCCCAAGCGGAGCCGGCCATTTGGAAATCACCTTACGGAATACGTTATCCGCACACGACAGCCGCTATTGATCAGGCAGAACCTAGGGGAGGAAGCGGCGAAACTAGGAGTACGTCCCGTTCAGGAGACGGGCTCTTTCTGCGGCGTGCCCTTGGTTGCCTACGACAAAGCGATCGGGGTGATCGCGCTCAGAGGGCTACAAGACAACTTGTACGATGAAGGGCATCTAGAGATGATGCGCGTGCTGGCTAGCGAGGCCAGTATCGCCATAGAAAACGCGCGTCTCTTCCGAGAAGAACAAACGAAATCGCGCCATCTATCGCTGCTCAATAACATTTCGCGTCACGCGATCACGACGCTAAATCCCGAGGAGATGCTCTCGAGAATGGCGGAACAGCTCGAGCGCGGCCTGGCATTCGATCACATTGGCATTGGCCTGCTCGACTACGCCACCAAGGAGGTGGTCGTCCAAGCGGAGGCGGGGCGGCGGCGCGGCGCGCTGGGACGGCGCCTGGCCTTGGGCGACAGCATTGTGGGCAAGGTGGCTCGGACGGGACAGACTTGCGTGGCACGCAATGCTGGGACACCTGAAGTGGGCCGCGCGGTGCTGGAAGGATCGGCATCGGCGCTGGCGCTGCCGGTTTTTTACGCCGACCAGCTTCATGGCGTGCTCTACGTCGAAACCAACGAGCCGACCGACTTCGCCGAAGAAGATATTCTGTTGCTGCACACGGTTGCCGACCTGATCTCCGTGGCTCTGCATAACGCGCTGACGCTGCAGAAGGCTCAAGAACAGGCCATCACGGACGGCCTGACCGGCGTAAAGACACATCGATACTTGATGGAGGCGCTCTCCGCGGAGTGGAAGCGGGCGACGCGGGCGAGCCGGCCATTTTCAATTCTGCTCATCGATCTGGACCGATTCAAGTTCGTCAACGACTTTTATGGCCACCTGGAAGGCGACCTGGTGCTGCAACGCGTGGGACAGATTTTGGAGCAGAATTGCCGGCGGTCGGACGTCGTGGCGCGCTACGGCGGGGACGAATTTGTGATTCTGATGCCGGAAACCAGCGCGGGGCAGGCGATGCAAATCGCCGATAAGCTGCGGCCGGCAGTTTCCGACGATCCGCTGCTGCGCGAGAAGACGATCACGGCCAGCTTCGGCCTGGCCTGTTTCCCGATACATGGTTCGACGCCGCAAGAATTGATCCAGGTGGCGGATGCTTCGATGTATCTTTCCAAGCACGAAGGCGGTAATACTATATCCACGGCGGACCATTGCAGCATGGCGGCGAGCAAAAAGTGGAAGCGCGATGTGCTGGAGGCATATCTAGGCGTGACGCTCAAGCGGCTTTTCTCTACCGGCCCCGAGGCATTCAACGAGATTCGCGAACGGCTCAATCATTTCGCCGTGTCGCTCGGTCCAGCGGACCTCAAGCCGCGGGGTTCGGCGAAGGATTATTCGGAAGCGGCAGAGCTCTTTGGGGACATCCCGCCGGCGCTGATTGATACGGTGACGTCGCTGGCGCTGGCGATCGACTCCAAGGACCACTACACGCAAGGGCATTCGCAAAAGGTGGCCGCCTATGCGGCGCTGATCGCCGATTCACTGGGGCTGAAGGAGGAGGAGATCGGCGAGATCCGGCTTGGCGCGCTGCTCCACGATATCGGTAAAGTGGGCATTCCCGAGGAGATTCTGGGGAAGCGCGGTCCTCTAAACCCCGAGGAATGGGAGAAGATGAAAGAGCACGTGCTCTACGGCGATCGAATGCTCGAACCGCTGCAAACCATTTCGCAGGTCCGCGAAATGGTTTGCCATCACCATGAGATGTTCGACGGCTCGGGCTATCCGCACGGACTGGCGGGAGAGCAGATACCCATGGGCTCGCGAATCATCGCCATCGCCGATGCCTATGACACGATTACGTCGGACCGAATCTATAAGAAGGCGCGGACTCCCGCCGCCGCGTTCGAGGAATTAGAACGCTGCGCAGGCACGCAATTCGATCCCGGACTGGTGAGAGTATTCATCGAGGCCATCCAGAACTTGCCTCACCGAACGCTCGAGGCAAACGACATTCCCGCAAAACAGAGCACTTCCTGATCGGAGCCACAGGTCAGCGAGCGTGGGGTTTGCTTGTCACGCAATGGGCGATTGCGTAGAATCTCGCTTCCTCGATGTATCAGCCAAACGAAAGGACGGAACTCTGAGGGCAACGTAATGGGGAAACGCCTTGCTGCAAGCATCAAAGGGGTCGCGGGATACGTGCCGCCTAAAGTGCTCACCAATGCCGATCTGGAGCGCATGGTGGAGACAACCGACGATTGGATTCAGCAGCGCGTAGGGGTGCGCGAACGGCATATCGCCGATAAGGGCATGGCCGCATCACATCTGGCCACCGCCGCGGCTCAACGCGTGCTCGAAAAAACCGGCACGAGCGCCGAAGAGATCGACCTGCTTATCGTGGCCACGGTCACGCCAGACATGTTTTTCCCGGCCACGGCATGCCTGGTGCAAGAGCGAATCGGCGCCAAGCACGCCTGGGGTTTCGATCTTTCGGGGGCCTGTTCGGGATTCCTGTATGCGTTGACGATCGGCGCCCAATTTGTGGGCGCTGGAACGCATAAGAAAGCCCTGGTGATCGGGAGCGACGTGATGAGCTCCATCATCGATTACCAGGACCGCAATACATGCGTACTTTTCGGCGACGGGGCCGGCGCGGTCCTGCTGGAGGCCGCAGAGTCGGACAACGTGGGCATCCTCGATTTTCAACACGACATCGACGGCTCCGGCGGACAGTTTCTTTTCATGCCCGGGGGAGGCTCGCTGCATCCGCCGTCGCAGGAAACGCTGGCTCAAAAAATGCATTACGTGCATCAGGATGGCAAGCAGGTTTTCAAATATGCGGTGCGGCGGATGTCCGAAATCGCCTGCCAGCTTCTCGAAAAGAACGGATATTCCCATCAAGACGTAACGCTGGTGGTGCCTCATCAGGCGAATTTGCGCATCATTCGCGCCATGCAAGAGAGGCTTGGCCTGGACGATTCGAAGATACTGATCAATATCGATCGGTTCGCAAACACGACAGGAGGCACGATTCCTCTGGGTCTTTGCGATGCGGTGAGCCAAGGACGGCTCAAGAAGGGCGACCTGGTCTTGTTGGTTGCGGTGGGGGCAGGCTATACGACGGGCGGGGTATTGATGCGCTGGGCTTATTAGAGGAGAGGGATTCTCAGGGCCGCTGTTCGCGTCAATTATCGAGGGCCGGCCGGCGCGGGGAAAAGAGGATGGTTCTCGGCCGCCGAATCACTGAAGAACTGCTTCATCGATAAGGTATTGGCAAATCTGCGCAGCCAACCAAGTAACGTGTCCCGCCGTCGATGTTTTGTGCCGGATCAAAGGCGTTTTGCACGGCCATCTGCGCCGCCGTTCCCGGAAGCAGCTGCATCAAGCCGAGGGCCGATTTCCTGGAGACAGCTCGGGAGTTGAGTGCGAACAAGAGTCCGGATCCCGCGAGCAGGGCTACAATCTCGTGCGGCCGTCGGGCGCCTTTGTGCCGAGCCGGCATTAGATATTCTCCAGCGCGTATTGGCGAATCGCGGCTGCCACGCCGCCCTCGTCGTTGGAAAGCGTTTGGCGCCAACCGAGCATTTTCAACTCAGGGACGCTGTTGGCCATGACGATCGGAAGCCCGGCAAATTCCAACATTTCGCGATCGTTGAAATTGTCTCCGATGGCCATGACCTCCTCGCGCCCGAAGCCACGCAGGGCCGTCCACTCCGCCAGGACCGCTCCTTTGGAGCAGTTCAGTTGGATGACGTCAACCATACCAAAATCCCGGTGATCGTAGAAAGTCATGGCCAGCGAAAACTCCAGCGCCTGAGGTACCTCGCGTAAGAGCGAAGCAACCCGGCGCATTTCGGCCACCGAGCCGCTGTACATGAGTTGGATCGGGTCCTCGACGAGGCAATCTTCGAGCGGGCAGACGTTGGCGAGGAATTCGCGATTGCGAGCGAAGTAGGCCTTACGCCGGGGGTCCTCCCAATCAATTTTCTCGTAGATAACCTGGTTCTCGCGAACGCGGTCAAAAACGAAAGCGGCGCCGGCGCGATGCTCGGGGAGGAGTTGAAGGACGGCACGCGCGGTTTGGCGCGGGAGAAGACGTCTTAAATGCGTTTTGCCATCCTTCGATTTCACGACGGCGCCGTTATTGACGATCATGGTGAGGGCGCAGGGAATTTGCTGCGCGATCGGCAGCGCAAAATCGAAGCGCCGCCCGGTTACGAGGGCAATCTCGATGCCGTTCGCCGCGGCAGCCTCAATGGCGCGCCGATTGGTTTCTGGCACTTGCGAAGCGCTATCGAGTAAAGTTCCATCGATATCGAGCGCGATTAAGCGGACCTTATGCTTGCCGTTCGCGAGTGGCATTTTGCCATTTTACACGCTGCGAGCAGGGGCAGCTCGTTTCGCGAGGTACTCGTGTTGCGAAGCTCCTTATCGCTGGCGTACTTGACACGTCAACGCGACGGGGGTATCGTCCCGGCAAATTCCTAGTTTGACCGGTAATTTGGAGGTAAGCCATGGGTCCAGCCGACGCTCGCGGTTACTCTCATCACCGAAATGCCTTTAGGATAGGAAACGGAAACACCGAATCGGGCCGGAGGCACAAACTTGCGCAGCTCAGCTTTATCGTCGCAATGCTTGTGCTTTCGGTTGCGCCGCACCTGCCCGCGCAAAACTCGCCGAAAGTGAACATGGTCGATCCGTTGACAGGAAAGGTGAACGATAGCGTGACCCTGACGGGACAGAATCTGGGAAAGGAAGCCGTGTCCGGGGTATTCCTCTCCGACGATAAGGACGATTTCAAGGCCACTCTAGTAGAGCAGGAAAACGCAAAAATCGTTCTCAAAGTCCCTCAGGTCAAGTCGGGCGGATACAACATATCGATTCAGGAAGGCGACAAGATCTTGATTTTGCCGCTGCGCTTTACAGTGCAAGGCTAAGTCGGCGAACGAGTGGGCTGCAGTATGCCGGGCGGGTTCGCGGGCGGCATTACGGGAATACGTCCAGCGAGCAGGACACGATCGAGTGTTGAAGGGAATAGGTCCGATCGTGGCTCGTCTTTTGCGCGTGGTTGGCGCACGTCTTTTGTCGAATTACAAAACGGAAGGAACTTCGGCAGATGCGAATTCGGTTCAGACCAATCTTCGTAATCGTAGCGAGCTTGATCTTTTCCTCGCTCGCTGCGGCGCAGAATAATCAGGCAAAGCCAGGACCGGGCAAGGAAGGGAAGGCGCCATCACGTCCTGCGCCGCGCCACGACATCTCCGGTACTTGGGAACCGGCCAATGGACCCGGCGACGGAATTCAGGCCAATGGCGTGAAAGCCATGCCGAACGACGGTAAGCCGGAACACCAGCCTCCTTATTCTCCGTATGGACTACAAGTGTATAAGTCCCATCACGCACTGGAAGGAGCCGACGCGGTGCTCCCGCGGTTTTTTTGACGATCCGCGGGACAAATGTGAGCCGATGGGATTCCCCCGAATGAACTTCTACAATCTGCGCGAAACGCAGATTTTGCAGAACGAATACAAGATCGCGATGCTGTATCAGTATGCGACGACGTGGCGCGTGATCTGGACCGACGGCCGCCCGCTTCCCAAGTTGGTCGATGGAGGAGTGATGGTGGGCAACGAAGTCAAAGAGCCGCGGTATTACGGGTATTCGGTGGGCAAGTGGACGGACGATACCACACTGGTCGTCGATACAATTGGGATGATGGGAGAGGATAGAGTCTGGCTGGATACCGCGGGCCGTCCGATTAGCGATCAACTCCATGTAATCGAAACATTTCATCGCGTCGACCAAGACCATTTGGAATGGTCGGTGACGATCGACGACCCTAAGATGTATACGAAGCCGTGGGTGGCCATGAACAAGTTTCCAATGAGATTAGAAAACCCACACGAGGACGTGATGGAGCAGTATTGCTCACCAATCGAGATGGAGAAGTACAATAAGTTGTTTGGCGATCCTTCCAGTGCTCCGTCCGGCAAGACGCCTCAGAAATAGATTCGCACTTGGAATCGCAGCGGGTTGCCGACGGATCATTGAGGCCTTTGAAACGAAGGAGGCAAGTTGCAATGATAAAGAGAACAATCCCGATATTGGCTATGGTTACCTTCCTTCTGAGCGCTTCCATTCCCTTGTTCGCACACCATGGAACCGCGGCATTCGAAAGCGATAAGAAGATCACTTTGAAGGGAACCGTCACGGAATGGTTCTGGTCTAATCCGCATTGTCTTCTGCGGTTTGACGTAAAAGATGACAAAGGTCAAGTGACTCAGTGGATTGGAGAGACACAAAATCCTGTGACGATGGTCAATGGTGGCTGGAGCAAGGCCTCCATCAAGACAGGGGATGAAGTCACTGTTACTTTGAACCCGGTCAAGAATGGTTTGCCACTGGGACGGATCGTAACTGTCCTGCTGCCGAGCGGGAAGACCTTGGACGCCAACGCGGGGATACGCAATAACGTTTACAAGTAAAGCTTTTCAAAGTTTGTAATCTGACGCTGGTCCGGATCGAACGCTGCGATGGCGGAGTTGCCCCTTTTCTCAGGTGATGTTTTTCCCTGCAAAGTTTTTCAAGAGTTATACCTGCGGAAGCGCTAAGGGTAGGAGCAACGCGGCGCTCGCGAGCGAAGGCCGATCTGGTCTGCTCGCTATTTTTTCTCGCTGGCGGGTCCGCCGATGAATTCGTTGTACTTTGCGAGTTCCGCCGGCGAGCACATCATCTCCGTGACATCGAAATGCGCCGATTGCAATTTGAACGGCAGCTTATTCAAGGCGATCCAGGGCTTGGTGTACATCTTGGGATCGATGATGGTCACGGTGAGTTCCAAGGTGTCTTGGTCCACGCGATGGTATCGCTCCTCGACGCGCAGATCGGGACTGTGCGGCCGGCCCGCGCGGTCGACCCAAGTTTCGTCGTTGATGCCCGTCGTTTCCACGACGAACGTGTAGTCGTCCTCCCAATTGCCAATCGAATAACCGAACCACCTCGGCGCGGCATCCTTAGGGAAGTCCCGCCCATCGGTCCAGATGGTTCGCCATACCCGGCCAAACTCGTACAGGACGTAAACATTCGCGGGTGTTTGGAGAATCTGAGTGGTTCTTAGCTCGTAAAGGTCCTCTCGCGGGAGACCCTGTGGATTGCAGGCTACCACGGGATCGTTCGTCTCCTCGGGAAGAACGCTTCTGACCCCGTTACTCGGCTTAGTGAGCTTAAGCGCCGCCAAGCCTTCGGGCGTGTAAGGCAAATCGTGACCCGGCTTGCCATCTTCGGGCGAGGCTGCCGCACCCATAGCCTGGATTCCACCGTTTCCAGGGTCCCAGATCCCCGAAATATCGCGGCGCGGCGCTGGGCCGGAGGTGGCAGGCGGCTTGACGGGTTGGTTTGTCCATCCGTCAACCGGCATACCGACATAAGGATTGTTTCGGACCGGCGGATTTGCTTGCGTGCCTTGAGCCTCTTGAGCCTGCGCCAGACAGGCGAAAGCAAACACTGCGACGAAAGCAACCACCAATGGCAAAAGGCCCTTTCGCATCGTCGCACTCCCTCCCCGAATGATCATCGAGACGCCTAGTTGCTCAGAGTCTGGCCACTAGGCAGGCGGACCGTAGTGAGGCGCCCGACAGGCCGGCCATTCTTCACTGGATACACCGTGACGGTAATTTCGTCCCCTGGCTTCAAGGTATGAATCGTCCAACCTTTGTTGGTCATGTCTGGGGGATTGCTGGTTTCGACGACCCAGTGTTCGACCTCGCCCTTGTCATTCTTGTAGTCGAATTTTACGAAGCAATGAGGGTTGGCCCAAAACCAATCCGTAACGGTAGCCTTCATCGTGATTGTTTTGGAGGTCTCGAAGGCGGCCGCGCCATGATGCGCGAAAGTGGGAACGCCAGAAACGAACAAGCCGGTCAACACGAGAGCGAGAGCAGTAAGCTTATTTCTCATGCAGTCTCCAATTTTCTGCGTCAGGAGCGCGGAATTTGTGAATGGCTACCTTCTATTGCTCGAATAAAGGGAGAGACTGGCCGTCAGGTCCGATGAGCTTCTGAATCCAAATGGAATGCTTGCCGGCTTTCAATGCGAAACCCGTGATTGTAACGTGATCGCCCGGGTTCAATGTGTGCTTGGTCCAACCCGCCCTGGCGAGCTTATTCGGGGCGGTGAGCTCGCCCTGCCAGTGTTCGATTTCGCCCTTGTCGTTTTTCACGTCAAAGTAAAGCTGGACATGCGGATTGATGAACTGGAAGTCGGTCATCGTTGCCGCGACCGTGACCATGTTGGTGGTGTCGTACGCGGCTGTGCCATGGTGAGCAAAAATCGGGCTGCAGGCAACTGACAGACAGCGGCAAGGCAAACGCCCACGCTAGCTTTCTCCGCATATAAAGTCTCCAGTAAGGCGAGTCCCTGCGCGTAATCCTCGCACCCACGCCTTGCCGCTGTCAATCAATGATGGACGGCTTCCGCTGGACCTTTGTGACAACCCACGGCGGGCTACGATCGGCCCGCGGCAGCTATCAGATCGCTATAAGGACTGACGCCGCCATGGATATGCACGACCCGGGCGACGTCTAGTTTCAGACGCGCGACATTCTCCACCAGGTTAATTGTGTAAGGACTGGGGGCTGGCAGTGGCGGCGCACCCGGGCGTGGAATGTAGGAGTCCGCCTGAATCAGCAGCTTCTGCTTGGGAAGGTACGCCATCAACAGGCCCACGGCGTGAGGGTGGTCTCGCAGCAGGTAAAGCTCGATGCTCGTGTCGCCGTCGGTGAGCACGCGCTTGTCCTTCATCGTCTCCAGGACAGCGGCTCTTGGCGCGCGTAGCGCCATATCCGCCCATATTGGTGCAGCACTGCGATTCTGTCGGGCATACTCGCCAAGGCGAGGCCTCAGGGTTTCGAAATCCATGTTCCGTGGAATTCCCAACGGGTCACAAGTGTTCAGCGGGTCATTGGAATGTCCCGTGCCAACCGCGGTTTCGGGTTTATTGAGGCTGAACATCTTCTGTCCCAAGGGCGTCAAAGGCGGAACTGGGAAACGTTCAGGCACCAGGTTTCCCGCCCAAGACCCACTCACATCGCGAAGGGGTGCCGGTCCCCCCGGAGTGGGATCGGGCTTTAGCTTATTCCCGTTATATAAACTATCTTTCGTTCCAGGTGCGGCTGTCTTTACTTGGGCCATTGCCAGGGTCGAAAAAGCCAGCAAGGCTCCAAGACCGAGAACGCCAATGGTGAATCGTTTTCGCATTTTCCACCTACTATGGTCCTGTGCTGGATACGGCTCCTGAATCCGGAGAGCCACAGCCTGGCGCTTACCAATTGAACATTTGTCTCGCGCTTCTGAGGCGGAGCATACGCTCGCCTGATTCCATGGTCAAGATTTCGGGGATATTCTGGACGGCCGATTTCTCAGCGAACGGAGACGGCGCAAGACATCAGCCTTGAAGCCTTCCCGAAATTAGCGCGGCCGATTCATTCCTATTTCACTCTTGCGCGGCGCGCCGGGTGGGGTGCGCGCTCTCGAGCGGTTTGCAATCGCCGATGGCGCGCAAGTAGCGCTCGGCCGAGCGTCTCAAAGCCAGCTTGGGGTCGCCTGAGACGACGAATCCTGGCCACGCACCGTATAGTTTCGAATAGTTGTAGCGCTCGAGCGTGGCAACAATCGTACGAACGGTTGGACCATCCAGGGGAATTAAATTCGGGTAGCTATACATGAAGCTGACGTACCTGCGATCGGGACAGACCTGTGGCATGTCGCCGGTCATGAGTGCGCCAGTTCCTTGTTCTCCGGAAGCCCAATGCAGCACCTGAAATCCGCTGAAATGGCCGCCTACGCGAATCAGAGTGATGTCATCATTTAACGAACGTGTCTCGCCACTCCAGAACACAATTGCCGAATCCGGATATTGCACGCATTCCCGGTCAGCTTCATGTAAATAGATGGGGATACCGCCAAAGGCGCGGCTCCATTCCACCATGCTGGCGTAATAATGCGGATGCGAAATCGCGATTGCCGAGAGTCCCCCGAGCGCCCTGACCAGCTCAATTGTGCTGTCGTCGATTAAGCTGACGCAGTCCCAGAGGACGCCGCCCGTCTGCGTTTGCAGCAGAAGCGCGCGCTGTCCGATGGCAAATTCCGGCTGGGTGTGAATTCCCCATAGCTTTTCGCCTTCTTGAAAAAAGACGTTACGATGTGTCTTCCGCAGATCATCCAGAGTGATCCACTTTTGTCCCTGCGCTCCGATATATTGGCGTTCGTCTTTGCAAATGGGGCAGGCTGGAGGAACGCCGCTGGCGCTTGGATATTGTGTTCCGCAGGTGACGCAGATATGGCTCGCAGTTCTCGACTCCTCGATTTGGAAGTTAGCAACCATGACGCGCTCCGTACTCAATCCAAGGTCTGGGCGGCAATTCGCCGAGAATCTTCGAAGAAACGGGCGGTGATGGCTCCGAAAATGAAGCCGCCAACGTGAGCCATGTAGGCCACGCCTCCGGCTTCGGTGCTCATCACAGAGCCGACTTGACTGAAGAGCTGAATCAAAAACCAGAGGCCGATCAGGACAACCGCTGGAATCACCGTGACGTCAATAAACCAGCCGAGGATAAGCAGAGTGCGAATCTTGTCCCGCGGATAGGTGATTAGAAAAGCGCCCATCACCGCGGCGATAGCGCCGCTGGCCCCCAAGTTCGGAACGGTGGAGCTGCTCAATGCGGCGATTTGAGCCAACGATGCGACCACGCCGCCAAGGAGGTAAAAGACCAGATAGCGAATCGGACCCATGGCATCTTCGATGGCAGGGCCGAAGGCCCAAAAGAACACCATGTTGCCGATAATATGCATCCAGCCTCCGTGCATAAACATGGCGGTGAGGATGGTTATCCAGCCTTGACCCGCGACGATATGCGCGGGAATCACGGACCACTGCTCGATGAAAGCATCGCCGCGTGCTAATTCGAGGAGAAAAACGAGCACGTTGATCACAATTATGGAAACGGTAATCACCGGACGATGGGTGGGCCGCCGGGAAATGTCGCGTAATGGGATGCCCATGGTTTCAGCTCACTTCCACAAGATCATAGCGGGCCATTGTTGCACTGCGCTTACATTCCACACAATGGCTGGACTTCGAGCGGCAAAGTTTCGATGTTTCGATTCCTATCGGCGAGATCCCGCGGTTTCGGATTGACTCGAGACGGTCGCTGGCATATGGTTCGGTGCAAAGCGGCGGACCAGAGCCAACCCGGAGGTTAGATGTGAGCAAACATGATTCAACTCGCCGATCCTTTTTGGTGCGGGCAGCGGTGGGCGCCGGAGCTGCGGCCGGTTCGGGGCTGGTGCCGGATATTTACGCCCAGACGCCCAGCCAGCCTAAGCAAGAGGCAGCCGAGCAGCCGCACGCCAACCCCCTTCAGCATGGCGCGTTTTTCAATTATGAGCAGGCCGCGACGATTGCAGCCTTCACGGAGCGGCTCATGCCAGGAGCGCCAGGCAAACCCGGAGCGAGTGACGCCGGAGTGGTCAACTACATTGATCTGGCGCTCTCCGGCGCCTATGCCGATCTTCAGGATTTCTATCGCAGCGGGCTCGCAGAACTCGATGCCTATTGCCGCAAGACCTACAACACGGCTTTCGTTCAGCTCGATGCCAGCCGGCAGGACGCGGTGATTGCCGCAATCGAGCAGGGGAAGGCGGCTGAATTCTCCTGGCCGAGCGGTCCCGAGTTTTTTAACGTAATTCGCACGCACACGATGGAGGGAATGTTCGCGGATCCAATTTACGGAGGCAACCGAGACTTCGCAGGTTGGCGCCTGGTTGGTTTTCCCGGCGCTCAGGGAAATTTCACGCCGGGAGACTTGCAGAATAAACAAGGCTTTACGCGCTCGGCCGTCATGGGATTGCAAGCGCAGGCCAAAAGCCTGCAGCGGGGGTAGCGATGGCGACCTTCACAACCGACGCCGTCATTGTGGGCGTGGGGGCAGTGGGCGGGATCGTTGCCGCCGAACTTGCCAAATCGGGGATGAAAGTGATCGGCCTGGAGCGCGGCCCCCGGCTCACCACGCAGGATTTCAGCGGGCTGGACGAATTGCGCTACTTTCAGCGCCAGGAACTCCGCCCGAATATAAAAAGGCAGCCGGTTACCTGGCGGCCGGACGACAAAACGGACGCGAAGCCGCTGCCTATCTTGAATTACGGCAATCAGGCCGGAGGCGGGACGGTTCACTACGGCGCTCTTTCCTGGCGCCTCCACGAAGATGACTTCCGCGCGCGATCTCATACGATCGAACGCTACGGAGCGTCCGCCATCCCGTCCGACTCATCGCTCGCCGACTGGCCCTTGAGTTACGCCGAGCTCGAGCCTTTCTATGACCGCGCGGAATATGAACTTGGCGTTTCCGGCAAGGCGGGCAATCTGCAGGGCCGCAAGATTGACGGTGGAAATCCGTTCGAGGCGCCACGCCGCCGCGAGTATCCTCTTCCCGCTTTGCTAGCCGATCAATCCGGCGTGATCTTCGAAGCGGGAGCGCGCAAACTCGGTTATCACCCATTCTCCTCGCCACGCGCGATCCTCTCGCAGTTTTACCAGGGCCGCCCGAGCTGCACTTACTGCGGCTTTTGTCAGGCGTTCGGCTGCCATATGGGCGCCAAATCGAGCATTCTGGTCACCAAGCTTCCCGAGGCGGATGCCACCGGCAACTTCCAGCTGCTCACGGGAACGATGTGTTATCGCGTCAACAGCGACAACAGCGGGAAAGTAATCGGCGTCTCTTATTACGGCCCCGATGGCTCGGAGAACGCCATCGAGGCGGACGTCGTTATCCTCGGCACTTTCATATACGACAACACGCGCCTGCTGCTGCTTTCAAAAACCGGCAAATTCCCGAACGGCCTGGCCAATTCGAGCGGCCAACTGGGCAAGCATCTGATGGCTCACATCGGCGCGAGGGTCTTCGCCGCCTTCGACGACCGCTACGTCAACATCTACATGGGACCGAGCGCCCAGAAACATAGCCTGGACGATTTCAACGCGGACAATTTCGACCACAGCGGCTTGGGATTTATCCGCGGCGCGCAGATTTCGGTTACTCCCGCGGACCTCGAGGCCGGCCCTATCGGCACGGCGGTGAGTATGAACCCGCCCCCGGGAACTCCTCGGTGGGGCGCGGAGTATCGAGACTTCCTCGCGAAATATTTCGCGCGTTACGCCGCCATCGTGGCGCAGACGGAAAACCTGCCTTACGCCGATCATATGATCGACCTCGATCCGCACGTGCGCGACCAATGGGGCTTGCCGGCGCCGCGCCTCACCTACAACTGGCGGCGGCCAAACGAGCTCGCTCGCGTGGAGTTCCTGCTCGGTAAGCTGGAAGAGCTCGGCCGAGCCACCGGCGCAACCCACGTTTGGCGTTCGCCCAGCGGCGCCGGCGCACCGGGAGCCCACCATGAAGGCGGCACACGCATGGGCAGCGATCCGAGCAATTCGGTTGTGAACCGCTACGGTCAGAGTTGGGATATTCCCAATCTCTTCGTCATCGGAAGTTCGACATTTCCAACAATGAGCGGCTTCAATCCCACGCTTACGATTCAAGCTCTGGCATATTCGAGTGCGGATGCGATTGTCAATCGCTACAAGAAAAAGCCAGGCCCGCTGGTCTAGCGGATCGGTTGAGGGAGCCGCAAGATGCGACAGCGCTCACGTGACTTGATTCTATTGCTGACGGTGGTGCTGGCGTTCTGTTGCGCGGCTACTGCGCACACGGGTCAGCCGCAAAGCGATCAGCCGGCCGGAGGTGATCAGCCCGCGCGACAAGGTCGTCGAGGCTCTCGCGGTCCGTCACCCACCGCCAACTTGCCCTTCGATGCGCACGACTTTTCGGGAGTGTGGATGGGCAGAGGACCATTTAACACCTTGAGCGGCACGCCCCCGCCAATGACCGCGTGGGCCAAGGCGAGATATGACGCCGCAAAACCGGGAATTGGCCCGAGAGCCCAGCCCCTGGGTAACGACCCGATAATGGGTTGCGATCCTATCGGCTACCCGCGCATTGCCTTTTACAATGCGTATCCCATGGAGTTTGTGCAAACGAAAGATCGCTTGATCGAGCTGTTCGATTTCTTCTATGTACACCGAACGATTTACCTCGATGGGCGACCACTCCCCACCGATCCGGAGCCGACCTGGTATGGCTACTCAGTGGGCCGCTGGGAAGGAAACACGATGGTTGTGGAGTCGAATGGATTTAACGACGAGTCCTGGCTCGACAACGACGGGCATCCGCACAGCGACGAGATGACGCTTGAAGAGCGTTTCCAACGCGTGGATCACGATACGATTGAGGCCAGAATGACGCTCACCGACCCGAAAGCCTATACAGCACCTTGGGTCAGCGAGGTAACGAGATGGACGTTGAGCCCCAATCAGAAAATGCGCGAAGACATCTGTGCGCCGTCTGACGAACAAAAATACAGAGATGAGATGAGAGTACCAGCCGCGGGCAAGAAATAAGAGGCCGGTAGCGCGGAGCTGCCGATTGGACATTTGTGGCCTGCCGAAGTTATCTGGTATCGGGTTGTGGCTTGCTAAAACGGTAACCGATACGGGTGTCACCTTCATACGAGACCAAGAGCTCTGGTCGAGACCCGTTCTTCAGATATAGCGTCCCTACGCGCTTGCCGTTCTCGGTTTCTAAGCTGGATTCGTCAATTACGCGATAGCCGGACTTTAGGGCTTCCGTGAATGAGTCTGGGAGCTTTGCCATATTTCCTCCTTTATGCCAGCTGTTGACGTGCAAATGTGTAACGGAACCTCTGTTTGACCTCAATTGAGTCAAGCTTCATTGCTCCGATAGACCCGATTCAATAGTCCTTCCGTACCGTATTGGCTCTTTCGGTTGCGGAACCGCTCGTCCTTGGCCCTCGTGGAACGGCTTAGGAGCCTAAGTGCCGAGAAATCGCTTATCGAAATTCACCATTCAGTGCGTCGTTAAAGCCGATGCGTTCCCGGCTAACTCCGCGAGGCAATCTTCAAGGCGTTCCTGATTGATCGGATCAATTCCAGTGAACTCAATGCCTATACCATCATTCATTTGTGTAACGACCCGGCCCATTAATGTGCAATGAAATCCCGAATAAGCGATGTTCAACATGACCTTAGAGCCTGCGCGGATGGACTCGCTGGTTTTGACAAAACACCCATATAAACTCAGTATGCGGACAAGGGCCACTAGGATTCGGCCGGAGTCAACTTCGGTGAGCACAACGGCAGCGCCAAAATAGTACCGAGGTGCCCGGCGTGGGATCGCGAATGATGATGGCGCGCTTTCGTTCGCCGCCGTCTCATTAGGGAACAGGCGCTTCAGAGCTGGAACCAGTTCCTTCCCAGCTTCCAATTTGGCCACAAAACCCGCTGCCCCCAGGACACGAATCGCGGACATCGCTTCAGCAGAGCATTCGTGGACACTTAGAAAAATAATCTTTGTCGAGGGCGATAACTGGCGAATCTCGAAAGCGGCCTGAATGCCGTTCATCTTGGGCATGTTTATATCGAGAAGGACGAGATTGGGCTGCAACTCCTTAACTCGCTCCACCGCATCCTGTCCATTTTCGGCTTCACCGCAGACTTCGAGCGAGTGGGAATGGAGCAAGTCACAGATGGTCTTCCGCACGACCGGATAATCATCGACAACCAAGATTCTCGCTGGCATATGTCCTCCGCACGATCTGAAGCACGATCTGAAGATCGATCATAGTGCTCGCCAATTAAAGGGCCGGGACTGATCGGTGCGGGGACTTTCTTAGCCCTTTCACCCGATCATCCGCGCTCAGGGACGTATGCGTCTATAGGCGACACGCCGTATGACGCCTGCGCGACAGTTCGCTAATCGTATTATGGGGTTTGGCGCTTCGTTTGCTCCGGTCAAGAAACCCCTTCAACGGGTTTTCCAACCGTAGTGGCAGTTAACCGAGAGGTAATACTTACCGCAATGTAGTATTCGAGTACTATATGCGTAAGTTAGTAAGTCGCTTAACAATAGAGCCGGACACTGTAGTTGGCTTGCCCGTAAATGAACGAGCTGGAGGTGCGCATGGCGACCAGTTCTGGGCTCCAAGACAACGACTCGGACGCAAGCAAGTTGCGAATTCTGCTGGTCGAGGACAATGCCGACGATGCCGAACTCTGTTCGCTTCACTTAAGAAAGACAAATAGAGACATTCACATCGATGTGGTATCTACACCGGATAAATTCGCGAGTCGGCTGCACGAGGGTGTGTATGACGTTGTTCTATCGGACTACGCTTTGGGTTCTTGGACCGGACTTGATGTCCTGAATCAACTGCGTTCGGAACGGCACGACATTCCCTTTATCCTCGTAACGGGCGCATTAGGCGAGGAGCGTGCGGTCGAGTGCATGAGAAATGGAGTCTCCGATTATGTTCTAAAGGGCCGGCTGGAAAGGCTGCCCGTTGCCATTACAAAGGCTCTGGACGAAAAGCGATTGCGCCATGAGCGCGAGCGGGCGGAACTATCGCTACAGGAAAGCGAGGCAAAGTTCCGCGCCCTGGCCGAGTCCATTCCCGCTGCGACCTTTATCCAGCAAGGAACTCACTGCTGCTATGTGAACCAGGCCGCCGAGCAAATTACCGGCTACAGCAGGGAAGAACTCGAAGAGATGACTTTTTGGCAGCTCGTTCATCCCGATTCCAGGAAGAGCGCTGTGGGCGGCGCTCCCAACGGGAGCCAAAGTGGCGTGAGATATGAACTCAAGATTCTCACCAAGGATAGTTCAACCCGATGGCTGGACGTGACACTCACCATGTTCAACCACGATGGCGCCCTAGCGGCCCTGATTACGGCCTTTGACATCACCAACAGAAAGCGCGCGGAAGAGGGATTTGCAAATGCTTTCGGCGCCGACTCTCTCACCGGCTTACCGGACTATGGACGTTTGACTGATGTTTTCGACGCCGAGAGCAAGCGCTCTGAGCGTACCCTTCGTTCCTGTGCTCTTCTGCTCCTCAAACTGGATCTCTCTGCCATAAACGAGGCGCACGGACGTCAGGCCGGAGACGAGGCATTATGCCGAGTGGCGCGAATTCTTTTGCAGTGTCGCGCATCCGATATGCCGGCGCGCCTGCGGGCGGGTGAGTTTGCCGTGGTGCTGCCGGACACATCGGCAGAGGGCGCTCATACTCTGGGGCTTCGCATGGCCGCAAAGATCGAGCAGGACGCGAAGGGTCCCGCTTTGTCTTGCAGCTTTGGCACAGCCATATTTCCTTCGGACGGTAAGAACCTCAATGAACTTCTAGTAATAGCTAGACGCCGTTTGCAACGCCTCGACACCAGCAGCCAGCAACGCGATCCGAATGACGATACTGTCCCGATCGTTCCTGGGCTGACCAGGGTGATGTAGAGGAGGCTTGGCAGGCGCGCTTTGCCAGGCAGGAGGTTGCTCTTGACGTTCAGCACAAAGGTCTCTGCGGCATTCGGGGCAGCGCTAATCATCCTGCTCGCCGTAGGCATGCTCTCCTATCAGCGCATCGTTAAGGAGAATGAAGACCAACAATACGTGACGCATACCCGCGCGGTCTTGGAACGGCTGAATCTTCTGCAAGAGTATCTCTGGGAGGCCGAAACCGATCAGCGCGACTTTATCATCGGCGGTGAGAGAACGTTCCTGAGCTCTTATCGGGAGGCCATTCGGCGAGTACAAAAGCAAGCAACCAGTCTGCATGATCTCGTAGGTGACAATTCACCCCAACAGGAGTTGTGGTCGCAGCTCACGCTCCAAATTGCTCTGCACATAGCCGAATTGCAGACGGCTGTCGATATTCGCAGCGGCGGGGATGCAGCGGTCACGAGCGTCACGCCTCCCGACAAACAACGCAGAGACCAAATCAGACAGTTATTGACCGAAGTGACGAACACTCAGCGGCAACTCTTGAATGAGCGGGCAGACCAAGCAAAAGCCAGCGCTCAAAAGGTGCAGATTGCAATCGTCACTGGAGACATTCTCGCCTTCGTTTTTCTTTTCGCCGCCGCCCTGGTTATCCATCACGAGATGGAAAAGCGCCGCAGTGCGGAGCAAGTTTTGCGGGATAGCGAAGAGCGTTTTCGATTGATGGTTTCGGAGGTCAAACAGTATGCCATCCTCATGCTCGATCCCGAAGGATACGTGGTGAGTTGGAACTCTGGAGCGGAGCGGATCAAGGGCTATCAGCCTGAAGAAATTGTTGGCCGTCATTTTTCTGCCTTTTTCCCTCCCGAGGACGTGACGGCAGGCGCCCCCTCTAATGAGCTGAGAATTGCCGCCGAGCGCGGGCGTTTTGAGCAGGAGGGTTGGCGCGTGCGTAAGGATGGGTCGCGCTTCTGGGCCAGCGTGGTCGTCACGGCCTTACACGATGAGCGCGGCCGGTTACGCGGTTTTGCAAAGGTCACGCGGGATATCACAGAAAGGAAGAAGGCCGAGGAGGCCCTTAAACACAGCGAATCGAGGCTGACCATTGCTTTGGAGTCGGCCCAGATGGGCGTGTGGGAGATTGACCTCAAGAGCGGCAAGATCGCCCGTTCGCTGCGCAACGATCAGATATTCGGCTATGAGTCGCTCCAATCGGACTGGACCCAGAATATCCTGCTAAGCCACGTCATTTCGGAAGACAAGGAGATGGTCAAGGCCAAATTCGGCGAAGCCACATTCACCGGACATTTCAGGATTGAGTGCCGCATTCTTTGGCCGAACAGCTCGGTCCATTGGATCGCCCTCCGAGGCCGTACCCATCGCAACGAACATGGCGGTCCCACGCACATGATGGGAGTCGTCGTTGACATTACCGAACTCAAGAATGCGCAGGACGACCTCGTTCTCCGCACGGCTGAACTGGAAACGGCAAACAAAGAACTCGAAGCCTTTTGCTATTCCGTCTCGCACGATTTACGCGCTCCCCTTCGAGCGATTGACGGTTTCAGTCAGGCCGTTTTAGAGGAGTGCCGCGATCGTCTGGACGATCTTGGCAAGGATTACTTGAACCGCGTGATACTCGCCGCCCGGCGCATGAACGCCTTGATCGATGATCTTCTGCACCTCTCCCGCGTAACGCGTGCCGAGATCGTACGCCAGGAAATGGACTTAACCGAAGTAGCGCAATCGATTGCTTCTGACCTTCAGAGTACTGATGCCAAGAGAAAGGTCGAATTTGTCATTGCTCCGGATTTGAAGGCTGAAGGCGACCCGCAGCTATTACGCACGGTCCTCGAAAACCTTATGGGCAATTCCTGGAAGTTCACCTCTAAGCAGGGATATGCCGAAATCGAAGTCGGTCGAATCACGATTGACGATGTCTGGGCGTTTTTCGTTCGAGACAACGGCGTGGGTTTTGATCAAAAGTATGTAAAGGGAATCTTTGGAGCTTTCCAACGGCTGCACGCCACCGAGTTTCCCGGCACGGGAATTGGTCTTGCTTCAGCGCAACGCATTATTCAACGGCACGGGGGGCGCATCTGGGCGGAAGCGGCGATTGGCCGTGGTGCGACTTTCTATTTCACGCTGCTCGGGCCACAGAAGGTCGCCGAAAAAGAAAATCTAGGCAGCCTCAAGCCAGAGCCGGAAGGCATCGAACATGGCGAAGCGAACTATCTTGTTGGTCGAAGATAATCCGGATGACGAAACCTTGGTCCTCCGGGCATTCACGAAAAATAAGCTTGCCGACGAGGTAGTGGTCGTCCGCGACGGAGCCGAAGCCCTGGATTACGTGTTCGCCCGTGGCAACTATTCCGACCGCGACGTTGCTGCACAGCCCCAAGTCGTCCTTTTGGACCTGAAACTCCCCAAGGTGGACGGCATGGAAGTTTTACGGCAGCTCCGAGCCGCGCCGGAAACAAAGCTTCTTCCCGTTGTCTTATTGACTTCGTCGAACGAAGAACAAGACCGCCTTCTTGGATATGCGCTTGGCGCAAACAGCTTCGTTCGGAAACCTTCTCATTTCATCGAATTCGTGGATGCGGTGCGGATGCTGGGGCACTATTGGCTCGTATTGAATGAGGAGGTGCCCGTGTCTCGGCGAGATTCTGTTCGGGGCGAACTATTTGAAGTGCCTTCCACCTAGAGCGAAACACGAAACCATTACTTCAATTCCAACTTCGGTTGCGATAAATACGCCCGACAGAAACTCTTGCTGCACTTGACGCCGGACAACGCTGTCGTTAGAATTGCGCTCAATTAAAATCCTGGGGCGACACGCAATTGGAATACGCTTCGTCATGCGAGCAGGAGGTAGCTCTTGAAAGACAAATTCCTGATCGTTCTTGCCCTTGCTTTTAGTCTCTCGGTTCTTTGCCTTCCACTCGCCGCGCATCACGGCAATGCAGTCTACGATGTCACCAAACAGATTAACCTCAAGGGAACGGTCACACAGTTCGTGTGGGCCAATCCCCATTGCGTGCTTCTCTTTGACGTGAAGGATGAGGCGGGCCAAGTTGTGCATTGGATGGCGGAAACGGAAAATCCCGCCAGCATGACGACCATGGGCTGGAGCAGGACTTCTCTCAGGCCCGGCGATGCGATCAACATACGAGTGATCACGGTCAAGAATGCCAAGCCAATTGGGCGCATCGTCTACGTCATACCGGCTAACGGTCCAAAATTACTTGGCCGCATTTTGCCCGACGAAGCCTCCAAACAGGACGATTCCAAATAGTGAGGATTTGGACGGCCGCGCCAATCTGCGTCACGGCCGAACTGAGTCCCTCTTGGGATTGAGACACGGGAAAGGCTGCCACGATGCTCAAGAGTCTTGCTGCCTCCGCGATTGCAGTAGCCATATTAGTATCCCCACAGCTTGCACGCTCCCAAGCACCGCAGCCTGAACCGCAACGTGGACAGGATGGGCGTCGCTTGCCCATGGACAAGCGGGTCGACGGTTGGCTCCGGCCTGTAGCCGTACCGGCGAAAGGCCAGAAGTCGGACCCTGCGCCGCCGCACGATATTTCAGGGATTTGGGATCCGGGCGACACGGGTATCCAAGCATTGGGTCCGTTGGTAATGCCGGATGACGGTAAGCCGCAACATCGGCCGCCCTTCACTCCTGTGGGCCTGCAGATGTTAAACGACACGAAGCCCAGCAACGGAGCGAGAGCGGGCATATCCACGGAATCGAATGATCCCGTAATCGCCGGTGATCCCCAGGGTATTCCTCGCGAAGACCTTTTTGAGATGCGGACCGTACAAATCCTGCAAACTCCCGTGCAGGTCTACCTGCTTTACGAATTTGGCAGAGTGTGGCGGGTCATCTGGACGGACGGGCGGGAACTACCGAAAACTCTCGAACCGCGTTGGTTCGGCTACTCCCTAGCCAAGTGGGTGGATGATTACACGTTCGTGGTGGAGACCACGGGATTAGACGAAAGAACCTGGATCGATCATGTGGGCCGTCCGCACAGTGACAAACTGCGCGTGGAAGAACGATTCCATCGCGTGGACCACGACCACTTGGAACTCTCGGTCACCATTGACGATCCCGTAATGTATACCAAGCCCTGGGTGGCTCTCGACAAGTTGGTTTTCAACCTCGAGCCCCAAACTTTCGATGTCCGGGAGATGTTTTGGTCCCCGACGGAATTTCAGGGATATAACAAGCTAATCGGGAACTCCGCAGCCGAGGGCCAAGAGGACAAGCACTAATCACCCTTCAGTTCCTTTCGGATTGACTCTAAGAAAACGCCCGCGCGAGTGCGCGAGCTGATGCAATTGGCGGCTTCTGGTTATTGCGGAAACCTGGAACCTTCACTAGCCTGCGCCACGGATTTCAGCGAGGAGCTTTCCCGTGAACACACCGATCACGGCGCGGATTTGACCTAGTCCCTATTGCTTTACGCTCCTACCGCAACCATCAGAAGATCAGCTTCAATCCCAACTGAATGTCGCGCGCGCCACCGGCCCCGAGCACGAAGTTCCCTGCCGCGGCATCGGGTGTGACGCAGCCGCAGCCGAACGGTGAGCCGCCAGATGGATCGTTGTTGTAGTAGGTAGTATACGACCCGTAAGGATTGGCGAAGTTGGGATGGTTGAGAATGTTAAAGAATTCAGCTCGAAACTGGGTGGTGAGCCGTTCCTTAAACTTCCAATCCTTGACTATCGAAAGATCCCAGTTCCTGAAGCCGCCGTCGCGGAAGATATTGCGGCCCATCGTCCCGAGGCTCCCGTAGGCCGGAGGAGTGATTACGGAATTACCGGACACGTAACAGCCGTTGTTATAGAGCGAGGCCACGGCCAGCGCGCCATTGGCCTGCGCGGCCTGCAGACAAACGGCCGGTGGCGTTGGAACGCCGCCGATCATTTGGTAAGGAGTGCAATTTGCCATGGTGCTTGCTAGATTGGAGAAGCATGGCAAAGGAGTTCGACCGGAAGTGAAGTCTGCCGGGTTCCCGGTGAAATCCCAACGCTCCTGAGCGCTGTTCTTATACTCGAGGTTTCCGTAGAAATCGTTATTGGTGTCCATTGTGCCCCAGGGCATACCGCTCTGTAGTGTCACCACGGAGTTGACGACCCAGCCCTGCAGCATCTGCCCGGGCGCCTTTCTGCCCGGCAGGTTATAGGTCAGCGAAAAAGTGAAGCGATTTCTCAGGTCGTAGTCGCTGCTGCCATAGTCCAACTGCGGGAGCGCAGGATCCTGGAATCCGCCTCTGCCCGGCGGCGCGGAAGAAAATTGGTCCAGGGCGTGCGAGTAAGTGTAGCCAGCGAGGAAATATAGCCCGTGGAGAGGCCGCTCGGTCAGGGTCGCCTGCAGGCCGTTGTAGTTGGAGGGGTCTCTATTCCCAAGCTCGTTTATGAACTGCAGGTAGGGAAAAGCCGCGTTGTACGGCCGGGCCGCAATCTCAGCCGCCGAAGAGACGTTGCAGTCGTTGTAACCCGCAGCTACGCTGGCGGCGCTGAGGCAAGCGATAGACCCCGTCCCGTTCGTTGCGGTCGTTCCAGCGGTTTGCGCCGCGGCACTGGTCCATCCAGCACCAAGCGGCGGGGCGTTAGTGTCGACGTTGCCTGGCAGCCCGGAGCCGTGGTTGCCGACATAGGCGAGATCCAGGGTCAGCGTATTCGTCACCGCCCTCTGAACGTCCAGATTCCAGTTAAAGATGTGGGGGGTACGTATATTGGGATCCACGAAAGGAGCGTTACATTGGGCTGGATCGGGTTTCACATTATCGCCGCAGGCGAGTCTGCCGGTAGCCGGGAAGACCGGCCCGGCGGTGGTCCAGGAAAGCTGCGCGGCAGTGTAGGAGACTGAGCCGCTGCCGGCTTGCGAACCAGGCGTCGTAACGCCCTTAACCACCTGGTCGAATCCAAAGGGGACACCCGTCGCTCCCGTCACAGTCGAGAATATCGCGGTCGGATACATCAGGCTGAAGGCGCTGCGAACGACGGTCTTCCCGTTGCCCCTGACGTCCCATGCCATGCCGATCCGAGGCGAGAAGTCTCTATAGTCTGGATTTATTGTGGGACTCTCTACCAAGCCGGTGGTGGGATTGAAGCCGCCGAACAAGCCGTCGACATCCGTCATCGACGAGGCATATTCCCAGCGCAGGCCGAGGTTGATGGTTAGCCTCGTGGTCGCACGCCAGTCGTCCTGAGCGAACGCGGCAAAGTCCCAATCCCGCTTTCGATATTGGGTGTTCCCCTCCACGATACTTCCTCGGGATGGTATGCCTTGCAGGTAGTTACTAATATTCGAGAATGTGATTTTGCCCTGGGCTCCGTTGTAGCTGTTGTCGTCCAAAATTGTTCGGAAGAGATTGGCTCCGAACTTGAAGGCGTGCTTGCCGCGCAAGTAGGAGACGTTATCGATGAGTTGGTTCAAGCCGCCGGGCCCCCGAGTGGTGGAGAAATTGCCATGGCCCAGGGCGAAATTGGTGAGACTCGAGATTTGCAGATAGGGCATCCCGTAGTAGAGGGGTTTCGTGATGCCCGTATTGATTCCGAAGCCTGTGGGGTAAGGAGACGCCTGGTTGATATTGCTGTCTGCACCAATGTTGGTTTCGGTGATTCGGTTGGCTCCGCCTCTGAGTTCATTCACCCAATTGGAACCCGGCGTGTAGGTCCAGCTAAGTCCAGCGTCCCAATTGATTACGGAAACCAGATTTTGCATTTGTGATGTCAACTGATCGGGCGATGTAACCCAAACCGCGTTGTGAAGCTGTCCTCTAAAATATGAGGCGCTGAATGAGTTGCGGTCATTGAGGTGGTAGTCGAGCTTCGCTATCCCGTTGTCGCTGGGGCTGCTGTTGGTTAGCGTCGGCGCAAATACGGTCGCCCCCGCGGCATTGGTCCCGGGATTAAATGGGAACAGGTTTTCAATCGTGGAACTGGGGCCGGAAACCGTACAGTTTGTGGTGAGGCCCGCCAATTGCGCGCTTAGAGCAGTGACTTTGTTTCCATTCGCCGGAGCATTTGTACCGGCTACGTAAGGCAGGTGCCCTGGGTTTAGCGCGTTACAGGCATCCACGATGCTTTTTGTCGGGTCAGCGGCAAGACCCAATGCGGTCATCGAAACCGACACCGGGGCAGCCCCCACGTACTCGTCCCCAACGGTATAACGCTGTCCTTCGTAGCCTACGAACCAGAAAACTTTATCTTTGATAACGGGTCCACCCGTTGTCGCGCCGAACTGCTCCAACGCCACTGGCGCTGGGTTGAAGTAGTTGCGCGCGTCCCAGGCGTCGTCGCGGCCAAAAGCGTAGCCAGTGCCATGAATCGTGTTGGTGCCGGCCTTCAGCCCAACGTTGGTGATCGCTCCGATGGCCCACCCATATTCCGCCTTGGGATTCTCCTGGACATTAAACTCCTGAATGGCATCGATAGGCAGGATCGTCGAGGAGCCTCCAGCCTGGTATCGATAATTTAGAGCGCCTCCGCCATTAATTGGGGTGTAGTTCAGCAGGCCATCCAGAAGGAACACACCCATGTTAGCGGTTTGGCCGTTCGTAGAATCCGCATGATCTCCACCGCCAGGGTAACTCGTCACGCCCGGCCGCAACTGGATCAAGCGCGTGAAGTCACGGCCGTTCAAAGGCAGATCGTTGATCGTCTGATTGCTGATCGCGCCACCCAATGTGGCGTTGGTGGTTTCAACGTCCGGAACCTCTCCCGTGACGGTCACCGTCTGGGCCTGCGACCCCGCCTGTAGCGTAAGGTCCACCCGGATATCCTTGCCAACCTCCAGCAGCACATCGGTGTGCTGCGTCGCCTGGAAGCCGTTCGCCTCCGCACGCACCGTATACGTACCCGGCTGCAGGTTAGGAGCCGAATATGCTCCCACGCTATCCGCAGTCAATGGTCGCGAGACGCCTCTGGCCACGTCCGTGACCGTAACCATGGCGCCTGCGATGGCGCCGCCACTCTGGTCAAATACGGTGCCGGAAATTCTGCCTTCGTTGCTCTGTGGCATCAGTGGAAGGCAAACGACAAGCACCACAATCGCCGCCGCCGCGAATTTCCAAACGCGGCTCAAGCGGGCACAGAACTGCACAAGAATGGTCCCTGTTGCGGAAATCATTGATGATCACCCCTCATCGATCCAGAATAGCCGCAGGCCGAATCTGCGCCGTGATCGCAGGCCGAAATCTGGGACGCGTCATATCACGGGCCGGTGGGACCGTCAAGCATAATGTCTGCGCAGTGGAATTCCTTTACTTCCGTCGGCGAACTTTTGATCGCACGGATTGTTCTCGGAACCCTGAAACATGACGAAGGACGCGATCGAGACGACTTCGATTCGCGACCGGGAACGGTGATAGCGCCGTAATGCGCGGGAGCGCGAAAAACAATTCCTTTCAGCCTGGGGCAGCCTCGGGTGTATACATATCGCCACCGGTAGAGGAGGCTTGCTATGCGTCGCTTTGCGTTCGTTCTTAGTGTCGCCCTGTTGGGTGCGCTAGCTTTTGCTGTGGTCCATAGCTCGGCTCGACAGAGTTCGACCGGGCTGTATAACGTGC
>CAVPFR010000057.1:0-6744 GCA_963703785.1 uncultured Acidobacteriota bacterium | reverse complement strand
GCCACCGACCCACCCCCCGGGAAATACGTCTCGCCCGTATCGAACGTGGCGCCGAACTGCGAGATCGAACGAGCCGTGTAAAGGTAGCCCAGCCGGCCGGTCCAGCGTTTCGTGAAATCGTACTCCAGCTCGAGCTTGTTCGATTTCAAATCTTGTCCCAGAAACTGGTAGCTAAGCTCGTTGGTTACGTCGGCCGCGGAACTGCTCGTGTGCACGGGCAGCCCGCCTGCGTATAGGGCGCGGGACACAGCGTCGCGAACGTCGCCGCCGCCGTCGGCGAAACCTGGTTGAATTGCGAGAATGGCGAGCCCAACCCGATCGCCCCCGTACCGGCAGCGCCAAAGATATTTGTTTCGTAGGTCGCCCACATTCCGGGAATGCGCCAATTGTCGAACCTGAACATATCCTCGATGCGGAACTTGGTCGTCACCGCATACACTCCGGACCAATCCGCATTCACGGAAACGCGCTTCGCCTGCGCTGGACCTGATGTTGTGCTCTTGAGCGTGGCGCTGCGCGTCACGAACCCATCGAGAATCTCGTCGAAGTTGGGGATTTTATTGTCCGAGCTGCTGTAACCGAATGTACCCGTCATCTCTAAATTCTTGAAATAGTTCGATTGGAAGCGGAGCCTTTCCGTGGGCACCCGATCCTGCGGCTGGCCTACCTGGCTGTAACTGAGGAATCCATTACAACTGGAGCTCGCGGTGGGCGGCGTGGTTGCGCCGTTGGCGATGGAGCCGCGCAGGGCAACGCTTCGGCCGGCGTCAGCGTGCTCCAGGCAATCCCCAGATCCACCGGCGTGCCGTTCGCCAGCTGATAACCGTAATTCTGAGGCGTCGCGGTCGGGTTCTCCAGGATAGTGTTGTCTTGCTTGAAGTCGGTGAAGAACTGATCGTAAGAGATCGTGGTTCGCGGAAGCAGGCGAAAGTTACCCCGGCGTGATACGCGTTCGTCGTATAGCTGTACGTTTCCGGGAAATCCGGCACGGTCCCGCTGTCCGTGGTGAAAAAGCCGGGCCCTTCGTCGCGGTCATGCGAAAAACCCGCCCGAAAGCGCACTCGGGATTGCGGCAAGAGCGTCACGTCGTAATCTTGCATCCGCCGTACCAAGTCGTACGCCTGCGGGGAATTCGCCTGCGGCACGGCGGGGTTGGAGCAGTAACCCGGGATCCCCGGATGCAAAGCGGAAGGCGGGCTGACGATACAACCGGCCGTCTGCGCTCCGGCGGGATTCGGCGCCGCCGGATTGAGCGGGTTGGCCCACAGATTGTAGTCCCAGAAATTCTTGTCCCGCCGGAACAGCCCGTCGAAGTTGTACCACTTGTTTTTGTCCACGTGCAGTCGCGAAACATCGTTCGGATCGCCGCCATAACCAAAGTTCGTGAACGTCAGCGTGTCGAAAAGAAGCCCTTGGTGATTCAATGAGCTCATGTCCAGCGTGTAATCGAACAGGCGCATGCCGGACCCGAGATTGACAAACGTGTCGTAGGTATCCTGGTTTCCATTCACTTCGTTTAGGCGGTATCCGAACTCGATCGTCTCTTGTATGTGGTAATTGCCGGCGTCCTTTCCCGGTTCGGCCGGAGCGCTTTGGGCGCGGCCCGCTGGCGCGATCAATAAGCAGGAGAACACAGCCAATCCGATAACTGGCCAGCGACGATCCCTCGCCATCCCGCTCTTTGCCGGCCGGACGCCGGGCGACGGCTCCTCTGAACTCGATTGCCTTCGCATCGTGAAATCCCCAGTGTTCATCGAGTTCCTCATTTGAAAAAGAAAGGACTGAAATTCGAGCCGTGCGCCGCCACGTGGCACAACACGCACGACTGAAAGAAGCTCGCCTGATTGTGGAACGACGGCGCTCCCGGCGCGCTGCTGAAGCTCGATGTCGTATGGCACTGAAGGCAGAGCAGATTGACGTTGCTCACCTTCAGCATGTGCGGGTTCGGCCCGCCGTGCACCGTGTGGCACGACACGCAGCCATTCACCTTCACCGGTGCATGTTCGTAGACAAACGGGCCTTGCTTATCGGTGTGGCACTTGAAGCACACCGCGTCTTGGGTCGAAGCCATACGCACCTGTTTGGACAGTTCCGACCCGTGCACGTTATGGCAATCGCTGCATTGGATCAGCCCTTCGTTGACGCGATGATGGAACGGCATCTCGAATTGCGGCTCTTCCTGCAGATGGCAGCTGTAGCAAAGCTCCGGCTGTGCTTTGACCAACAGGTACTGGCGCGTCCCGGCGTGATGCGGAGAATGGCAGGAGATGCAGCTCACGTCATTCTTCGTGTGCTCCGAATTGAGGGCGTTCATATGTTCGGAGCCTCCGGCGTGGCAGGTTAGGCAGCGGTCCGTGATCTCTTTGGTGGAGGCATCCTTGAACGTGAAGATCTTGGTGACGTCGCCGCCGCCTTCAACGTGGGCCGACCCTGGACCGTGGCAGCCTTCGCATCCCTGATGCGAGGGACCGCCCTTGGTGTCGAGCGTCGTTTTCCAATGTGGCGTCTTCTCCCAGCCGTTATAAACATCCTCGTGACAGGTCTTGCAGGTTTCGCTGCCCAGATATTGCGCGTCGGGCGGAGGTTGCGACGTGGTCTTGTCCGCCGTCGCTTTTGCCGCGGATTTTGAAGCTTTTTGTTTTGCTTGCCCGTGGACAGCACCCTGAAATACGAAGAGGAAGGCGAGAGCCGCGATCCCGGTAAACCCAAACCCCTTTACTTTTGTCATTCCTCGTCCCCGAGCCGCGCTTGATTTGAGCCAAAGCAACAACGAAGTCCTATCTTGTACAACGGCTCCGAGGCTTGCCTATCTGATGTAGATCAAAACTTTTGAGGTTTGTACAGTGCTAGTAAATATTCCGCTTCGGTACAGCGATTTTTCAGAGAGGCGAATCGTCGAATCACACATAGCCTGCCGGATTATTGCTCGGCCTCGCTTGTTAAGATTTTCCCGCTCCGCGGCGCGGCAGGTTGGCTGTTCGTTGGATGTCTTCGTTTGAAAAGCGGCTAATTACATTCGGTAACGATTGCGGAATACATTCGCCTCCGATTAGCTCAACCCTGATTGTCAGTTGGAGGCCTAGCCACAAACACGAGTGACGCTAGGAAAATCAAGATGCCCATACCGGTTAAAGCCGCTGCTACAAAGACGAACAGCACAAATGCCAGGGGATGAAACCACAAAATGCTCACCACTTCAGCGAGCAGCCCGGCGATCACCAGAAGACTGGACGCTCGAAGTAGACGGGTCATTCCGATTCCGCTGATTTTCATTGGCCGGGACTCCAGAATTTGAGCTGGCTGAGCTGCCCTACGGGGTGAATCATGTCGTGACAGGACACGCACGAGACCTGATCGGACGTTAGAGTGTCCATAATGGCGCTGTGTACTGGATTTTCGATGAAGCTGCGCGCCCCGGCGTGGCAATGGAGACACTGCCCATTTTTGAACCCGCCTGGAATCTGGATCGGATTAGGCGGCGTGCTCACATACTGGAAATAAATACGTCCGACGCCGCGGATCTTATCCCTCAGCGGACCGAACAAACCATAATCCGCGTGACACGTGTAGCAAGCCATATCGGCCGGGACCCGGTGGTTTTGGAAATGCGCCGCGGGAATGTACATCGGATTATCTATGTACAGGGTCCGGCCGAACGGCTCCATGCTGTGGCATGAGATACAGAATTGGGTCTGCTCGGACCGCTGCGTGTGCACGGCGATGCCTCCCGCGATGCAAAGAGCCGGAAGCGCGAAGAGCCCCATGAAAGCCATAATCTTCCCGCTCACGCCGGTCGTGATCGCGGGACGAGCCAGAAAGACGACGGCCATCACCACGCTGACCATGATCAACACCATCAGAATTTCCGTCTGGCCAGTCGCAAAAAGCTCGCTCACGGAAAATTCCGTCACGAAGCATTCTCCCAGTAAGGCGCGAACGTAGCGTCAAGCTGAGCCGCCAGACGAAACCGGAACTCGATTCGTTCGTGAAGTCTCATCTTCAGAGAAGGGGACGAGGTCTGCAGGCGACGAAGACCATCAGATGCCGCGTCGCCGCGCTGCAACGATATCATCCTTTACGAACGGGCGGCTCCAGGATTTTGAGGGTCCAGTGACCAAGCGCGATGTGCGCCATTTTGGATCATCAAATAAAAGGGGTCGCTTGGGAGGCTCTGTGTGAGCCATTTAAGAATGGCATTGTGGCTGGCTGGGACTCTGGCGTGTGCACTGGCCCTGCCCCAATCTGCGCATCGGCAAGCGCTCGCAAAGCTCGCGGTGCGAAAGTGCACGCCAAAACACCCGGCGCGAAGCGCACGTCAAAACAAAATTCAGCCGGCCCTGGGGATCTCTCGTGCGCCTTGCTCAGACAACCCTTTTCCCTAACGATTCACTCCTGATATTCTTGTAGGTAGCCCGCCCTGGAGAGACTCGACATGAAAATCAACGTCACTTGGGCAGACATAAAGAACGGGAAATCCGGCAAGCCCACCGAGTGTATGGTGGCGCTCGCCTTGAAGCGGCAGTTAGGCGTCTCCTACGCCAGCGTCGGCTATCGCGATGCCAGCGTCTCAATCGACGGTCAATTTACGAAGATCTATTTGCCGGTGAGAGTCCAAAGGAAAATCCGAAGCTGGGACGTACTCCACTTCGCGATTCCGTTCACCTTCGAGCTTGTATTCTCGGGATTTCTGTCGGGGCCGGCGATCGCATTGGCCCCAAACAGGTCCGCCCCGCTCTCGGCTTCGGTTCAGGTCTGCCTGAGCCGGCCTGGTAGCGTCGCGCAAATCGGTCGGCGTGCACGCTCGTCCGCCGCGTTTTCCTCATGCCTTCGTCATGGCGCATATGCGCCAGCGGCCTATCGCGGCGAATGCGCGAGCGAAGCTCTGGCCATCTCTTGCTCTACGGCTGTAAGCACTTGATCGACGCTGATCGAGAGCATTTCGGACGAATAGGCGCGTCCCCGCGCGTAGTCTCCGCGCTGATAATTGCGTGGCTCCGCCGAATAATTCTGTATGACCACGCCGCCGGGTAACGGCCCGTTCCGGCCGGGGTTGGTCGGGCCGAATAGCGCCACAACGTGTGTCCCCACTGCCGCTGCCAAGTGTAGCGGACCCGTATCGCCGCCCACCGCCACCAGTGCCTCCGCCATGAGCGCCACGAGTTCCGGCAGCGCCGCGCAATAGACGATGGGCTGCGCCGGAAGCGCATGGCCTACCACCGCCTCGCCGAGCTCTTCTTCTCCGGGAGCGATATTGATTACCGAACGTATCCCGTGCCGCCGCCATACCTCGGAACAGATCGCCCCGAAGCGCTCCGGCGGCCAGCATTTCGATTTCCAGCCTCCGCCCGGGCTCACCACGATGTACTCTTCGCCTTCCCGTCGAAGTTTCTCGCGAATTCGTGTGGCTTCCTCCTTCGGCACTTCAATGGGAAATAACATCGCCGCCGGCATTTGCGCTCCGGCTTGCACCGCCAGGCTCATGCTCATCTCTGCAACGTGACGGCCGGAGGGAACCACGCGCTCGTTGTAAAATCGCGCCGCGCCGCGCTCCCGCGCGCAGCTTCGATCCCGCCCGATGCGCCGTTTCGCGCCCGAAGCCCAGCCCAGGATCGCCGATCTGTAGATGCCCTGAAAGTCGATAACGCACGAATATCGCGCCTGCCGCACGCGCGCCATGCACTCCAAATAGCCGGATACAGACGGCCCCAGCGATATCACTTCATCGATGCCGCGAACCAGTTTCATCAGCGGCGACCATCTCCGATCCACAAGCCAATCCAGCTGCGCCTCAGGATAGGCCGCGCGCAAAGCTGGTACCACGGGAAGGGTATGGACGAGGTCGCCGAGAGAACTGAGCCGCACGGCGAGGAGGCGGTTCGGACCGGAATTCACCATTACTGGTTAATCTTTACGTTTGGCGTTCGAAGTTTTGCCGCCGCGCAGTAGATGCTTCACCGATGCCGAGAGACGGTGCCTCAGCACCACGATCTTCTGGCTGCGCTTGTTCACTACCCAGTTGAACTGCAACACCCGCCGTTCGCCGCTAAACGGCAAGTGCCCGTGCCATGAATGATCCGAACGCAGGAAGGCTACCAGATTGCCTCCCGAGGGAACCACCTCGGCTGCCACGGCGTCGATGTCTTTCGCCCGCAGTAGGCGCAAGCGGCCGCCCGAATCGTCCCACTTGGGATTCAGGTAGATCAGGATGGTAATGATTTTGCCCACGGAGTCTGTGTGAATCTGTCCGTCGCCGCCGGCGCAGCGCCCGCGCACCGTGATGGTGGTGGGCCGGCCGGATAAGTCCGTCTGGAATTTTTCCTGAAAAGCCTGGCGGAACTCGTCGGACTCCAGCCCTTCGACCATCCGCCTGAATCCGGGGCCGAACTCGAGTCCCTCCAGCGGAAAGCTTCCCGCGTCCTGAATCTCAGGGTAATCGTCGTTTACTGCTTGCAACGCCTCGTTCTTCACGAACCCGTTGACGACAACGTGCTCATACGGATCGCGACTCAATGGCGTCGCGCCAAATGCTTCCCAATCGAAAAGATCCATATCGGTCCTCAAGGCTCTGCAACCGATTTTAATCGAAAACCGATTCCGCGTATATCCGCCGTGGCCGGAGGTAGTGGGTCAGTTTGAATTTTCTTGATCGTGACACAAGAGGGCAAAATTCAACTGACCCACTACCCCGCCGGAATAAACACCTCCGGTAATCTCATTCTCGTTTCTGACGTGTTCGCGTCGGCT
>CAVPFR010000056.1:0-4982 GCA_963703785.1 uncultured Acidobacteriota bacterium | reverse complement strand
TAGAGGATGTGCAGATTCTTACGAATCTTGGCGAGCGAGTGCCTCTGGTGAGAGCAGATTCGGAAATGCTTCGCCGGGTGATCGTGAATCTCATCGACAACGCCGCGGAGGCTATGGAAGGCTCGACGGTCCGCAACCTGGTTCTTACTACGTGCTTCCAGGCCGCACATGACTCCGTCGAAATTACGATCACGGATACTGGTTGCGGAATTTCTCCGGAGGACAAGGACAAACTTTTCCTTCCACATTTTTCGACTAAGGACCGCGGCACGGGCCTAGGTTTGGCCATCGCCAGCCGGGTAATTGCCGAGCACCACGGGATTATTCGCGCGGAAGACAACGTACCTACGGGGGCGCGATTCGTAATCGAATTGCCCGCCGTCGATGGCACGACCGTAACCCTCGCTGCGGACGCTTAGGCAAATGTCTCGACAGCCCGTTTTGCCGCCTGCCGGCCGTAGTATCAACCTATGTCACAGTCCATCTTAATCGTCGACGACGAAGAAGGAATACGCGACTCCCTCTCCTCTATCCTCCGTGAAGAGGGGTACCTAGTCGATGCGGTTGGTTCCGGAGAGGAGTGTCTGGAGCGCTTGGCCAATCAGCAAATAGACCTCGTGCTCCTCGACGTCTGGTTGCCCAAAATGGATGGTCTCGAAACACTCGAGCGCATGCGCCAGGTGGGACATTTTCCCATGGTCGTCATGATCTCTGGACACGGGAATATCGAGACGGCGGTTCGGGCCACCAAACTGGGAGCCTTCGACTTCGTCGAAAAGCCGCTCTCACTGGAAAAAACCACCCAGTCCGTGAAAAGGGCGTTCGACTTTCTCCGCTTGGAGTCGGAAAATCGCCGGCTTCGCGAGGAACTCGGCCATCGCTATCAGGTCCTTGGCGAAAGCGTCCCCATGAAGGCTCTCCGCCAGCAGATTGCGCTCGCGGCTCCCACGAACGGACGCGTTCTTATTTACGGAGAGAGCGGCACTGGCAAGGAGCTCGTCGCCCGTGCGCTGCATGCCGCTAGCCTTCGTAACCGTGAACCCTTTGTGGAGGTGAATTGCGCCGCCATTCCGGAGGAACTGATCGAGTCGGAGTTATTTGGGCACGTTAGGGGCAGCTTCACCGGCGCCAGCGACGACAAGATTGGCAAATTCCAAAAAGCCGATAACGGCACGCTTTTTCTGGATGAAATCGGCGACATGAGTTTGCGTACCCAAGCCAAAGTGCTTCGCGTGCTGGAGGAGCAGCGCCTCGAACGCGTGGGATCCAACCACCCCACAGTGGTCAATGTCCGCGTGATCGCCGCAACCAATAAAAAGCTGGAGGAGCAAATCGCCAAAGGCCTATTCCGGGAGGATCTTTTTTATCGCCTCAACGTGATTCCCTTCACGGTGCCCGCCTTGCGCGAGCGCATCGAAGACGTTCCCAGCCTGGCGCGCCATTTTCTAGCCGAATTCGCCGCGGCTTATGGCCGCAAACCAAAAGACATCAGCGATGCCGCTCTGGCGGTGCTCGCCCGATACACCTGGCCCGGAAACGTCCGCGAGCTTCGCAACCTTATCGAGCGGCTCATGATCACCTGCCCTCATTCCCGCGTCGAGCCCCTGCATCTTCCTCCGGAGTTGTTCCGCGATCTTCCGGCGATCTCCTCCCGGCCGAATGCGACGTTACAGGAGGCGCGCAGCGCCTACGAACGTGAATTCATTTTGCGCAAGCTCAGCGAGAATCAGTGGAATATGACGAGAACCGCCGCCGCCCTGGGCCTCGAGCGCAGTCATCTCTATCGCAAGATGAAATCTCTCGGAATTTCCGCCGAGGAATAACTATTCGGTTCCAAGCCGCTCGAGCTGGCGCCGCCAGTCGAGTTGCTGCACCCTGCGCGCATCTTGGCGCCAGTCCGGATCTACCTTCACACGCAATTCCAGGAAAACCTTTACCCCGAGAATTTCTTCGAGTTCCAGGCGCGCCGCCGTGCCGATTGCCTTTAGCCTTTCGCCGCCGCTGCCGATTAGTATTCCCTTCTGCCCCTCTCGCTCGACGGAAATAATGGCGCCAATGCGCACCAGTTTCTGGCTTTCCTCGAAGGCCTCGATACGCACCGCTACCGCGTGTGGAACCTCTTGCTTGGTGCTGGTCATCGCTTTTTCGCGAACGATTTCGGCGGCCAGAAACCGCTCCGGCTGATCGGTGACCTGATCCTTGGGAAAATAGGGTTCGCCTTCGGGCAGATGATCAATCAGCCTCTCCAGCGCGAGGTCGATTCCGTCGCCCGTGAGAGCGGAAACAGGAATGATTTCGGTGAACGACAACTCCTTTGAGCACGCCTCGATCAGGGGCAGTAGCGCCGATTTCGCGATCCGGTCGATCTTGTTCAGCAAGAGAAACACGGGCCTGCGAAATTGGCGCGCGCGGTCAAAGGCCAGGCGATCCTCCCTCGTCACTCCAGCACTCGCATCGACCATTACGGCCAGCAGGTCAATACCTTCCACCGCCTGGTTCACCTCTGCCATCATCTGCCGGCCGAGCAACGTAGTGGCCCGGTGGATCCCAGGCGTATCAATCAACACCACCTGCGCCTTGGGTCGGTTCACAATTCCCAGGATGCGATTCCGCGTGGTCTGCGGCCGCGAAGTTACGATCGCGACCTTTTGCCCCACGAGACGGTTTACGAGCGTTGATTTACCCGCATTAGGTTTGCCGACCACCGCAACAAAACCGGAACGAAATGCCTTTTGCACAGTAGGTCCTCGATGAACATGTTACATCGACGGACATCGGCTCCGCACGCCGCTCCAGGGCGACCTCGCTCAGGGCGTGATAAACTCAGCGCCTTTATGTGAGTACAAGGAGAATTCATGCCCGCAGCTCCACATGTGGAGTCGCATTTCACCGCGAGCGCCACGGTCCGGGACGTCGTGATCGGTATGGCCGACGGCCTTACCGTTCCTTTTGCCCTCGCCGCCGGCATTTCGGGCGCCCTCGCCGCGAACGCCAACGCCACACGTCTGGTCGTTACCGCAGGACTCGCGGAAATTGCGGCCGGGTCCATTGCCATGGGACTGGGCGGCTACCTGGCGGCAAAGACGGATTCCGAACACTATGCCTCCGAACGGGAACGCGAAATACGCGAAACCGTTGAACTCCCGGACGTCGAAACGGAAGAGGTGGCTAAGGTTTTTCGCGAATACGGACTAAGCGAAACCCAGATGGCGCCGGTGGTGCAAGCGATCTGCGGAAATCAGAACCATTGGGTGGACTTCATGATGCGCTTCGAACTAGGTCTCGAGGCTCCGGATCCAGGGCGCGCGAATCGCAGCGCGGTGACCATCGCCGCGTCCTATGTGGTCGGCGGCTTGATACCACTGGCCCCTTACATGGCCCTCTCCGATGTGATCTCCGCCCTGAGGTTCTCCATTGTTATCACTCTGTTTGCGCTGGGACTTTTTGGATTTGTGAAGAGCCGCTTCACCGGAATTTCGCCCTGGAAGGGTGCATTTCAAACCGTAGTGACCGGTGGAATTGCCGCCGCGGCCGCATTCGGACTTGCTCGGCTGGTGAGCTGAACGATCTACGTCACCGGCGCAGCCAAAATCCGCGGACGCACGCGCAACCGCAAAACCTTCCGCTGATTCGCTTCGACCACCTCGAAGCGCAACCCTTCGTAATCCAATTGCTCCCCGGCGCGCGGTACGTGACCCGCGATGTGATTGAGCAGTCCCGCCACAGTGATGGCCGCTTGATCGGATTCGTTCGCGAATTCGATCCCGAATAGCTCCTGTAGTTTCGCTACGGAGACGCTTCCCCGCAGCACCACGCTTCCATCGCCCTCGCGCACGATATCCGGCGCCACGCGGGTGTCTTCGTTGCCCATCTCCCCTACGATCTCCTCCACCAAATCCTCCACCGTGACCACGCCAGCCACCAACCCGTGTTCATCAATGGCGATGGCCATCTGCTGATTGCGCCGGCGCATCTCTCTGAGCAGGTCGGAACCAAGCTTTGTCTCGGGCACAAAGAGCGCCGGGCGCGCCAATTCCCGCACGGTGCGATGCTTCGCTTCGCTCTCCGGAATCTGCAGCAGATCCTGCACGTGCGCGATGCCCACGACGTCGTCGAGCGTCTGCTGATAAACCACAAGGCGTGAGAATTTCGTCTCCACGAGCAGCCTTCTCATCTGTTCGATCGTGGCGCTGGCGGGAATCGCCACGATGTCAGGCCGCGGCGTCATCACTTCCAGAACTCTTTTGTCGCTGAACTCCACCACCTGCTCGATCAGTTGCGCCTTATCTCCCCCAAGTATGCCGCCTTCCTGAGCTGCCTCCACGAGCGCTTCGAGACCGTCTTGTTGCCCTTGCGTTCCCGGCGGCAATTCTTCCTCGGAAATGCGCGCTACGGAAATCGCCAATTCCAGCGAGGCTCGCAAAGGCCAAATGATCAGCAACGCCGCCTGCAGAGCGGGTGCCAGCGGCTTCAGCCAGCGCGTGCTTGTCCGCACGATCAATAGTTCCGGAATGAAATGCACGCATACGAGCACTTCAACCACGAGATAGACGATTAACTGCACCACCGCCTGCCATAGTGTGGGAACCAGCAACAGCACGCCACGCGTGGTTTCTACGGCCACGACAACCAGCGCCAGGTTGTTCAGAATCGCGAAAGCCAGGCTTGCTCGTCGCCGATCCAATCCGAATCGCGGCTCAACCTCGGACTCAAAGATCTCGATGTGCTCGCGCAGCGTACCTGTGGAGACGCGTCCTAGTTGCCGGTAAATCCGGTCCAGGAAGGAAAATATCGCCAGAATGACGCACAGTCCGATTACACCTAGCGTGTAGCCAAAGACAGGCATGTCAGCGCAGGCCCAGCCGGCGCCGGAGCCGCCGCTCCAAGCGCATCATTTCGCCGTCATCGACTTCGTGATCATAACCGGCCAGGTGAATCATCCCGTGCAGGATCAGCACGCGCAGTTCTGCCGTCAGCGGTCG
>CAVPFR010000055.1:0-231784 GCA_963703785.1 uncultured Acidobacteriota bacterium | reverse complement strand
GCGTCGCTTCGAACTTCGCCTCCTGCACGTTCCGCAGCATCACCTTCTTGCTGCCTTTTTCATGCACCACACGCTCGTCATTCGGAAGATTGTAAGCCGCGGTCTTCACACCGTGATCGCCGTCACCGGCCGCAATCACCTCATTGACCACGCGGATCGGCGACAGCGCACCCAGTTTCGGATTCCTGTACTTCGCGTCGATCGGCAGGTTGTTCTCTACCTCCTGCATGTGGTCGCCGAAGAATTTCAGCTTCGCCGTTTCGGCATCGTCGCGAATATTGACATACGATTCGAACGCGGCCTTGTAGCCGAACAATTCATCGTTGTACGTCTCATAGGGCCCGAAGGTGATGTCGATCGGCGCGTCCAGATCCATCCACGCGATATCGCTGCCGTAATAGTCGTTGGAGAGAAACGCCTGGCGCGCGCGCCTGCAGAAACGTCTTCAACGTCAGATTGCCGGTCAGCGTAGCGGCCTCGCGGAAAAGCCGCGCGCAATCGGCCAGATCCTTCTTATAAGCCTCGGAATACTTAACGGCCTTCAACGAATTGCCCGGACCACGCTCAATCACAGTAAAGAAACCTTCCGCCTCGGTACGCGCAGCAGGCGAAAGCGTCGCCGCCCAGGTCTCAAACTGCTTCTTGTTCATATCCTCCGGATAAAAACCCGCGCCGAGTGGCTTGCGCGCCGGAACACCGGCCAGGAACGCCTTATGATCGTCCAGATCCGAAAACGGCCCCTTATAAAGCCAGAACGCATCCAGCCTGGCCTTCCCCAGCGGCGTCGTATCCTGCTTCAGCTTCTCGTAAAGCGCCGGATTGCCCGCCCACATCTGCCGAAGAAAAATCCGATCCACTATTCGCGACGCCTCAATCAGCTTCGCCAGCGCGGCGCGATCACCGGCGGATAAGTGACTCGTATCCACGCGGAAGTTCGACCGGAGCGAACTTCGCCACCATCTGTTGCAATTCAGGAAGAGTCGCGTCAGCGGCGGATAATGTCATGGCAATCAGGAGGAAGGCGCGATTTTCGGCTTGAGTGGAAAACATGGATCGTGCTTTCGCCATTCGCATTTTCAGGCGTCATCCGCATTGTATTACTAACATAAAGGTATGGGCCACCGGGTCGTGATCGTCGGCGGAGGATTTGCCGGCCTCTACGCCGCCCAGTCGCTCGGCGCGAACCCGTCGAAGTCACTTTAATCGACCGCCGCAATTTCCATCTCTTCTCGCCGCTCCTTTATCAGGTAGCCACCGGCGGCCTTTCGCCCGGAGAAATCTCGGCGCCGCTGCGCTTCGTGCTGCACAGCCAGAAAAACACCCGCACCTTGCTGGGCGAAGTCATCGACATCGACGTAGCCGCCCGCGAAGTCATCCTCAGCGACCACTCGCGATATCCATACGACACGCTCATCGTCGCGACCGGCTCCACGCATCACTATTTCGGCCATCCCGAATGGGCCGAGTTCGCGCCGGCACTCAAAACCATCGAAGACGCCACCGAAATCCGCACGCGCATCCTGCTCGCCTTCGAAAGCGCCGAAAAGACCGTCCGCCCGGAAGAGCGCACCGCACTGCTGACGTTCGTTATCGTGGGCGGCGGTCCCACCGGCGTGGAACTCGCCGGCGCGCTCGGCGAGATCTCGCGCGACACGCTGAAAGCCGATTTCCGCAGCATCAACCCCGCCGAAGCCCGTATTTTTCTGATCGAAGGCACAAGACCGCTACGACTTATCCGCCTGCGCTTTCCGCGTCCGCCGAGCGGTCTCTTATTCACCTCGGCGTCCGCACCCTCGTGGGCTAGCCGGTGTTACCGCGGTGGACAGCAAACGGCGTCACCATGAACAACCGCGACGGGCCAGACCTCGCATTGACGCGAAGACTGTCCTGTGGGCCGCTGGCGTGCAGGCTTCCCCGCTGGGCAAGCTATCTGGCGGAGACCGCACCGCCGTGCCAGGTCGATAGAACTGGACGCGTCTGCGTCGATCCGTACCTGGGCCTCCCCGGCCACCCGGAGATTCTGATAACCGGCGATCTGGCGTTCATTAAAGCACGGCGGCAAGGAAGTCCCGGGCGTGGCGCCTGCCGCCATGCAGCAGGGCCGTTACGCCGCACGTCTGGTTGCTGCCAGGCTTCGCGGCAAGCCTGACGAGCCATTTCATTACCGCGATAAAGGCAGTCTCGCGACCATCGGCCGTAACCACGCCGTCGCCGCAATCGGACGCCTCAACATTTCCGGCTATCCCGCCTGGCTGCTATGGTTGTTCGTCCATCTGCTGTACATCGTGGAATTCGAGAGCCGCGTGCTGATCGCGATCCAGTGGGCCTTCGCCTATTTCACTTTCAATCGCGGCGCCCGCCTGATCACTAAGCCTTGCGCGCCACCCACAGCAGCAGAGTGAAAACGACAACCGGAATCAGTATCAGTCCCCACGTACTTCAGAATCGTCCTCAACGTGCCGGTCTTGCGCGTCCTTCCATTCGTGGAGTTCCGCGCGCTCCGCCACTCCGACCTGATCCTGATGCTCGAGGTCGTGCACGAACTCGCGCGCTGTCGCATAGCGGTTGCTGGGATCCCGCTCCATTGCGCGAAATGATCTCCTGTAACGGCGGCGTAATCGCGGGATCGACTTCGCGCGGCGGCACCGGGCTATTCAGCAGCCGGTCGTTCATGATCGGGAAGCTGGTTACCCGTGAACGGCACTTTTCCGGTCAGCATTTCGTAGAGCATCATTCCCATCGCGTAGATGTCGCTGCGCCCATCGCCGCGCTTGCCCTTCACCTGCTCGGGCGAAATGTAGTCGGGCGTTCCCATCACGTTCGAGAGTTTGGCGAAAGTCAGGCGCCGCGAGCCCTCGTTGCCGCGATCCCGAAATCGATCAGTTTGATGCGGTCCTCGGCATCGACCATGATGTTTTCCGGCTTCATATCGCGATGCATCACACCGCTGGCTGTGGATGTAGTCGAGCGCCTCGCAGAATGCGCGCCGCGATATGAACCGCGCGGTCCGCGCGGAAACTTCCTGCTGCACCCATCAATCATGCGCAGCAGCTGGCCTTCCACCCACTCCATCACCATGTAAACGCGGCTGCGCTTTTCGTCATTGAACACCTTCATCACGCCGGGATGATCCAGCTTCTGCCGATCTCGCTCTCGCGCTTGAAGCGGTCGAACAGAGCCGGATCGGCTTCCATCTCCGGATGCGGCACCTTGATGGCCGACCTGCGTCCATCGTTCAGGTTCGGTGGCCCGGAAATGGATGCCATGCCGCTGCGGGCCATGAGACTTTCGATGCGGTAGTGATCCAGCAGATCGCCGAGGATGGAGTGCGGTCATGAAGATGGTTGCTCGAGGGACTTAAGCGCAGTTTGTAGGGTCGGCCACGATACATGCCCATGCGTTCCACGTCGCGCACGCGGATCAACTGGACACTGACATTATCGCCGCCGTCTCTTTCGTTTGCAAGCTCAATCAGCTTTGAGCGGCAGCCGTCGCGAGATCGGGATTCCATGCCACGATCTCGCCAGATCTCCGGTCCGAACCGGGCCATGCAGGCCGTCCGAGCACAGCAACAGAACATCGTCGGACATGCACCTGACGGTCGCCGATTTCCACGTTGACAAACAGGTCGTTGCCCAGCGAACGGCTCAGAAATGTGGCGTGTTCTCCGCTTCCGCGCTTCCTGCGGGGTCAAATCCGAGCCGCACCTGTTCGGCGACCACCGTATGGTCGCGCGTGAACTGCGGGCAGCCCGTGGCGAATCAGATAACAGCGCGAATCTCCGACATGCGCCACCACCACCCGGTCGTAGCGGAGCGCGCAGGCCACCATTGTGGTCGCCATGTTCGACGCCGCCCGGACTGCGGCGCGTCCCGACTTCGTAAACTTGGTATTGGCGGTCTGGACGAGTCGTGGCAGCAGCACCGTGGCGCTTCCCCTCGGGGCAGCGCTCGAAACCCGGCGATCAGCGTTTCCACCGCTGTTTGCGAAGCCACTTCGCCGCAATCCTCTCCGCCCACGCCGTCTGCCACCACGAATAGCCAGCCGCGTGCGGCTGTCCTTCCGAGCGTGCTGGCAGACATGACCCGAGATAGTCTTCGTTGTGATCGCGCACGACGCCCACATCGGACAATTCGGCAAATTCGAGATCCAGCATGGAATTCAGCAACCTGGCAGCTCTCAAATAATCTTGTCACGAACTCGCACTCACAGACAAAGAACTAATCCACTTGTCCGGGCGGCATGCGCCAGCCCGGAGCCATGACGGAGCGATGGTTCACTCTCCGATAACTGCCTATGCGGTAGACGCTGAGCGTCCCGCCTTCGTAACCAGCGTCGTTCTGCCTGTCTTCTTGCTGTGAACGACGAAGTAGATGCCACCGTAGATCGCCCAGACGGCCGCGATGCCCAGAGCGCAGAAGCGGCTCCATCTTGGTGTCCGTAGCCCATGAACGGCCCGATCAGGTAGAACGCCATGCAGCCAGGTTCGCTACCAGCCCGAACACCGGAATCAACAGGTGCCTGAGCGGGTTGAATTTCGGGTGGTTGTGGAAGCCCACCAGGCAGATGACGCAACTCAGCGCGTACAGCACGAACGTTCCGAAATTCGAGGCCAGCGTGACTGGTCAGCAGGCTGTTCGGCATGGCCGCCATCACGTCGTGGGATGGATAGCCGAAGCTCGAGAAGAAGCCCTGCGGCAGCGCCTTGATCGTGGCATCGGCAGAGCGCCGGACCGTCGCCGAACAGCATCGCAACCGAAATGCAGCCGACCACGGCGGAGATGCAGGCCAGCGTCCAGATGGCGCGGTGCGGGGTCAGGTTTTCGCGAGTGCAGCATGCCGAAGTGCTCGGGCACTTCTTCGTCCTTGCCCATCGCGTAGGTCACGCGCGCGCCGGTGTTCATGCAGGAGAGCGTGGTGCCGATCAGCGCCAGGAACACCGTGAAGGCTTCCACCAGCATGAAGATGCGCCCGCCGCCCGCGCCGAAGAACGAGTTGCCGATGATCACCATCATGTCGCCGATGGGCGCCGCAGAGCCGGAGGCGTTCTGCATGGTGTATCCGCTACTCAGGAAGTAATTCGCCGCGAAATACTCGATCAGGTAACAGAAAGCGCCCTGCACCAGCAGCGAGATGATCACCGCTATGGGAACGTCGCGTTTGGCGTTCTTCGCTTCGCCGCCCATCGCCGTTACCGATTCGAATCCGACCAGAATCAGAATGGCGACCGTGGCCTGAACGAACGCCCAGCCGACAGTTGTGTACGCCGACCACCGAAGCCGGCATCCGGATGCGACAGGAAATTACCCTTTTCGTCTTTCTCCGGATACGCGACGATGAACGGCACCGGCTTGCCGGCGGCGTCCAGCTGCGGCTTGGGAATGCCGTCCGCATCGCGGACGATCGACGTCCGGCGTCTCGCCTTTGACCGTCCTTCTTTTTCGTGGCGAACTCGTAAGTGTAAGCATCGCCGGAAGTGGAATCGAACTGCCAGCCCGGCGTTCCCGGCCGGATGGTTCGAGCGATAGCTGAACGCCATCACCGCGAAAACCAGCAGCGCCGAGATCTGAATCACGTTGATGGCGATGTTGACGGACGTCGATCCGTTGACGCCGCGATGCGCGATCTAGGCCATCGACGAAAGAGAAGACGATCGCGACCAGCATCATGAACATGGGCCCGGGATTGGACGCGCTCATGAAGCCCGGCCAGAGCGTGCCGACCAGATAGCCGCAAAGCACGCCCATCACGCCCACCATCACGCCCGGATAAATCCAGTAGTAAAGATGCGAGCCCCAGCCGACGATGAACTTCGAAAGCCGCGCGTATTTCCAGGCCTTTTCGTGATTCAGAAACGACTGCTCGGCAAAGTAATAGGAACTGCCGGTGCCGGGATAAAGCTTCGCCAGTTCCGCATAGCAAACCGCGGTGGCCAGACAAAGCAGAAGCGCGATCACAATTCCGATCCACATGGACGGAGCGGTATTGCCCGTGGCCGCCCTGAATCGCGAACGTGAGCCAGAGGAACGCGCCGGGCGCAATGAGCGCCATCGCGTTCATCGTCAGGCCCGTGAGGCCCAGAGTCGGTTTCATTTCCGAAGAAGTAGTCTTATCCGCCATTTACTTGCTCCTTAACGTGGTTAGAGTTGAATTTCTTGTGCCCGGGAACGGAGCCCCGGGGCTATGGCAGGACTTACACGGTCCGGCTGTATATCTATCCTGGCAATGTATCCCTTCGAAAGTGAAACTCAATTTTCTTATGACTGTCATCAATGTTTTGGATCTATATGCAAACTCAGGCCTGAATCACAGGTTTACTGACATTTCAGCCGTGTTAAAAATCAGCTGCCTTGTGACTGTTGTGGTATTTTGACCGTTATGGCTGCATCCCGTAAAAAGGCCCGATCCGCTGAAACCCGTCGGGTTTCTGCTCCTGACGATGGGCTGGATGCTCGTCCTTTCAGCCATCGTGCTGCTCAAACAAGAGGCCGCGCGCGGCGGTTTCGTTCTCGCTGGCCTGACCGTTGAAGCGCTCGGGCTATTCCTCGTAGTGCGTTCCCACATCGCTCCAAAACCGGAGCGGCACTGACTTGATCGCTCTCTGACTTCCAGACGACGCTCTGCATCGTCTCTCTTTTGATAGCGCCGCTGGCCTGCGCCGGACTGGCCCTGATCAATTCCGGGCTGGGCCGCGCCCGCAGCGCCGCCCACACCATGACCGCGGCGATGTGCGTCATCGCTGTAGCGGCCTGCGTCTATGTCGTCTGCGGCCGAAGCTGGCATGGATCGCCAGGCGAGGCTGGCCGCGTTTTTTTCATTCACGATAAGCCGTGGAACTGGATCGGCGCCGCGCCACCGTTCTTCGCAAAGCTGCCTTTCGACGGTTCGCCCGCGCTTCTCACCGCATGGATGGGCATCATCGCCGCCGGACTTGCCGGGCTGATTCCCCTCGGCACCGGCAGCGAGCGCTGGCGATTGGGTTCGGTTTGTATTTCTACCGCCGTACTCGCCGGATGGACTTTTCCTCTGTTCGCCCACTGGGCCTGGGGCGGCGGCTGGCTCGCGCAACTGGGCGCGAACTACGGCCTCGGTATGGGCTACGTCGATGTTGGAGGCAGTGGAACCATTCACGTCGTGGGCGGACTCACAGCGCTGAGTCTGGCCTGGTTGCTCGGCGCGCGCAAAGGAAAGTTCGGCTACGACGGCATGCCGATGGCAATCCCCGGACACAACGCCGTCTATATAATATTCGGCTGCCTGCTCACCGCAACAGGCTGGACCGGCCTCAATGCCGCGGGCGCGATTCTGTTCGCCGGAGTGCAACCTGGCCGTCTGGCACTGATCGCCGTGAACACCATCCTTGCCGCAGGCACGGGAGGTCTCGGCGCCGCGACCATCACTCGCGTACGTTTCGGCAAGCCGGATTCATCGCTCACCGCGAATGGCTGGATCGGCGGCCTGGTCGCCGTCAGTGCGACCTGCGCCTTCCTCCCGCCCGCCGCCGCAATCCTTATCGGCCTGGCTGCAGGGGCCCTGGTTGCGCTCTGTGTCGAGCTATTCGAATTTCATGCTCGATATCGACGATCCCGGCGGCTCGATTTCAGTTCACGCGGTGGCCGGAATCTGGGGCCTGCTCGCGGGTGGCATGCTCGGACGCTTTCCCGGCGCGCGCGATGGACAGTTTCTGGCACAGGCCATTGGCGTCGCGACGCTGATCGGCTTCATTCTTCCGATGACGTTCAGCGGTGAATTGGCTGATCGATCGCTTCTTCGGCCTGCGCATAGCGCCGGAAGCGGAACGTCAGGGCATGGATCTGGCCGAACTCGGCGCAGGCGCTTATCCCGAATTCGTCACCCACACCGACGACTTCATGCAGCGCTGAAGCTCACTTCCGGAACACCCGGCGTCGAATACTCAACGCCTGAAAATGATGATGTGCTGCTCCGGCAGCATCTCAATCGACCGATCGAACCGAAAACCCTCCGGCTGCAACTTCCGCCCGACCTGTTCCAGCGTCATCTTATGCTCCGGCCGAATGGGCACCTTCGGATCTTCGCCGCGATACTCCAGCAGCACCAGCCGGCCTTCGGCTTCAGCGATTCGCGAATCCGGTCCAGCATCTTCTCCGGCTCCGAAAATTCGTGATAAACATCCACCAGCAAACCAGATCCAGCGCTCTTTCGGCAGCTTCGGATCCGTCAATCGTGCCCAGCACCGGCCGCACGTTGTCCAGATTGCGATCCGCATGTTTTTCCAGCTGATCGATCATCTCCGGCTGAATATCCTCGCCGTACACCATGCCTGAAGGGCCCACGCGCTCCGCCAGACGCCACGTGAAATAGCCAACCCCGCTCCCACATCGGCCACCGCCGCGCCTTTCGGAATCTTCAGCGCGTCAAGAGCTTCATCCGGATGCTCCTCGGCCTCGCGCTCCGGCCGCACCAGCCAATCCGCACCGCCCGGTCCCATGACCTGCGCAATGCGCCGATGAGTAATCGGATGAATATCTTCCGCGTGGCAAAACAGGCCAATCAGAAGTAGCGCGGCTGAGAATCTGACTTTCATGGTGACTAGTGTATAAGGAGAATGGGTCCGGCGAAAAGGTGATTTCAGTTCGACAGTACACCAAACCCTTGACATGTCAGCCGGTGCGTGACATTCTGGTTCAGAAATCACCCGCGAAATAAGGAACGCCATGTCCGCATGCAGCACTATCGGGTGGTCCTCAGGCATTCTGCTTACAGCGCTGGCCGTCACCTCGATCATCACCTCGCCTGGTCGCGCGCAACAGCCCGCAGGTGCGCCGGGAGCATCCGGTGCGCCTGCACCTCCTCCGAATCCAGCCACTCTCGCAGCTCAGGCCGATCGCCAGAACATGATGGACAGCTCCATATCACCACGCTTCGCCGCGGCGCCGATGGCAACAACAAGCAATCTCCCCTACTACGCGAACTACGACGAATCGAAGGCCAACCCGTATCCCGCCCTGCCCGATCCCCTCGTCATGAACAACGGCAAGAAGGTGACCACAGCGGCGATGTGGCCCGCCCGCCGCGCGGAAATAAAAGAAATGTTCGATCGCGAAATTTACGGCCGCGTTCCCGCCGTCACGCCGAAATCAACGTGGCAGGTAATCAAAACGGTCAACGAAAAGAACGGCGAAGTCCCGGTCATCACCAAAACAATCGTCGGCCACGTGGATAATTCCGCCTACCCCGCAATCACGGTAGACATTCAGCTATCGCTCTCCACGCCCGGCCAATGCAACCGGCCCCGTGCCCGTCATGATGTATCTCGGCGGCAACGCACCCGGCTTTCCCGGGCCAGCCTTCGGCTTTGGCGGCGGCGCTGGAGGATCCGGACGGGCGCGTTCGGCGGCTCAGGCGGAGGTCGCGGTCGCGGACCGGCGGGTCCCAGCTTGGCGGCAGCAGGTTCTGGCGAAGGGCTGGGGCTACGCCGACCATCGGCACCAGCAGCATTCATTGGCCGACAACGGCGCAGGCCTAACCGCGGGCATCATCGGCCTGGTCAACAAGGGCCAGCCGCGCAAGCCCGACGATTGGGGCGCACTCGCGCCTGGGCCTGGGGCTGTTGCCGCGCGCTCGATTATTTCGAAACCGATCCCGCCGTCGACGCAAAAATGGTTGGCCTCGAAGGCCATTCCGCTGGGGCAAAGGCACGCCTCGTCGCGATGGCCTACGATCCGCGTTTCGCCATTGCCTATGTCAGTTCATCCGGCGAAGGCGGAGCCAAACTCAATCGCCGCAACTGGGGCGAACTGGTTGAAAACGTCGCCGGCCACCAGCGAGTATCACTGGATGGCCGGCAATTTCCTGAAGTATGCCGGGCCGCTCAACTGGAACGACATGCCCGTCGATTCGCACGAACTTATCGCCATGTGCGCACCGCGTCCCGTCTTCATCAGCGGCGGAGCCACCGAGGGCGATGGCTGGGTCGACGCGAAAGGTATGTTCATGGCCGCCGCGGCGCGCAGCCGGTCTACAAACTGCTCGGCAAAAAAGACATGGGCACGAACGAATTTCCCGCCCATCGAAACCGCGCTCATCGATGGCGATATCGCCTTCCGCCAGCACAGCGGCGGACACACCGATGTGCCGAACTGGCCAACGTTTATCACCTTCGCCAGCCGCTACCTGAAGTTAATACGTGGCCAGTCCGCCAGATGCCTGCACCGTCTGAAAGGTATCGGAATCCGCCACCGCTTTTCGGTCCGATATCTTTCACCGTCGCGAACCCAGCGCGACAGCCCACTCACATATAGCGCACTAACCTGAATCTCATTGAACACAATCTCAGCCACCGTTCGGTTCCACATGAACCTTGGCAGTCGCGTCCGATTTCCAGCTTCAGCAGTTCCTGCGTTTGCCAGGCCAGCATCTCATCCGTCAGCCCCTTGAAAGTTTTGCCGAGCATGCAAACCCGCCGCGCTCCCGTGCGCGCGCGCCCCAGATGCAGATTGCTCAGCCAGCCCCGCCGCCGGCCGTTACCCACTCCGCCGCGAGAATCACCAAGATCGAGAGTTCGCCGCCTCTTCGCCTTCAGCCACTCTGCCCGCGTCCCCCCGGCAGCGTAAGGCAGCAACGAAGCGACTTCGCCATCATCCCCTTCGTGCCCGTGACGGAACGCTCTTTCGAAAAACTCCTCCGCCTCGCACAGCATCGCTGACCGTCGCATGAAGGCGCTACGAGATCCGTCTCGAGCTCCACTAAATTTCCGAATCGCCGCGCCTGCGGCTCATCGAGCAGCGAACCGCCCTTCAGATAGAGCAGATCGAACCAGTAAGGCGTGAGCGGAAGTTCACCGCAGCATTCGTGCCACATCGAGCTTGCGCCCAAAAGCCGTCATCAGTGGTTTGAAACGTATTCGGGCGGCCTCCCGCGCTGCAGACTAATCACCTCGCCATCGAGTATAAAATCCCGCGCCGGAATTGCCCAGCAGCTGCCTCAACCTTCGGGACCGCCGCCGTGACTTCGTTCAGGCCGCGCGTGAACACGGCCACCTCATCGCCCGGCGATGCACCTGTATTCGCGCGCCATCCAGCTTCCATTCGAGCGCCGCTTCACCCAGCTCCCCGATGGCTTCCGCGGCATCTTCGGCTGTTGCGCCGAGCATCGGCTGGACCGGGCGGAACAGCTGCACATCGTAGTCCGGCAAGTCCGGCCTCTCCTGTTCCAGTAACACCCGCGCGACAGCTGGAATCGCGCCGGGACCATCGCCGCCCGGCGAACGCGCTCCAGCGGAAGATGCGATGCGCGCGCAACCGCCTCCAGGCGTGATGCCTTCGAGCGCGCCTTGTTAGTTCGCCGCTCAGCAGGCCGAATCAAAAAGCGCTGCTCTTCTCCGTCGCGAAGGAGAATAACCCACGAACAATTCAGCTTTGCGCCCCGCCGACCCCGGAACCCTGCAACATCTTGAAAGCTTCGAGCACGCGGTCCACTTCAACCAATTCAAGGCTGGCGCCAGAACCGGAGAGAAACAGTGATATCTGCGCATCAACGAATATCCGATCCCGACACGTCCTGCGCGTGCTCCCGCAAGCCAGGAAACCGCGACTGGCCTCTCGGGCTGAAGCTGTTCGAGTAAAGCCGCGATGACGCAATCTTCTCCAGCCGTTTGGACGTAGCGCCGATTCGCACCGAAATTTCCGCAACATAAAAATTTTTCATTTGGAAAGTAAAGTGCTCCTTCACAGACAGGAGCGTATTATGAGACATCTTTTTAGTAACATCGCCGCCTGGTATCGCGTTATGCGGGATCCTGGCGGTGCCGCTTCCTGCTTTAGCGGTAGATTCTACCTGCAATAACGCCCATCCCTTCTTATAGCGCACAAAGAATGCCCTCCGCCGCGCCATTGCGAAAAGGCGCCATCGCCGCGCAATTCACAAAACTATCAAACGAGTGGGCATCGGCGCAGCCGGTGGCGCCGCTGCGGGCGCAGTAATTGGCGGAGGAAATACACCGATTTAGCGACAAAGAGCTTAGCCGCCAAAAGGCGCTGCTTTTGGGACTTCGCTGTGGCTAGCGATCCGAAGCCAAAAACGAAGACGAGAACTCGAACAACCACCCGTTTTTGCATCGTGGCTTCCGACCTGGCGCCTCGAAAGTGTGGGTCCTGAGGACCGAACAAGAGCCTACAAATCCTCTGATGCATTGCCGCGCCTTAAGGACGATCTTTCCCCGCCTCTTCTGGCGGTTGGACGCTTATTTCCAAGCGGCGTAGAGCGGTTTGCCGACCAGGTATGCAGGGTTGGCGCCGGGACGCGGACGGAACTTCTGTGCGCGTCCGTTGCCCACTTCCGCGATATATAGATTGCCTTCCTGGTCTACGCTCATGCCGTGCGTATTCCACATGCCGCCGGGTTCGTCGCCCTGTGTGCCCCACGTGTAGAGCAAATGGCCTTGAAGGTCATCTGCGGGAGATATTCCAGGTTTTATCATGCGGCATCCAGGGCTTGCGATCTGCGGTCATGAAGAGAAATTGCGGATTCGAGGTGCCCGGACGGTGCCCGTGCTCCACTGATCGAGGAATTTTCCATTCTCATCAAACACCTGAATGCGGCGATTGGGTCGATTGATCACGAAGACGTGGCGCGTCTGCGGGTCGACGGCGATACCATGAACGGTGTTAAAATAACCGGGACGTGTCTCGTTCAGTGATTGCCCTTCTGTTCCCAGGTCAGCAGGAATTTTCCGCTTTTATCGAACTTCGCGACGCGCGTGCCGTTGTAGCCGTCGGCCACGAACATCGTGCTATCGGGCAGCCAGGCCAGGAATATAGGCCGGTTGAAGTCGGTGGGGTCCTCGCCGTGTTCATTGGGTGTGCCGATCGTTTGCAAGAGTTGCTTGCCATCATCGGTGAACTTGAAAATGGCGTGACGATAGTCGTCCACCACCCACACGTTTTTGTCTGTATCGTACGGATCGATGTCGATGGCGTGCGGCCGCCTGAAGAGCGAATCCCACTGCGTCCATCGTTCTGTAATATTGCCGTTGGCGTCCACGACTACCAGGCAATCCTCCCAGCGCGCGTCAATCCCCATCCTGCCTTTCCAATTCTTATCGGCATCCTCGGCAAGGTCGCCAGGACCGCCGCCGCCAGGCGAGACTAGCCACCGGACCTTGGGAAGCGTTACGGAAGGGCACTTCGCCGACCGGGAAGGAAAGGCTCGGTCCGACCTCAGGCAGGAGCCTAGCCGCGGGGCGCCCGGTCATCAAACCCTTAAGATCGCTGAGCTTCAGCTCTGGCAATTCGCCCCGCTGCAGGATGAAGACGCGATTCGGACTCTCTGCAAAGACGCTCTCCACCGCTCCCCAAGTCCAACCCTGGTGCCCGGGCAGCGTCGAAAGTGGCTTGGGCCAATCAGGAACCACGTCGTAGGGACCGGTAAAATCTTCGCCGCCCTTTTCCCCGGGGACCGCCACGCCGGCCCCGGCTGGAGACTGTCCTAGCACCGAATGTTCTCGGCTGGCGAGAAGAAATCCGCATATGAAAGCGCCGGCAATGGCCGCGAGGGTAAGCGCACGATTGAACATGGGCCCTCCTTTTGTGCCGGTAACATACAGGCGAACCACCTTGCCGCGCAATGGCGGAGGATCGCGATGGCGGAGGATGACGTAGGGCGCGGTCCTGCTTTGCAATCGGCGAAAAATCAAGTCGTCAGTTTGCACGTGGCCGGCAGACGTATCTGAAGTCCAAGCGCGAAAGATAAGCCAAGCCACCGTGGCGCACATGCCGAGCCAGCCAAGAGCGCGAACGGCGCCGGCGATTGTCGTATCGTGATTGAGCACGCCCAAGCTGCCGAAAAGGTAATTCCAGTCGTGGATGACGTAGTCCCGGTCGCCGACTGTCAGAAGAGGGAGTTCCTGCGCGCGCGCGTCCGCCATGTACGTGGAGATGGGCAGAAATTGTTCGAAGAAGAAAAACGAACAGAATGCCGTGCCGGTCGCCTGACGATTTAAAGCAAAATAGACAGCCAGTGCAAAGGGAGTGAAGAGCTGCAGGAAAGTACCGCCCGCCACGCTGATCCATTGGCCGAAGAAACGAAACAAAAGATGGCCTCCCTCGTGGATCGGAATGAAGACCAAATCGATCATGAGGAGGACACCCTCGCCGCGATAAGCCTGATAAAGAAAAATGACGTAAAAAACGAGCCAGCCGGCAAGGGCCCAGCGCGCGACAGGCTGCCAATCCTCTTCCAATGTGTAAAGGAAGGGGAAACGCTCCGTCAATTGGTCGGGCAAATTCATGAGCCCCCCTTGATACATCGATACATCCTCAACTCAGATTATGGCTCTCGGCCCGTTTGCGTAATTGTGCCGTTCAATCGCGTGTGGCAACATGATTACTAGCGAGCATTATCGTTAGGCGGCAGAGGAGGAGAGCGATGGCCAAAGCGGCGTTTGGTGCCGGGTGCTTTTGGGGTGTGGAGAGCGCCTTTCGGCAGGTGAAAGGCGTTACTGATGCGGCCGTCGGCTACATGGGCGGCAGCTTGGCTAATCCGACGTACGAGGACGTCTGCACGGACCGCACCGGTCACGCCGAGGTCGTGCAACTCGATTACGATCCCGCTCGAGTTACCTACGAGGAACTACTGCGCGTTTTCTTTGATCTACACGATCCCACGACCCCCAACCGCCAGGGTCCCGATTACGGTAAGCAATATCGGTCGGTCATCTTCTTTTACGATGCTGACCAGGAGCGCGCGGCGCGAAACATGAAAGATGATCTCGATCGGTCCGCCCGATTCCCTCGCAAAATTGTGACGCAGATCGCACCGGCGCCGGATTTTTGGCGCGCCGAGGAATACCATCAGCGCTATTTCGAGAAACACGGCATTGCGGCCTGCGGAACGCACTGATGCGAAGGCCTCGCCTTGTTTCGCTGAACTTGGGTACAGTCTCTCTTTCGCGATCGTTTCGCTGATCACGCGCGATAAGCGGCGCGGAGCGGTTCCGGATTCCATGCTTGTCTTGGCCCTGCGGGATGGAGGTGTGGCGTGCCGGCTTGGTTGACGGGCTTGTTGCCAACCGAGGGCCTGAAAATTATCCTGGTTCTCTGTCTCTCCTTCCTTGTCGGACTCGAACGCGAGGAACACCGTGCCGAATTCAAAGTGCCCGAACCGTACGCTTTTGGCGGAGTACGAACTTTTCCCCTGATAGCCCTCATCGGCTATGCCTCCAACTTGATTTCCGGCAGCAGCTTGATCTTTCCGGTCGTGGGTTTCGCGGTCATTGGCTCGTTCTTATGGCTCTCCTACCAGCACAAGCTTGCGACTTCGGAATACGCCGGCGCCACCACGGAAATGTCCGGCTTGGCCACCTACCTCGTGGGCGTCCTCGTTTCGCGCGGCGAATTTTGGATCGCCACGACCATTGCTATCGTCAGCGTGCTTTTGCTCGAGCTAAAGAACGTGCTCGAGAATCTTTCGCGTCGCTCGCCTGGCCAGGAGATCCTGGCGTTTACGAAGTTCTTGCTGCTGACGGCGGTCATTCTTCCCGTAATGCCCAATCGAATGTTCGGCGCGTTTGGGTTCAATCCTTTCAAGGCATGGCTGATCGTGGTGGCCGCGAGCGGCATCTCCTATGGCAGCTATCTGGTGGAGAAGGCGAGCGCGGGCCGCGGCGGAGTGTTCCTATCGGCACTTTTGGGCGGCGCCTATTCTTCCACTGTGACTACGGTTATTTTGGCCAAGCGAGCCTGCGAAGCGCACGCGCCGCGTGTCTTCGCCGGCGGCATTTTGATGTCTTCGGGCATGATGTATGTGCGCCTTCTCATTTTGCTGGCGATCTTCGATCGTAGGCTCGCGGCCACACTTTTGTGGCCTTTTATGGCCGCGGCTCTTGGCGCCATCATTTTCGGCTGGTTTTGGGCGCGTGGCGCCGATTCAAGAGGTCAGAGCGGTCGGCGCAGCCTGGATGTCAAGAATCCCCTGGAGCTGTCGGCCGCCTTTCTCTTTGCTCTCCTATTTGTTGTATTGCTGGCAGCCTCGCATTATGCGCTGGAGCACTTCGGGCGCGGCGGTATCTACGGACTCGCTGCAATTACAGGATTGACGGACATCGATCCTTTTGTTTTGGGAATGACCCAGTCGGCAGGCCAGAGCTTGCCTGTGGCAGCTCATGCGATTGCCATCGCCGCTTCCAGCAATAATGTGGTGAAGGGATTTTATGCCTTCGGTTTCGCCGACCGGAAAACCGGCAGGCAGGCGCTAGGATTGCTCGTGGCCCTCGCCCTCGCGGGTCTCGCGCCGCTCTTATTCTAGAGGGTTCCTGGAACTGGGCTAGGCGCGCAAAAAATCCGCCTGCCAATCCTTGATGCGCCTCTTGATCGTTTTACGGTCGTTCAGCTTTTCATCCAGCACCTGCTGCGCAAGCAGAGGCAGTTCTTGATCGGACGCGAAGCGCAACGAAACCAGCTGCGGAACCGTGAATTCCGCAATCCGCGAGCGCAAGTCCGGAGACAACGCGCGCTCCAGTCGCAAGCGCATCTCTATGCGAATCACGCGGTCCTGAACCGTAACGAAAAGACCCGCGCATAAAGAACGAGGATCATGAAGGCGGTGGCAAGGAGCACGTTCATGATGGAAGCGAAACTTATCCCATCTTTCAATTGGACTAGACGCCACACGAAATTGATCATGAATACGGGAATGACGAACATGTGGTAGGGAGGAACCACTCTGGTGTGGTTTCCGAAGTTCTGCACCTTTTCTTGAGCCACGTGTGACCACCCTTCCTTCCGCCGTTGGCGAAGTTAACGAATGGGTTCAGGGAACGGGAATACCGGATCTACATCGACAGGAATATCGCTTGCGGCGGCGAGAGATTTCGCCAGGTCATCCGGCATACGGTCGTATTTCTTGAACCAAGCTTCCACGCGCGCCCGGTCGCCGGTGGCTTCCATTTCCAGTAGTTCGTGCGCTAGAGAAGTGATCGCCGCGGGCATGTGGCCGCTATCGATAGCATATCGGCCGGTGCTGGAATCGCGCGCGATTACGCCTTTTTCGACCAGATAATTGAACTCCATCATTTCGCCTCGGCCATGCGCTTCGGCAATTCCGAACCGCACCGTGCGAAAAATTCCGCCCACATAGGAAGTGTAATATTCGGTCCGTTTTTCCTTGGGCATTGCGCCGTGCTCGATAAGCCAATCAAGACCAAACATCCCCACCACGTCTGCCTTGGACTCTTCCAGAGCGGAATAGGTCGGGCCAATCGCTTCATTGATTTGCACGCGCCCATTCGCTGTGCGCGAGTAGCTTGGTCCGAGCTCATGGGAAATCTCGTGCATCATGGTAAACGCCAGATAGCCGTCACCCGACGCTTGCGCCGCCTGATCGGCGCGTAATAAGCGCTTGGCGATAGGAAGCACAACGTAAGTCACGCGCGCATCCATAAAATTCTTGAAGAACATTTTCTTGGAGCCCTTCTCCTGATGAATACGCGGGTCGTTAGGAAGGTTATCCGCCACCGCCTGATAGCCGTGCCTCAGATCGCCGGCGCGAAACGGGGTGTCCATAACTTCCATCGGCGAACGATGGCCGGCCTTGGAGGGCCGATCTTCCGCCGCGATGGGAAGCGAGTCTTCTATCTCCGGAACATACTTCTGGAAGAGGGCCAGTTTCCGGCTCTCTTCTTCATTGCGAATCATCACCGCCGCGCCATACGAGGTCTTTACACCCAGAAGATCATCCAAATAGACTTCGTACGGCGCGAAGATTACGTCGAACTTCGGGTTTTCCAGTTCGATCCAGGCGATATCGCTTGCATAGAAATCGTCATCAAGGAGCGCCTTGGCTCGTAGCCGCAAAAAAGTCGCGAATTTCTGATCGTCGCTCAGCGCAGCGGCCTCGCTGAGCGCTTGCGCCGCGGGCTCGAGCCAGGGCCGATATACCACGTGATAGGGAACCGCGACGAGCCGATCGCCCTCGCGGTGAACCACGGTTTGAGGTGCGTAGAGCGCCGCCTTCTGCTCGGGATGCGCGCGAACGTAAGCTTCCATCTCGTCGCGCGTCAAACCGGGCGGATACAGGCCGTGATCGGGCGACATCGGGCCAGTCCCTACGAAGGGTGCATTGTTGCGAATGAGATCGTAACGGCTGCCATTGATCATTAAGAATCGCCGCAGGGCCTCATCTTGCGGAGCCTTGCTGGCTTCGAGCGAAACCAGCAATTTCAATCCGTCCGGATCGCTCTGCCGCCAATAAATCTGCTCCAAATACTGCGAGGCCTCCACTAATTTCTTCACCAGGTCCTGTTCTCGCGCGCTCAGTCCCTGGGAATGAAAAGGCATCGGAACGCGCCGGAACTTCGCCAATTCCTCATTCAGGCTTGAAGCGGCTTGCAGTTGATTCGGGCGAGCATGCTCCTGCGCAGCTCCCGAGACCTGCCTTGAATTCGCTTGGGAAAATATGACGTACGTCGAAAGGCCGAACACCGCTGCGAAGAGAGGCCACTTCGAAAGCATGACAGGGCGATTCTATCAGAGACCTGGGTCTCAAAGGGCGGTCGGGGCCTGTACGCGCGGACAGCTAAAAGAATGGACAATCAAAACCTTTTCCGACGCTCAGTGTTCAATAAGCCGGTGCGAGAATTCGTGAGGCCATGAAGTGAGGGGGCGAAGAGATCAATTTCTTAGGAGGAATGCATGCGCAATCCGGTTCTGAAAATCTTTGGCGGAATACTCCTGGCGGGCGTGTTGACGGCTCCTATGCTTGTCTCGGCGGGTCCGCAGCCCGGTACCGCAGGGACCTCATCCTGTCATCCGCGAATCGATCGAAAAAGTTGAGAACGCCCGGCACGATTTGGTGGCTTACGCCGAACGTGATTTTGGCGGCCATCGCGCCAAAGCGGTCGAACATCTCGATCAAGCACTTAAGGAACTGCATTTGGCGATGGATTTCGACAAGCGCTAGTCGCCACCAGCACAGAATTACGGTCGTCAAGGGCAGCCGTTCGCGGCTGCCCTTTTTTTATCGCTGCTGGAACTCCGGTGAGCCCAGTACAAGCCCGGCGATCGTGCCGAGATTAGCCTGGGTCCTTCCGCCCGAATTCGTTTGCACGATCTTCGGATCGGCGGACTCCTTTTCCAGAGTCGAGCGCGTGTTCGGAGAAACCTGGCCGGCGAGGAAAAGATCGATGGCGCGTTCGAGCGCCTGATATGGATCCGCTTGCGCCTCCGTGCCCAGTAACGATTCGATCGGCACCTGACTGCCGTTCAGGCGATTGCCTGCCAGCGCGAGGGCAAAGTTCAGCCGGTTGAGCAATGCTCCGGAATTCACCCAGGCGGACGCCTCGTCTGAGTAACCAGTCGGCGGCAAGCACTGGTACAACGGCTCGCCGATGCGCCCAACCCAATTAACCAGGGGTAAAGCCGTATCCACTTCTGCCCCCAGCGCTCGCGCTGCCGATACGACCAACTGGAACGGCGTTTTGACCTTGGCTCGGTAGGCGGTTCTGGACCAGAATTCCGGCGAATAGATCATCGCGCGCATCACTTCGCGCAGATCGCCTCCCGATTTTCGAAAAGCCGTTGCCATGCGGTCGACCAAAGCGTCGGGCGGAGTATCTGCAACGAAATATTCCCCCAGTTCGAGCGCGATGTGATGAGCGGTATGCGGGTCGTCCGCGAGCAGGTCGAGCACCTGCTCGCCATCTCCGACTCCACCCGCATGAATGTTCTTTCCCAACACGCGTTTCGGTCTGGGATCGTGGACGCGGGCGTCAAATGCAAATTCCGGTTTGGTTCGGGCCTCGCGTATGGTCCAGCCCGTGAAGCTGCGCGCCACTTCAATCACGTCCTGCTGCGTATAGCCGCCGTCCACTCCCAGAGTGTGTAGCTCCATCAGCTCTCGCCCATAGTTTTCGTTGAGTCCGCGGTTGGCTACGGGAGGTAGCCCGGCAAACTGGCGGCCGCGCATCTTTTCGGGATGAGCTTTTAGGCGCTGAGCGGCTTGCGAATCGGCACTGAGATAGTTGTCCAGATAAAACAGCATCGCCGGGACTCTTCGCTGTGGCGCCCAGCAAGTCTCGAAATCGCCCCAGCACGCGTGGTCGAATGGCGTCGTTTTCGTAGGAGGAGAGCAGCCAGAGGTCCAAATCCTTGTTTGCGAAGACGTTAAAATGATTGAACCAGAAATCGCTCAGCTGCTCCTGCAGCTGATGCTCGCTGTAGATGGCGCGCAAAGCCTTGGCCTGCTGGAGTTGGCTGAACGCTTCCTGCGGCAATTTGCTGGGCATGGGGCGCACCCCTTGCGGCGGATGGGTCTGTGCGTCCATCTGCTTTCGATACTCCTCCACGCTGATTCCCCGCTTCTTGGCGGCAGCCTCGGGCTGCGGATACTCTGCGAGCAGCGTTTGTGCCTTCAGATTCGCAGCGGGAACTTCCGCAAGGCGAGCTTTTAGTGAAGCGTCGTCGATTTTTTCAGGATGAAGCTGGCGCTCGATCCAGGTTTCGAGGCCCATGCGTTTGACGCGTTCCACATCGCCTGGACGCGGACCGTAGCCAAGTCGGTTGAGCGTGTGCAGGATGGCTTCATTCTCCGTCAGCTCAGTGATCGGCAATTTGCCTTTGAAGGCAGGATCGAGTGGCTGCGCTGGCGCCCTGGCGGCCGCACTCTGGGATGAAATGGTGCGGGAATTGGCTGGCGCGACCGGCTGGCTTATTAGCGTCTGGGAGAGGCTGGTTGACAGCAACAATAACGCGGCGAGTGTGGCGCGCGCTTTAACGGCTAAGGAGTGATGATGCCTAATCAACATTTGGCGCCGGGGCCGAACGGAGTATCGACGACTCTGCCGCCATGCCTATTAAGTGAAAACCAGCTTTGGCGATAAAGTTGCAAAACGCCCTTAGCGGTCAGAGCTTCGCCGCTGCCTGCTGCGTTAACCGGGCAACGTAATCGACCATGTGATTGCTGAAGACTTGCTCCAGCCGCTGCGTAATTGGTCCCGGGGCCGCCCCGAATTTGTTGCCTTCCACCTCGGAGACGCCGAGCAGGCTGCGATTGGTGGAAGTGATGAATACTTCATCGGCGCCGTACAACTCCTCGGGCCTGAGCGCTTTCTCCTCCACCGGAATACCTGTTGCGGGAGCGATATCCAGCAGGATGCCGCGCGTCACGCCTTCGAGACATCCGGAGGAGAGTGGCGGCGTGAAAACGCGTCCTTGCCGAGCCCAAAATATGTTCGCCGCCGTGCATTCGGATACTTCGCCGCGCTCATTGAGAAGCAAAGCTTCATCGAAACCGGCTGCTGGGCGCCCTGCAAAGTCCATGCGTTAAAAATCCATGAGGTGACTTTCACGCCCGCGAGCGGGGACGCCGCATGGCGGCTTTGCTCGCGTACGGCCAAGCGAACCGGTTCCCGGTACGAGGGAAGCCCCGCCGTGCAAAGCAAGAGGTCTACCTCCGGTAGGTCCTCGCCGCTTTGCCAGAATCCCACTTTGTTATAGATGGCATAAATGCGTGCCGTGCCTTCGCGCAGCTCATTGCGCCGAATCAGTTCCCGTAAATTGGAGCGCACCTCGGAAGGATCAAAGCGAAAAGGCACCCGCGTACGCCCGGCGTCCTTTTCGAGCCGTTTCCAATGCCGCTCAAACGCGAACGGCTCGCCTTGAAAAACACGCAAAGTGGTGAAGAGTTCCCATCCATTAAGAAGACCGGCCTGCCCTGGCGACAGCCGAGCCTCTTCAATAGGGACGATGAGCCCGTTGTGAAATATGTAGCGATGGATCACGTCAGCCCTCAGCCGCATGCGGAGACTCATCGCATGCACGACTTCATTCTAACCCACGGCGGAGCGGCCTCCGTCCGAACCTGACCTAAGATTGGCCAAAACCTACCGGCAATTGACAGCCGCAAAGCCCCGGTCCAGTTCCACCAGGCATGTACCCGCAGAGAACAACTCTCCCCGAGTAGGATTGACACATGCAACGCCCGTCTTTACCGTCGATTAACGACCGCGCGGGTCCTTTGGAGACTTTGTGAATTTTGCCCGTAGACCAATTCGCATCGGCGTTTTTGTGGCGTCGCTGGCGTTCGCCCTAACGCCGAATCTGCGCGCCGATACCATCTATCTCAAAAATGGCCGTCAAATCCAGGGCTCTAATACCACTCGTCAAAACGGGAAGGTAACTTTTGAGACGGCCGCGGGCATCATGAGCCTGCCCGAGGCGTCTGTCGACCGGATCACAAAGGATGATTCTGAGGTCGTCGCTTCGCAAGCGACTTCCAATTCCGCCGCTGCCGTTTTGACCATGACCCCGCCTCCTCCAGTCGGTTCGGGCGCCACGCCAGCCGGAATCCTGCGGTCAATTGTGCGAGATGGCGTCATCGATGAGGAAGGCTTGGCGGAGATTGACGGCAAGACGGCAACGCACGCTCGTGCTGACTTGGTGCGAGCCATTGAGGCAGAATCGGCGGCCAGCCGGTTCGAGTTTGACCGCAATAACTTCGGTGCGGCGCTGCAGCATGCCGAACGCGCCCTGAGTTTTGCCCCCGACCAGGTCCCCTTACTCCTCAACGCTGCCTATTTGCATTTGAAGCAAGGCGAATATCGGTCCGCGTTGGACCAGATCGAGACCGCGCGGCGCAGCGATCCCGATTCGGCGGATATCGCCAAGCTGGCGGGCTGGGCGGACTATGGGCTGAATCGCCTGTCGGACGCCATCGCGGAATGGAAACATTCCCAGCAGCAACATCCCGACCCCGAAGTGGCCGCCTCCCTCCAAAAGGCCGAGCGTGATCTCGATCTCGATAACGCATTTCACGAAGGCCGTAGCGCCCATTTTGATTTGCATTATTACGGAGGTGCCGCGCCCGAACTCGCCCGCGACGCCCTGCAAGCGCTTGAGGCCGATTTCGACGAGATCTCCGCCGCGCTCAACTACACGCCGAAGGATCCCATCGCTATCACCCTCTACACCAATCAGGATTTCAAGGATATTACCCAGGCGCCCGGCTGGGTGGGCGCTCTGAACGACGGTCGCATTCGCGTGCCGGTGCAAGGCCTCGCGAACGTCACGCCCGAGCTGGCTCGCGTACTCAAGCATGAACTGACGCACAGCTTCATCACGGAAAAAACGCACGGCCGCTGCCCCACTTGGCTTCAGGAGGGTACTGCGCAATGGATGGAGGGCAGGCGCACAGACCCGGCTGCAGCCGCCGAACTTCTCGACCTCTACAACCAACATGAGGACCCGTCGCTTTCGATTCTTGAGCCATCCTGGCTCAATTTGCAGCCGGGCTTCGCAAGTGTTGCCTACAAATGGTCGCTCGCCGTGGTGGAGACGATCGAAGCCACTAGCCCAGGCGATTTGGAGCGCATCCTCGACCGCATTGACGAAGGCGTGTCGACCCAGGATGCCGTGCGCGCCACGCTGCACCTGAGCTATGCGGATCTGAACAATACGACGGCGGATTATCTCCATAAGATTCACTAACATCTTTTACCTTGCCGAAGATGTTCTAAGCCTATAGCGTCGCCAGAAGCGCCGCCAGCAGCGCGGCGCGCTGGGGCAAAGCTGAAAGGATCACCTGTTCGTCGGCACTATGCGCGCCTTTCCCGATAGCGCCCAAGCCGTCGAGTGTCGGAACGCCGAGCGCTGCGCTGAAGTTGCCGTCGGAGCCGCCTCCGGCCAAGCATTCGCCCACGGAAAATCCCAATTGCTTTGCTAGTTGCTCTGCGTGAGAGAAAAGCGCAGCGCTCGCCCTGCGCTCCAGCGGCGGACGCGAGAAGCCGCCTTCCACCGTAACCCGCGCGCCTGGCAGGATCGGCCGCAGCGATTTCAGCTGGCGTTCGATCCGTCGCATATCGTCCCGAGTCTCCACTCGCAGATCGATCGTCAGGCGCGCCTCCGCCGGAATCACATTGCTACGCGTCCCTCCCTGCGCCATTGTCGGGCTCACCGTAACCCCGCGGCGACGATCGTTCAGGCGCACCAGCCTCTCCGTCTGAAGCGCTAGTTCCCGAATTGCGTTCACGCCCTCATTCGGATTGAGCCCGGCATGCGCCGCGCGTCCGCTAATCACGATCTCCGCAGTCCCCGTGGCTTTACGCCGCGTTTTGAGTTGGCCGGCGGGCCCATTTGCGGGTTCGAGCACGAGCACGGCGGTGCTGTGCCTCGCTTCCTGCTCGATTGCATCTTGTGAACTTTTGCTGCCTGTCTCCTCGTCCGAAGTCCAAAGGAACGTGATGCGCCGTCTTGGCAGCCAGTTCACATGGGCGAGCGCGTCGGCGGCAAACAGTGCGATCACGAGTCCGCCCTTCATATCGAAAACTCCCGGTCCGAATGCCCGGCCTTGACGAACGCGAAAAGGCATCCCTCTGATCGTGCCCACTTCGTAGACGGTGTCCAAATGGCCGAGCACGAGAATCCGGCCTGTCGAAGGGTCAGCCCTGTGCGTGCCGCCCGCGGGCCAGGTGATCCGCAGGTGGTTCCCCGCCTCTCTTCTGATCAAATATTTGATTTTCGCTCGGCGCTTCCGCCATTCCGCCGCAACTTCGTGCCCCAGACGGTCAACGGCCTCCTTATCATCGGTGGGCGATTCGCAGCGCACGAAGCGTTTAAGTAAACGCTCCATTGCCGGTCCGCGACTTTGCAAAAACCCCAGTATTTGCGATAACTTCTCGTTCTTGTTCACGGCTAGCGTATGCTAACAGCCGCCGTTTTCGGCGGCAATGCGGTTCCCGCGCCTCCTTCCTTCGCTTATAATGCCTTGATTGCTTTTTGCGTGTCGTGCGGCCTCTCGCCGGAATTGAGGACCTGATGATTCTGGACACCAATGAGATCCAGAAAATCCTGCCACATCGTTATCCTTTCCTGATGGTCGACGCCATCCTGGAAATGGAGCGATTCAAGCGCATTGTCGGAGTCAAAAACGTAAGCATCAACGAAAGTTTCTTCCAGGGCCATTTCCCTGGAAAGCCGATCATGCCCGGTGTTTTGATCATTGAAGCCATGGCCCAGACCGGCGGATTGTTGCTTTTGCAGGAAGTTCCCGACCGGGAAAATAAGCTGCTTTACTTTGTCGCCGTCGACGACGCGCGTTTCCGCCGGCCGGTAGTTCCCGGAGAGCAATTGCGCCTCGAAGTTGCCGTGGTTTCCTGGCGCGGCAATTTCTGCAAATTGCGCGGGATTGCCAGCGTCAATGGCGAACACGCTGCCGAGGCGGTCTTAATGTGCAAGATGGTGGACCGTGACCCGGTCGAGATTCCCACGGCCGCCCAGTCGGCCGGCGTGGCGGGACGTTGAGCATGGGCGAAGCGAAAAATGGAGCCACGCAGGGAGTCGATCTCCGGGCGATGGTTTCCGCGGGCGCGCGATTAGCGTCTGGAGTACGCATCGGGGCCTATGCCGTTGTCGGCGACGATGTGGAATTGGGCGAAGACTGCGTTCTTCACCCCCATGCAGTGGTAAACGGCCCCGCCCGCCTGGGTCGTGCTAACGTGCTGCATTCCTTTTGCTGTATCGGCGGCGATCCCCAGGATCTAAAGTACGCTGGTGAGCGAACCCGTCTCGATATCGGCGATCGCAACGTATTTCGCGAGGGCGTGACAGTGAGCCGGGGAACGGTCCAGGGCGGTGGAGTTACGCGCATTGCCAGCGACAATCTATTCATGGCCCAAGCACATGTGGCCCACGATTGTGTCGTTGGCAGCCATACAATTTTTGCCAATAGCGCCACGCTGGCTGGCCACGTCACGGTCGAGGACTACGCCACGATTGGCGCGTTTTCCCCGGTCCATCAGTTTTGCCGAGTGGGCCGTTTTGCCTATGTAGGCGCCTCGACCGTGATTACCCAAGATGTGGCGCCATTCTGCATGGTCGTCACCGAACGCCAGACGCGCTGTTACGGGGTTAATAGCGTCGGGCTGGAGCGCCGTGGCTTCAGCACCGAACGAATCCGGGCCATTGAGAGTGCCTATCGCCTTCTGTTGAACTCGAAGCTCAATACCACCCAAGCCCTCGAACAGATGCGGCTCACGCTCAACGGCTCCGTTGATATCGCCGAATTGCTGCGCTTCGTGGAGTCGGCCGATCGCGGTGTAACCAAGTAGGGGTTTTTCTTCGAAACATGCTCCCAACAGCCGCAACCCTTCCCGGAGAATGGGGTTTGATCGCTGGGAACGGTCGCTTCCCCTTCCTGGTGCTCGAAGCCGCGCGCAGTCAGGGAATCGAAATGGCCGTGATTGCTTTGCGTGAGGAGGCTTCCCCGGAGCTGGAGCAGGTTGCCAAGCGGCTCCATTGGGTGAGCCTCGGAGAACTGAGCCGCACTCTCGAACTGCTACATCAGGAACGTGTTACGCGGGCCGTTATGGCCGGCCAGGTGAAACACACGAAAATTTTTAGCGCCATTCGTCCGGACTGGAAGCTGGCCAAGCTGATATTCTCGCTGCCCAGAAAGAACACCGACTCGTTGATTGGCGCGGTGGCCCGCGTGCTCGAAGAGGAAGGCATTCAACTCGTGGATTCGACGACTTTTTTGAAGCCGCTTTTGCCCGAGGCCGGCGTTCTTACGCGCCGCGGTCCCGATCCCCGCGAATCGGCCGATATTGCTTACGGCCGCGAGATCGCGCGTCATGTTGCAGCCCTCGATTTAGGCCAGACAGTCGTCATCAGCGATCGTGCTTGCGTGGCTGTCGAGGCCATGGAGGGAACCGACGAAACCATTGAACGCGCGGCTCGGCTCGTTTGCGGCAAACCCCTTGTCGTCGTGAAAGTGGCCAAGCCTCGCCAGGACATGCGTTTTGATGTACCCGTTGTCGGTCTCCGAACCGTCGAACTCATGAGGGCTTCGCGGGTCACCGCGCTCGCCATAGATGCCGGCCGCACGTTGCTTTTCGATCGTCCGCGACTCATCGATGCCGCTAATGAAGCCGGCATTGCCATGCAAGCCTTTGCGCCCGACATGAAGGGCGAAGCGCCGCAAGGCGAACCGGATAACGCGTCCGGAGCGAAATCCGGATGAGCGACCGGAGCGTTCGAGTGGCCGTGGTTGGCGTCGGCGATTTTGGACGCAACCATGCCCGCGTTTACCGCCAGCTCGAAGGGGTGGAACTCGTTGGGGTCGTGGATTCTGATTTTGAACGCGCTCGCAGTATCGCCGCCGAATTCGCCACGCAGGCGCTCCCCAACCTGGAATCGCTGGGGGGCAGAGTGGATGCCGTAAGCGTTGCCGTGCCCACCCGCGAGCATGCCCACGTAGGCTGCTTGTTGCTGGGGCAGGGAATTGATGTGTTGGTCGAAAAACCGATCGCAGCTTCGGTTTCCGAGGCCGAATTGCTCATCGATGCCGCTCGCCGATACGCTCGCGTGCTACAGATCGGGCATCTGGAACGCTTTAACCCGGCTTTCCAGGCGGTCTTACCCGTCATAAAGGAACCTCTATATTTTGAGGTACATCGGTTAGGCGTATTCAGCCCACGCAGTCTCGATATCGACGTGGTATACGACGTGATGATTCACGACCTCGATATTTTGCTCACGCTGGCTGACTCTCCGGTGACATCGATTCACGCGCTCGGAATTCCCGTGATCACGGATAAGGTCGATATCGCCCACGCTCGCTTGCAATTTGCTTCTGGCGCCGTGGCCAATTTAACCGCCAGCCGCGTCTCCACCGAACGGGTTCGCAAGCTTCGCTTCTTCCAGGAGCACGAATATATTTCCCTGGATTACGCGCGGCAGGATGTGCTCCGCGTTCGCGTTCTTCGCCCCGCTCCCCAGCCGGAATTTGACTTCGAACCGATACCCGCGCGGCAAGAGGAGCCGCTGGCCGCTGAACTACGCGCCTTCGTGGACGCAGTTCGCCATCGCACGGCTCCGCTGATTGATGGCCGCGCGGGACTCCGTGCGCTCGAACTGGCTGACCGGGTGATGGCGGGCATCCTGGAGCACAATCAACGCGTCCAAGTGGATGCCTTCCTACCCCCACGAGAAAATTGATGATTCCGCGAATCCTCGTTCCCCGCGACGTGCGCCCCGCTCCCGAAAGAGCGGATGCGGCGCCTCCCCGCCGGCTTACGACCCTGCTCGACGAACGCACCGTCGTTGCCGCCAATCTGCCGCGCGCGGATCTCCAGACCCACAGCGACATTCCTGCGCATCTGCCTCTCGACGTCCTTGCCTCGCGTGTTGTCGTGCCTCGAGATACGCCGGCTACGCCGTTTGCTCCCGATATGGTTCATCCGGGCTACGCGCCCGTGACTGTCATGGATCAACGCGTTACCGTACCGATGGCCTTGCCCATTGTCGAACTCGAGGCCAAGGGTCTGGTCTCCGCTTACGAGTTGCCCGATCTCCTCAAGCCCGACGTTTTTACCACCGGAGACGTGAACTTGATGGTCGCGCCGGTGGAAACGCCGCCTCGAGATTGGAATTGGCTCGGCCGCAGTGGATCGATCGTTTTTCACGTCCTCTTCATCTTGTTGTTGATCCAGGTCTTCCAATATAAGCCGCCGACGCAGGCGCAAATCGATCTGGCCCGGCAGCAACTGAGTTTCATCTATATGCCTCCGGACGTGAGGGGTTTGCCCCCCACGCCGGCCCCGCGGACTCCCGCGGTGCGTATCGATCCGCGCATCTTGCGTCAGATGGCGCCTCCGGTTATGCCCCAGCCATTACCTGCGCCAAAGTCGCCGACCGTGCGCGACACGCCCGTCCAGCCGCCGCCGGACTTGCCCGCGGCTCCCAAGCCGCAGCCGCAGGCGCAACAGCAGCAAGCTGACACCCGCTCTGATACTCCCAAGCCACAGCCTCAAACTGAGGCTGAAAATCATTTGATTTTGCCGCAGATGTTTTCGCCCGGGAAAACGCTTGACCAATCCGCGCAGCAATCGCATGAGAGCTCGGGCAGCGGCCTTCAGGGCTTTGGCGGGCGGCTCCCAGCCAGTCGTGGGCAGAGTTATCCGGGTGGCGGAGGCGGGGGCGGCGGTCAAGCGTACGGTGGCTTGCAGATGCTCACGCCCGACCAGGGTGTGGACTTCAACAGTTATCTGCAGCGTGTACTCGAGAGGGTGAAACTCAACTGGTACGCCGTAATGCCGGAATCGGTAAACTTAGGGGAAAAGGGTAGGGTGACCTTGCGATTTAAGATTATGAGCAACGGTGTCGTGCCTGATGCTGACCCTGTGCAGGAGAGCTCTTCGGGCAAGGAGCCGCTCGATCGCGCCGCATACTCTGCGATTCGCTACGTCCTCTCCCTTTGAGCCTTTGCCTCCCGCCTTTAGCGGCCCATTTATCGAGTTGCGCTTTATCTTTCTGTACAATTTGCCCTTGAGCTACGCCCAGTGAAACGCTCGTGAAGCCCCGCGAAGCTCAGGCCTTCGGCTCGCTCTTCTTAGGCGCGCTGTTCCTTCTTTATCTACTGATCCGCTACTGGAAACTGATTTGATTGCTCCGATAACTTCTGCCGATACCCAGGACATGCCTTCGTCAGCACCGGCAAAAGATTTCATCCAGTCGTCCCCCGTCCCGCTCGTCGCGATTATGGGTCCCACGGCTTCCGGCAAATCGGCGCTTGCCATCGCTTTGGCCGAGAAATTGGAGGGCGAGGTGGTCGCTTGTGACTCGACTCAGGTCTATCGTGGATTTGATATTGGCACGGCCAAGCTGGCTGCGGCAGAGCGCCGTGGCATCCCTCATCACATGATCGACGTTGTTTCGCCCGCTGAGGTTTTTACCGCGGGTGAATATCGCAATCGCGCTGTGGAAGTGCTTGCGGATTTGCGCCGTCGCCGGCGTATGCCGATTTTCACCGTCGGCACCGGTCTCTACTTCCGCGCCTTGGTTGAAGGTTTGGCCGATGCGCCCCCGCGATCGGATCGGCTGCGTGCCAGGCTGAATGCCATGCAGGCGCGCCGCGGCCCCGAGTCCTTACACAGGATTCTTCGCCGGCTTGATCCCGCGGCGGCGGTGCGTATCTCATCGAACGATCATCAAAAGCTCGTGCGCGCCCTGGAAGTGTGCTTATTGGCAGGGATGCCTTTGAGCGAGGTGCATCGGGCCGGCCGCCGAGGCTTGCAGGGTTATACGGTATTGAAGGTCGGACTCAATCCTCCCCGCCAGGCCCTTTATCAGCGTATCGAACGGCGTGTTTCCACCATGCTTGATCGCGGCTGGGGCGAAGAAGTTGCCGATTTGATCGCCGAAGGGGCGCTGGCCACGGCCAAGCCTTTCGAATTCATCGGATATCGCGAGCTAAGCGTTTGCGCCGCCGCTGGCCAGCCGCTCGCGAGCGCCACCCAGGCAATCGCCCAGGCCACGCGCCGCTATGCCAAACGCCAACTCACTTGGTTCCGGCGGGAGCCAGGCACCCATTGGTTCGCAGGTTTTGGCGATGCGCCAGAGACGATCTCAGCAGTTCTGGAATATCTGGAAGGTCTCTTGAACTCTTTGCGGACTGACCAATCGGGCACGCTCGACGCGGTATAATAGACCCCAGATGGGAATTTACAGCACAATCTCGGCGGCCTCGTTTTTCTTCTCTATATGAAGACGACTAGGCCAACCGACCTCCGGGAACGAGCGCTTTTGGTCGGACTCGGTTTGAAGCGCGCGCCTCACGTTCCCGGCCATGGATCCGATGAGATTGCTCGCGAGTCCCTTCAGGAACTCGCTGAGTTGGCGCGCAGCGCAGGAGCCATTGTTGCCGGCAGCATTCTTCAGATGCGTGACGCTATCGATCCCGCAAGCGTCGTGGGACGAGGCAAGCTGGAGGAAATCCGGGCCGAAGCCAACGCGCGCAAGGCGCCCTTGATTATCTTCGACCGCGAGCTCACCCCCGTGCAGCAGCGTAATCTGGAGCGGGGAGCAGACCGTCGCGTAATTGATCGCACGCAGCTGATTCTGGACATTTTCGCGCGGCACGCGCGCAGCCGCGAAGGGCAGTTGCAAGTCGAGTTGGCTCAGCTGAATTATCTTCTGCCAAGGCTCGCTGGTGCCGAACCTGAGCTTTCCCGGCTCGGCGGTGGTATCGGAACCCGCGGTCCTGGCGAACAGAAACTGGAGACCGACCGCCGTCGCATTCGCGATCGGGTACGTCGAGTCGGCGCTGCCATTGAAACTTTGCGGCGGCAGCGATCTCTGCGTCGAAGCGCCCGTCAGTCAGTGCCCCTGGGAACGGTCGCGCTTGTGGGTTACACGAACGCCGGTAAATCCACTCTTTTTAACGCGCTCAGCCGGGCCGACGTCGTGGTTTCCTCGAAAATGTTTGCCACGCTCGATCCCACCGTCCGTGCCGTTCGCCTTCCCTCGAATCGTCGCGTTCTTTTTTCCGATACAGTCGGCTTCATTCGCGACCTGCCGAAAGGGCTGCTCGCCGCATTCCGCGCCACGCTCGAAGAAGTTCAGCAGGCGGCCTTGATTCTTCATGTCACCGATGTTTCCAATTCCCACCATCCCGAGCAGGATGCTGAGGTGGAAAAGGTTTTGGCTCAGCTCGGAGTGAACGATCGGCCTCGTCTGCGCGTCTTCAATAAAATCGACAGATTGGATAGCGAGACCCGCAACGCACTCTCCCCGGCCAACGGAAATGTCTACGTCTCTGCGCTCGAAGGCACGGGCCTCGATGAACTGCTCCGGCGCGTTGACGAAAACATCGCTGTCGATCCTATACAGCGGCTGCACTTTTCGCTGCCTGTTGCGGAAGGTCGCAAATTGGCCCTCGTGCACGGCCTCGGACGCGTCCTGAAGAGCGAACTGCGCGATTCGCAGATGGTCATCGATGCTGAGCTGCCCGCATCGCTCGTGCGGCTGCTGCATCTGGAGCCGTTTTCCGAGCCCTAACAGGCTCTCAAGCCGTGGCGTGGTAGTATTTCTATTTGATTAAAGGCAATGGAGTTGGGTCGGGGTATTGCTGTACTTCTGTGCAAATCGCCTTGCGCAAATGATCGCGAAGTTTTGGCTCGCCGAAGGAGGCCCCGGGCCCGTTGCTAGACGGATCTTATGTGTTGTGTGTGAGTTACGGTGGATCCAAGGCCCAGAAGGGAGTCCTTCGGGTATCAACTCCAGTCGCATTAACTCGAGAGTAATCTTCGATTTCCACACAGAAATCCACAGGTTTCCGGCCTTTTTTGCCTGCCAGGGCGGATTAACATGCCCGTAATAGTACGATTCCGGGCTTCTTTAGCGGCTTTGAGCGGCGTCTCAGTTTTGTTGACAATTTGGATACCGCACGATGTGTCCTGAACGAGGCTGAAATAGGGCGCCGTCTGGTGCCGTGTTGCCCATCAGCTTCGTTGACTGCCCATCGTTGCCAGACTATAGTGAGGTGGCATTCAGACTGGGTTGACGCGTCCTTCGGATGTCTCTAACGGACGTGCTTGGCCCGTGTGCTTCATGAACCTTCCAAACAGCCTCACCATCCTGCGCATCTTTTTCATACCGCTTCTGGTTGTTGTGCTGCTCACGCGCCAGCCCAATGTCGTATTTCTGAGCGTGCCCATGAATTTCGCGGTGTGGGGTGTCCTGATCCTATTGCTCGCCGCAGCCACGGATTGGGCGGATGGGTTCTACGCGCGGCGGCGTGAGCAGGTGACCACCCTGGGCATTCTTCTCGACCCGATCGCCGACAAGCTCCTGATCTCCGCTGCTTTTATTTCCTTGGTGCAGATGCAGCTGGTTCCCGGCTGGATGGTAGTCATCATCATTGGCCGAGAGATTACGGTATTAGGGCTTCGTAATATCGCTTCCGCTGAAGGATTCACGATTCCCGCCTCTGCCTTGGGGAAAACGAAGATGGTGCTCCAGGTGATCGCCGTCTGCGCGGTGATTCTGGGAGCTAAACACACCGAAGTGCGTCCTCTGGGCGTGATCCTGGTGTGGCTGGTGGTGATGAGCGCCGTGGCCTCCGCTTTTCAATACTTCTCGAAGTTCTGGAGCCATGTGGACGACCGCGTCAAGCAAAAGCGCCATCTGAGACTGCTGGAGCGCCGTGGAAAAACGCAGAATGCTCCCACGCTCTGATTTTCGGCTTTCCGACGAAGATCGATGCGCCCTCCTTGCGCTTGCCCGTCAGGCCATATCCGACGTCGTCTTCCATCTGGATTTTCCTGATCTGCCGCCGCCGTCGGGCCGCTTGGCTGAGCCCGGGGCAGCTTTCGTTTCCGTGCGCTGCAATGGAAAGCTGCGGGGGTGCATCGGCCGCACTTCTTCCGACAATACCCTGGCGGAGACAGTTGTGCAGTGTGCCATCAGTGCTGCGCTACAAGACCCTCGCTTTAGGCCCGTTGGCAACGAAGAGATGGCCGGGCTGCAGATTGAGATTTCCGTACTCTCTGAGTTGCGGTCGCTGTCGCCCGAACAGATTCAGGTGGGCGTGCATGGAATTCTGGTTATCCGCGACGCCAATCGCGGTCTGCTATTGCCGCAGGTCGCCGTGGAACGGTATTGGTCTGCGGAACGATTTCTCGAAGAGGGCTGCCGTAAGGCGGGGCTCCCGTTGGATGCCTGGCGCGATTCTGAAACGAAACTCTTCACTTTCAGAGCTGACGTCTTTTCCGAAGCTAGTCTTATCGCTCCGGCAGAGGAGCCGATTCGCATCTAAAGCAAAGGCCCGCCCGAATCTCCGGCGGGCCGTTGGAAATCTCCCAGGTTAAGAAGCTATTCGAGTTCGACGTAATCGCCCGGATACATCTGGGTTTTGCTTAGTGTAATCAGCACCGTGGCCGCGTTCTTGCTCACCCGCAACACGACTCCTTCGCCAAGAACGTTACGTGGCAGTTCCGCGCTGGTATAAGGTCGTGGTGTTGTGCCAAATCCAAAAATTTGGTACGCAACATGCGGCGTCTGAAATTCAGTTTCGCGGTCATTCCCCTCAAAACGGAAGACGCGGAAGTAGTCGCCGACCTTTATGCCTTGTGCGCTGCCCAGGTTTACATAGGCGATTCTGCCTTCCCCTCCCAGCTCGCCAAAGTACCTGGTCGTCACGATCATTGCTTTCGCTTTGCCGCTTGGCGGCGCGAACATGTCGAAGCCCTCTGCGGACTTCAGCGCGGGAGCCGGACGGGGAGTGAATGGCACCGCCAGATCTCCGCGCTGCACATAGCTGCAGGAAAAAACTACTTCGGCCGTGGAGATATTTTGCTGCACATTGACCACACGGACGCGCCCCTCGTCTTCATAGGTCGTGCCCATCGCCTTCAGCAGCTTATTCTGATCTTTGAACCACTCGTATCTGACGGGATCGCCACTCACCGGGCGAATCACCTGGAATTCGTCACCGACCTTTACCCCTTGTGATGCCCCTTTGTTAATGAAAATGAGCTTATGGTCGCTGAAAGTGACCCGAAAATAAGAATCGCCTCCGGAGATGATGTAAGTGTTGGCCGGAACCGGCTCTGGCGTGACAATGCCGCTGCAATAGACCTGGTTTTCTTCCGCTGTCACCGGCGCCTGTTGGGCCCGCACCGCTGAAACCATAAGCCCTGTAAATACAAGTGAATAGAACAATCGCCGCATCATTTTCGTGCTCCTCGTCGAGTTCGTCTGGGGCCTTCCGTGCGAACTACATCCCGCAGAACGAAATTAACAGCTGGTACTAGAACCGGTCAAGCTGCTCTCGACCCTTGCTTTACACATTCGATACCGCATGATAGTAGCCCTCGACTCAGGAGGCTTGCATCGCCCGCATCCTTGCCGCCCGTGCACTCCACGCCGGATCTACCGGCTTGTACTCCTTCGGTATTGCAAGCGGGGTCCGCCCGGCCGAAATCTTTGGCCCGGATCGCCTGTGCGCGGTTGTGGCAGCCAGAAGCGCCGCCGCCGCTATCGAGCAACTCCGAGTGGCGAAGAACACTGCAAAGGCACGCGTCATCGAACTGCGGCTGGATTTCCTGGCTGGCCGGGCGCAGATAGACGCTCTTCTAAGCTGGGTCGCGTGCCAGCCACGGAAGCCCATACTGATCGCCACGTGCCGGCGCCTTCCTGCCGGGGGGCGGTTCAAAGGCAGTATAGAGGCGGAAATCGCCATTCTCAGGCGCGCCGTCGAAGCCGGCTGTAGTTGGTGCGACGTCGAAATCGAAACCGCCGAGCAGTTTGTCCCCGCACTGTTGAGAAGCAATCTGGCGCCTTCGCGCGTGCTCGTCTCGGCGCATAATTTCCGCCGTTTGCCTGAAAATTTGGCCCCTCTCGTGACGAACCTCGAAGCGTGTAAAGGTGACGCAATAAAACTTGCCGCTGCGTGTCACTCCCTGGCCGAGGTCCGCCGCTTATTAAAGCTGGTAGGCGGCAGGCGTTACTTGGTCGCTATCCCAATGGGAGACGAGATGCTGGCGGCGCGCATTCTGGCGCTTCGCCAGGGTAGTGCGCTCGCTTACGCGCCCGTGAGCCAGGCCACGGCTCCTGGCCAGATCGCATTCGATGAAATCGAGCGCGTCTATCGCCTGAGGCGTCGTTTTGGCCGTTCGGCTGGAATCCATCCGCGGACCGCGGTTTACGGCGTCATCGCAGATCCTGTCGCCCATTCGCTCTCCCCGTTGATGCACAACGCCGGCTTTGCCGCCCGCAAGAAAGACGCCCTTTACCTTCCCTTTCGTGTCCAAAGCCTTCGGGATTTCATCGCTGCCATCAAGCCCTTCGGAATCGCCGGCTTCAGCGTGACCATTCCGCACAAGGAGCGCATTCTGCGTTATCTCGACGACTGCGATCCTCTCGCGGCTGAAATTGGCGCCGTAAACACAGTCGTCGTGCGCGCGGGCAAGCTCTGCGGTTACAATACGGATTTCGTCGGCGTCCTGCGGGGCGATTGAAAAGCGCCTGCCGCTCGCCTCTAGCCGCGTTCTGCTGCTCGGCGCCGGAGGCTCGGCCCGCGCTGCGGCTTTTGCATTAGCCCGCGCGGGCGCTGCCGTAAGCGTCTGTGCGCGTCGTCCGCAACGGGCGCGCGCTTTGGCGCGGTCGGTCGGCGGTGAAGTTATCGATCGCCGCGGGCTGCGGCGGCAGTCGTTTGACGCCATCGTGAATTGCACCCCCGTTGGGATGCATCCTCATGGCGGCTCGCCCCTCGAGAGTGGCGAATTGAATTGCCGCTTGGTAATGGACTTGATCTATCGGCCGCTGAAGACGGAGTTACTGCGCCGCGCGAAAAGCCGCGGAATCGCCATTATTTCGGGAGTGGACATGTTTCTGGCTCAAGGGATTGCGCAATGGCAGTTGTGGATGGACGAACCCGCACCTCAGTCGGTCATGCGCCGAGTGGTTGTCGCCGCGTTGCAGAAGGAAGAGCAATCCTCCCGCAGATGATCGAGCCCGATTTTCAGAGTTTTTCCCGCCTGGCCCGCCAAGGCAATCTCGTTCCTGTCTACGAAACCTTTACGGCCGATCTTCTAACCCCCGTCGGCGCCTACCTGCGGCTCGCGCGCCACGCCCGATATGCCTGCCTGCTCGAAAGCGTGGAGGGCGGCGAAAAAATCGCCCGCTACACGTTCGTCGGCGCCAATCCTGCCGAAGTGTTTCGCTACGTCAACGGAGCCTGCGTCCTGGAATCGGAGAGCCGTGTCTCCTGGGTACAATCGAATCCCCTCGACTTCCTCCGTAATCGCATTCAGCGCTATCGGCCGGTTCGCGTGCCCGGTCTTCCCCCGCTCGTGGCCGGTGCCATCGGCTACTTTGCCTACGACATGGTGCGCCTTTTTGAGCGCATTCCAGACCGCTCCCAAAATGATCTCGGCACGGAAGATGCCGTAATGATGTTTTATCTGGGCCTGGTCGTTTTTGATCACGTTCGCCATCGCGTCTGGGTTGTCCGCAACGTCTTCACCGAAGGTCCCGGCAGCCTGCGCTCAAAATATCGCGCCGCTGTGCGCGAAATTGCCGAGACCCGCCGTCGTCTCGAGACGCCCCTCGACGACGGCCCTCGCAAACCCTCGCGCCGCGCCGCCCCATTGCGGGTGGGCTCTAACTTCAAGCGATCCCAGTTTCTCGCCGCCGTCCGCAAATCGAAAGAGTACATTCGCGCCGGCGATGTCTTCCAGGTGGTCGTCAGCCAGCGCTTCTCCGCGCGAACGGCCGCCAATCCCTTCGATATTTATCGCGCCCTTCGCGTTCTCAATCCTTCGCCATACATGTATTTTCTGAAGCTGGGTGATACCGCGATTGTCGGAAGCTCGCCGGAACTCTTGCTCAAAGTTCAGGACCGGGAAGCCTTTTACCGGCCCATCGCCGGAACACGCCCCCGTGGCAAAGACGAAGCCGAGGATCAGCGCTTAGCCGCAGAACTCGCCGCCGATCCTAAGGAGCGCGCCGAACACATCATGCTGGTCGATCTCGGCCGCAATGATCTCGGCCGCGTGTCTGAATACGGTTCGGTGCGTGTAGAACGCCTGGAGTTCGTCGAATACTACTCCCACGTTATGCATCTGGTCTCCACGCTCCGCAGCCGCCTCCGGCCCGACGTGGATTGTATTGACGCGCTCGCTGCCTGCTTCCCCGCGGGAACCGTCTCGGGTGCGCCCAAGGTCCGCGCCATGGAAATTATCGACGAGCTCGAACCCACCCGCCGCGGTATCTACGCCGGCGCCATTCTTTATCTCGACTTTTCCGGCAATCTCGACTCCTGCATCGCCATTCGCACCATGGTCGTGAAAAAAGGACTCGCCAGCGTTCAAGCCGGCGCCGGACTGGTTGCCGATTCCGTGCCGCAGCGCGAATATCAGGAGACCGTCAACAAAGCGCGCGCTCTGATCGCTGCCCTCGAAGTGGCGCATAACGCTGGCCAACCCGCCTCGCGCCGTAAGGAAAAGCGCCGCTCCCGTCCGGCGCGTAAGTCCTCGCGCACCAAGTAGCTGCCCTCGTCGCGTGCTCTCGCCGCTCGCGAGCGCGGTTTTTTGCGTTTTCGCCCGAATGCCGTAACCTTGTATTTCGCTTCCACGGGCGGAAACGCCCCATCTGGCGTGTAGGTTTATGATCCTGCTGATCGACAACTACGATTCGTTTACCTATAACCTGGCGCAGTTCCTCGGCCAGCTAGGCGAAAAATTGGAAGTCCGCCGCAACGACCAGATCACTGTCGATCAAATCGCTGCCAAAAAACCCGAGCGCATCGTCATCTCCCCCGGCCCGGGCGAACCCCAGAATGCCGGCATTTGCATCGACGTCATTCGTGAATTCACTGGCAAAATCCCCATCCTCGGCGTCTGCCTCGGTCATCAGGCCATTGGCTATGCCTTCGGTGGCAAGGTCGTTCGTGCCCCGGCGCTGATGCACGGCAAGACCAGCCGCATCCATCACGATAGCAAGACCATCTTCCGAAAATTGCCGCAGGACTTTGTGGCTACTCGCTACCATTCGCTCATCGTGCAAAAGAAGGGCCTGCCCCGCGAGTTGGAAATCTCCGCCGAGACCGATGGCCTCATCATGGGCCTGCGCCATCGCAAGTTGCCCCTCGAAGGCGTGCAGTTCCATCCCGAATCCGTGCTTACCGAAGTCGGCATGGAAATGCTCCGCAATTTCCTCTCACTGTAATTAAGGATGTGTGATTCTGAGGGAAGCGAAGCACGCTTTTCGTGTCCTGGAGGAGTTTCCGGGGAAGCTCTCTTCGGGGATATCCCAACTGACGTGACCAAGTTTACGCGCGCGAAAAGTCGATCAGGGCCTCGAGTTTCGCCCTTGCGCAGCCCGAATCGATCGCTTTCGCCGCTAAGTTCGTACCCTCTCTAAAATTCGCGGCGCGCTCTGCGGCCACCATCGCCGCCGCCGCATTAATGCACACGAAATCCCGCCTGGGCCCGCGCTCGCCTTCTAGAATCCCGCGGATGATCTTGGCATTCGCGGCGGCATCGCCGCCGGCCAGTTCTTCGCGTCGCGCCGCCGCAACCCCGAAATCCTCCGGCTTGATGCGATAGCGCTGTACGGAGCGTGGTCGCACCTCCGCCACTTCCGTTTCATCGCTGAGCGAAATCTCGTCGATTCCGTCCACGCCATGCACCACGAAAGCGTGTAGCGTCCCGAGTTCGGCAAGAGCGCGGCCCAATTTTTCCACCAGCACTGCGCCGGCACCCCGATTACTTGTGCCGTAGCCCCGCTGGATTTGTCAGTGGCCCCAGCAGATTGAAAACGGTGCGTCCCCCGGCTTCACGCCGTGCCGCGGTGCATGCCGCATGGCCGTATGCATCGTCGGCGCAAAGAGAAACCCGATTCCTACCGTATCGATGGCCGCGAGCGCGCGCTGCGGTTCAATATCGATCTTCACGCCCAGCGCTTCGAGGACGTCCGCCGACCCGCAGCGCGAACTGACCGAGCGGTTGCCGTGCTTGGCCACGCGCACCCCGGCGCCCGCCACCACCAGTGCCGCCGCGGTGGATACGTTAAACGTGCCGCCTCCATCGCCGCCCGTCCCGCAGGTGTCCACCAGCGGCGGAGAGCTGCGCCTGGGCGTTAAGATGGGGCAGGTGCCGCCGCATCGCCCGCGCAAATCCTACTAACTCCTCCACCGCTTCGCCTTTGGCTCGCAGGGAAGTCAGCAGGCCCACGATCTGCTCCTGCTCAAGGCGCCCTTCGAGCAGCTCGTTCATCACTTCTTCCGCCTCTTGCACGGAAAGATCGGTCCCTACCTCAGCTTTGCGCAACGACTCGGCGATCATTTGTGCTCAAATCACACGATCGAAACTAAGTACGTTCATCCGGCTTTGATCGGCACACCCTTGCTCGCCCCGCCACCTTCAGAGTAAACTTGCCCGACTTCGGACGAACTACACTTCGCGGCATGAGTGGTTCGCATCCGCTGGAGTCCGGGCTGCCCGCGGCCCGGCGCAGAACATTGGCGCATCAACCATCGGTCATAAATCGGTCGGTCATAAATCGAAAGGGTCTCACCCAACTCATATCGCATATGAAATTCACGAGTATCAGGCTAAAGAGATTCTTCGCCGCTTCGGCGTTCCCACGCCGCGCGGTGAGATGGTGACCAGCCGCCGAAGAGGCGCGCGAGGTCGCCCAGAAGTCGCCACGCCGTTGTCGTGGTAAAGGCGCAAATTCACGCCGGGGGCCGCGGCAAAGGCGGTGGCGTGAAGTTGGCGCGTCCGCTGACGAAGCCGCGCTGCTCGCCTGCAAAGATTCTGGGAATGAACGCTGGTCACGCCGCAAACCGGTCCCGGCGGCCGCATCGTGCGTCGGCTGCTGATTGAAGAAGGCCTCGATATCAAGCGCGAACTCTATCTCAGCATTCTGGTGGACCGTGCCGTCGAGCTCCGTGATCATGGCCAGCTCTGCCGGCGGCATGGAGATCGAGGAAGTCGCGCACAAGAATCCTGCCGCCATCCTGCGCGAAACGGTCCGTCCCGGCCATCGGCCTGCAGCCCTACATGCCGCAAGCTCGCGTTCGGCCTCGGCCTCGCCGCGGAAGCAGTGCCCAGGCCGCCGTGCCGTTTCTTCAATCGCTCTATCGCGCTTTCATCGAAACGGACTGCTCGCTCGCGCGAAATCAATCCGCTCGTGGTCACCGGCGATGGCCGCCTCATCGCCCTCGACGCCAAGGTGAACTCTGGACGACAACGCCCTTTATCGCCACAAGGATCTTTTGGAGCTGCGCGATCTGGACGAGGAAGACCCGCTCGAAGTCGAAGCCTCCAACTACAAGCTCAACTACATCAAGCTCGATGGCACCGTCGGCTGCATGGTCAACGGCGCGGGCCTGGCCATGGCCACCATGGATATCATCAAGCTCGCTGGCGGCGCCCCGGCCAACTTCCTTGACGTCGGTGGCGGCGCTAATCGCCGACAAATCAAGAGCGCCTTCAAAATCCTTACTCAGCGATAACGAAGTCCGCGGCGTCTTCATCAACATTTTCGGAGGCATCCTGCGTTGCGACGTTCTCGCCACCGGCGTCGTCGCCGCCGCCCGCGAATTGCAAATGAAGCTGCCTGTAGTCGTGCGCATGGAAGGCACCAATGTGGAGCAGGGCCGCCAGATTCTGCGCGATTCGGGATTGAACTTCACCATTGCCGAGGACATGAAGGACGGCGCCGAAAAAGCCGTGCGCCTCGCGGGAGGTGCGCAGTGAGCATTCTGGTAAACGAGAATGACTCGTGTCGTCGTTCAGGGCATCACCGGCCGGGAGGGACCTTCCACGCCGGGCAGATGATCGCTTATGGCACGCAAGGTCGTCGGCCGGCGTCACCCCCGGCAAGGGCGCGCACGCTGCACAACGAGGTGCCCGTTTCAATACTGTCGCGGAGGCCGTGCAGCACGACGCACGCCGATGCCTCCGCTATTTTTGTTCCGCCTCCCTTTGCTGCTGACGCGATTCTCGAGGCTATCGACGCCGGAGTCCCGCTCGTCGTCTGCATCACCGAAGGCGTCCCCACTCTCGACATGGTGCGCGTCGCCGCCGCCCTTCGCGGCAGCGAGACACGACTGATCGGCCCCAATTGCCCGGGCGTTATCTCCCCGGGCAAATGCAAGATCGGCATCATGCCCGGTCAGATTCACCAGCCAGGGAAACGTCGGCGTAGTCAGCCGCAGCGGCACGCTCACCTATGAAGCCGTCGACCAACTCACCCATCTCGGCATCGGCCAATCCACCTGCATCGGCATTGGTGGCGATCCCATCATCGGCACCTCATTCCTCGATGCCATTCGCCTTTTCAATGATGACCCCGATACGCACGCCATCATCATGATCGGCGAAATCGGCGGCAATGCCGAGCAAGCAAGCGGCGGAGTTCATTGGCGAGCACGTGCGCAAGCCGGTGGTCGGCTTTATCGCGGGCCAGACGGCTCCGCCAGGCCGGCGCATGGGCCATGCCGGCGCCATCATCAGCGGCGGCACGGGGACCGCGAAGGAAAAATACGAAGTCATGGCTGCCGCCGGCATTCATTGCGTCGAGAGCCCGCGGATATGGGCCGAACCCTCGCGGGTGTAATCGGCAAATCCGTCGCGCGATAGCTGCTCACCTGGTTGTGCCCAAATCGAATTTTAGGAGAGATCCTTGTCCGCTGAATCCAAGCTCGAACGCACGCTCGCTATCATCAAGCCGGACGCCACGGCCGTGGCCTCGCCGGTGACATTCTTTCCCGCATTCACCGCGCCGGCTTCTCCATCGTCGCCATCAAATCTCTGCGTCTCACGCGGGCCGAGGCCGAGGGGTTCTACGCCGTGCATCGCGGAAAGGTATTTTTTGACGAACTCACTGCCTTCATGAGCTCTGGGAAGATCGTTGTGATGGCGCTTGAAGCGCCCGGTGCCATCGCGCGCTGGCGCGAGACCATGGGCGCCACGACCCCGCCAAAGCCGTGCCCGGTTCCATCCGCCGTGACCTGGGCTCTAGTATCCAGAACAATTGCACGCACGGTTCGGATGCCGTCGACACTGCCGCTTTTGAAACCGGCTACTTCTTCGCCTCCCACGAACTTCTCTGAGGAGTGCCCTCGCTAATTACGGCGGCTCGTCGTGGTCGTTTCCCGCGGCACGGCTTTGCCGTAAACCTCGATTGTGCTCAGGTGAATGTATCCGCCCGTGCCATGGCCGCTGCTGGGCATCAGGTCGGCGAACCCGACCTCATCGACCTTGCTGAGATCGGGATTGTTCACCCAAATTTGGTTGGCCACCCCGCCATTCAGCCCCAGCGTCACCGCTCGATTGGGATCCAGCTTGATCCAGCGCACGTCCGCGAGCGCGAATTCCCGTTCCACGAGCATGGGTACCGAAGCATCGGTGTGATCTCCCACCAGCAGAGTGCCGTCCGCCAGCTTCACCACCGGCCGCACTTCATGGAACCCTGACGTTTTGATCACCCAGCGAATGCGCCCCAGGCCGCTAAGGTCCACGTAGTTATTTTTCTGTTTGAAGGTAATCGCAAAAGGCCCCGCGCACTCGCCCGACCACACCGTGAAGGGCGTGGTTTCGCTCCCTACGGTGCCGGAGGTCAGTAATTGTTTCGCGGCCGGCCCGTATTGCTTCAGTTCGAGATTCGGGTCCGCGATGTTCGCCTGCACCACGGGAACTTGCCCCTTCTGGTCCGGCGGCTGCACCCACTCGACTTTCATGAAGGCCGGCGCCGAAGATGCCCGCGCGCCCTCGGCTCCTCCTTGGCGCGGCGCGGCGTTCTGCCTCGCCTGCCCTCGTTCCGGCTCTTGCCCGAATAGAGGCAGGCTGCACATGATTCCGAGCACGAAGAGAAATCTTACGATCGTCTTGCGGGAAACGCGGTGTAGCATCCCAGCAGGCATGAAGGCCTCCTTTTCAACCGAGGGTTTCGCGGATGGCGCCAGGCGCGGTCGCGGCTTCGCGTCCAAACGCCTTGGTTGTTAGCCGAAGCATACGCCTAGCCGCTGGCCCGTACAAGCGCGAGCGAAGCACTGCGGATGCCGATTCCGATGCATTTGGGTTGCGGAAACAAACTAAGTATGACAATCAGAACCGAAGACCCGATTAGATATTAACGCGCTTCATGGCCTCGGGAACGTAGCGCGCTCCTGCCGTCGCGCCACGCGGCGCGGCGCGTTCGAGGCGTGCAAGATCGGCAGCGGTCAGGTGCACCTGCACCGCGCCAACGTTCTGCTCCAGATAGCTGCGCCTCTTCGTGCCCGCGATGGGCACAATATCCTGCCCACGCGCCAAAAGCCACGCCAGCGCCAATTGTGCCGGCGTGCAGCCCTTCTCCGACGCCAGATCCTCTATGCTCTTCACAATAGCTAGGTTTCGTCTGAGATTATCGCCCTGAAAGCGCGGTGAATTCTGCCGGTAGTCTCCCGCCTCGAAATCTCGCTCGCTCTGGAAGCGGCCGGTGAGAAATCCGCGGCCAAGGGGGCTGTAGGCCACGAAGCCGATCCCCAGCTCGCGGCAGGTGTCCAGGATTTCGCCTTCCGGATCGCGCGTCCAAAGCGAGTATTCGCTTTGCAAAGCCGTGATTGGATGCACGGCGGCGGCTCGCCTCAGGGTTTTGGCGCTCGCTTCTGAAAGCCCGATATGCCGGACCTTCCCCTGTTGCACCAGCTTGGCCATCGCCCCCACGGTCTCCTCGATCGGCACCTCGGGATCGACGCGGTGCTGGTAATAAAGATCGATGTGCGCCACTCCCAGCCTTCCCAGGCTCGCCTCGCAAGATTGGGTCACGTATTCCGGCCGTCCGTTCACGCCCATCCATCGGCCGTCGCTCGCGCGCACATTGCCGAATTTCGTGGCGAGCACGGCCTGCTCCCGCCGTCCTCGCAAGGCGCGCCCCACGAGTTCCTCGTTGTGCCCGCGGCCGTAAACGTCTGCGGTATCGAGGAAGTTCATGCCCAAATCCAACGCTCGATGAATCGTGGCGATCGACTCGTTGTCATCGGTCGTGCCATAGAACTCAGACATCCCCATGCATCCGAGCCCTATGGCCGAAACGCTTATGCCGCTTTTTCCCAGAATCCTTCGAGGTAATGCATTAGGTATCGCTGCCGATGTAGCGCTCATTGAAGGGCCCCCGCATTCCTGGTGATTTGACTTGCCGGCTCAGCCTGACGGCAGTTCGCTTGCCCTAGCCCTTGCGAAGCCCGCTCGCAGCGGCTCGTCAGACGAGCAGAAGCGCTAACTCCTATGCGAGGCTGAATCGCCTCGCCAATCCGCCGCAGTCTATACCCGCACGGCCCATTTTGGTATGGAGAGGTTTTTGTCAGTCGCCCGTGGCCGGCTGGAATCGCGGTGCAAGCTGCCTGGTGCTCTCGGTGATCCGGCTGCCCCGGCGCAAAACGTCGCCCAACCGGCCCGCCAGTTGCTGTCGCGCGCGCCAGAGCCGTGCCTTCAGCGTGTTGCGCGAAACGCCCAGCGCCCGGGCCGCTTCGTCTGCCGATAGCCCTTCCAGTTCGCGCAACTCGAAGGCGTTCCGCAATAACGGCGAAAGCTCTTGCAGATTTTCCTTCACCCGCTCGGAAAGCTCCGTGCTGGCATAAAGCTGCTCCGGGCTGGGATGGTCGTCGGCAAACCGCTCTACCATCGGCGTCTTGTCGTCGGTTGAATCGTCCAGCGAAAGCGCCGGATGCGCGCGCTTGCTGCGGCGCCGCATCAATGCCGCATTGATCACGATTCTCGTCATCCACGTGGAAAATTGCGAGCGGCCCTCGAATCGCGGCAGGTTGCGATAGGCCGATAACATGGCTTCCTGCAGGGCATCCTCGGCATCTTCGGCATTACCAAGAAGCCTCAGCGCAGTTTGAAATAGCGCCCGGCTGTGTTGAGCAAACAGCATGTCCAGAGCATCGTGGTCGCCGCCAATTGCTTCGCGAACGAGTTTTGCTTCATCGATGATGTTCTGCTGGATGGTGTAGTTGTTGGCTGTAGAGGTGCCTTTCGCTTGATATGTATTCATTTCACTCCCCCTTGGCTCCTACCCCTGACTCTACGGACATTCGTTTTTTGCTCTCCTCTTCGCAATCACCATTTGGGAACCGAGCGCCTGTGATTTGCGCGATCAGGGCGCGGACCATGCAGCCGCTGCCCTCGAGCTTCGCCCCAGCCTGAAATATCTTGCGAAGCAGATCCGTTCCTGTTTCATCCACAAAGCTCACGTTGGCTAGTCGCACGACAATCGCGGCGGCTGCCGTTCGCTGGAGTTCGGTCTCCCAGCAGCGGCTGAGTTCTCCAACCCAGGGACCAGCCAGACGGCCCTCCACTTCCAGCAAGAGCCGTTTTCCGGGTTCCTCGTTTTTGACGGATATCTTCAACATATATTTCTCAAATACGAAGATGCACTTTCATGGCCACGGAATTACGTGGGCCGCTCGAGATAAGTCGCGTCTTATCAGTGCGTAGCTCCGACTGCTTTTGTTCGTGCCGAAAAGCTCCGCCCATATTTCGGCACATGCCACCATTTCGGCAATCAGCCCAATACCAAATAAGTCTCAGCTCGCCGTTCGCGAAAAAAATCGGCTTCGCCCCTCCAAAAAATGAATCAGTGTTGACTCTTGGCAATCTCATCAGCCAGGCGAAGCATCTTGTATGGGCGCTTGGGTTGCGCCCTGGTGATTTAGCACAGACCCGATTTAGGAGATAATGGCTTCATGCAGATTTCCATCTTCGCGGCGTTCCTGGCGGGCCTGATCTCATTCCTGTCGCCGTGTGTTCTTCCACTGGTGCCCGGTTATATCTCCATGCTTTCGGGCATCGGCGTTGAGCAGTTGCGGCAAGGAGAACGGCCACGCTCCAGCCTGCTTACCTCTTCTTTGGCATTCGTGATCGGCTTTTCCGTGGTGTTCATTACCTTCGGCGCGTCGGCTAGCGCCGTCGGGCAATTTTTGGTGCGCAATCGCAGCTTGCTTGCGCCCTTTGCTGGCGCCGTTATTGTGCTGTTCGGCCTGCATCTGATCGGCTGGCTGGGACGCATTCCCGTCCGCGGCGGCTTGCTGATTGGAGGAGCCCTCCTGGCGCTCGCTGCCGTGGTGTGGATCTGGCTGGGCGGTGACGAGATTTGGGGATTCGGCCCCGCGCAGCTGATTTCCGTGTCGTTGATTTTTCTCGTCGGCCCCATGCTGACCCGCTGGCTTAATCGCGACGTCCACTTCCGCAATCTGGGTGGGCAAGCGCAGCAGGAGCGTAATTCAGGGCCTTTTGCCGGCGTGCTCAGTGGCTTCCTGCTGGGCTTCGCTTTCGCATTTGGCTGGACGCCCTGCATCGGGCCGATCCTCGCCGGCGTGCTGGCTATGGCCGCGACCTCCGAGACCATTTGGCGCGGCGTCTTGCTTCTGGCGTTCTATTCCGCTGGATTAGCCATTCCTTTTCTACTGACGGCCTTGGGCATCAATCAATTTCTGCGCTTTTATCAGCGCTTCCGTCGCCATCTCCATGCCGTCGAAGTCGGTAGCGGGGCCTTGCTCTTGGCGGTGGGCTATTTGATCTTCTTCAATCGCCTCACTTGGCTTTCGGGTAAACTCAGTCTTCTAAATGTCTTCGTAAAGTAAGGAGCGCGCGCCATGCGTGGAAGATTCTTAGCGGCCCTGATGATTGTGGGAGTTTTGGCTCTCTTGCCTCTGGTCGGCTGCAAACAGAAGGAGGGCCAGAACGCGTCTTCTGGCGCGAGCGGCGCCGCGGCGCCCGAGGCTTCCGTCATGATCCCCAATGTTGACGGCTCTACGATCAACATCGATCAGTACAAAGGCAAAGTGGTGCTCGTAAATTTCTGGGCCACTTGGTGCGAGCCTTGCAAAACCGAAATTCCCTGGCTCATCGAGTTCAATCACAAATACGGCCCGAAGGGGCTCGTGATTCTGGGCGTGGCCATGGACGACGATGGCAAGAAGGTGGTCGAGCCTTGGGTTAAGGCGCAGCGCTTCGACGTCAAGGGACAGCACGATCCGATGGACTACCCCATTCTCTTGGGCAACGACAAAATCGCCGATAAGTTTGGCGGCATTTTGGGGCTGCCGACGAGCATGCTTTATTCCCGCGATGGCCGAAAAATCAAGACCATCGTGGGCCTGATCAATTACGACGACCTGACGAAAACCTTGGATCGCGAACTCTAAGCGTTCCGGCTGTTCCGCTATAGATCCATACCCGGCAATTCCTCACATAGCAGGTGCCGCCGCGCCCTCTCGTCATTTATCCAGGTACTAGGTCACCCATCGAGCTTCTGCTTGAGACTGTGCCCCGCATGACATATCATCCCCCGCTGGCAGGGACTACCCCCTTTCCATGATTACTCGTTCCATAGGAGCCGGCTCCCGCTGGCTGCTGGAAAAGATTGTCGACGCGATCGCCGCGACCGGCATCAACCCCAACGTCCTCACGGCCTTTGGCTTATTCGTGAACTTGTGGGCGGCGCTGCTCTTTGCCGAAGGCATGTTTCGGTCCGCCGCCGCGGTGATCTTCATGGCCGGGTTTCTGGATATGCTGGATGGTCAGGTGGCGCGGCGCGAGCAGCGGGTCACGGCCTTTGGCGCTTTTTTTGATTCCACGCTGGACCGCTACTCCGATATGGCTCTGTACATGGGCCTGCTGGTTTTTTATGCCGTGAATGGCAGGGCCTCGTATGTCGTTCTGGCAGCGGTCGCCACCGCAGGATCGGTCATGGTCAGTTATGCCCGCGCCCGAGCCGAATCCCTCATCCCCACCTGTAAAGTTGGGTTCATGGAACGGCCCGAGCGGCTGGTGTTGCTCATCCTGGGTGGCACGTTTGACCGCATGGCGCCCGCGCTCTGGGTAATCGCTATCGTCTCCACGATTACCGTGATTCACCGTATCGTCTATACCTGGCAAGAGACCAAAGCCGGCCGCACGCTGCCCGGCATCCATTTGGTCGTTTAGGCTTTCGCCTCCTCCGGGTGTTCGCTGTCCCCTGCCGGAGCTTCGCCCATCGAGGCCTGAATCGGCCCAGCCACTTCTCTCCAGACGCGCTCGCGCAGCTCCCGCACGTCCGCTTTGCTGTACCTGCTTGTGTCGATGGTGTCGTGCAGCCACACGACGATCGTCGACCGCCGCAGGATCCAGCTCGTTTTGCGATGAAACGTGTACGAGCCCACGATGCTGACCGGTGTGATGGGCGTTCCGAAATCCTGGGCCATGCGGAACACGCCATTGTGAAACGGCCCCACACGGCCTGTAATGGTTCTACTGCCTTCCGGGAACACTGCCAGGCTCACTCCTCGTTCCAGCGCCGCTCGCGTCAACCGCCACATGCGTTTCAGGTCAGACGGCCGGTTCACGTCCGGAACCGGCACGTTCCCAAAACGCTTCATCAGCCAGCCATATACAGGGATGCGAAAATGCGACTCGAGCTCCAGCCCGCGGATAATTTGCGGCGTGGCGCAGTACAGCACAAAGGGATCGAAAAGATTCACGTGGTTGGAGACAAAAAAGCAAACGCTGTGCGGGTCGAATCCCGGTGACCGGCGAACCTCCACGCGCACTCCCGCCAGCCGCATCAAAGTGCGCGATAGCCAGCGCTGCGGTGCGTCGTTCTTCTGCGGATCCACGAAAATGCCCAGCAGAATGAGCCAAGGGCAAACGGAAAAGAAAAAGCCGGCCGCCAGCATCCACCGAAGGATCGTGCGCAGCCAAAGATAAGCCGGACTCCTCTCTTCGCTAGCGCCGGGAACTTCCTTCAGGGAGTTTTTTTCCGAAGACTCCGCCGCGTCGGTTCTCATACCAGGACATCCAAAACGCCGGGAAGCGCATCGATGCTCTGGCACTTCAGCGTGAACACTTCTCCATCGATCATCACGTCTACCGGCTCGTCCAGCGAAAATTCAATCCGCCGCGAGCCCTGCCGTGAAGCCAGCGGGTGCCGAATGTGCGTGCCATCGAAAAGCGTCGGCAGGTTTCGCAACAGGCCGATTCTTCCAATAGGGCCCCAGCGAACATACTCGATCAGGCCATCCCCGGTCGATGCCTGTGGCGCAATCATCATCTTGCCGCCGGTGAACCGGCTGTTGTTGAAGCTGAGAAATAGGCAGCGCCGCTGGTCGAACTCGGTCTCGCCATCCGCGCGCAGCGGGAAAGCTCGCCGCCTCAGCCGCGCCAGGCTCAGCAGCACGCCGAGCAAATATCCGAGTTCTCCCAGTCCTTTGAAGCGCCTGTTGGCCGCGGCGGTCACGTCTGCGGTGAATCCCAGGCTGAGCAAGTTAATGAAGTAGATTTTGCCGCCGGCGTGCTTCAGGCAAAGCACGTCGCTCGAGGTGCGTCTGCGCGCCAGAATCGCTTCCCGCGCGTGCTCCGCGCCGTTGCTGCTGAAATCGCGAAGGAACGAGTTTCCCGTGCCCAGCGGCAGAAAGCCCAACGCTGGTTTGCCGCCGGCCTCCGCTTCCGGGAAAAGGCCGTTCACGATTTCGTAGGCCGTGCCATCGCCTCCCACCGCGATGAATTGCCGCTGCCCCTCGGCATACGCGGCCCGCGCCAGCCGCGTCGCGTCTCCCGGCCCGCTCGTCTCCGCGACCTGCAGATCCACCCCGCCCTCGCGCAGCTTTTCGAGAGCCGCCCTGGCCATTTTCCCACAGCGACCGCCGCCCGCGGCTGGATTGACGATGGCCAGAAATGCGTTGCTCACAGGGGCTGCACGGCGCTGCGATCCAGCTGGCCGCCGATCTGTTCGGCCAGCATATTTCGTTTGATTTTCAGGGAGGCGGTCCGCGGAAAATCCTGGTCCCAAAGTATGTATCCGCTGACGCGTTTGTAGGGCAGAAGGCGTTGATTGCAGCGTTCGAGTTCGCTCCTCATCGCGCCATTCAGATTTTGCGCCGGATCGCCGCGCGCGACCAGCACAAGCTGCTCGCCGGCCATGGTGCGCTGCGGCCATAAATAATTGGCCGCGAACACGCAGAACTCCTTCAGCGGCAGCCCCTCGAACACGTTCTCGATATCCTCGGGATAGATATTCTTCCCTTCCGCGGTGACAATCATGTTCTTCTTCCGCCCCAAAAGCTGCAGATGCCCGCTCGCATCGATCTTCCCCAGGTCGCCGGTCATCAGCCAGCCGTCCACGATTGTTTCCGCCGTCAGTTCCGGATCGTCCAGGTAATGCGACATCACGGTTTTGCTGCGTACGGCCACTTCGCCCACGCCGTCCGCGCCGGGATTGACGATGCGCACCTGCATTCCCGCTACGGGCTTGCCCAGCGTATCGGGGCGAAACGGCCGCATATCGTTCACGGTGATTGCCGTGCACGCCTCCGTGCAACCGTACCCGTTCGCGATCTGGATCCCCAGCTCGTGAAAAAATTCCAGAGTCTTCGGCTCCGTGAACGCTCCGCCCACCAGCAGCGCTCGCAACTCTCCCCCAAACGCCGCGTGAATATCTTTAAGCAGCAGCCGGCTCAGCCAGAGCCGCGGCCGCCAGCGCGTGGCCGCGCGATTCACGCGCACCAGCGCGTTCAGCACGCGTCGCTTCGTCGGCGGCAAAGCCGCAAACCTTTCGCGCAAGCCGCGCTCCAGATTCTTCAGAATGAGCGGTACGACCGCCATGTAAGTAATCTTGTATCGCGTGAACGCTTCGCGAATGTACTCCGGCCGCAAGGTTCGCAGATGCACCACCGTGCCGCCCCCCGTAAACGGCATGATGAAGCCGCCCATGAAGTCGATGGCGTGGTTAGTAGGAATGATGCTGAGGTAGCGCGCGCCCGGCCAAAATGGCCAGAGCGGCGCGACTGCCGCGCACTGCTCCAGATAATTTTCGTGCGTCAGCACGCACCCCTTCGGCCGTCCCCCGGTGCCGGAGGAATATACGATGCACGCCGGATCTCGGCGCTCGCGGGGCCGAAATTCCGCTTTCTTTGCGCTGCGAAACTCCTCCCATCGAATCGCGCGGCCCAGTTCCGCATTGGCCGGAGCCTCGGTCACCACAACGGTCTCCACCCGTGTAGCCGAGAGATCGATTGAGCTGAGCGCCCGCCAGATGGGATATTCCACGATCAGCACGCGCGCCTTCGAGTGCGCCGCGAGCGCGGCATGTTCCGCCGCGCTCAGCTTGTAATCCAGCGGCACCAGCACGCCGCCGCAATAAAAAATGGCGTAAGCCGAAATCAGCCATTTGGATTGATTGCTCATGAGAATGGCGGCGCGATCCCCCGCGCCAAATCCATTCTCTTGGAGGCCCGCCGCGATATCGTGCGCCGCATCGCGAAACTCGCGATACGTGAGTCGGCAGCGTTCCTTCTCGCGATCCGCCTCGATGAGGCAGATTTCGTCCGGCCAGCGCTCCATCGCGGCGTTGAGCGCCGCTCCAAGCGATTCGTATTGGCTTAAATCGAGCATCTATCCTTGGTAGGCCCGCTTCTCTTTCGCATCTACAACCGCGCTTGAATGCGGCTGGCCAAGGTGCGAAAGTCGGTCACGCCCTGCACTTCGTAGTCGGGAAGCTCGATGCCAAAATGATTTTCGAGCCGCGTGATCAGTTCCAGGGCCCGCAAGCTATCGATTTTAAGCTTCTTGTAAAAATCGTCTCCCGGCGTTAGCTCTTCGCGCGGAATCTTGAAGTGCCGTGCCGCCAATCCCAGAATTTCGTCCGTGGTTTGTTCCAGAGTTTTCATTTTTGTTAGGGCAAATTAGGGTAAGTAAGGATGCGCCCCCGTATCTTCCACGAATTTGCGAAGCCCCTCCATCGCCGCGGGCCGCTCGAAAAGCTCGCAGAAAAGCTCGATCTCGCGCCGCAGTTCGTCGCGCGGAATCGGTTTAGCGAAGCGCTTAGCCGCCGCGCTCGCTGTCCGATCGAATTTTAGCGCCTGCGCGGCTGTCGCGCGCGCCGCGCGCAAAGCCTCGCCTTCCCCCGCCACTTGGCTCACGAGCCCGGCTCCGAGCGCCTTGGCCGCGTTGATGCTCCGTCCGGTAAGCAGAAGATCGCGCACCACGGCATTGCCGACGTCGCGGCGCAACCGCGGAATCCCGCCGAAGCCCGGAATCAGCCCCAGCCGCAGCTCCGGAAAGCAAAACCGGGCCATTTTGTCCGCGACGATCAAATCGCAAGCCAGCGCCAGTTCTAGACCGCCGCCAAAAGTCACTCCGTGCACCGCCGCGATCGTGGTCAGCGGCGAGCGTCGATCGCGTTGAAAACGCGATGTATCCGTTCGAGAAATGCGCGCACGCCCGAAACGCGCTCGGCCGCCGCCAGCTTCACGCTCGCGCCATATAGCTCGCGCAAATCGGCGCCGGCTGAGAACCCGGCCTCCCGCTGGCTATAGACGATCAGCGCGCCGGCCTTTCCTTCCGCCGATTCCAGCGCTGCGGCAAATTGCTCCAAATCCTCCAGCATCGCCGAACCAATCTCGTTGCAAGGCGGATGGTGCAACGCCAACTCGATCACGCCCGCCTTCAGCTCCCAGGAAAGCGTCTTGGTTGTCTCGCCGGGATGAATTTTAGAAGTAGTCACGACGGATTTTTGCGGTACATCGATTCGACGGCTTCGCGGAAATGCGCGCCGATGGCCTCGCGGCGCAGTTTCCCGTTCGCGGTCAGCAAACCGCTCTCGAACGTCAGCGGCTGCGGCTCGATGTGAAAGGCGCGAATTTGGCGATAGTGCGGCAGCGTCGCATTGAGCCTGGCAATTTCGGTTTCGGCCATATCCTTCTTCACTTCTCCGGTTACCAGCGCCGATAAAAAACTGCGCCCGTGCCCGAAAACCACCACCTGCTGCGCGGCGGGAATCGAGTTCGCCAACTTCTCCTCCAGCGGCTCCGGGGCGATGTTATGGCCCGAGCTGAGGATCAGCAAATTCTTTACGCGTCCGATGATCCGCCAATTGCCGCCGGAAGTTCGCTCGCCCTGATCGCCCGTGTGGAACCAACCGTTCGCCAGCGCTGTGGCTGTCTCTTCCGGCCGATTCCAGTAGCTGGGAAAAATGTTCGGCCCTCGCACCAGAATTTCGCCGCTTTCGCCCAGCTTCATCTCGATTCCGGGAATGGCCGGCCCCACGGTGCCCGCTTCGACGCGCCGCGGATCGTCCATGGTGCAAATGGCGGTGGTCTCCGTAAGGCCGTAGCTCTGCAAAACCGGAATTCCGAGCATCTCGAAAAAAAGCTGCGTCTCCAGCGCCAGCGGAGCCGATCCGCAAATCAGCGCCTTGAGCTTCGGCCCCAGCTTTTTGCGGATCGCCGGAAAAATCAGCTTCTGCGCCAGGAGCAGGGAAACTCCGCCTCCAGCGCCGTTCGCGGGCGCCAGCGAAGCCGCCTTGGCCTTCGCGAATACTTTGTTCAATATCCCGCCGCGCTTGGCGATTTGCGCTTCCACGGCTGAACGCATCCGTTCGAGCAGTTGCGGCACGTTGAGGCAATAATCGGGCGCGGCCTCGCGCAAATCATCGGCCAGCCGCGAAAGGTCCGTGCACAGCCTCAACTCGCTTGTGCGCAGCAAGCTCGTCAGCAGCAGCATCCAGGAGCCGGCAAAGCAGAACGGCAGATAATGAAACACGCGGTCCGGCTCCGCGCGCTTTCCCATCAACAGATCGAGCCGCGCCATCGTGCAGGAGAGCATATACGTCACGTTGTGCGCGTTCAGCACGACTCCCTTGGATTCCCCTGAAGTGCCGGACGTGTAAATAATGGTCACCGGATCGGAGTCCGCAAGCGCTACCGGTTCGCGAACGGCGCTCGCGGTGCCGGCTCCTGTCGCGGCTCCCCCCGCGGTAAAAATCTCTTCCAGCAGCACCGTGCGTGGCGCACCCGGGTACGCCGCGACGAGAGCCCCTTGCAACGCGCCGTCGCCGCAACAGATGATCGCGGGCTGAGCGTCGCGAATCATGGCGGCAAGCTCCGCGGGCGATTGCCGCGCGTAGAGCGGCACCACCAGGATCCCCTCGCCCATGGCGGCTATGTCCAGCGCCACCCAATCGATGCTGTTCGGCGCCAGCAACGCGCAGCGATCGCCTTTACGCAGGCCCGCGGCGGTGAGAAAGGCGCGCGCCACTGCGATGCGTTCGAGCAACGCCTTGGCCGTCGCGGAAACGCGCCGCTCGGGCCGCATCTCTTCCAGGACGACGCGCTCCGGCGCGGCCGACAGGCTTGCAAAAATGTCCTGCAGAAAATTCACTTCGGATGCTCGCCGGCTTTAGTTCGCCGCCATCATTTGCGCACGGCTATCGTATAACTCCACTAGCCGCCTCAAATTCGTCTGCAACGGCGGAAGATAATTTTCCCAGCTTCTTACGCCCCCCTGGGTGGGGAATTCCGGATAGCGCTCGTGCACGGTGCGCTCCAGGAAGACGCCCATGCGCGCCATGGCCTTCAGATTCTTCACCACGGTGCGGCCGATTCCGTCCGCCACGGCTTCACGTTCGCGCTGCAAAACGTCCAGGCTGTCAACGAGCCTGTCGCCAAGCGCCGGATCGTCCACGTTCATCAGCAGGTGGCTGTGGCCGCGCTCCAGCATCAGGTTGCGAATGCGCTCGTCCATGGTCACGCCCGCCGACGGCACGAGCGCCGGCATCGACGTGACAATCCCGTGATAGCGCGACGATATCATCAGATGGCCCGCGCGCAAGATGCTCACCAGTTGATACATATCGTAATCCTCGGAACTGAACACCGGCGCGCCCCCCGCGCGTTCCGCGATCGCGCGGCAGGCGTGCGCATCCAGCCGCTCGCAAGCGACCAGCACGGGAAACATGCGATGTTTCCGCCGCGCCGCTTCCAACGCTGTCGCAAACGCGTCGAGGTATTGCTTATAGCTGGCGTCCACTTCGGCGCCGGATTTATGGAAATAGGGCCCCCGATAGTGGCTCTCCTTATAAGCTCCTGCGATCCCATGAGCGGCCCATTTCAGCGTGGACGCCTTCACCGGCCAGAAAAACGGATTGATCGGACAGAGAATCAGGACCGGCGTCTTGCCATCCCAGCCCGCATCGCTCAGGGCTTTTCGTCCGTATTCCGGCGGGTGTGCCTCGAAGGTCCACGCCGTGTCCGTCCCCAGTTCGCTCTCCACGCCCAACGCGCTGAGCACGGCCTGCGATTCCGAATTGCGCGTGACCACCACGGAATTGTGGCAATAGCGCGCGCACAGTCGCGCCAGCGACGGGTCCATATAGCCCGCTTCGGCGCCGTAGCCGATCGAAAGCTTGTTTTCCACCGCAGCCATGCCCAGGGCGCCAATGAACATCGTTGTCAGCACATTGGTGAACTTGCTCTTGAACATGGAGCCTTCGCAGGCAATCACACCGTGATGCCGTCGCACTTCCTTATAGAGAAAAGGCGGAAACATATCGGGCAAGCGCACCTGTGCGGCATCGCCAAAATAGCCGCGCGTCAGGTTGCAATCGAAGGCCATCACCGTCAGTTCCACGCGATCCGCGCCCAGCACCTGCCGCACCTGCCGCAGCATCTCCTCCACGCGCACATCCGAGCCGGTATTGCGGTTGCCGTTGTAGCCCGCGAAAAGCAATTTCAGGGGCTCGCCCGGCTTCCAGGATTTGCCACGTCCGAGCATCCACTCCACTTTTGTGCGCTCGATCACCGCGGCCGTCCATGCCTGCAGCAAGAGATCGGTCATTGCGCGCGTCCTCCCACCTTCACGTGTCGCTCTGAATTGTATCCGCTTTCCCCGGTTGGCCCCGAAACGGACGCCCCTTCCGGCCATTCGCGGTAGGGATAACAGAAGCGATTCTCTCTTGCGAACCGGAATAAGGGAAAGCAGTAGGAGGAAAAGGGCGCGGGAACACGTCCTAGCTCCGCCACCACGCGCGCATTATCGAAAACCGTGTTCCACACCAGATAAGGCCAGAATACTTTCAGCAGGGAAGCGGCGTGGCCCAAATTATCGCGGCGCCGCGATAGCCGCTCCACGATTCCATGGAACGGTCCTTCGAGACCCGGCCAAAACAGCGGCTGCATCCTCCCGCGCGCCTTCGCCAGCGCTGCGGTCAATTGTCGGAAGCTCTCCGAATGCACGCCCGAGGAAAGATGATAGATCTCGTGCTTCGGGCGGGGATTCTGGTGCAGGGTCACGATGGCATCCGCCACATAATCCACGGGGACAATATCCACGCAATCCTCGGGCCGAAACGGCAAGACCGGCAGGCCGCCTAAAAAGACGAACGCGCGCACCATGTCAAACTGCGTCGTTTCCGCGCGGCGGCTGTCTCCCAGGACGATGCTGGGCCGAAAGATCGTGCGCGGCACGTCCGCCAGCAGTTCGCCGATCATGTGTTCGCAAAATTTCTTCGTGCGTGCGTAGGGGTCGTAATCGGAAAGGCCCCAGTCGATGGCCGTGTCCTCGGTCACCAGTTCGTTGCTGCGCTGGCCCGCCACGGCTACGGTGCTCACTTCGCTGAAGCGCCGCAATCCGTGGCTGTCCTGGGCGCGGCGCGCCAATTGAGCCACCTCCAGTGTGCCGCGCAGATTTACGTTGAGGCAGCTTTTCTCCGACTTGCGATTGAGCGAGGCCGCGCAATGCAACACCGAATCCGTCGACGCGGCCAGCAGTTCATACTCTTCCTCCGCCAGCCCGAAGCGGGGAGCCGTAAGATCGCCGCGAAAAATCCTGATCCGGGCCGAGAGATGCTCGCGAAAGGCGGGAAAATCAAAATGCAATTGCAGGGAATGCCACAATCGGCGCTGCGCTTCGCCATGGTCGGCGGCTCGAACCAGAAGATTCAGCGATTCGCCGTGCTGTTCGAGAAGCCCCGCCGCCAGATAAGATCCGATATAGCCGGTCGCGCCGGTGAGGAAGATGGCCATGTGGCTCAGGCGCTGCCGGAGTCAATCGGTGGCGCTGCGTCGCTGTCGGGCAAGTGAAATTCGCGGCGCTGCGCGCTTTCCACGGAGTGGCCTTCGATCAGCGGATAGCACCATTTGCGCAATGCCGGGATGTGGATGTTGATCCAATAGTCCCACCAGTCGATCAGGCCGGGATAATAGCCGAACTGTTCGCGCTCTTCCAGCGGCAGAAGCGCGGAAAGCAATGGAACGTTTTCGCACTCGAAGACCTGCTCGTTGTGCAGGATAAAAGGCTCGTATAGCTCGATGAGTTTCTCCACGCGCTCGAGGTCCCGCTCGGCCCTGGCCAGCGGCGGACGCTTGAATTGTAGTGCGGAGGCGGCGCGATTGATTCCCTGCACCACGAATTTTTGCGCCGGCACGGACAAATTGCGATAGCGCTGCTTGGAGACCGGAATGCTGTCAAAACGCATGCGCACCCAATGTTCCAGGCCCTGTTGGGCGCGGTAATGTTTTCGGTGCGCAAGCGCCGTGAGTTCGATCGAGCGGCCCATGTTGCAGGGATTGTTGGCCGAGGTGGCCAATTGATAGAGAGGCTTGTGCCGCCGTTCCACCAGCGCCGCCGAGATCAGGGTCATGCCGCGGCACACCATGTCCACCGGAATCACGTCCAGGCGCTTGCGCTCGTTCGAGGGCAGCTGCCGGAAATAGGTCCCTAACAGATAAGAAAGTGGCGCGGAAGTATTGATGCCTTCATTCCATCCGCGAAAAGGCTCGTCGATGGATGTTTCCACGATCGACGGCCGGACAATGGCGATGGGCAAGCCTGCGCCGCGCGTGGTGAGAAGCGACTCAGCCAAACTCTTTGTGAAGGTATAGGTGTTTGGCCAGCCCAGCCGGCGGGCACGCCGCATGGCTGCTCGCGTGAGGCGATTTCTTGTCCAGCGTATCCGGTTTTTGCGGATCAGTTCATCGATTTCGCGGCCCGGCGGCTGGTGATTCCGGTGACGGCGGCCTAGGGCTTGACGGCGCAGCGCCGCTTCCATCTCGGCGCTCTGCGCGCGCGCCTCGATCTTGCGGATCAACTCCTCAGCGAGTGCCATTCGCGCTCCGCACTGAACTCCTCGACGTTTGCGGGTGTGTAATTCGGCTTCAGGTCTTCGGCAACGCGCCCGTCGCGTGCCCCCACCACGTAGCAGGTGGATAGGTGCAGCAGGGCGGCGTGGTCGGATGCCCGGAGAAAATCGACCAGATGGACCGCCGGCTGCACATTGCTGGCCAGCGCATCGCGCAGATCGGGATTGAAATCCGTTAGCCCGGAGCTATTGACCACCACATCGATCAGCGGGCCAGCTGCTGCCGCGTTTTGTCGTCAATGCCCAGCCCTGGCTGGCTTACATCCCCTTCCACGACCTCGATCTTTTCGGAGAGAAACGCGCCTAGGTTTTTCCGTAGCGCGCCTCCAGCCGGTCGAACACCGGGGAGCCTTCCACGATCTTTTCAAACCTGCCGGCGGGCCGTGTTCGTGCGTTGCCGCCGGACCAGCAGGTAGATCTTGCCGATCTCCGGAACTTCGGAGAGAAGGTGCTCGAGCCAGACCTTGGCGATAAATCCGGTGACCCCTACCAGGAGAATCCGCTTGCCTCGCAGCGCCTGATGCACCGAAAACGGGCGGCCGGGCTGCCGGTCAAAAATAACCAGTGGGCTGTGGTTCTGAGGAGACGGTCTTGCCGCAGGGAGAATCGAGTCGGCCAGCTGCTCCGGATGCTTCTCCAGTCCGAGGTCGCGGAGTAACTGCTCGGCGGGGACTCTCCCATCGGTTTTTGCGCCGAAAAGCGCTAATGGCCCGCGCGGGCGAATGACTGGATTCAGCAGCCGCCCGGTGGCGATGCCGTTGCGAAACTCCAGCCGGTTGGCCACCAGCCGGTCGATTCCCAGGTGCTGCGCAAGCGGGCGCATGACGTGGTCCAGGCCTTGACTGACCAGAACCACTTGGCCGTGCTGATCCAACCATTCGCGCAACTTGGCCACACCCTCAGGCCGGAGTTGGCCCTTAAGGATGTACTGAAAATACTCCTCACCCAGCAAGTCCAGGCGATCGCGGCTAACGCCCCGTAGAAGTGCGTGCAAAATCCTCGTCGCCAGCACGCGGTGGCTCGCGTATAGCGCGGGCCGGAATGCGGCCTGTAGGAAAAGCCCTCCTCGGCGCGCCCAGCGCTCGGCAAAGGTATGGGAGTTCCACGTGAAGTAGGCGACGGGACGGACGGCGGTCAGGTGCGCCAGGCTGCCTTCCACGCGCCAGAAAACGGGCCAGGATTCTCGTTTTTGAAATTCCGCTTTCGACACACCAGCCTGTTCCCCCGAAGTCGAAAACATCGGAGGCACTGGGTGACCATTTTGGGAGCTGGCTATGCGCAAGATTTGTTCCCGCCCATGGACGAGACTGCGCGCCTAATGTACCCCGGTCCGGCGAAGGAAAACGTGAACTAACTTACCTTACTTTTAGGGAGAGCCGCAAGGCTCCGAACGCTAATAGTGTCCCAGATCGGTCCACGCCGGTCAGTCGGTCGAGAAGGCCAAACGGCTTGGCGCTCGGCCTTGCTTGTTTTGGGCCCAGCCTGCATCATCTTTTCGTCGATGCCACGAGGACCGGATGACGACAGAGGCGCGGGCGAACTGCTCGCGCCGGGCGAATTTGATCCCAGCGACGCGGTTAGCTACTATCCTCAGGGCCGCGAAGCAGGTTTCATTTTGCTGTACACGGCGAAGGCACGATCGAACCTTCGCATTCGCACGCACATGCAGACCACGCACATGCAGACGGAGATGCGCGCGCATCGAAAGAAACTGGGCTGCCGGCGCCCTATGCCTGAGCGGCCGCGGCAGCCAGCGCACAAATGACCGAAATCGAGATGCAGAGGGCGAACTGGATCGCGGTGGAGGATTACGCCTTCCCGGGCGGATGGAAGAATGCGCGGGATGCGGCGGATAAAGACGCGCGCGCGAGGGCGCTTTGCCGCGAACTGGAGGCAGGGAGGATTCTTTATTTTCCGAAGCTGCCGTACGACTTTCCCTCGGACGAACGCGAATCTTCTGTCCCGGCAATGGAACGAACTCCGGCTGCACAAGAACGTCTCTTACCGTCCGGCGGACGACGTGCTGCGCGGATTTTCGGGCGATCACGGAACGGTCACGCACCTGCACCACATCGTGCGCAGCTATAGCGCGCACGTGATCGATTTCCTGCGCGATTTTCTCCGGCCCTATGCGGACAAGTGGAAGCTGGACTGGGCCAGTTTCCGGCCGCTCGAAGAAGAAGGGCGGGACCTTTCGCTGCACAAGCGCAACGACCTGCTGCACGTGGACGCGTTCCGGCTGCGGCCGACGCGCGGCGGGCGCATATTGCGCGTGTTCACGAATCTGCATGCCACGAAGCCGCGGGTGTGGTACGCGGTGAGCGACTTCGGCTGGCTGGCGGAAAAGTACGCGGGCGGGGCAGGCGTCAGCCGGTTCGCGGCGAAGAACGGATTGGTGCGGCGCAGCGTCTCGCGCTGGGCGGCGGGAATGGGATTGGCGCGGCTGAGCCGCACGCCGTATGACCAGTTCATGCTGCGGTTCCACGATTACCTGAAAGAGAATGACGATTTTCAGCGCAACTCCCCCAAGGTGCGGCTGGAGTTTGCCCCGATGGCGACGTGGATGGTGTTTACCGACGGGGTGGCGCACGCGGCGATGTCCGGCCAATTCGCCATCGAGCAGACCTTCCTGATTCCGCCGGAGGCGCTGGTGGCACCGGAGTCGGCGCCGTACCGGATCCTCGAACGGGTAGCCGGAGGGAGGCTTTGTTAGCGACTTTTCATTAAGGGCCATGGAATCAATGAGTGGCCTCAAAATTTCCCGACCTACCCCCCTCCCCCACCTTTTTGTGCAAGAGTATCATTCCAGGGCAGTTATTCTGTGCCTTTGCGCAAGAGTGTGATTCTAGGCGCTTTACTACTGGGAGCTTTCGACCGCAGGAGTTAGGTCCATCGGAGGCTACCCACCCCCCCATTCTTTTTGCAAGTGCGGATTCTAAACAGCTTTAAGTCTAATGATTTGTAACTGCGTATTCTAAAGGGCTTGCGCCTTCTGTTTGCGCAACTGTTGATTCTGCGAAGATTGAACTCAGATGAGGCTCCGGTCGCGATCGCGGCACGTACATCGACAGCGAGCGAAACAGGGAATCGGTGCTGATGCAGACTGAATGAGCTCATGATGGACGAGCTAAAAGATGAATCGGCGGAGAAAAGAGCAGGCGAGCGATTTTCGACAGCGAACATGACGTAGGGTACACGATTAGTACACAAAAATCAACGGATTTATTTATTCGAAAGGTACGCGAATCTGAGGCGAATCTGGCTGTAAAGCTTTTAAGGCCGAGCGTGCTATTCGGGAGGGACGGCGTCGACGATCTCTCGAACGATCTCTTTTGCGCGCCGCTGGTCCTGAGGAAGAACGAGAAGCTTCGTAGGGCACACTTCGTCGGGCGCGTTTTGGGGGTCAGCAATAACGGGCTCGGAGCGACAAAGGATTTCATTCTCTCGCAGCGAGGAGACGATCATGGCGGCCGTACGAACGTCTTTTCCGGACCAAACTTCGACCCTGGCATCTTGGGGATCGAGATCTAGCGTTCCGCCGTCCTCATCATCCTCGTTTGACCAGCCTTCTTCCGCGGGAGTTTTGGGATTTCCAGATTCGGAGGACCGTGCAGCGGCCTCTTCGGCGATATCTATTTCCTTGATGGCTTTTCGCGCGGAGTCCGTGAAGTCAGCGGGAACATACACCTCGAAGGCGGGCTGCGCCGCCAGATTAAAGGAACGGTCCTCGCGGTTGAGCGTACGCGCAGGAATCTTCCGACGATCCAATGCCTCGCAGATTTCGCCGTGCTTTAGTGGATCGTCACCGGCCCAAATCGTTACGAAGGAGCTGCTCGCCGCGGCGGACTCAGCCGAGGCGGCGGGCGGCGGATCCGGTACGAGGGCGACCTGGCAATCCGAGCAAACCGAAAAACCCGGGCGATATTCGACTCCGCAGAGTGGACAGTACATGGCTGGTTAGGAGTTTACTACAAGCGAGCCTGTTGCGGCGGACCTGCGCGAGGGTTGCGGCAGCAAGGCAGGGAAGTCGCAAATTGGTAATTTGAGATTTCAAATGAAGTGCACAGGACCGAGGGAAAGTAAGCAAAAGAGAACAGGATGCGGGATTCTCCGCGAAGGCGTCCGGAGCGCGAACGGCGCGCCTCGCTGCGCTACGCTATGTTCGCAATGACAACATAAACGCGAGAGCAAAAGCAGGTCCCTCACCGACATCCGCGAAAGACGCGGCTGGGTTTGATTGCATAACGACGTCGGCTCCTAGGACGCGGGTAGACTTGGCGTGATGCAAGCGCTGGCGCTGAATCAGGGCGTGCAACGGAAGTGGAAGCTGTGGAGCGCGGCGGGAAGAAAGCAGCTGGAGTCGTTACCGCTGCTGCCCTGGGCGGAGAAGTGTGTCTTGACAGAGCCGACGTCGTTATAGACGGAATGACAACCAGCGGTGGGGTGGCGAGCCTGCGCCTCGTTCCGCTAGGGAGGAGGAAGGGAAAGGGATAGGGTAACTTACGGTTTGACTCTTGCTGCTGGGCGCGAATATTCTGGAACTCTCCACGCGTGTATCGGGGGGCTACCATGCAAAAGACTAGAGTGCTTGTGATGTTTTCCGGCCTGATGATTCTGGCTGCGGTACTCATGGCTTTTCCCGGCAGCCTGGGGCGGGTTCCGAACGCGGTGTCCGCCGCGGACTCGAACGGCCACGGCTTCGATCTCGCCGATCTGGACACCACCTGCAATGCCTGCCAGGACTTTTTCCAGTACGCCAATGGCGGCTGGATCAAACGCAATCCCATTCCGCCGGAATACGCAAGCTGGGGCCGCTTCAACGAAGTGCAGAACCACAACCAGGAGATTCTGCGTGCAATCCTGGAAGGCGCGGCCGGGAATAAAAGCGCGGCGCTGGGGTCTACGGAACAAAAGATCGGTGATTTCTATTCCGCCTGCATGAATACCGAGCAGATCGAAGCCGCCGGCATTACGCCCATTCAGCCGCAGCTTGACCGCATCGCCGCCATCGCGACGCTTGCGCAGCTCGAGGATGAAGTGGCCCATTTGCACAGCCAGGGCGCGCGCGTGCTTTTCTTCTTCAGCTCCGCGCAGGACGATAAGAACAGCCGGCAGATGATCGCCGTGGCCAACCAGGGCGGCTTGGGATTGCCCGACCGCGACTACTACACCAAGGACGACGCGCGCTCGAAGCAGCTGCGCGAGCAGTACGTCCAGCACATCGCGAAAATAATGGAGCTGGCCGGCGACGCCCCGGCGCAGGCTTCGTCCGAGGCGGCCACCGTCATGAGCATCGAAACTCAGTTGGCGTTGGCCTCCAAGACGCGCGTCGAGCGACGCGATCCGCAATCGAATTACCACAAGATGGACGCGGCCGAGCTTCGCATGCTCACGCCCGACTTCGCCTGGGAGACTTACCTCCGCGAGATCGGATTCCCTAACATTCGTGGCGTGAACGTCGGCCAGCCGGAGTTCTTCCAGGCGCTGGACAAGCAATTGAGAGCTACGCCGATTGCCGATTGGAAAATTTATCTGCGTTGGCACCTGCTGCGCACCTTCGCGCCCGCTCTTTCGTCGAACTTCGTGGATGAAAACTTCAATTTCTACGGCCGCACGCTTACCGGCGCGAAGGAGCTCCAGCCGCGCTGGAAGCGTTGCGTCATCTCTACCGATCGCGAACTGGGGCAGGCGCTGGGCCAGAAATACGTGCAAACGGCCTTTCCACCGGAGGCCAAGGCGCGCGCGCACGAGATGGTGGAGAACCTGGTCTCGGCATTGCATTCCGATATCCAGACGCTTCCCTGGATGAGCGATCCCACGCGCAAGCAGGCGCAGGCCAAGCTGGCTGCCATGAACCTCAAGATCGGCTATCCGGACAAATGGCGGGACTATTCCGCTTACCGCGTGGCGCGCGATTCCTACGTGGCCAATCTCGAGCGCGGCAATACTTTCGAGTTCCATCGCCAATTGGCCAAGATCGATAAGCCCGTGGACCGTGGCGAATGGGACATGAGCCCGCCAACCGTCAACGCTTACTACGATCCCAACATGAACGAAATCGTTTTTCCCGCCGGCATTTTGCAGCCGCCTTTCTTCGATGCCATGGCGGACGACGCTCTCAACTACGGCGGTATCGGCGCGGTGATCGGCCATGAGATGACCCACGGCTTCGACGATCAGGGCGCCCAATACGACGCGCAAGGCAATCTTCACAACTGGTGGACCGCGGAAGACCTGAAGAACTTCAAGGAGCGCACCGCTTGTATCGAGAAGCAGTTTGACTCCTTCGTCGTCGCCGACGACTTGCACGAAAATGGCAAACTCGTGCTGGGCGAGAGTATCGCCGACCTCGGCGGCCTTACGCTGGCACACATGGCTTTCGACCACACGCTCGAGGGAAAGCCCGCGCCGTCCAAGATTGACGGCTTCACCGCCGAGCAGCGATTCTTCCTCTCCTTCGCACGCATTTGGGCCACGACGGCAAGGCCCGAATTCGAGCGCATGTCCGTAACCGTCGACCCGCACCCCCTGCCGCGATTCCGCGCAAACGGCGCGGTCATGAACATGCCGGCCTTCGCGCAGGCGTTTGATTGCAAATCCGGCGACCCGATGGCGAAACCAACCGGGCAGGTTTGCAAAATCTGGTGAGCTTGCGGGCAGAGGCGTAATCTTTTCGGCTTGACATCAAGAGTGCGGCGAGAGTATTAAGCTAGCCAAGTTCGAGCCTAATCCCTATTCGCAATCCGTTATCCGAGGAGACATCTCCATGAGAGTGCGGCTTCCCGGTATTTTGATGGCCCTTACTCTATTCGGTGCGGCCGTTCCCGCCTTTGCACACCACGGATTTACAGCCGAGTTCGACAAAACAAAGTGCACGGATATGCACGGCACTCTCACAGGTATCGATTGGGAGAACCCGCACGCTTACGTTCGTCTGGACGTGAAGGATGCCGACGGCAAGGTGGAGTCGTGGAGCTTGGAAATGATCACCCCCCTGGCCATGAAAAGGAACGGCACCAGCAGGGAAGACTTCCTTGCGAATATGGGCAAGCCCATGGCCGTAAGAGCTTGTCCGGGCAAGGTTGGCGGCACGCAGTACAGAGGCACGGCGGAATTCCTCAAGCTATCCGACGGTATTTTGCGCATTGTTGGGCAGAATATGGAAGCTCTGCCGCCCGAGCAGATTCACTTCTGACGCCCTCTCCTAAGCGTTGTGTGCGCGTGTGGCGAGCCTGAAAAAGGGAGAAATCGGATCATGAGAGACATAAGAATGAACCGGCGGTTCCGCTTTTGCGGCGGGGAGTGTTGCGGTTGTGGCCGCCGCTTTGTACACGGTTCTCACGCCGGTCTTTGCGCAGAATCTGAGCGCTCCGGTAACAGGAGGAAAGATTTCCGGACCTGTGGCCGGGGATTTTGACAAAGTTCATGTATTGCCGCTCGGCGGACCCGTGCCGCGCATGGCGGATGGGCACGTGGACCTGACGGGACGCTGGTATCCAAACAGCGCCGGCAGAATGCTACAGGTTGCTTATCCCGTCGACCCAGGAGCATTTTTTCACTTCGACCCCAAAGTGACGCCGGAGGAGCCGCCTTCCTTCAACCCCGGGGTGGAAGGAAAATACAGGCGGCAAGCCTCCGATCCCGGAGAATGCGATCAGGCCGGCACTCCTACCACAACGCTCGAGCAACTGGGTCAACACGCTCCCATGGAATTGATTGAAACACCGGGGAGATTGGTGATGCTGTACGAATATCCGTTGGACGTTCGCATGGTCTATATGAATCGCCAACATCCCAGCGATCCGGATCCCACCTTCAATGGAGACACCACCGCTCATTGGGAGGGAGATACGCTGGTTCTCGATGCGATCGCTATTGACGGGAGAATGAGGAATAGCGGAGGCGGGGGAGTCGGGGCATGGTTTCCCAGCGAAAAGGAGCATGTGGTCGAGCGCATCACCAGGACCTCAAAGAACTACCTCACCTATCAAATCACCATTGAGGACCCGGTAGTTCTGGCCAAGCCCTGGAAGTCTGCACCTCGTCGTTGGTCGCTGGCTCAAGATCCTCACGACGAGTGGGGGGAAGTGTTCTGTACGCATAACGAGGAGCCGGAAGAGTACAAGAAGCTAAAGGAATACGAAACGAACCAGAAGGGGAAATAGGAGGCTTCACGCGTTCAGCGCGACCGTTCGTACCGCCACTGAAGCCGACCCTAGCATCGTGGACCAGCCTTGACACTCGGCCCAATCTGTGTCATTAGTCCGCGCAAAGACCTCTAAAGCCGATCCATTCGAGGGGGGGGGAGTTTATGAGCTATCTTCACAGGGGCAGAAAGTTCTCCTACAGCTATAGCAAGAAAATGTGGCAGTGGTTAGGAGCGGGCGCATTCGCCTTCCTCTTGTGTGTTCCTCTTTTTTCCCAAAGCAGTCAGGGAACGATACAGGGGGGAGTTTTTGACCAGACCGGCGGTGCTGTTGCAGGCGCTATGGTAAGCGTGGTGGACGTCGCTCGCGGCGTCACACGAACTCTGACCACCGACGGCTCCGGGCAATACATCGCGACGGACCTGACTCCCGGCACGTATACCGTAAGGGCGGAAGCCAAAGGGTTCCGAACCATCGAGCACAGCGGCTTGCTCGTCGAAGTGGGACAAAATATCCGCGTGGATCTCGTCGTCCAGCCGGGCGAACAAACCCAGACCATCACCGTCACGGGAGAAATTCCGGCCATCAATACAACTGACGCCACGCTGGGCGGCACGGTGAGCAACGAAGCCATTAATGCGCTGCCCCTGAACGGGCGCAACTTCGACCGGTTGTTGCAACTGCGCCCCGGGGTCGTCTCGAGCGTGGGCGGCGGCAGCGGCAACGGCTCGCAAACCAATGGGCGCCGGAACACCGATAACGTGCTGCGCGTGGAAGGAATCGCGGGAATGTCGCAAGCGCAAGGCTCCGACATCATCAATGCCACCTACCGCACGGGCGATTCAGACTCCCTGATGCCCATCGATGCGATCCAGGAATTCAACACGCAAGAGCATCCGAAAGCGGAATATGGCTTCAGAGACGGCGCGGTCGTCAACGTCGGCGTGAGGTCGGGCACGAACAGCATACATGGCACAGCCTACGCGTTTGGCCGCGATGCCGAGGCGACGGATGCGGCCAACCGCTTTCAAGGGAGCGTCACGCCTGCAACGCTGGAGCAGTTCGGCGCGACGGCCGGTGGGCCCATCCTGAAGGATAAGCTGTTTTGGTTCGCAAGCTATGAGGGACTGCGAGAGACGGTGGGAGACATAAACAACGTCACGATTCCCGCGGACGTCGCGATGTCAGGTGTCGGTGGGACTGGGTGCACGCTACTCAAAGCCGGCAATTGCGGTTTCAGTATGGTCGATGCGTGTAACGATTTGCTCGCACAAGGAAAGGCAATTAATGGGCTAAGCGCGCAAATTTCGGGACTGAACCCGGCAACGTGCGCTGTCACGCCCGCATCCTCGACGGTCGAGAACCTGTGGCCGTTTGATACGAACACCAGCACGACCGGAAACTATAACCCTCCCCTAACCACGAATGGGCCGCTGAACAACGGACTCTTCAAAGGCGATTACAATCCCGGCTCCCACCACCATGTGACCGGTCTGGTTTTCATCTCGAAATCAAACATGCTCGGAAATCAATTCTCCGGGCAACTCCTGCCTCAGTGGCAGACTCCCGTAGTGAACAACGTGCGGCAGTATGACGGGAGCTGGACCTGGACTCTAGGTTCCACATGGGTGAACGATTTCAGGATGGGCTACGTCTTCATGCACAATTCGGCTCCCGTCGGAGACCAGAACGTGGTCGCGTCAGATCCCTGGCCGACAGGCTATGGCCTGAACACCGGCGTGACGAATCCGCTCTACGGGGGCGCGCCCCAGATCCAGATCTCGACGTTCAGCGGATTCCTCGGCACCGGCAACCGCTCATCGATCCGCGGGCCGGAAGGCGATGTGGACGTGATCGAGAGCGTTTCGAATCTGCGCGGCAAGCATGCCTTCAAGTTTGGCTTTGAATATATAGACGTGCTTTTGGATGGAGATACTTACAGCCAGGCACAGGGCAACGTGGTTTTCAATAGCTTGCAACTTTACCTCCAAGGTACGCCGAACACCGGAACGATTCTCTTGGGCGATCCGACAGAGGAGGGCCGGAGTCACTGGTACGCAGGTTTCTTCCAGGATGACTGGCGTATCAAGTCGAGGCTAACGTTGAACCTGGGTTTGCGTTACGAGTACATCTCTTCTCCGACGGAGCGCAACAACGACCTAGGCAACTTCAATGCCAACGTCAACCCGGCAACCACTCCAGCGGTGCAGCAGGTCGGCCCGGGCGCGCCGCTTTCTTCGATGTATCACGCCAAACGTGACAACTTCTCGCCGCGACTCGGCGCGGCGTGGGACGTCTTCGGTAACGGCAAGACGGTGGTGCGCGCCGGAGCGGGGATCTACAGAAATCCCTCGATATTGAAGACTTTCTTCAACAATGTGCCGTTTGGAGCGACCTTCTTCGGCGGAACTGCCGCGAACCCGGTATTGATCGGGTCAAACATGAGTGGAACAGAGGCCAACCTGCACAGCCCGTCGCAGCCGAGTCTATCTGGCGCTCAGGTTAATTGGAATGTGGGACAACAAATTTTCCCCGGCACATCCACTGCGAACATAAATGGTGTCAACTACACGGGACCTGTATGCGGTCCCACGGGCAGTACCGTCGCGCCGCCCTGTTCGATGCCCGCGGTTGATCCTAACTTCGTCGATCCCTTCTCCGTCCAGTACAACCTGGGCATTCAACGCGCCATAACCAGCAAATTGACCCTGGACGTGGCGTACGTTGGCAACAAGGGCTACAAAGAACAGGGTGGGATTGATCTGAACCAGCCAGCTCTTGGCACGGGTTGGAATACGCCCAACGCGACAACGGGTGGCGTTAGCCCGGCTCAATTCTGTCTGAACAGCGCCAATGCCGGCTACAACAACTGTTCAGGGAATAAGACCGTCACCGCTGCCGTGGGTGCTAATGCGTCCGCCGCCGGGCAGTATCGCAACACGTTCCCGTACCTGAGCGTGATCGGCGTCATGACGAACAACGAATATTCCAATTACAACGGCTTGCAGGCTACTTTGCAGGCGCGCAATTACCATGGGGTATCGTTTCTTGCCGGCTACACGTACTCGCACGCCCTAAGCATTTCGGATGGAAACTCAAACAACGGAACTCCTGTCACCGTGGATGTGGTCTCTAATCCGCGCCTTGACTACGGCGCCAGCGGCAGCGATATCCGCCATCGCTTTACGTTTTCGCCGAGCTACGCGATCCCAGGGATGAAGTCTCCGGCGCAGATGCTCCAAGGCTGGGCGATTAGTTCCATCATAGTCTTGCAGACCGGGGCGCCCTGGCAACCGGTGGACGCCTCAATCGATTGGCTGGGCAACAGCTCCACCAGCAGGCCCACGAATGATCCCTGGAATTTCACCGGGGACGCCTCAGCCTTCACCGTCACTGCAGACCCTATTCCGTGTTTCGGAAAGCTGTCGGGCTGTACACCCTTCGCTTCCACTCCCGCGTCGATACTAAGCGAGTGCCAAGCTGCGGCCCAGGCTCCCTATGCAGGCAATGCTCAACTGCAACAGTTGGCACTCGCGGCTTTGACGAACACCGGGTGCTATGTGCGGAATGGCGGAATTTTGACGCCACCGGCTTATGGAACTTTCGGTGATGCGTTCAAGGGAATCTTCCGGGGGCAAAACTATTACAACGTGGATTTTTCGGTGTCCAAACTCTGGAAGATAAAGGAAAGGTATAGCGCCCAGTTCCGCATGGAATTTTTCAATCTCTTCAACCGCGCCGATTTCGCCGGCACCGCCAACGGCGGAGGGACAGCTGTTGTGGTACCGAGTCCGAATTCGGGAATCGGCGGCGGTTTTGGTTATGCCACCGTGACTCCCGATACTGGCAACCCGGTGCTCGGGTCGGGTGGTCCACGTCACATCCAGTTCGGCTTGAAATTGACCTACTAGCCCTCGGGGCAGAGTTCCGAAGTTAACTGAGAGACGCAGCAGGGGCGGGCCCGCGTTGGCCCGCCGCTATGGCTGGTTAGTGGCAGGAACTGAGGCAGGTCTAACGGATAAACAGAGACTCTTATTTCCAGCCTAAGGGGCATGCCACGCGCCGCCCCTCTCGTCAAGCAGCCGATTCCCCTAAAAAATCGATGTACCCGATCATGCACATCCATTGCAGATAGCAGTGTCAATTATTGAACTGTGTTAACGCTTGGATAATAATGGCGAGCTAGATCGAAGCGAGAGTCGCAGCTTGGGAGCTTTAGACAGCTCAGCTTACCGGCTCGAGAGGGTGTCTTCATGACGCAGTTTCGGGTGTTTCGTAGAGCTGCATCCTCACGTCCCGTCAGATCTTCCGACACAGATCTCGGCAGATGCCAGAGGCTCTTGAGAACGAAATACCAAGGCATACGTTGGGTTGCGATGCTTGCGCTGGCCGGGATTTTACTCACGGCGAATGTGGTTCGCGCCGACAATCTTTACGGTCGAATTCGAGGCACGGTAAAGGACCCGAGTGGCGCTGGGGTAGCAGGAGCCAAAGTCGCGGCTACGAATACCGCGACGGGGCTAAGCAAAGAGGTGACCACGGAGAGTGACGGCGGCTACGATATTTTGCAACTTGCCGCGCCAGCCGTATACACGCTCACGACGGAAGTAATGGGATTCCGCAAATTTGAGGCCCGGGGCATCGAGCTGAACGTGAACCAAGTGTTCGTGGAGCAAATAAAGCTGGAGCTCGGCAGTCTGACCGAGACGCTAACCGTATCGGAAGCGGGCCACACTCAAGTGGAAGCGACGAGCATCGAGCTCGGCGTGACAATTAATGACGTAACCATTTTGAACATGCCCTTGAATGACCGCGAATGGGACCAGTTGCAGCAGCTCGAACCGGGCGTGGTGGCCGCCTCCGACGCGAGATTCGGGCCCGGCTATGGTAATAAAGGCAACTATTCGACTAATGGTTCGCAGCCGGACCAGAACAGTTATCTCGTGAATGGCACCGATAATAACGACCTGCTCCTCAATTCAGTTCAGGTGGAACCTAGCCCGGACGCCATTGCCGAGTTCAAAATGGTAACCGGCACGTTCAATCCAGAGTACGGCCGGAATTCCGGCGCCATCCTGAATTTGATTATTAAATCCGGCTCCAATAATTTCCACGGGGATGGATTCGATTTCTTCCGGGACACGAGCCTGAACACGCGCAACTTTTTTCAGCCGAAACCGGACGTCTTTCACCAGAATCAGTTCGGCGGCACGATCGGCGGCCCGATTTGGAAGGATCACACGTTTTTCTTTTTTTCCTATGAGGGTACGCGGGTACGCCAGGAGGAAACCGGAAACGACTGCGGATGCAGTTCGCCGGGCAATACGCCCGTATTCACGCAAGCTCAGCGCGGCGGGACTTTTCCGGACCTGGCTACATCAACCGGCACATCGGCGTTCCCGCTGGTGGGCGAAAATGGCGCCACATATTCCGCGGGAACTCGGTACTCCACGATCTTTCCGACTGGGCATATACCCGCGGCAGATTTGAATCCGGTGGCGGCCAATCTCTTGAAATATATCCCGCTGCCCAACGTGGGAAGTAACTACGAGTTCAATCCGGTGGTTGCCGAGGTTCACGATCAGACTCTCGGCCGAATCGACCATACCATCAGCTCCAAGGATGCAGTCTGGTTCTACGGCCTTTGGGAGCGGGCACACGATCGCAAAGACCTCCCGTTCTTTGCGGCGACGGTGCCGGGCTTCGGTCAACTCGACGCCATTCATTGGCACCAATACACGCTAGCCTGGAACCACACGTTTAGCGGGGAGACGCTGAATGAAGCGCGGGCGGGCTACGCTCGGCTCAACTGGATCTCGGTAATGCCGGCCAATCCAGAATCGCCTGCCAGCGCGGGATTTACGGGTATCGCGCCTCAAGCGACCGGCAGCAGCGAGGGGCTTCCCGCGATCTACGTGACGGGCTATTTCAATCTGGGCTTCAGCTCGAACGGACCTCAACCACGCATCGATCAGACCTATGAGCTCACGGATAATTTGTCGAAGATCGTCGGAAGGCACGCCTTGAAGTTCGGGTTCGATATGAGGCGCTTCGAGATCTATAACCAGATTTCGCATTTGAATAACGGAGGTTTCGCCTTCAACGGATTCGGATCATTCACAACCGGAGACGAGGGCGCGGATTTCCTGCTGGGTGTCCCCGATCTTTATGAACAGGCGAGTGGCGATATCATAAATGAAAGGGCGCAGGAGTATTACTCCTACGCTCAGGATCAATGGAAGGCGCGGAACGATCTCACCATCACCTATGGACTGGGGTGGTCGATCGATACACCGCTGGCCGACAACTACCACAATAATCATGCGGGCGTCGCCTTCCGGCCTGGCCAGCAGTCAATCGTATTTCCCGGAGCGCCTACTGGTTACGTTTTTCAGGGCGATCCCGGAGTGAACGCATTCGGCACGACGCAATTCAAAGATTTCGCGCCTCGTTTCGGTTTTGCTTACAGCCCGGACTGGGGGCGATTAACGGGCGGACCCGGCAAAACAAGCATTCGCGCTGGATATGGCATCTACTACAACCGTTTCAGCGGAGAGCCAACCTACGAGAGCCAGGGATTGCCGCCCTTCGGGGTTACCTCGTTCGGGGCCGGAGACATCGGCGCATCGCCCAGCTTTGCGGCCCCTTTCAGTGGGTTTATAACGGGCGGCGGAGGCGCGGTTACGCCGGCATCCATTCCGAATAAGTTTCCGTACGTCCTGTCGGGACAACCGAACTTCAGCTTCTACGAACCGATGACGATCAGCGTCTACGATCCGAACGTCTCGATTCCCTATGCCGAGAACTACAGCCTGACCGTTCAGCGCCAGATTGGCGCCAGTTCCGTGATTTCCGTGGCGTACGTGGGGGCGGAGGGACATCGCCTGCTCATCACACATGAATTGAATCCCGGGCTCAATCCAGCGGGCTGCGCTGCCACGCCCGCGTGCGTCAGCAAAGCGGCGTATCAGCCTTTCTATTTCCCCGGGAACTATGCCTATCCCGGGAACATTATTGCTTCCATCGGCGAGATTTCGACTGTAGGCAATTCCAATTACAATTCACTTCAAGTGACGTGGGACAAACGCTTTGCTCATGGCCTACAGTTCCTGGCGGCCTACACGTGGTCTCACTCTTTGGATGACGGCTCCGGTTTTGAAAATACCGCATTCAACGGCGGAGGGTTTGGAGGATTTGGGAATGTCAGGTCGATCGATCCCTTCAATCAGAAGCTGCAAGATTATGGAAACTCTATTTTCGATGCCAGAAATCGCTTAGTGATCAGTTATGTCTACCAGATACCCAGTGTGCGCCGCTTCCATGCGTTGCAATTTCTTCCCGCCAAGGTGACGGACGGATGGAAGATGAGCGGGATTACCACGTTTCAAAGTGGGTTCCCGCTGGATGTAGTAGACAGCGCACTTCCTTCGTTGACCGACAGTTCTTATCAGTTTTATTGCACTTTCGGAATTGCCTGCTGGGACGTTCCCAATGTGGCGGGAGCAGTGCAGTATGAGAATCCGCGAACCAGCGCGACAAACCTGTGGTTCAATCCCAGCGCGTTCGCGCCTCCGGCACTGGGCACGCAGGGCAACGCGGGGCGAGACATTCTGCGCGGCCCGGGAATCAATAACTTCGATTTCGCAATGATGAAAGACACGTCGCTGACCGAGAACACCCGGCTGGAGTTGCGCTTCGAGTTTTTTAATTTCTTCAACCATACGCAATTCGACGCCAATGGAATCTCCACGGATATCAATTCGGCAACTTTCGGCCAGGAGTTGTCGGCTCGCGCCCCGCGATTGATTCAACTCGCCGGAAAATTCTACTTCTAGCCGCCGTCGATAATTGAATTTCGCGCACGGCACGGTTGGGTGTATAAGCTTGCCTATCGGGAAAATGGCCTGGCGCGAGGCGCGCTGGTCGCGTCTTCGTGCGGGAAAATCGAGAAGGAGACAGCATGACGAAACTGATGAAAGTGGCTCTGGGGCTGGCGATGGTTGCGCCGTTCGTTTCGTTTGGCGCGCCGGCCAAGGCGCAACAGCAGCCCCAGCCGTTGAAGGTAACGCATGTGAGGGACAACGTTTACTGGGTTCAGGGCGGCGTGGGGTCGAATGACGGCTTCATCGTCGGGACGACCGGGGTCGTGCTCGTGGACACGAAAAGCACGGTGGAATCGGAGAAGGGGGTGATCGCAGCAATCGCCGCCGTGGCGCCGAAAGCCGTGAATACGGCGATCATCACGCATAGCGACAACGACCACGTCAACGGGCTTGCCGCTTTGCCGGCCGGGCTGACCATCATCGCGCAGGAAAACTGCAAGGGCGAAATGCAGGCTTCCGCGAGCAGCCGCAATCCGGCTCCGCAAGATCGCTTGCCCACCAAGACCTACGCCAAGACCGACAAACTGACCATCGACGGCATTCACATTCGCCTCTATCACTGGGCACCCGGACACACGAGCGGAGATACCGTGGTATATCTTCCCGACCAAAAAATCGTTTTTGGCGGCGACTTGCTGGTCACCAACCGCCCCGACACGGGGATTCATCCAGAAAAGAACGGCTCGGCCGCAGGATGGATCGAAAACGTCAAGGGCATTCTGAGCCTGAACGCCGACACCTACCTCACCGGCCACGGCGACATGATGACTCGCGCGGACGTGCAGAAGAAACTCGCGCTCATCCAGGACAAGTACGCCAAGATCAAGACGATGGTCGCGCAGGGCAAGTCGCTTGACGAAATCAAGACGTCTTTGGGCGAACCCACGACCACGCCGCCCAACGCGAATGGCACGCCGGCCGCAGCCACCTTGACCGAAGTGATCTACAAGGAAACGCTGAAAGCGAAGAGCTGAATTGGCCACGCGCCCGAGAGGGACGAGTGGAACCGGCTTTGCTCGGCTTCGAACGTGTGTCTGAATCCGAGCCAGGTTCGAGGCGGCCGATCGCCTCGTCATTCAAGCTTGAGCCGAATGGGCTGCGGTCTCTCCGGGAAACCCACTTAGAACGCACCTAGGCGCCGGGGGCGTCACACTTTTTGCAGAGAAGCAGCCGGTTTCTGCAAAATGACGCACATCGTTGCAGCACGTTCGTTGCTGGCCTGAAGTATGGCACGGCGCTGACGACGATGACGGGCCAGCGCAATGACGGAAAGCGCGAGGCCGGGAAACGTCCGGAGCAGCCTGCGAAGCGAACTCGCCGGAAATATCTGCCGCCCTTTTTCGTCGAAGCAAGGAGGCCAGAGAGGAGTCGCCGCGCGAGATTGTGAAGAGTGAAAAGAAACGAAGAAGCCCGTCATTTGCGCCAGCCGGCGGAGAGTCGTTTCCGAAAACCACCATAGGTGTACGGGCGGGTTGTCCGTCATCCAATAAGCCGCCCTGCGGACGGAAGATTTGTTGGGAGTGGTGATAAGCGCAAAACCTCCGGGCCGCAACATGCCATTTATACAGCGAAGCAAGGTCAGGGGGTCCGCCGTATGCTCGAGCACTTCCGTCATCACGACTACGTCCGCAAGAAACTTCGATGCGTCGACCTGGGTGACGTCACATACCTCATAGAGGTTGCCGAAACGCGCGCGCGCAGCGGTCACAGCTCGTTCTGAAAGTTCCAGGCCGCGCGCATCGTAACCGGCCCGTTTGAGGGCGAATGTGAGATACCCCAAGCCACTGCCAATCTCCAGGACGCGGCTGATTTTGGCGTTCCTCAACTTCCAAGCAATGAATGCATACGCCTCTTCGCGAGCCGCGAGCCATCGCAAGGGGTACCTCTTCCGGGGAACCTGCTCCGCGTACCACTCATACCGGGAATATCCTGGCAGTGTTGCCGCGTGTTCATAGATGCGCTCGTACAAGCTAGCGCAGGAGGTCATCGGGCTGCAGAATTGAGTATCACAATAACCGCACTCTGCGATCAGGAACGTGGCGGGCTGCTGGTAGCCTGGATGAGATTCATTCAGGACCTCCGCCGGGTACTGGCAAATCGGGCAAAGAATGGGAGTTCTCACCGAATCAATCCTCATCGACAGCTAAAGCATCAGCCGCCTTGGAATGTATCAACCAGAGATTGCCGCAGTTTTAGACGAGGGCCGATGCGCTCCGCAAACCGAGAGTCACGGAGATAGCGGCGCCAACCCGAGGGGCCCAGCGCAAGAAACTTCAGAAGCGGGCCTGTCCATCGAAGCCCTTCACCGCGTGATGCCGCGGCCAGAGCCGCATTGATGGCGAGCGAAGCCATGGCAGCGTGCTGCACCTTGGCCCGCCGTTCCGCGGTGGCATTCCATCGCGGAAAATGCCAGTCAAATACCCTAAGCAACTGTTGCTGCCATTCGCCGGGACCCGCTCGATGCGCCATGGTTTGCGAGGCCGGATGAATCCTAAATGCGCTCAGCGTCTCGGCGACGAAGCGCACCGGTCCCAGCGCGCCCAAGCGAAGCCACAAATCCCAATCCGCCGAATACCAGAGAGTCCGGTCCAAGCCGCCCGAGGCGAGGGCGGCGCTTCGACGGAAAACCGGGGAAGGTATGGCAATAAAATTCTGAACGAGGAGGCGCTCTATGAATAGTTCCGGCGGCACAAGGCCTTCCGGAAGCGGGCACGTCCACGGTCCGAGGCGCTCCCCCTGGGGACCCACGAACATCGCATTGTGAAGCACGAGGGCGCCTTCGGCTCTCTCCATTTCTTGCCGAAGCCTTGCAATCCTGCCCGGGAGCCAAAGATCGTCCTGGTGAAGCAAACAGGCCCAATCTCCCGTCGCCTGACGCAATCCGAGATCGCTGACAGCAACCCAGTTTCCGATTCTGCCGGGAGTGATCAGCCGAATCGGAAGCAATTTCGCAAAATCGCGCACGATATCGAGGGTGCCATCGGAGGAACCATCATCGACGACGACCAACTCGAGGCCGTCGACGGCCTGCGCGCGTACGCTTTCAAGCGCGGCGGCGATGAATCTCTCGCCGTTGTACGTGGGCATCACGACCGAGAGCAGACCCCTCATGGGTTTGCTCTCGATATGGGTTTCAGCCCCGGAGAAGAACATCGCGGGCGCTCGCTGCGCCATTTTGTAGCCATCACCCTCTGGACCCCCAGAATTGCCGCTGCACCCAGCGCGACAACAAAATAAGAGATCGTCACGAGGATGCGATTTGCCAGCGTCCAGGACGCCCCGATAGTGAATGGTATTCCAAACAGGCTCAGCGCTGACGCGGCGGTGAACTCATTCATGCCAATTCCCCCGGGCGTCAAGGCAACGACGGACATAAGCACGACAAAGGGAATGGTTGCAGCCATGCTCCAGATAGGAATGGACACACCGATCGCTTCCGCCGTCTGCACGGACATTAAGACAATCACTGCAAAGCGGGCCACCGAGAGCCCGAGCAGGCGGCGCACCAGATCTGTGTTCAATAGATCCGAATGCAGAAAATCGGAAAGGCTGTGCAAGATGGTAGCGATGGGCCCTTGCGGCGATTCAGTTCCCCCAAGGCATGCGGCCGCGAGCCATCGAATCAGCCGGACGGAAGGGCCGACGCCGAGCAGCGCCAGGCACAGCATAATCACGGCCGATATCGTCCACATCAAGCCTCCGCCCTCATAAAACCAGGTGAGCCCCGAGACGACGGCAAGCAAGCAAGCTGTAGCAACGTCAAAGCTTTGTTCATAGAGGGTGCCGGCCGTTCCGCGTCTTAAGGCTCCGCCGTGGACGTATGTTCCGAGTGTCCGTGTAGTCGCGACGGCGAACTGTACTGGAAGGAAGATTCCCAGTGCCACACCTGCGCTGGTAAGCGCAAAGGAAGCGGTCCTTGAGGGTACGGAATCCGTGGAGCGACGCAGGGTAGCGTCTATGCTTCGCCATTTTTCAGTGGAAAGCAGGTTGAAGAGGCAACTCAGCAGAACAATCTTGGCGAAGGCGATCCATCTGACGGCTCTCAGATGCCGCAAGGTCAGCCCAACGTCGATCTTGGCGATGTTGATCAACAGGGCCATGAGGGCGACGCTGAGTGCGAAAGAGGCAATCAGCTGGAGCGCGCGCTTTACGCTCATCAGCGTCGTCTGAGGCAGAGAATGCTCAGGAAAAAGCTGCTACAGGTGACTTGAACGCCCAGCGTGAGAGAAAAAACGGCGGGCAGGACAACGCGAAGCATCTGCCGGGCGTCCAGGACTCCGAAGCTGACCCTCGCCCAGTGAGAAACTGCCCACATCGATGCGCCCATGCCGGCGACGATCATCAACGCGCCCAGGGTCAGGCCCGTTTCCAGGGTGAGCCAACGGAGAGCCCGATTCAGACGGAGGTCCTCCGGCAGGAGGCCCTCGGTAATGGCGAAAATCTTAGTGAAAACCGCAAAGGCAATCAGCTGGAAGCCAAGCAGCACGGAAACGAACGCATACAGAAGGGTGTGTACGTCAAATCCGATGCCGTGAACGAGCCGAGGACCGGGCAAAAGCCAGGCGCATCCGACGAGGCCGACCGTCATCAGCGCTAGCCCCGGGTAGAGAAAGAGCCAGCGCGGGCTATACATCAGGAGAAAGCGCAGGTGGCGCCATCCGTCGCGCCAGGTTCGCAAATGAGATCGATGGCTCCTGCCGTCAGGCGAAAGGGTGGTAGGGACTTCGGCGACCTGCAAGCCCATCAGGCTCGCCTTGACGACCATTTCGCTGGCGAATTCCATGCCCGTGGAGCGAAGATCCATGTGCTCCACGCTCTCCTTTCGGAAGGCGCGCATACCACAGTGAAAATCGCCGCAGGGCGCACGGAAGAAGAGCCTGCCGATCCCGGTAAGCAGAGGATTGCCAAGGTAACGATGCAGAAAGGGCATGGCATCGTAACCGATGCCGCCATGGAATCGGTTGCCCATGACGAGGTCAGCGCCCGCTCGCAGCTTTTCCACGAATCGCGGAAGGTGGCCGACGTCATAGCTGCCGTCGCAGTCGGCCATGAGAACATAGTCGCCACGCGCCGCGCGAATTCCGCCCTGCAAGGCGCTTCCGTATCCCTTTTCCGGCACTTCGATGACGCGAGCCCCTTCGGCGCGGGCAATCTCCTGGGAGCCGTCCGTGGAGCCGTTGTCCGCGACGATCACCTCGCCGTAGATCCCGTTTTCTTCGAGGACCCGCAGGGCCTCACGGACACTCGCGGCTACTGTATCGTGTTCGTTCAGGCAGGGAAAAACGATCGAGATCTCCGGTTTATCCTCAGGAGCTTCGATGAAGCGGCCGACAGCTTCGCGGACGTATTGGACGCGGTTGCTCATGAGAACCATGGAGCGAGGGGTCGGGTGACACTCCGCCCTCATCTTGCTGAAAACCAGTGTACTTCAGTGACTCGAGAGGTCTGGATTTCGCGATTTGGTCTGTAACCGGGTTGTTACTATATTCCACGCTACCCGCCAGACTCATCGCCGCGCCAACCGCGCATTTCTCAGGCGATACTTAAACGACGACTCAAGAGGGAAGAATTTGGCTAACTTGACTTCGGAATCGAGCGAAAGGGCGCTGTATCACTCCCCAGTGGCGCCCGCGGAAGACGTGTACCGAGGCCGCCGCCGGTGGGCGTTTCCGGACCGTTCCGTGGACTTCGCGGGCATTGCTCTGGGATTAGCTTTATGCGCATCGATCGCCGCCTGGTTTTCGAGCATCAGGTCCGCCCTCTGGCTGGATGAGACGGTTTCGTACTGGCAAATCAGCGGGGGCTTCTGGCGGATATGGGAACGTCAGGGCCTGTCGCCTGCCGCCTATGCCTACATATTGTGGGCGGCGAGGTCGCTTTTCGGCTCGAACGAAATCGTCTTAAGAATGCCGTCGGTTCTGGCCATGCTGGCGGCCACCTACGTTCTGTATCTCATCGCTCGCGAGTTCTTTAGCTCCGATATTGCCGCCATTGTCGCGGTCATCTTTTGCCTGCACCCAACGGTGGCATTCGCCGCGGTTGACGCGCGCCCCTACGCCTTTGCAGTTCTCCTCGTCAACTACGCGATCCTGAGTTTTCTTCGATTCATGAAAACGAATTCGTCCGCTAACGCCATTCTCCTCGGGGCCTCCGCGGCGGCAATCTTCTACTTTCATTATCTTTTCGGACTGCTCCTTCCGGCATTGGCACTGGTGTTTTTCGCTTGGAAAGGGCGAGAGTGGAGGCGGTTTGTGCCGAAGCTGGCAACCGCGGGCATCGTGTTCAGCGTGATGATATTGCCTATCGTTAGCCGGCTAGTCTACCTTTTCCGAACGGGCCAATCGCACGTCTTCGACCGCGCTCCTCAAATCGGCGATTTGCTCTTCACGATGGCGCCCGGTCGCGTGCTTGCGGTTTTATTCATCGGCACAATCTTCGCCGGCGCATTGCTCAGAAAACTGAGAGAGCCCAAGCCAAGAGTCCCTGCGGGCGGGGCTGGCATGCCTGTTCCTTGCCACCATTCCGCTGGGAGTTCTTTATGACGTGAGTACGCTCACGAGCTTGCATGTGTTCACGGACCGTTACAGGCTGGTGGCTGTGCCCGGAATCGCGCTGTGCTGGGGATTCCTGGCGAGTTGCGTGAGATCGAAGGCGATTCGCGTGGCGTTTGGCGTCGCCCTGGTGGCCTTAACGTTCAGCCACTTTTCCTTTGCTACGCTGACGATCGACGACCCGCACGGATACACCTGGAAGTACAGCTTGCAAGTCGCCGACAAGAGCGCGGCGGAGGACAACGCCCCTTTGCTGATCTGCAGCGATTTACCGGAATCGAACTTTGAACCGATGCCTGCCGACGTCTATGCGGCGACAGATGGGGATTTTGCGCCTATCTTCTATTATAAGGTCCACTCTCGGGTGGTTCCGCTGCCACGCGCGCTCAACAGGGAAGCGGTAGCGCAGATAAACAAATTTCTCGCCACTGCGATGCCCGCGAAGCAGCGGTTCCTGGCTCTCGGCTTTTTTCCCTCCAACCCAACACTCGACTGGATTACACGGAGAACCAAAGATGCCTATCTCGCGCAGAACCTGGGGACCACGGACGGAGTCACGGTAATGGAGTACAAGCCGCGCTAGTGGCTGAATCTCCGGGGGAACCCGCATAATGCTTTCACGGGTCAGATGCGGGGAAAGATCATCGTCGGCGTGGCGGGCTGGTCCTACAAAGACTGGCAAGGCGTTGTTTATCCCGAATCTCTCAACTCCAAGAACCGCATCGCATATCTCGCCCGCTATTTCGACCTGATTGAAATCAACAACTCCTTTTATGGGCACATCAAGCCGGCTGTGGGAAAACGGTGGTGCCGGATGGCATCCGAGGAGAATCGCGAGTTCGTTTTCAGCGCCAAACTGAATCGCGCTTTCACGCATTCTCCCATCGCGGTCCTAGAGGCGACTTCGGCCAAGACGATTCGTCCCGGACCAACCGACGAGCCGGATGCCAAGGCGGGGCTCGATTCCATAGCCGAGGAGGGGATGCTGGCCGCGGTCCTGGCGCAGTTTCCCATTTCGTTCAAGTGCACGGACGAGAATCGGGACTACGTTCGCAGTTTAGCCGAACGATTTCGCAGCTATCCGCTGGTGCTGGAAATCAGGCATGCGAGCTGGAACGAACCTGAAATCCTGACCTGGCTGGCGGAGTTAAAAGTCGGCTTGTGCAACATCGATCAGCCTCTGCTTGGCCGGGCGATTCGGCCGGGCACAGACGTGACTTCGCCGATCGGCTATGTCCGGCTGCACGGAAGGAACTACCGGCAGTGGTTCGCGGAAACAAACGTTCGGGACCGGTACGATTATCTTTACTCAGCTCAGGAGCTGGAGAAGTGGAAAGATCGGACGGTGGAGATCGCTTCCAAGGCCGAAGCTACTTACGTAGTGGCCAACAATCACAATTTGGGGAAAGCCGCGGTGAACGCTTTGGAATTGGTGGTGATGCTAGAGAACCGCAAGGTGAGAGCGCCCGAGCCCCTAGTTCGGAACTATCCCGAACTAGAGGCGATCTCGCTTCATGCGGAGCGACCGTCTCGCGGCAAGCTATTTTAGCAGCGCAATGGAATCCGGCTTGGGCGGCTGCGGCAAGGATTGCACAAACGCATACATATCCGCCAGATCGGAATCGGACAGCACCTTGGCCGTGTAGGGCGGCATCTCGTCGCGCGGAGAACGGACCTGGAAGCTGAAGGCGGCGTAGGGAATGGGATTGGGACCGAGCTTGGGGCCCGTGCCCGCCCCGCCTTGGGCCGCATAGCCGTGGCATTCATAACAGCCGTCGGTCACGTAAAGCGTCTTGCCATGCTGTGCGTTTCCCGCGGGAGCGCCGGCGGCAGTCTTCGGAGCATCGCCGGTTTGTGCGGCCACATCGGAATGCGCCAGAAGCAACATCACGATAATGGCGAACACGGCCGTCAATATAGTGATCAGCCGAACGGAATGCGACCCGCGCGCCGGCTGAACGGAAACTTTGCTAGCTTGCTGAGGTGTGTGCATCGGCGCCCCTTTTTTAACGCGGTTGAGTAACGGTATCGAGAAGAGCCGGCTCGCCGCGTTTCACCACAGCAACAGCTCTCTTCAATGCCGGGCCCAAGTCCTTGGGATCGGTAATCGGTCCCTCGGAATACCAGCCCATGCTTTTCGCGAGCATCGCGTAATCGATATTGGGATCAACGATCGTGGTGCCGATGCCGGCGTTTTCGATGCCGCGCTGGTGCCGGTTGGCCATGCGCTGGATGTGCATGACCTCCTGGTGATAAGCGCGATTGTTGCGCATGACGGAGAGAAGCGGGATGCGATGGTGCGCAGCGGTCCAGAGCACGCCGTTCGCGTACATGAGGTCGCCATCGGTCTGAAGATGCACGTACAGCCGGCCATGCTTGCGATGAGCCAGGGCCGCGCCGACGGCGGAGGGAGAGGCGAAGCCTACACCAGCGGCGCTGCCGCCGCGCGTACGCTGATAGTATTTGTCGTAATTCCATTCCGTGCCGCCGAGTCCGCCCGCCCAGTCCTCGCCCTTGACGGCGTTCCAAACTTCCGCTGAAAGCCGCGCCGAACTAATGGGACTTGCATCCCAGCCATATGTCGCGTCGACGCGCGCGCGCTCCACAGCTTTCTGGTTGGCCGCGGTGATCTTCGCCGCGCGATCCTGGAAAGCGCGCTTGCGATCGTCGGTGGTCAACTGCTTGATCGCTTCGGTCAAAGCAGGAAGGGTGGCCTCGGGGTCGGCGGCCATGGCGATATCGACTTCCTGGAAGCGCTCGAAATCCTGGTAGTTGCTCTTGGTGTACAGATCGAGCGAACTGATGCTGATCAGCTTGGCATTTCCGCGGGTGAGAGTTTGCGAACTGCGATGGAGCTGGTCGCGGTAGGAGTGAACCGTGCCCCAGAAATCGTCAACTTCAAGACCGAGAATTACATCCGCGTCCCCGATCAACGCACGGCCGCCCAACTGGTTCAGCGGATGACGCGAAGGCAGGTTTCCACCCTGATCGATCACGGGGGCCTGAAGCGCTTCGGCGAAGGCCATGAGGTCTCGCATGCCCTGCTCGGAGTGAATCACGTGTCCCGCAACAACTATCGGATTCTGCGCCGCGACCAGGAGCTTGGCAGCTTCCATGACCGAGCCGGAATCTCCTTGCGGAGGCGCGTCCAGCGTGAGCTTGGGTATGCGCAGCGAGGCGTTATTGGCAATGGGGGCCTCTTGCAGGGCGCTATCGATCACGATGACCACCGGCTCTCTCGGAGGAGTCATGGCGATTCTATATGCACGCACAGTGGACTCCGCGAAATGAGGCAGCGAGATGGGGGTGTCATCCCATTTTGTGTACTCGCGGACCATGGCCGCCGCATCCTGGGCGCTGTGATACCACTCGACGCCGGGGCGCCGCTCGGCAGCGTCGAGAGTGTTTCCGATCATGATGAAGATCGGCGCCCTGCCGGCCCAGGCGTTGTAGATACCCATGGAGGCATGCTGCAAGCCCACGGTGCTATGGGCCAGGACGAGCATCGGCTTGCCTTCTACCATCGCGTAGCCTTGGGCCAGCGCGACCGAGGACTCTTCGTGGCAACAGGTGATGAACTCCGGGTTCTTGTTGCCGCCGTAATTGATCAGCGACTCGTGAATGCCGCGAAAACTGGAACCCGGATTAGAGGCCACGTACTCGAAGCCGAGAGTTTTGATGACGTCGACCATGAAGTCGGAGCCCGAGCGATCAACTGTCAACATGCTGACTTCGCTGGGAGGGTCAGCTTCCCTGGGCGGCACGGGCGGGATCGACGGAAGCTTCGCCGCTACGGTTTGCTGAGCACGCAGTGTGCCGGTGCTCGCAACCAATGTGGCCACGCCGCCGACAGCCGCACCCTTTAGAAACTTGCGACGATCAACCACTCTCTTGTCGGATTTCTTCATGGGTCGCATCTCCTCTCAAGAGCCGTTGTATTGGGCTTCAGCTCTTGGTGCCCATAAGTCCTGAATGAGGTTTTACCGAAGGCTCCCTAAAACTGGCGGGTATTATAGCCTGAAATGGTCCGCACATAGCATCCATTCGTTAGTAGCCGGTCGCGGTCACAGGCGCATGGTCCATGCCGGAGGCGGATAGAGGCATGCGCTCAAGCGGCAGGCGCTCCTCGGCGTCTGCATGCTCGAAGACTTTGCGGATCTTATATGTGGTGGAACGCTCGGCGGGAACGCGCCCTATGCTTCGGATCATGGCGCGGAACTCGCCGGGCGAGACATACTCGCCGAAATTGGCACCCGCAGCCTTCGATATACTCTCCTCCATCAACGTGCCGCCAAAATCGTTGGCCCCCGCCTTCGAGACAATCCAAGGACTGCTGGAAACCGAGCTTGACCCAGGAGACTTGAATGTTGGAAATGTAGCCGTGCAGAAGCACGCGGGCGAGCGCATGAATCATCAGGTCCTCGTGCTCCGAACGGCCCGCGCGTGCGCCACCAATCTGGAATAGCTTGGTCTGGGAGTGGATGAACCCCAAGGGAACAAATTCGGTGAATCCGCGGGTTTCTTTTTGAATTTCGCGCAGCAAAAGAATATGCCTAACCCAATGTTCGGGAAGCTCGGTATGGCCATACATAATTGTCGAGGTCGAGGGAATGCCGAGGCTATGCGCCGTGCGGATCACATCGATCCACTGTCGTACTTTCAACTTATTGGGACTCAGCGACCGGCGAACGGTATCGTCGAGAATTTCCGCAGCCGTTCCCGGAATGCTGCCCAAGCCGGCTTGCCTCAACATCAACAGATAATCCCGCAACGGCAAGCGCGTCTTTTCGACGCCATAAGTGATTTCCATGGGGGAATAAGCATGCACATGAAGTTCAGGCAGGCGGGTTTTGATGGCGCGAAGAAGTTCGACGTAGTAGCTTCCGTTCAAATCTTTCGGGAGACCGCCTTGAATGCACACCTCAGTGGCACCGCACTCGACGGCCTCGAGCGATTTGGCCAGCAGCGTATCCGTGGAATGAAAATAAGCATCCGGTGCATCGGGCCCGCGACTGAACCCGCAAAAAGCGCAGCCCACGATACAGACGTTGGTGAAATTCAAATTTCTGTTCACCACGTAAGTGATCTTGTCGCCGACCACGCGCCGGCGCAGTTCGTCCGCGACTTTCACCAGAGCTAAAAGATCGTTCCCCTCGACGGTGGCCAGCGTGAGCCCCTGCTCGAAATCGAGGTCCTTCCCGGCAAGCGCATTCTCCAGGAGGGCGGCGACATTCGGGTTTGCCGAATTAAGGGCGCGATCCCAGGGAATTTCTCTCCATTCAGGATAGATTGTTTTCAGCATTGGTCATAACTCCCTCGAGCAAAACCGTCTTCGCCCCGGAGCTTGCAAAGATGTGGCTGGAGACGCGCGGCCACGAACTCAGGCCGCGATGAAAATTCCGGATAAATCGCCAGGCGCTCGCGCAAAACGAATCCGGCCGAGGCGGTCCTCGCCGCGAGCGAAGAGATCTGTGGCCAAGCTGCCTCTGGGTTGATGAAATCTTTGGTGATTGGGGAGATCCCGCCCCAATCATTAATGCCGGCCTTCAGCAAATCGGGATAGTCCTCGGAGAGCAGGTTGGGCGGGGACTGAAGATTTATCTCCCCGCCGAGAATCAAGCGCGCCACGGCAATCGTGCGCTGCAAATCCTCTTTGGAAGGCTCCGGCGCCTGAGCCATGCGAATGTCCGGCTTGGCCCGAAACGGCTGGACGATCACTTCCTGAACGTGGCCGTACTTTTCATGCGCGGCGCGGATTGCCAGCAGGGCATCCACGCGTTCCTCGGGAGTCTCGCCGATCCCGATCAAGATACCCGTGGTGAAGGCCATGGATAATCGGCCGGCATCTTCGATGGTCCGCAGGCGGAGCGAAGGAACTTTGTCCGGCGCTCGCCAGTGTGCGCCGCCAGAGCGGCCCAACCGCGGACTCGCGCTCTCGAGCATCAGCCCCACGCTGACGTTCGTCTCCCGGAGGCGGCGAAGATCGTCGGCGCCCATCAGCCCCGGATTGGAATGAGGAAGGAGCCCGGTCTTTTCCAGCACCAGGTCACACATGGCCGCAAGATATTCGAGCGTACGCTCGAATCCCAAAGCCTTTAGAAACTCTTTTGCCTCGGGGAAGATCCGCTCGGGCTGATCGCCCAGGCTGAACAAAGCTTCCTTGCATCCGGCACGGCGGCCCGCTTCCGCGACCGCCAGCACCTCGTCCGGCGTCATGTAAGGCTGCACACCGGCGTGGGGATCGGCGCGGAATGTGCAATAGCCGCAATAATCGCGGCAAAGATGCGTGAGCGGAATGAAAACCTTTCTGGAGTAGCTAACCGAAGGGCCTTTGAAGCGGTCCCGAACGGTGGCGGCGGCGTGAAGCAAAGCCGTCAAGGGCGCGTCGCTCATTAAGGACAGCGCATCTTCCAGTCGCGGGATACGGGGCGGGATACGCCGCGGCCCTCTAGACAAGCATCGAGAGGGGCATCGAGAGCGGCGTCCACATGGTAAGGAAGCGCGATATCCGGCATAGGGGGCCTTTGGCGGAAATCCTAACTGCTACCTAACTCAATGAAGAAGCTTATGCTTGCGATCCAGTGGTGTCAACGCAGCCTGATTGGCCATAGAATTATCGCCCATGGCTAACGTCCTCACCGCTATTCGGCTGCTCCTAGTGATTCCATTCGCGTTCTTCATGGCGCGGGGAGACGAGCGTTCGGCCGCACTCGGGCTGATCGCATGGCTGATAGCGCTGCTAACGGACTTTCTGGACGGGCCGATTGCGCGGCGTCGAGGCACGGTCACAGCGTTGAGCGGGACGTTCGATCACGCCAGCGATTTTCTTTTCGTCACGAGCGGGATCTTTGCCGGCGCATACCGCGGCGTGTTTCCCTGGGTCCTGCCGGTCTGTATCACAGCAGCGTTTGCGCAGTACGTGATCGACTCCTACTGGATTCACCGGCAAAGCAAGCTGCGCGGGAGCAAACTCGGCCGTTACAACGGCATGCTTTACTTCGTTCCGCCGGTGGCGGACATCCTGATCCGGCTGGGCGCGCGCTTCTTGCAACCATTGCTAACGATTCTGGTGTGGGGGTTGGTTCTGAGCACGCTGATATCCATGGGACAGCGCGCCCTGATGTTCAGGAGAGGACTAGCCGAAAACGTCGCGAGTCGCTCGGCGCAAAAATAGCAGGCCGACAGCGGCGTTAAACAAGACAAAGAAATTGTGCATGACGAAGCCGAAGGCGGTCATTTGGCCGGGGCGGTCCGGAAAGAGCAAGACCCAGAAAAGGATGGCCACCGAGTGCATGGGACCCGGCATCGCCGCTCCAAAGAAAATCACGGGCAGATAACCCAGCATCTCGCTGAAACTTACAGAGCCTCCAAAGAGTCGCAGGGCCAGCGTATAGACGATGACTCCGGCGATCACCAGCGGGGCGCGAAGCAGAATCACAGCTCCGTACTGCCAGACCTTGGCAAGCCGGAAGGCGCGCAGGATGGGGCGATTGCGCAAAGCGCTCCCCGGGCCGATTGTGCCGCGGAAGAAGAGATAAAAGAGCACAAAGAAAAGGCCGGAGCCCAGGGCGATCCAGGGAATTACGTGAAAGACGGGCTGGATCGTGCCCCAGCGCAAGCTCACGCCGATCGCCCCCCAGAGGATCAGGCTGTAATATTCGCAAAACATTAAAAAGAGCATGCTCGAACCGACTTCCCACCCGGGCACGCCGTCGCGGCGGTTCAGATAGAGAGCGATGGCGCCTTTGCTGACTTGCTCGTTCACCAGCGAAAGGATGTAAGCGCTAGCGCGAATGGGCAAAATATCCGCGTAGCGGATTTTGGCGTTGAACCAGTTGATTACGCTCCAAACCACCACGCTATCGAGCAGGAGATAAAGGAAGCAATACGGAATCATCATGGCCAGCCAGCGAGGCCAGCTGACGTTCTCGAAACTTTTGAGGAGATAAGGAAGCAGCCGGCTGCCCTCGGCAGCGGCGCCACGGCTCAGGCGTTCGTAGAGGTAAGCGAAGCAGGCCGCGGTGATCAGGAACGGCAAAAGCCGCTGCCAGAGCTTCGCTTTTCTGGCGGCTGCGGTTGCGGGAATGCTTGCCGCCGGGGCGCTCTCGTTCATTTCGTGAACCTTCTCTGTGAGCCTTCGCCTAAGCTGAACCTAAACTGGCTTGAATCATCTCGTCAATTCCGGTGAGTTGGATACCAAGCTTACACGCAGCGGGCTGGGGGTCCAAGTGCGTATCGGCAGTTATCACCTCGAGAACGTCGCGGGAAAATCCCGGCTTGCCGATCCGTTGGCGAATGGCCAGCACCAAGGAGAGCAAATTCTTCGGTATCGAGCCGATGCGGACGTTCCGGCCGAGCAGGCGGGCGGCTCTCTCCACGAGCTCGCGCTCCGGCAAAGAGACCGGACCAACGAGGTCCAAAGTGAGATTCCTGGCGACCGGCTCCTGCGTGGCGGACGCCAGCGCAGCCCGCGCGAGGTCGTCCACGTATAAAGGCTGCTGAAGATGGCGGCCGCCACCGATCAGCTTGGCCCTTCCGCCGCTGATGTTGCGCTGGAGCGCGGCCGCGCCGGCCGTGCTGGGTCCGAGCAGCAGTGGCGCGCGCAGCACGGTGTAATTCAGGCCCGATGCGCGCACCAACGCTTCGGCCTCACCCTTGGTGCGATAGTAGCGGTTGCGAGACGCTTGGTCGGCTCCCGTCGCGCTGACCAGAACGATCTTCCGCACGGCCGATCGTTTGGCGGATTCAACGACGCTACGAGTTGACGCCACGTTGGCCTGCTCATAGGTGGAGTCCGGCCGTTCAAAGAGAAGTCCCGGAAGATGGATAACTGCGAAGGCGCCGTCAAATGCCGAATCGAGAATGCCGGGATCCTCATAGGAGATCCGAATCACTTCGTTCGGACTGCTTAGCTGCGAGCGGATCTGGTCGGCGGCGCGCTGGGAGCGGACAGCAGCCACAAACGTAACCAGATTGGCTGCTTGCGGGGATCCGCATCGCAGAACGGCCCGCCCGACGGCGCTATTGGCGCCAGTGACGACTACTTTCATACCGACCCTTTTTCCTCGCGAAGGTGGTTAGCCGATGACGTGAAAGACGTGAATCGTCGAATTCGGCCGGACCTTCAGCTCAGGGTATTTTTTCGACTTGGCTTCCAGCACATGCTGCTGCTCATCCGGATCAGTGACCAGGGAGAGCGTTCGATCATACAAGTCATTCCCAATTTTTATGCGCACGTGCGGATCGCGCAGCGCATTATCGTTCCAGGCTCTCGAAGTCCCCTTGGGATAAACCGACGAGAGGTAAAGCTGCCCGTTATAAGACACGCAATCGACGTGTAACGAATGAGGTAGCAGGTACCAAGACTGAGTTTGAATCGTGATTGTGGGGATCTGATCGGAGAACGACCAATCGGCGACAGGAGCGGTAACAAGATTTCCCTTGAGCCATAAACCCGGCGTTCTGTCGTGAGGTCCAAAACCTGTTATGCGCGCGATGGCCAGGAACAGGATCAAGCAAACCAGTATTGCTCCCAGTATTTTCAACAGAGTTTTCATTCCGGGCTCCTATGACACAAATGAATATCATTTTTAGGCAGTGAAAGAAAACGGAGTTGAACTCCTGACAGCATCTCCCATTGCGATTATCCACCGATATGGAGGGCGCAGCGCCAATCGGCCCAGGCCCGGGTGTTTGCGAGGCGGGCGCCTAGGACTCAAAATTCAGCGAAGGAGAGGATTCGGTCGCAGGCAGGTTTTCGCCGTGGCTTTGGGATTGGATGTGCCGCACGGATTCGCCGTCCCCGCGTGTTGTGGGCGCCGAGGCGGGTAGGATGCAAAATGGTGGCAAGTAAAGCGACGCCTTCGCTTAGCCGCGGGCCGGGACGCGAGAAATATGAGTTAGCGTCCACGGCGTAAATACGATCGTTCTGGACCGCGGGAATCTGATGCCAGCCGGCCGGCAGTTTGGTGGAACGCCAGACATTAATATTCCGTTCGAGGTTGTAGCCGCAGGACATCAGCACAACGATTTCGGGCCGAGCGGAGAGCACGTCTTGCCAGTCCATGGAAAAGGAGGGCTCGCCCTCGCGGCCGATCACATCGATGCCGCCCGCGAGCCGCACCATCTCCGGAACCCAATGTCCGCCGGCATAGGGCGGATCGAACCATTCCAGGCAGAGAACGCGCGGGTGCGGCGTGGATCCTTGCACGGCCTCGCGCACGGTGGAGACTTCCAGCGCCAGCCATCCCGCCAGCGCTTCTCCTTCTGAAGCGCAATCGGCAGCTTCCGCGATATCGCGAATTCCCTGCCACACTTCGTGGAGCGTGCGAGGTGTGAAGCTGACTACTCGCGGCTGGCGACTGGCAGGAAAGCGCGAGACGGCGGCGGCCAGATCGTCCGAGGAGGCGGCGCACACATGGCAGAGATCCTGGGTCACGATGAGATCGGGATCGAGCTTTAGGAGCAGTTCCGCATCGAGACTATAAATACTTTCATGGCGCCCGATGAGTTCGCGCACCTGGCGATCGATTTCAGCGGGAACTGCGGCCACATCAATCCGCGGGCGAATGAGCGCGGGCTTGGTTGCCGCTTCCGCGGGGAAATCGCACTCATGTGTGACGCCGACTACGGAATCACCCGCGCCGATGGCGTAGAGGATTTCGGTCGCGGCGGGAAGAAGGGAAACAATGCGCATGGTAGCGGAAGTCTAGCCCTGCATTCGATGCAGCACAAGGCGAAGAGGTGTGGAGTTAAGGCCGCGAAGGGGCGGCGCTTTCGCTGAGTACGTCGGCAAAAACGAAGCCATCGCGTTCCACGATTTGGCCGCTTTTGGCTCCCACCGGATGGGAGAACATGGGTCCGGCAAATGCAAAGGAGTGGAATTCTCCGTTTTCGCCGCAGGGGTCTATCGCGGCGGGAAGTTCGTCAAGCAATTGGTGATCGAAAAGACGGCCAGCGAAGCTGCGGTCGAGCTTCTTAGGATCAACGCACGTCAGATAGGCGCGCAGGCCGGCGGCCACCATCTCACGAGCCAGTGCGGCGGTGGGAAAACCCCAAATGGGAAAGACCGGCGTGATGCCAACGGCGCATAGCTTCTCTTCGCGATAGCGGCGAATATCCTCAAGGAACAGGTCGCCGAAAGCCATATGACAGACGCCCTCGGCGCGAGCTTGCGCTACGGCCGCGGCCATTGCGGCTTCGTAAACCAGATTCGAACATCGCGCCGGGATAGGGACCTTTACCAGGGGCACACCGGCGGCGCGAGCCTGTTCTTCGAGTAGCTCTTCGCGAACGGCATGCATGGCCACGCGACTGGCATCCTGGTTGATAGTCGTCAGTAAAGCGGCGACCTCAAATTCGCCAGAGGTCCGCAGCTTGTGCAGAGTCCAGGCGCTATCCTTACCACTGCTCCAGGAGAGCCAGATTTTGGGGCGGGTCATTCAGAATCCCATCCAGAGAGGAGCTTATCAGTTCAGCGCGGCCGCTTGGCGCTTTTATTGTAGGCCAAAGGAGCGGGGCGATATACTTTTGCTTGGACGCGAAAGTCTCGGCTGGGACAGCTCATAACTTTCGCCGCAATCCGCGCATGCCGCAAACAGAATCGGCCGTTCACCTTAGAGCTTCTCTATTTAGGCTTACCTGCTGATGTCGCGCCCTCGCCGACCGGCAAAGTCGCATTCCGGCACTCGCAAAGTCTTTCCTCGCCGATCCGAAGCAGAGCGGTGGGTCCAGCATACGCTCGCAACGATGAGCCTCGAGGAGAAGCTTGGCCAACTCGTGATGCTGCCGTTCCATGGAGACTTCATCTCCTCCGAAAGCGTGGAGTATCAGGAGTTGCAGCGCGCCATCGAGGAAAATCACGCCGGCGGATTCATGCTGGGCACACGCATGGGAGCTTTCGGAATCGAACGCGGGCAGCCTTATGCAACGGCGGCAATGATTAATCTTCTCCAGAAGAGCGCGCGGATTCCGTTGCTATTCGCGGCGGATTTCGAACGCGGCACAGCGATGCGGCTCGAGGAGGGCACATCCTTTCCGCACGCGATGGCTGTGGCCGCGGCGGGGCGTCCGCAGGATGCGTACACGGTGGGACGCATTACCGCGAACGAGGCGCGGGCCGTCGGCGTGCACTGGATTTTTGCGCCCGTGGCGGACGTCAACAGCAACCCCGATAACCCCATCATCAACGTGCGATCGTTTGGCGAAGATCCACGGCGCGTCGGCACATTCGTAGAAGCTTACGTTCGCGGCGTGGAAGAGAATGGCGGACTCGCGACCGTCAAACATTTTCCTGGGCATGGAGACACGGTAATTGACTCGCATCTCGACCTTCCTACTGTGACTGGCGATCGCGCGCAACTCGATAAGGTAGAGCTTGTGCCCTTCCGAGCGGCATTCGCCGCTGGAGCAAGCACGGTGATGACTGGGCATCTCGCCGTTCCGGCCTTAGAGAGCGATCCGGGAAAGCCGGCGACGCTCTCGCAATCGATTTTGGGCGGGCTGTTGCGCGGCGAAATGGGGTTTGAGGGCTTAGTGGTCACCGACTCGCTCGACATGGGAGGCGTCGCGCGGCACTACGCACTCGGCGAAGCTTCCGTGCAGGCGATTCTCGCAGGCGCGGATTTGCTTTTGCAGGCTGGCGCGCCAGACGCGGCGCTGGCGGCTCTGAGGGATGCCGCAAAGTCGGGGCGCGTGCCGATCGAGCGAATCGATCAATCGGTGGCGCGGGTTCTTCGAGCGAAGGCGCGCGTGGGACTGCATCGAAATCGATTCGTAGATTTCGAGTCTTTGCCGAGATTGCTGGCTCGCGCGGAATTCGAGCGAGCCGCTGACGAGATCGCCAGTCGCGGCGTCACGCTTTTGCGGTCCATGCCGCGCACTCTGCCGTTGGATGCTGCGCGCCCGCTGAAGCTGTTGCTCGTGAGTATCGCCGGCGATCCCGATCCCTATCCCGGGCGGGCACTGGAAGCTGAACTTCGCCGGCACGTGGATTCGCTCGAAAGCTTGCGGTTCGATACACGGTTCGCGCCGATCGGCAACTTCGACGTGCGTTCGCTGCGATCTTACGATGCCGTGATTCTGGCGCTTTTCGTTCGCGTGGCCGACCGCAAAGGAAGCGTGGCCCTGCCAGAGGAACAGGCAGCGGCGGTGCAGCGCGCGTTGACAATGGAGACGCCCGCAATCGTGGCGTGCTTTGGCAGCCCATACGTGCTCAAGCATTTTCCCGAGGCCAATACGTGGGTAGGCGTTTTCAGCAGTGCAGACGTCGCGCAAAAGGCCGCGGCGCGGGCGATCTTCGGCCAGACGCCCATCGGAGGCCGTATTCCCGTAAGCGTGCCCGGCGCGGTGCGCATGGGCGAGGGAATCGATGTTGCGGCCAATCCAATGAAGCTCGAGGCAGCAAACGCGGAGACGCGGGCCAAAATCGCACCCACCATGAAATTGCTGGAGCAAGGCGTCGCGGAACGCGCATTCCCAGGCGGAGTGCTCGTGGTGGGCCATCGAGGGCGGCTGGTTGTTTATGCCTGCGGAAAGCTCAGTCACGCTGCAGGTGCCTCGAAGGTGGATGCAGATACGATTTACGATACGGCTTCGCTGACCAAGCCCGTGGTTACCACGACGCTTGCGGCGATGCTTTACGAACAAGGGCAACTCGACATTAGCGCGCCGGTCGGCCGTTATTTGCCGGAATGGACGCGTGGGGCAAATGCCGAACAGCGGGCGCGCGTGACCGTGGCGCATCTGCTCGCTCATGCCTCGGGACTTCCCGCCCATCAGGACTATTTCCTGAAGTCGAAAGGCCGGGCGGAGATTCTTGCACGCGCGGTCGGGCAACCGCTGAGTTACGAGCCCGGCTCACAAACGATCTACTCCGATATTGGATTTATCCTGCTCGGAGCCATCATCGAGAGTCTCACTGGCCGTGGCCTGGATGAATTGGCTAAGGAGCGCATTTTTGCGCCGCTGGGGATGACGAACACAATGTTTCGTCCGCCCAAATCTCTCCGCGCAAGGATTGCGCCCACCGAACGAACTGCGGCACGCAAGCGGCTCGTGCACGGCGAGGTGCACGACGAAAACGCATGGGCAATGGGCGGAGTCGCGGGACACGCGGGAGTGTTTTCCACCGGGCCCGATTTGGCCATCTTCTGCCAGATGCTGCTGAATGGCGGCATCTATGCGCATGAGCGCATCCTGCGGCGCAAGACCGTGGCGGAATTCACGTCGGCGAATCCGCTGGCGGGAAATACGCGCACGCTGGGCTGGAATGTGCCCACGGAGCGCTCTTCGAGCGGACAACATTTCTCGAAGCAAAGCATCGGGCACACCGGATTCACCGGCACATCGATATGGATCGATCCAACGAAGGAGCTTTTCGTGGTATTGCTGACCAACGCGGCTCGGGTGCATGCCAATCTCGAAGAGGATCTGATCCGCCGCGTGCAACCGGCGGTTCATAACGCCATTGTCGAGCGCCTGACGTTGGCGCCTGCCGGCAAGCAAGAACCCGTGTGGTGAAACTTTCCTCTCACAACGTGGCAGCCACGGAGCGGCGCAATCCGCGCTCGCGAAGGCTCGATCAACTGACGACGCGTGAATTGTTACAAACGATCAATCGCGAAGATCAGATCGTGGCTCGGGCGGTAACAAAGGAAATCGGGACTATCGCGCAGGCGGTCACAGTTATTGTGCAAGCGATCGAACGGGGCGGACGGCTCATCTATGTTGGCGCTGGTACCAGCGGCCGATTGGCTGCGCTCGACGCGGCCGAGTGTCCGCCTACGTTCGGCGTTCCTTCCTGGCTCGTGCAGGCCGTAATAGCGGGGGGACGGCGCGCCATGACCCGAGCATCGGAAGATCAGGAAGACTCGCCCTTGCAAGGCGGCAGGGACCTGGCGGGCCGAAAAGTTGGCGCGCGAGACGTGGTGATCGGGGTGACGGCCAGCGGCGGCACACCATACGTGCTGGGCGCATTGCGATACGCGCGCAAGCGCGGCGCAATGACCGTGACGGTGACATCGAATCGAACCTCGCCTGCCGCGCGAATCGCGAAGATCACGATTGCGCCACGGACTGGTCCGGAAGTGATTGCCGGCTCGACGCGCATGAAGGCTGGAACAGCGCAGAAACTGATATTGAACATGCTCAGCACGGCGGCGATGATCCGGCTCGGGCGCGTTTACAATAACTGGATGGTGGATCTCAGTATGAGCAACGAAAAGCTGCGAAGACGCGGCCTGCGCATCCTTGAGGAGGCCACCGGCGCAAGCTCGGCGGGCGCAAAACGCGCGCTGGCACGATCCGGCAATCTGCGCGTTGCGCTGCTCATGCTGGAAACTGGCGAATCCGCACCGGAAGCGCGGCGCCGGCTGAAGCAGAGTGCGGGCAACTTGCGCCGCGCGCTGGCGACGCATTTTGCCAAGGAAAGCGCAAGAAACCGCGGCACCAAGACTCATGTGAGCCGGCGGAAAGAATAATGGACCGCTTCCGCATCGAAGGCGGAAATCGCCTGCAAGGCACGGTGCGCATCAGCGGCGCGAAGAATTCAGCTCTTCCTGCCATGGCCGCGGCGCTCCTCACCTCCGAGCCTGTACACCTGCAAAATATTCCTCGCGTGCGCGACATCATCACCATGGCGCGGCTTTTGGCGCACATGAATGCGCTCGTGGAAATGCCCGACGTACCGCCTACCGATCTGACGATTCAGGCGCGAAACATTTCGGATGCCGAAGCGCCGTATGAGCTTGTGCGCACCATGCGCGCGTCCATTCTGACGCTGGGGCCGCTTGTGAGCCGGGTAGGTTACGCGCGCGTCTCGCTTCCGGGAGGGTGCGCCATCGGCGCGCGCCCCGTCGATTTGCACTTGAAGGCCCTCGAACAGATGGGCGCGGAAATTTCGACCGAGCACGGTTACGTTGCGGCGAGAGCGCCTGGCGGCGGGCGATTGCCCGGCGGGCACGTTATCTTTGAAAAAATAACGGTCACCGGCACGGAGAACATACTCATGGCCGCGGCGCTGGCGTCCGGCGAAACGCTCATCGGAAACGCGGCGCGGGAGCCGGAGGTGGGCGACCTAATTGACCTGCTCACGAAAATGGGCGCGCGAATCGAAGGCTGCGGAACATCGTCGCTGCGCGTGCAGGGCGTTGCCGAACTCGGCGGAGGGAGCCACAGTATCATTCCCGATCGCATCGAGGCGGGTACATTCCTGGTGGCAGGCGCGATAACCGGAGGGGCTGTCGAGGTCACCGCCTGCGCGCCGCAGCACCTTGTGTCCATCGTCGCCAAGCTTCGCGAAACGGGAGTCGATATTCAGCCGGCGGGCGAGCAAACGCTGCGAGTTTGCGGCGCCCGGAAATTGATTGCCGCCGACCTTAGGACGGAGGAGTATCCCGGTTTTCCCACGGACATGCAGGCTCAGTTCATGGCCCTGGCGACGCAAGCCGACGGAGCTTCCGTGATTACCGAGACGATCTTCGAGAACCGCTTCATGCACGCCAGCGAAATGGTGCGCATGGGCGCGAATATTTCGATCGACGGCCGCAAGGCGATCGTGCGAGGGCCGACGGCGCTGCAGGGGAGTTCCGTGATCGCCTCTGATTTACGTGCGAGCGCTTCCTTGGTGCTCGCCGCTCTGGTGGCGCAAGGCGAGAGTTACGTGGACCGCGTCTACCACATTGACCGGGGTTACGAACGCATTGAAGAGAAATTGAGCGGGCTGGGGGCGAGCATCGAGCGGGTTCGCTAGTCCGCAGCGAACGTGCCGCAAAAAAAAGGGGAGGCGATTTCGCCTCCCTTTTTAACAACGCCGGACCGGCGTGATTGCTACTACAGCTCCGGCCTCGCGCTTCTGCTTTTCGCGTTGTTCGCGGAGGATGGCTTTGCGCGAGAGACGAATCTTGTTCCCCTCGATTGCCAGGACCTTCACGAGCACCTGATCGCCGAGTTTCAGCTCGTCGCGCACATCGCGGATGCGCTGCTCCGCGATTTCGCTGATGTGCAGCAGGCCATCGGTGCCGGGAAAGATCTCCACGAAAGCGCCGAAATCCGCCAAGCGGACGACCTTCCCGAGATACGTTTTGCCCACCTCGGCAGTGGCGGTGACTTCGCGGATCATTTTCAGGGCCGATTCCGCGGACTCTCCGTCAGAGGCGAAGACGTGTACTTTACCGTCGTCCATGACGTCGATCTTCACGCCGGTTGCCTCGATGATGGAACGGATCTTCTTCCCGCCGGGACCGATGAGGTCTCGAATCTTGTCGGTGGGAATGGTCAACTGGAAGAGACGAGGCGCGTAGGGCGACATCGTTCCGCGATGTTCGGTGAGCGTGCGATCCATAATGTCGAGGATCTCGAAACGCGCTTTCCGGGCTTGCTCAAGGGCTTGCCTCATCAACGCTACGCTCACGCCTCCGACCTTAATATCCATCTGCAGGGCGGTAACGCCGGCCCGCGTCCCCGCGACTTTGAAATCCATATCGCCGTAGTGGTCCTCCGCTCCAGCAATATCGGTCAGCACGGCCGCTTTTTCACCCTCGATGACGAGACCCATGGCGATTCCGGCGCAAGCCGAGCGCATGGGCACGCCCGCATCCATCAGCGCAAGCGAACCACCGCAGACAGTGGCCATGGAGGAGGAGCCGTTGGATTCCAAAATGTCTGAAACGAGCCGCATGGCATAAGGAAAATCGTCTTCCGGAGGAAGGAGATTCATGAGCGCCCGCTCGGCCAGAGCTCCGTGGCCAATCTCGCGGCGGCCCGGTCCGCGCAGGAATTTCACCTCGCCCACCGAGAACGGCGGGAAGTTGTAATGCAACATGAAGCGCTTGAAGGCTTCATCCTCGAAGAGTAGGTCGAGGCGCTGCATGTCCTCTTTGGTGCCGAGGGTCAAGGTGGCCAGCGCCTGGGTCTCACCGCGCGTGAAAAGGGCCGACCCGTGTACGCGGGGCAGCAATCCCACTTCGCAGGAGATCGGTCGAATCTGGTCGAATGCTCGCCCATCGGGACGACGGTGGTGCCGAAGCACGTCTTCGCGGAAAAGCTTTTCGCGCAGGCGTTCAAACGCCTGCTTCGCCTGCTTCTGTAACTCCTCGTCCTCTTCCGGGATGCTGGCAAGCACTTCGGCCAGCAGTTCCTCGACGCGGCGGTAACTTTCCTTCTTGGGATACTTCGCAGTGTCCAGGGCGTCGTGCAGCCGCGCGCCATGACGGCGCTCGATGTCCTTGGCGAGCTCTTCATTGAACGCCAACGGCGGAACAACAACCTTGTTTGGCCGGACGAGATCGTGCAACTGGCGTATGGCCGCGATGATGCGTTTGATTTGATCGTGGCCGAAGCTGAGGGCGTCGGCGATGGTGTCTTCCGAAACTTCGAGGCCACCGGCTTCGATCATCACGATGGCCTCTTCAGTGGCGACGACGACGATATTCAACAAGCTCTTTTTCTGCTCGGCCACCGTGGGGTTCGCGACAAATTGTCCCTCGAGCAAACCCACGCGTACGGCTGCAATCGGCTTGGTAAAGGGCAAGTCGGAAATAAAAGCAGCGGCGGAAGCGCCCGTAACGGCGATCACGTCGGGATCGTTTTCGCTATCGGCGGATAAAACCAGGCCAACGATTTGCGTTTCATTGCGCCAAGCCTCGGGGAAGAGGGGGCGGAGCGGGCGATCGATCAGCCGCGAAATGAGGATTTCGCGCTCGGAGGGACGGCCCTCGCGCTTGAAGAATCCGCCGGGAATTTTGCCGGCGGAGTAGGTGTACTCGCGATAGTCGACCGTCAGGGGCAAAAAATCGCGGTCGTTGGGATGCGAATCCATGCAGGCAGTGACGAGAATCTGGGTGTCTCCATACTTGAGGAGAACGGCGCCGTTGGCCTGTTTGGCGAGCTTTCCTGTTTCCAGCGTCAGCGGGCGGCCGCCAACTTCAACTTGGACCTGATGCGGAGCGGGTTGCGACATAACTTCAATTCCTTTCGCCGCATTCATGCGGCTTTCAGTGCAAATGTTAGGTAGATTTCAAATGCCGGAGAGAAACGGAAGAGGTTGCGAGGGGCGCGAACGCGGCGGAATTGAAACAACCCTCAGAGCTGCCGAAACGGACTGGCTTTGAGCGCCGACTTCGCAGCAGGGAATCAAAACATCCGAGAAAGCAGGTCTCGCTACTTTCGCAGACTCAATCGCTCGACAATCTCGCGATACCGATCGGGATCACGACGATTCAAATAATCCAGCAAACGCCTGCGCTTGTTCACCATCATAATCAAGCCGCGGCGTGAAGCATGATCTTTCGCGTGCGACCTTAGATGCGATGTCAGGTAGTTGATTCTTTCGCTGAGCAATGCGATCTGAACCTCGGGTGACCCGGTGTCCTTTGGATGGCTGCGATATTGCTCAATCAACGCTGACTTTGCTTCTCTCAAGTCGTCTCTCCGTCGTGCCCTTCACTCTCGTTTTCTGTTCTCTTCGACCATATTAGCCTATCACACGCTTTCACGGATGCCTAAAGGGATTTTGGGATAAAACGACGCATACAGAAGGGAAAACCCTTAGGCTGAGCTTGCCACATTAGTGTGAGACAAGATGGGCTAATTTCTTGTGCTTCGCTTCACTGCCCAATCGGCCTCTCGATCGGGACATCGCATTCGTTCCCCATGGGTCGCCGGGGGCGTCCAAGTCCTTGACGAATAACGTACCAGATTCCACCCAAAGAAAAACCCCGCAACCTGCAGTGCGGGGTTCGAGGAATCGAGTCCATCTATTCGACGACGCCGACTAGGCGAACAGCAACCGCTTCTTGAGCAAGAACACGCCAGCAATCCCCAAGCCAGTCAAGGCCATGGTCGGGGGCTCAGGAACCGTGCCGCCGGATCCGCCGGTGTAGAAAACAAACGCGGTCAGCGGCGTTCCCGTGCTCCCCGGGCTGACGGATACCGAGTTGACCGCCAATTCGAAGTCTTCCGCATTTCCAATGCTGTCCCTGAAATCAATGGTTTCCGGGGAGAAGTTGAAGACCCAAACGCCTCCGCTGAAAGGCGACGTAACGCTTCCGAAGACTGTTGCAACGTCCGTAGTTGTGCTTATAAGAGGGGACGTAAACAGAATGTTGAGGGCGAAATAACCGCTATAGATGCCGCTGGTCTGATTCAGACTGAAGGAGCCCAAGTTGAGCGCGGCCACTCCACCTGAAGTCGTCTGGCTGAAACCGGTGTTGCCGGTGAAAGTCATGCCGAGAAGTGTGTTTGGACCGCTGCTACACGGTAAGCTGGCGCAAAAGATACCGTTCGCGCTGCCGCCGAGGGTGATCTCGTCGGCCCGGGCCGACGGTGGGCTAAGCGCAAGCGCGATCGCTGCGATCGCGCAAAGTATCGATACACCGAATCTCATCTTGAAAAGCCCCGTTAATCCACGCCTCATATTGCAGTTCTCCCCTAGCCCTGTATTGCCCTCAGCAGCACTAAGAAAGCATTTTGACTACCAATATCTAGTAGGCGTTAACCCGCTTTATATCAATATGATCATTTCGGTTCCGCGTTGGAAGGGAGCCGTCAAGGGAATTGCGCCGGCAAGATGAGGAACTACGTTGCATACTTGTTAAAACTTGGTACATCGCGGAACAAATCGTAACGCTACTGCGGCAGATAGAAGTGGAGATCGCGAGCGGAAAGACCACCCACAAGCGCCGGGATGCCCAGATCATGGTCCAGACGTTATACAACTGGTGGAAGGAATAGGGCGGGAGATCGAATCGTTGTTATTTGCGAATTCGGGCAAGTCGATTCGTCAACGGCGCGCTGTTAAATACTGGACTTCTTAAAATGCCGAATCGCGGTGAATACACTCGGCGCGTATATCCAAGTCAATTCCAATATATTTCCCTTTAGACTCGTGGGAAAGTAGTTGGGTCGAAACGCGGCCTTTAATTCGGATCCCGTTTTAGCATTAACGGGTACTTCAAGCGTCGCGAGCTCAGCTTGCTGGTCCGCGCTGACTGTGATGGGCGGAAGCTTTTTATAGAGCGGAGAAACGAGCATCGCCAACATGAACCTGACGTCCGAGCTCTTATTGGGAGTTCCTCGATGCCAAAGGCTGGAGTGACGGATGACAACATCGCCCGGCGAGGAATTAAGGCGAGCAGAAGGACGACGCACGGAGTTGAATTGTGAAATTGTCAATTTTTCTTTATGCGTCCCAGGCCAGACTTCGGTGCTCCCGTTTTCTTCCGTGACCTTACCCAGGGGTATGTTCACGACTATAAAGTCCGTTCCGAGCCAACCATCCTTGTGGGCGGGCTGATGCCTGCTACCGGGTAGATTCGCATTGCCTCCGAATCCGATGATCTTGTAGTCCTTCCCGAGGGCGCGATCCAACACACTTCGAATTCTGGCGTTGGATGCTATTTCTCGAATCACCCGAGCGGATGGAGAGGGAGTGTAGTTTATATGGCCAAACCATTTCCCCCCGCCGCGCCACGGCATTGGACGAGCGGATTCGTATTCCGCATGCAGTTGTTTCAATGCATCTTCCGTGTATTTCACGTCGACGCATGAATCCAATACTGTGTACCCCAAGGTGTCAAGCTCGGAGGCGTTCAGTTCATTTGCTACCATTTCGGCCGTCGCCATTTTGCTTTCTCCCTCCTGATATCGGAAAGTTCACGTAGACATCGGTTCGATTTTCAGGCGCAGTCGCCGCTAATGAGGGCCCAAGGAGTCGCCAAGATGATCTTGAGGTCGAGCCAGAGAGACCATTCCTGACAGTAGCGCAGGTCCAAACGCACCATTTCGTCGAAGCGCATGCGGTTGCGTCCGCTCACCTGCCAGAGACCAGTAATTCCAGGTTTCAACTCCAGGACCCTTCGCCGGTGCCAAATATCGTAAAGATCGAATTCATAAGGAACGGGAGGGCGAGGGCCCACGAGAGACATCTCTCCTCGGAGAACGTTCCAAAACTGCGGAAATTCATCCAGGCTGGTTTTACGCAGGAAGCGTCCGATCGATGTGACACGAGGATCGGCAGTGAGCTTGTAGAGGGTCTTCTCGGAGTTGTCGGCTTCAAGCTGAGCCTCTCCCGCAATATATTGCTTGACGTAATCGGAGTGAATCTTCGAATCGGAATTTGTGTACATGGTGCGGAACTTCAGGCATCTGAAACGAGCACCTAATTGTCCCATCCGGTCCTGCTCAAAGAGAACCGGGCCCTCCGACGTCAGCTTGATCACGAAGGCGATGAGCGCTAGGAAGGGAAGCATAATCAACAAGACAACCGCGCTCGCTGCGATATCGATGGCCCGCTTCACTCCCCAATAAATATGTCTCTTTGCCAGCTTTGGCTGGAGCTCAGGGTAGAGTTTCGGATCGCCAGCCCATTCTGAATTCTCTCGATCCCAATCTTCCGGAAAGACGTGTGCGGACAAGGCCAATTTCGAATGATTGTCTTCGCTGAGATTTTCAAGCAAAGCCGTCTGAATTTTCTTTAGCAATATCTGGGCGGTAGCCGCCTTTTCGCCTTCCCCCAACTCCGTAAAGATGATGCCTAACGTGACACCATCTCGATACCATCCAACCAGATCGGATTCCCGGGTAGCTGACAGTAAAACGGAAAGAGCTTGCTGGAGAACAATCCGGTCAGCCTCGTCTGAGTGAACCAGAATGAGAATAAAAGGCCTGGTAGATCGCTCCGCGCGGCGCCTCTCGAGCCTCAAGACGTTCTGAAAGACCTCTTCCGTAAACATGACGCTGGGTCTGATATTCATTTCGCCGCTTAAGGCAGAGGTTCTGCTCGAAGCTTTACGAGGGCGAAGGCCAATCCAGGAGCCAATTGTTGCATTATCCGACATTCGGCTATGTTCCCATTCAGCTGAGTGAGTAACCTGATATCGTTAGCTTCAGTGCATGTGTTCGCAATCAACCTGCCACAAGCGCCACTATTACAAGAAAACTGCTGTTCGAGCCGAAGATTAGCTAAACCACTATCTGTGAGTGAGTTCCATAGGCGAACGGATGTCGCTGAGGCGGCTGGGGAGCAGCATGTTCGCAAAGCCTTTCCTCGATTGTCCAAAAGCTTTCCCATGATAATGGGATTGTTACTCCTAGTTCCCCAAATCAATCGAGATCACCTCACGGATCGGCTCGGCTCAGAGAGCCTGTCGGTCAGGCGGAAAAAAGTTGCAACTTCGGGATGCGAATGTTCTTCTCTTTCGCACGCTGCGCCCTCAATTTTTTCTTCCCTGCCGGCCTCTAAATCCTAACCCCCACGTTTTCAGTAATATTCTCTGGCATGCGTACAGGATTTCCTGTGGTACCTAGCTTGCACTTCCCTCAATTTCGAGTTGAGAAGAGATTCCCAATGGGGCTTTTATGGCGGTAGCTTGCCCGATGACGCAAACACGGTGCGGAGAAGGAATTGGTAACCGGCTATTTTGGTTTGCTTTGCGAGTGAGACCGCGCCGAGAGGTCGCCGTGGCAAGTCATCTGGACGCTAAAGGCTATGAGGTGTTTCTTCCAAAAAGCCCGGCCCAAAAACGCTGGTCCGACCGAATTAGAAAAGTAACTCGGCCTCTTTTTCCGGGGTATCTATTCTGCAAGTTTGATCCGGGTGACCGACTGCCGGTTTTGAAGACGCCATGGCTGTTTCAAATCGTAGGGTTCGGACCAACTCCGATTCCAGTCGATGACGAGGAACTCGACGCCATCCGAAACTTGGTAATGTCGGGTTCTGCCGCTGAGCCTTGGCCATATGTCGCGGCGGGACAGAAGGTGCGGATCAAGTCAGGGACGCTGCGTGGAATCGTGGGCGTTTTGACCGAATTCAAAGGGGATCATAGGCTAGTCATCTCTTTGACATTATTGCGGCGTTCCGTCGCGGTAGAAATTGATTCCGCTCTGGTGTCGCCGGATCTTGTTTCCGTTCCCCAGCAGCTCGAGGGAGGCTTCATCTAAACAGGTTTCTCGATCCCGAACTTTAAGAGTTCCTAACGTTGGTGCCGGGATTCCCCGGCTGGCGATCGATATAGATTCGTCCCCATTTGTCAGATCTCACCTAAAGGCGGAAGAAGATGGCCACAAGTGTTCGCATTGATTCGTTCGAAAATACTTTCTCGGGGGATACTCCTCGGGAAGATGTCCTGCGCGTTGGAGTGATCGGCTACGGTTACTGGGGGCCGAATATTGTTCGGAATTTTCATGCCCAAGAACACTCGCGCGTTGTCGCTGTCTGCGATAAAAGCGAGAAATCGTTACGACGGGTTTGCCAAGCCCACCCGGAGATCCCCGTAACTCAGGATTTTCGCGAACTGATCGAATCGACCGACATAGATGTGGCCGCGATTGTGACGCCAGTGTGGACGCATTACGAGCTTGCGAAGGCCGCTCTTGAGAATGGCAAGCACGTATTCGTGGAGAAGCCTTTTACTTGCACCACAGCTCAGGCGGAAGAGCTGATCGAGCTGGCTGAACGGAAACACCTCAAGATCATGGTGGACCACACATTTTTGTTTACTGGAGCGGTCAAGCGCATTCGCCAATTCATCGAAGACGGGACACTCGGACAAATCTATTACTATGACTCCACTCGCGTGAATCTCGGCCTATTCCAACACGACGTGAACGTCATCTGGGATCTCGCGCCACACGATCTCTCGATCATGGACTACCTGATCAAGGAAAAGCCCGAGGCGGTGGTTGCGACCGGCGAGCGGCACTTGAACGGAGTAGCGGACGTGGCTTTTCTCACGCTCTACTATCCCAACAACATCATTGGCCATATCAACGTGAACTGGCTCTCGCCGGTGAAGGTGCGCACGACCTTAATTGGAGGCGAGAAGAAGATGCTGGTTTGGAACGACCTGGAAGCAGACGAGAAGATCAAGATTTACGACAAGGGCGTGGAGATGAGCGGCGACGTCTACAAGCTGCTCGTGAGTTATCGCTGGGGGATATGTGGGCGCCGAGAGTTGAGCAAGTCGAGGCGCTGAAGCTCGAGGCCGCTTACTTCGTCGATTGCATCATGAACGACAAGCAGCCTTTCAACAATGGCGTAGCCGGCCTGAACGTCGTGCGCACGCTGGAGGCTGCCGACCACTCGCTCCAGCAGAAGGGCAAAATCGTCCAGCTATGAGCGAATACCTGAGCATTACGCCCGACGTAAAACTCGGGAAAAACGTAAAGCTGTCGAAGTTTATCAATCTATACGGCTGCGAGATTGGCGACAGCACGAAAATCGGCGCGTTCGTTGAAATTCAGAAGAACGCGAAGATTGGCAACAACTGCAAAGTCTCAAGCCACACATTCATCTGTGAGGGCGTGACGATTGAGGACGATGTCTTTATCGGACACAGCGTCACTTTTATTAATGACTCCTACCCTCGGGCTACCTCAGATGGGCGGTTGCAGACCGAAGCCGATTGGAAGGTTGAAAAGACTGTGGTGAAGAAGGGAGCTTCGATTGGCTCCGGAACGACGCTTCTTTCCAATGTGACGATTGGGGAGAACGCGATCGTCGGCGCCGGCAGCGTAGTCACTCGCGACGTGCCAGCCAACACGATCGTGGCTGGTAATCCAGCAAAAATCCTGCGCTCGATCGCGCCGGAAATAAAGGTGGGCAAATGAGCCTGAATGGCCAAGTTTCGTTTGTCGATTTGGTGACGCCTCATCGGGAGCTTGAGGACGAACTAGTAGCCGTTTTTCGGTCCGCGCTTCGCACTGCCGGATTCATTGGCGGTCCCATGGTCGATGGGTTCGAGCGCGACTTTGCGCAATTTTGTGAAACGAACTTTTGCATAGGTGTCAGCAGCGGAACCGACGCCCTGCGGTTTGCCTTGATGGCGGCCGGAGTGGAACCCCAAAGCATTGTCATCACCGTGCCGAACACGTTCATCGCGACAGCGGAAGCAATCTCGCAAGCAGGGGCGCGCCCGGATTTTGTGGACGTCGATCCAGCGACGTACACAATGGATCCGGAGAAACTTCGGCACTACCTCGAAACGGAATGCGATTATGACCCGCACATTCGCAAGGCCATTCACAAAAAACGATACCGACCTGTCTCAGCAATCCTGCCCGTACACCTTTATGGGCAGATGGCGGACATGGATCCCATTCTTGAGCTTGCCGCCCGTTACAATTTGACGGTCATCGAAGACGCGTGCCAAGCGCACGGAGCGGAATATTTTTCGAAAACGCGGAACCGATGGTTCAAGGCCGGATCGATCCGACATGCCGGCGCATTTAGCTTTTACCCTGGAAAGAACCTGGGCGCGTGCGGCGAGGCCGGGGCTGTGACCACCAATAACCAGCAGATGGCGGACAAAATTCGCATGCTCCGAGATCATGGGCAGGCCAAGAAGTATTACCACGATATCGAAGGATATAACGGCCGTCTCGACGCGGTTCAGGCTGGCATACTTCAAGTCAAACTCCGGCATTTGTCGGACTGGAATCGGAAACGACGAGAAGCAGCATCGCGCTATAAGGAACTGCTTTCTTCGCTGGAGGAAATCACCCTTCCGTTCGAACCGGCCTGGGCTAAGTCAATCTTTCATCTGTACGTTGTCGCAGTGGCCGAACGGAATGAACTGCTAGAGCACTTGCAATCAGAGAATATCGGACACGGCATCCACTATCCCGTGCCGGTCCACTTGCAGAAGCCCTACCAGAACTTGGGATATCGGGAGAATGATTTCCCGGTGGCTGAACGGGCCTGCCGTAACCTTCTCTCCCTGCCCATGCATCCTTACCTCAGCGACGAGGAACAAGTCCGCGTCGCCAAAGCAATCGAGGGATTCTGTTCCGCACGGCACCCTGCTGCCGCCCTCAACGGTGCCCGTTAGCGTCTGCCTTGTGTCAAAAGGGTACTGGCGACTCCCTGCTGCCAAAATCCATTCCTTTTTGTCATGCCGCTGACGGCTAGAGCCACGGGTGCAAGTCCTGTGTCCTTAGTCGTTTAGTAGTTTTGTGCTTGGCAACTTGCTTTCGAGGGCTCTTACCGGACCCAAACAGGAGTGGTCATAGGTCTGTTCACGGCCCATGGAAGCCCAGTGGCATTAGGTGGTAACATTTTTCACTCGGGGGTTATCCCCCGATGATCTCCCAACAATTGAACCCCCTCGTAGTTTGCAAGCCTCTACTTTTCAATAGTTTGAGATGTCCTTACAAACGGACACAGTGGCAACCCGCATGCTTTATAGTCATCACCGCTGGATGGCGCGTCTGTGGCGGTAGCTTATTCGGGACGACCGGTAAGACTGCGAAGGGAGTGATCGACACACAATGAACCCGGAAACCGACGGACAGAGTTGGTTTGCCCTTCAAGTCAGGGCTCGGTGGGAAAGCTCCACGGCTGTACTGCTATCAGGCAAAGGGTATAGGACTCTAAATCCCACCTATAAGAGCAAGAAACCCTGGAGTGGCAGACTCCGAGAGGTGAGTGCTCCATTGTTCCCTGGATATCTCTTCTGCCAGTTTGACGTACAAAAGCGCTTGCCGGTTCTGGTTACGCCGGGTGTTATTTCTGTGGTTAGCTGTGGCCGGATCCCAGTTCCGGTCGACGATAGCGAAGTTGCCGCTATCCAAACTATTGTTTCATCGGGTCTGCACGCAGAGCCATGGCCCTATCTTGAACTCGGCCAGAAAGTCCGGATCGAAAGGGAGTCTTTGGCGGGCCTGGAAGGAATTCTGATTCAATTCAAAGGCAATCATCGCATCGTCGTATCGGTATCGTTGCTTCATCGCTCTGTTTCCTTAGAGGTTGACCGGTCCTTCGTGTCACCGATTGGCGGTTCTCGAACCACAGTGTTAGAGCCGATCGCTTCTTATAACGCGTTGCAGCAAGTGATCGCCTAGACAGTGGTCGCTCTCGGGAAGAACTCATAGCTTCGGCGGCCCATAGAGGAATTTAGCTCTTCATCCCGCGTCGAAGATACTTCGATTGGACTTCGATTGGAGTCACTTGATTCTGTGTTCCTTCGAGTGTTCTCGCTTTAGATGGAATCACCTTTGGCTGGAGATCTCTTGTCGGGAATCGTAATGCCCGCGCAGATAATTGACGAGGCCGTTCCCGCTCAGCGCGGGGCAGGCCTTGCGGAGAGCGGCAGCCCGATATCGGGCATACCTGCATTGAATTCTCTGGCAGTTCAGTCACTTGTCTCATTATTTGACGAGAAGGCAATGCTTTTCGCCCGTCGCATGACGGTTACGGAGCAAGGACTGCGCCGGCAAGGCACTTCACGCAGGGGCACGATCATTGCTCTTTTAGGTCTGCAGCGTCTGGCAGAGTCCGGAGTGGAAGAGCGTTTTGACACGGCTTCGATTCGAGATGCTGTGTGGGGCGATGCAACCTGGGTGAGAAGTCTCGGAGACCTAGGGCTACTAACTTGGTTTACCGCTATATGCGAACCGGAACGACTTGGAGTGCTGCTTGACACCTTCAATTTTGGGAAGGCGCTCGAGAGTTATCCGGATGGTCGACAGGCCCGTACAACGGCGCTTGCTTGGTTTCTGACGGGCATAGGGCACGCGCGCCTCGCCTGTCCCGGAAAGCTTCCGGACCTAACGGATATCGCTGTGGAGACTTACCACCTGCTCTTGGACAACCAGAGCGAACATGGGATTTTCGGACATGCGGCCGCTCCCAGGTTCCTTCGAGACGCATTCTGCAAGCGCTTTGGAACCTTCGCCGATCAAATGTACTCGATATATGCGCTTACGGCGTTCGCACGAGCCTTTCATATTGAGGAACCGCTCGGGCCCACATTGGATTGCGCGAAGTCCCTTTGTGCGCTCCAGGGAAAAATGGGGCAATGGTGGTTTCTGTATGACAAATACGCCTGCCGTGTCGTCAATCGATATCCCGTGTTTTCCTTCCACCAGGACGGAATCGGGCCTGCGGGTCTCTTTGCCTTGGAAGAAGCCATCGGCCAGAGTTTTCAGAAGTCGATTTTCAAAGGATTGTCCTGGATTAGTGGTGCGAATGAACTTGCCAACGATCTGCGGGATTCAGAGCGCGGTCTCATCTGGGATTCAATACAACCCCGAAGGGAGTTGGCGAAATACTGGGAGGCGGCGCTCAGCTTTATGAGTGTCAGGCGCGAAACGCAGTCAGAGCGTCTGAAAACGCGATATGAGGCCCGGCCCAACCACTTCGGCTGGTTACTGTATGCGTTCGGTAAGTTTGGTCTTTCCGCGGATCGCGCGCAGGCGGCTGCAATCTAAATTGTGCTAATGACTCGATGCCGGAAATCACAAATTTCGAAACAACCTATGTACGATACCAATTCGCGAATGCCCTCGGGAGGAGATCATGGCAGTGACGAAACAAGATAGGGTCGTCGTCGCCGGTTTAGGAGAGGTCGGTAAGCCCCTCTTTGACTCGTATCCAAACATCACCAGGCCGTGGGAGTAGATATCTCTCCCACGAACGCTCAGATCGAGGACGTTGATATCCTTCATATCTGCTATCCATTTGCGATCAAGGATTTTGTTGGCGAGACCGCGCGCTACATCGAGCGCTTCAAACCCGCCCTGACGATTATCAATAGCACGGTCGCCATTGGAACCACGCGAGCAATCGCCGAGCGAACCAGCACTCCCGTCGTCAACAGCCCCGTACGGGGCAAGCACGCCCGGATGCTGGAACAAATGCGCTCCTACACGAAATTCGTAGGAGCATTGGACGTTGCCAGCGGCCGGCGGGCGGCTGAGCATTTCGAGTCCGTGGGTTTGAAGACGAAAATCCTCTCGGCTCCGGAAGCAACTGAACTGGCGAAGCTGAGTGAGACAACTTATTTCGGACTCTTGGTTGCCTGGGCGCAAGAGGTTGAGAGGTGCTGCGATCGCGTAGGCCAAGCGTACGGAGAGGTTGTCTCGTTCTACGATGAGATCCCATTCTTTTTCCCGCGGTTAAGTATTTTCCGGGAATTATTGGCGGGCACTGCGTAATGCCCAACATCGAGATCCTGCGCAAATCCGATGATTCGGCGATTCTGAAGGCAATCGAAGACTCCAACGAACGGAAAATCCAGCGTGAGGCCGTCAAAGAGCTGAGCCCTCGCGCCGTAAACGGCAAGGTAGCGATTGCTGCAGCCGGAACTGCCGACGTCTCCGAAAGGTAAATTGTTTCAGAATTGATCATGGTTCCATCCGCCAAGGCACAACCGATGGAGATTTCAAGGCCTTCACGACCGTTGGCCGCCGTCGGGAGCAGACCGCTTGAAGGAAAGCGGGCCGCGATGGTCACCTTTTCACCTTACCCATTTGATCCCAGGCCGCGCCGCGCCATCGAGGCAATTGTCGGCGAAGGCATGGCCGTGGACCTGATATGTCTCGGGAGCGACAAGTCCCCGAAGCGGGAGATCCTGAACGGTATCAAGGTTCTCCGCATTCCAGTCAACAAAGAAGAACGGGGCGGAAAGCTCAAATACGGTTACCGCTATGCTTCTTTCATTCTGATCTCTTCTCTGATCTTTGCATGGCGCTCGCTCCGGCACCGCTATGACTTGGTCTGGGTGCACAATATGCCGGACATTTTGGTGCTTTGTTCACTGATACCCCGGGCTCTGGGAGCAAAAGTGATTCTCGACATGCACGATCCCATGCCCGAGCTCATGATGACGATCTTCAACGCCAAACGCGAAAGCCGAAGTGTTCGAGTATTGAGGCGCATCGAAAAGTGGAGCCTCGGACGGGCGAATCTGGTGCTGACAGTTAATATAGCGTGCAAGCGAATGTTCGCGTCGCGCAGCTGCAGTGCCGAGAAGATTGGCATTGTGATGAATTCACCTGATGAGAGGATCTTCCCATTCCATACCCCGCGGCCAAGAATTTCCGCGAGAGCCGAGGGTGAGCGCTTTGTGGTGATGTATCACGGGTCCTTAGTCGAACGGAATGGTTTGGACCTCGCTGTGGAAGCGCTCGCGCGAGTGCGAGAGACGATTCCCACCGCCGAACTCCGAATTTACGGTCATGCAACTCCTTTCCTGGAGCGCATCATGGAGCTAGGCCGGAAGAAGAACGTGAATATTCGCTACCTTGGGCCGAAACGGCTCGAGGACCTTGTATTAGAAATTGAAGGCTGCGATGTAGGGGTCATTCCCAATCATCGCAACGTGTTTACCGAGATCAACACCCCGACTCGAATTTTTGAATATCTGGCGCTGGGCAAGCCGGTGATTGCTCCCCGAACGCCGGGCATCCAGGATTACTTCGGTCCGGAATCTCTTCTCTTTTTCGAGCCAGGCGATCCGGAAGAGCTTGCCAGGAAGGTTGAATATGTTTTCTCTCATCCGCGGGAAGCCATCGAGGTGGCCGAGCGCGGGCAGCAGGTTTACTTGGCTCATACTTGGTCGCAGGAACGGCAGTCTCTTGTCCATCGAGTAAGCGGCCTTCTGAACGGAGAGAAATTGCAGTGACGGTGAGTCCTCAAACATGCGCATAACAATCGAGTCTAGATATCTGCAGGATGTTGTTGTCGTGGTACCCGAGATCTTCAAGGATGGCCGTGGCTTCTTTTCAGAGATATTTCGGGCGGATCAATTCAAGGAGTTAGGCTTGCCCACCGAATTTGTTCAAGACAATCATTCTCGGTCCGCCAGGGGAGTGGTCAGAGGGTTGCATTTTCAGTGGGAGCCTCCCATGGGCAAGTTGATGCGAGTTACGCTGGGTAGCGCGTTCCTGGTCGCGGTGGACATTCGCAAGGGATCGCCCACATTGGGAAAATGGGCCGGCGTCGAAGCTTCGGACGAAAACAGGCGCCAGGTATGGGCCCCGGCAGGTTTTGCGCGCGGCTTCTGCGTCCTTTCAGAAGTAGCGGAAATACAGTACAAGTGCACGGGCATCTACAGCAACAAAGCGGAATCCGGGATCTTGTGGAACGACCCCCAGATAGGCATCGAGTGGCCGCTCACCGACGTGCAACTTTCCGATAAGGATCGGAAAGCGCAAACTTTGGCGCAGTGGCTGGCGTCGCCAGATTCCGCGAATTTTTCGTACGAATCGAAGGTGGCGCCCACTTTTTCGGGAGGAAGATTATGAAGGTTCTTGTCGTCGGCGGAGCGGGATACCTGGGCTCCGTCCTTATTCCGAGACTGCTCGACCGCGGTTATAAAGTCGACGTGGTGGACCTATTCTGGTTTGGTAATCACCTGCCCCGCCAGGTGGGCATATTGAACCAGGACCTCTTTCAACTTACCGTCGAGGACCTTGAGGCTTACGACCAAGTTGTCTTTCTCGCCGGTCTTTCGAACGATCCTATGGCGGAATACTCGCCCAGCAAGAATTTCATCTTCAACGCCGCAGCCCCGGCCTATCTGGCCTATATGGCAAAGCTCGCCAAGGTGAAGCGGTACGTCTATGCGTCCTCCTGCTCTGTTTACGGCTACACAGAAAACGAGCTCTACGACGAGACACGCAGCGTTGGTTCCACATATCCCTACGGCATCTCCAAGCTTCAGGGTGAGCAGGCAGCCTTGCAGCTGGTCGACGACGATTTCTCGGTCATTTCGTTGCGCAAAGGGACGATCTCGGGATACAGCCCTCGCATGCGCCTCGATCTCATTATCAACACCATGTTCAAAACGGCGCTCCGGGACAATACCATCACCATCAACAATCCTTCGATTTGGAGGCCCATCCTGAGCGTCGAAGATGCCGCGACGGCGTACATCCGCGCGATCGAAGCGAACTATAAAATCTCGGGCATATTCAATGTCGCCTCGGGCAATTACACGGTCGGAGAAATCGGCGACCTCGTGAAGAATGCCGTCGAAGAGCGCCTCGGGAAACGAATCAATCTTTGCATCAAGCACATCCAGGATTTCAGAAACTACAAGGTCAGCATTGAAACGGCCAAGAACGTCCTGAGCTTTCATCCTGCCGGTGATGTGAAATCGATCGTGATGAATCTGATCGACAATATGGAGAAATTCCAGGACTGGGACAATCCCCTCTATTCCAACATCCAGGCGTTCAAGTCCCTGGAAAGTGGGATCGAGGTTTACGCTATGGCGCCATCGAAATGAAGATCGCGGTCATCGGGGCCAACGGCCAACTCGGAAGCGATGTCGTCGTGGCGTTTGTCCAGAAAGGCGACGAAGTGTATCCGCTTTCTCACGCGGAGATCGAGTTGGCGAATGTAGATTCGGTGTCGAAATGCCTCAAGGAATTGCGGCCGGAGGTCGTTGTGAATACGGCGGCAATGCACCACGTGGAGCGCTGCGAAACGGAGCCAGACAAGGCTTTTGCCGTGAACGCGGCGGGCAGCAGAAATCTCGCGATGGTTATGCGCGACCTGGATGCGATCCTCATGCATGTGAGCACGGACTACGTCTTCGACGGAGGCAAGGGAAGCCCCTATGTGGAGCGGGATGCTCCACGACCGCTGAACGTCTATGGTAATACGAAGCTTTCTGGCGAATACTTCGTGCGTTCCACAGCTCCCAAACATTTTGTTTTGCGTAGCTCCGGTCTCTACGGAAAGAACCCGTGCCGCGCGAAGGGTGGCCTCAATTTTGTCGAGCTGATGCTCAAACTTGGGAAAGAGCGCGGCAAAGTGAGGGTTGTCGATAGCGAGGAAGTTACGCCGACGTCGACCTCGGAGCTTGCGCAACAGATTGTGCTGCTCAGCCGCAGCGACAATTTTGGCTTGTTTCATGCAACGGCCGAAGGAAGTTGCACTTGGTACGCCTTCGCACGGGAGATCTTCTCCATCGCCAACCTGCAGGTAAAGGTTGAAATAGCTGGTCCGCAAGAGTTCCCTGCAAAGGTCCCGCGTCCGACTTATTCCGTCCTCGAAAATGCCGCATTGAAGGGCTACGGCTTGAATCGTTTTCGCCCCTGGCAAGAAGGACTTCGCCAGTATCTGGGTTTTTCGGGGGCGTCATCGGACCAGAAATTGGCCGTTGGGGGACTAGCTCATCATCCCCAGAGCGTCCTCTAAGCTCAGGTTTCTCGAGCCATTGCAGACCATCCATTTTGAAATCCCATAAGCCATGAAACTCTCGATCATCATTTTGTGCTGGAACGACCGCCGAGTGATTGCGGACTGCCTTCAATCGATCTTTGCCAATACGCACTCGACCGAGTATGAAGTGATCGTCTCCGACAACGGCTCGACGGATGGATCTATCGAATTTGTCCGGTCCTCGTACCCCATGGTGCGGGTGATCGAAAATGGACGGAACCTGCGTTTTGCGAAGGCCAATAATGTTGGCATCCGAGCGAGCCTCGGCGAGTACGTCTTGATTCTGAACCCGGACACCATCATTCACGACGCTACCTTGGACAGAATGATCTCCTTCGCCGATCAACATCCGGAAGCCGGAGCTTTTGGGTGCAGAGTGCTCAATTCAGACGGTTCTTATCAAGTGTCGGCTCGGCCTTTTGCATCGCACCGGGGCGAATGGATCGCGGCCCTCTATATGCGCAGCCTGGGACCTTTGCACAAGTGGTTTACAGCAGACAGCTATCCAGGCTGGAAGGGCGCGACCGAGCGCCAGGTTAGTTGGGTATCCGGGTGTTTCATTCTTGCCCGGGGCAGCCTGCTCAAATCGCTAGGCGGCTTCGATGAGCAGTTCTTTTATTACTACGAAGACATGGACCTCTGCCGGCGCATTTGGCAGGCTGGCTATCCAATTCTCTATAACCCGGAAGCGACGATCACGCATCTTGGCGGACAATCGACCACAACTCGCTTTCCCAAGCTGGCCTTCGTGTTGGATGGCCAGGTGACGCGGTATTTGTACTATTACAAGTATTCAGGGAAGAGCGGTGTACGGCGGGCGCGGCGCATCGCGTTGGTCTCCGTGTCACTGCGGCGGCTAGGCTATGGGATTAAACAAAGGCTGCTTCCCACGGAAGCCGGGCGAAAGCGCCTGGAGCTTCTCCGAGGATTATTCGAATGGCACCGCCGCGTGGATCCAATACGCCTGGTTGAGAAGGGCGAAGAGCCACGCTTGCAAATGGCACTAACCGGCCGCGTTGTTGAACGGTAGCCACATTCGGATTGGCAGACAGACGAGCCTCAGCGTCATTCGCGAGACCTACGACCAGATTGGTACACCTTGAGCGAAAACAAGAAGCGAATCCGGGTTCTCTACAGCTTTCCCAATAAGCTGGGTGCACAGCGGATTTGTTACACGGCTTGGCAACAGGTCAAGGGCCTCGCAGCGGCGGGAGCTGAAGTTACCGTTTTCACGGGCGGCTTGCTGAGGCCCGTTCCCGAAGGGGTCGTAGTTCACACAACCCTTGCGCGAGGAAAGCTGCGGATCCCTTACAAGCTCATAGGGTCGAAGCGCGCGATGGCGTTGCACGATTACATCGTGTCTCGGCAGCTCAAACACCTGGCTGGGAAGATTGATATCGTTCACACATGGCCTCAGGGTGCGCTGCGAACGATCGAGGCCGCAAAGAAACTTGGGATACCGACCGTACTAGAGAGATGCAACGCTCATACGCGCTTCTCGTATGAGGTCGTACGGAACGAATGCGAGCGCCTTGGCGTAGCTTTGCCACCCGGGCATGAGAGTGCATTCAACGAAAAAGTGCTTCGAGTGGAGGAAGAGGAGTTTCGGCGAACGGACCGGCTTCTTTGCCCTTCAGATTTCGTAGTCAAGACCTTCCTGGAGCGGGGTTTTTCGCCGAATCAGTTGGTGCGGCACACCTACGGATTCGATGAAAAAGTTTACTATCCGTCCGGCGAACCGCGGGACCCGAGGCGCGGGCTGACGATGCTATTTGTCGGGCTCTGCGCCGTGAGAAAAGGTGTCCATTACGCTCTGGAGGCTTGGCTGAAGTCACCGGCCTGCAAAACAGGCACTTTTATGATTGCGGGCGAGTTCTTGCCGTCATATGCGGAGAAGTTGGCGCCCATGCTTTCGCATCCCAGCGTCCGCGTCCTGGGGCACCGGAACGACGTACCCGAACTGATGAGGAAGAGCGATATTTTGGTTCTTCCCAGCATAGAGGAAGGATACGGTCTGGTGATCGCGGAGGCCATGGGCAGCGGATGCGTCCCGCTTGCTTCGGAAGCCTGCACGGAGATTTGCAAGCACATGGAAACCGGCCTTATGCATCCGGTCGGAGACGTTGCAACACTGACGCAGCATATCAATATGCTAAATGAGGATCGCGGGCTGCTGGAAAGGCTGCGAGCAGCGTCGCTGAGCATGATTCCCGAGATTACCTGGTCCGCGGCTGGCGTAAAGCTGCTTCAGGCCTACCAAGAAACAATCGCCGAGTATAACGGCAGGCCGAGCGCCGTAACTGCGAACGCGACGAATTCGCATCGAGACAGCATCACGATCTCGAGCCCTTCAACAAAGGCGCCCATTGCTCCTCGCGCGAATGCCGCCACGTCAGGGGCTCCAGAAGCCGGCGCGCAGGTGTTTACGAAATACGTTCTCATCTCGCCGGTCCGGGATGAGGAGCGTTACATCGCCAAGACGCTAGAGTCGGTGATCAATCAGACCGTACGCCCTGCCCAGTGGATCATCATCGATGATGGATCACACGATGCGACGGGAAGAATTATCGATGAGTATGCGAAGCAGTATCCCTGGATCGTGGCGCTCCATCGGGCAGACCGAGGGCACCGACTGGCGGGGTCGGGGGTGATGGAGGCTTTCTATTGTGGATATGAACGCCTTCAGTGCGAAGACTGGGAGTTCATCGGCAAGCTCGATGGCGACATGGTCTTAAAGCCGGGATATTTTGAGACATGCTTTGAGCGGTTTGCAGAAGACGCGAAACTCGGCATCTGCGGCGGCGTGATTTATAGCGAAGAGAATGGCCAGTTGACGCTGGACAAGCACCCTATGCACCACGTGCGTGGAGCTGTCAAATTATACCGGCGACCTTGCTGGAACCAGATTGGCGGTCTGATCAAGAGTCCCGGATGGGATACGGTCGATGAAGTACATGCCAATATGCTCGGCTGGCGCACCAGGAGCTTTTCGGACATCACCGTAATCCAAAGCCGGCCAACAGGTGCGGCGGCTGGTCCGTGGCGCGATAACGTGAAAAACGGCCGGGCGGACTACGTGTCCGGTTATCACCCCGTGTTCATTGCCGCCAAGTGTTTCAAACGGCTGTTCGAGAAACCTTACATAGTCAAATCCTTTGCCCACGTCTGCGGGTACCTCTCTGGCTACACAAGAAGAATCCCCAGGATTGAGAACAAAGATCTGGTGCACTACATCAGAACTCAACAGATCAAGCGGTTGCTCTTCCTTGAAAGCGACTGGAAATGATGTCCTACGAGCACCTGCGAAGAGTTGGATCAGCACACCACTCTAATCGGTAAGGCAGTTGAATTAGCCAGATCGTAACGCAAGGCTATCCCCTTCGCTATCTCTGTCGCACGATACGAGGTAAGTTAACTTCATGTGTGGGATTTGCGGAAAATTCATGTTCGACCGCGAGGCGTCTGTCTCCGAAGTCCTGGTTAAGGAGATGGCAGACGCTATCATTCATCGCGGCCCGGACGATGAAGGCTTCTATGTCTCAGGGCAGATTGGCTTGGGATTCCGACGCCTGTCGATCATCGATCTTAGCGGCGGTCACCAGCCTCTTTCAAACGAGGACGGAACGGTCTGGATCGTTTTTAACGGCGAGATATACAACTACCAGGACCTTCGGCGTGAGCTCATAGCAAAGGGGCATACGTTCAGGACTAAATCCGATACAGAAGTAATCGTACATTTGTACGAAGAGTATGGGACTGATTGCGTTCGACATCTGCGGGGCATGTTCGGATTTGCGATATGGGATGCGCGAGAGCGGTCCCTCTTTCTTGCGCGGGATCGTGTTGGCATCAAGCCCCTTTACTATTTCTTGGACAAGAAGTTCCTTGCCTTCGGCTCCGAACTCAAAGCCATACTGGCCGATCCGGCGATACCTCGCGAAGTCGATCCCGAGTTAATCGACCGATTCCTTACCTACTTCTATGTGCCGGGTGGGCAGACTCTTCTAAAAAACCTGTTCAAACTGGAACCAGGCCATACGCTGCTCGCGAAGGACGGCAGGTTAGAGGTGCGGCGCTACTGGGATCTCGATTTCTCTGGCTCAGACGTCAAGCAATCCGGACGCGACTTCGAAGGCCAGCTCATCGAGCTTCTCGACGAAACCGTAAACCTCCACATGATCAGTGATGTGCCAGTGGGATTTCTCTTGAGTGGCGGATTAGATTCGACGGCAATGCTGAGCTTCGCCGCTCATAAAACAGACAAACCGATCAGCACTTTCACCATTGGCTTTTCGTCGGATAGTGTGGTGGATGAGCGGCCTTTCGCGCGACTGGCAGCGCAACGATTTGGTTCGAAGCATTACGAATTATCGATATCGCCGGCGGATTTCGCATCGTTCCTTCCGCAATATGTGTGGCACATGGAAGAACCGGTATGCGAGCCGCCCGCCATTGCGCTCTATTACATCTCGAAGCTGGCGCGACAGCACGTGACGGTTCTCATTTCTGGCGAGGGTGGGGACGAGGCTTTTGCCGGATACGAAAACTATCGGAATATTTTTTGGTTCGAGCATATGAAGGCTGCCCTCGGACCGCTTCAAAAGCCGGTCGGGCAGGGCATGACGTTGCTGGGCCGGCAGTTACATTCCCGCGTCCTCACTAAGTATGGCGCCAGGATGGGCGTCCCCTTTGAGGAATATTATCTGGGCCGCACCTCATCGCCATTCGAGTTTTTTCCTCGAGAACGGTCGAAGTTCTATTCGGAAACAATGGGGCGGCACGTTAACGCGGAACGCTCGGCAAACGCTACTCGGCAGTACCTGTCCAGAGCAGGCGATTACAATTTGCTCAATAAGATGTTGTACGTCGACACCAATACATGGCTGCCGGACGAACTTCTAATTAAAGCCGACAAGATGACGATGGCTAACTCTATCGAGCTGCGCGTTCCGTTGCTTGATCATAAAGTGCTGGAGTTTGCCGCCGGATTGCCCCGGAACCAGAAAGTTCGCCGATTGACGATGAAATATCTGGCGAAGAAGGCGCTGCGGGGCCGCGTGCCGGAGGAAATTGTGAATCGGCGTAAGGCCGGCTTTCCGGTGCCTTACAGGATGTGGCTCCGAAGTAATCTCCGGGATTGGGTTACCGAAATCTTGCTCGATCGCAAAACGGTGAGCCGGGGCTACTTTCGGAAGTCCGCCGTCGAAAAACTCGTTCGCCACAATTCGCACGGCACTGATTATAGTAAGGAACTGTTCTCGCTTGTGGTCCTCGAGCTTTGGCATCGGATATTCGAGGATCGGGATTCCGTTGCGAGCCTAGCGGATATCGGCGGCCCGGCGATTCCGGCGCCAGGCGTTGGAGTCGGCCAAGTCAGCGGTGTCAGGTGATCGGAGTACTATCAAAAGATAATGAGGCACGGGCGGTCGAGGAGTTTTTTCAGCTATTCAAGACGCCCTGGGAGTTTTGGGCTCCTAATAAGAAATACGACTTGGTCGTGGCTAGTGACGAGGAGATACCGAAGAACCTGAGCGCCCGTGCGCTGGTTATCTACCAATCGCGATCCATCCAATTCGACGATCAGATGGGCGTGATGGCCCAATCTCGAAAAAAAAGCGCCTGGGTTGAGTGGCAAGGCGTCAAGTTCCCACTCTACGGAGATGTGATGGCCTTTCAGTCCACTGGGAGGCCGCTCGTAGAGGTCAAGCAAACATCGGAGATTGTGGCAAGCCTCGTCGCAGGTTTAGAGCGGCCGACCGCGCGTATCGGCTTTGACTTGTTTAGCGAAGTCGCATTTTTGCTGTCCGAGGGTCAACCTGCGGAAAACGCCCGATGCCCAACGTTGGATATCCACATTTCGCTGCTTCGGTCAATTATGGTGACTTTGGGGGTTCCGTTCGTTGAAGTGCCGCCCGTGCCGCCTGGCTTTGACTTTATGGCATGTCTTACACACGATGTCGACTTCATCGGAATACGGGATCACAAGTGCGATCACACCATGTGGGGATTTCTCTATCGGTCCACGGTCGGGTCCTTTCTTAAGGCTCTGGCAGGCAGACTTTCGTGGTCCAAGTTTGCGCAGAACTGGGCCGCGGCGCTGTCTTTACCCTTGGTGCACCTAGGCCTGCGGGAGGACTTCTGGCTGGAGTTCGATCGGTATACGGAAATTGAGAAAAAGTTTGGGTCAACGTTTTTTTTTCTTCCATTTAAGGACGTCGCTGGAATGCTTGGACAGACGCCGGCTCCGCCGCGCCGCGCTGCAAAATATGATGTTGTTGGGATAAAGGGGCAAGTCGCCGAATTGATGCACGACGGTTGTGAAGTTGGCCTTCATGGAATTGATGCATGGCAGAGCGTGAAAAGCGCTCAGTCAGAGCAGGGCCGGATTCGCGAGGTAACGGGAAAATCGGATGTGGGAATTCGCATGCACTGGCTCTATTGGAAGGAAAGCTCGCCCACGATACTGGAAGAGGCAGGGTTCACATACGATTCGACCTTTGGTTACAACGATGCCATCGGTTTCCGAGCCGGAACTACTCAGCCATTCTGTCCTTTGAATGCTCAACACCTGATCGAACTTCCGCTGAACATACAGGACTCCGCCATGTTTTATTCGGATCGCATGATGCTGTCAGAAACGGAAGCGATGGACGCGTGCAAGGGGTTAATTGAGACGATGTCCTCGTCGGGTGGCGCACTTACGGTGAACTGGCATACAAGAAGCCTCTCTCCGGAAAGGCTCTGGGGTGATTTCTATGCTGAACTGCTCAAACAGATCCAGAAACGTCGGGTATGGTTTGGAACAGCGCAGGACATCGTCGGATGGTTCCGGAAAAGGCGTGCGCTACGTTTTGATTCCGTGCAGTTTGAGGAGAACGGCCTGCGTGTGGCGATGAGCAGCCCGGACGGCCCTCCGGACCAGCCGTTCACGTTGAGAATTCACCATCAAAGGTTCGCCTCGGGTGAACCAGAGGGGCCTTCGTATAGGCTTACCCATATGGATACCCAGTGGCGAGGCGAAGAATCCGTCGAATACCTAATGGATTGAGCAATGGCTCCGCTTAGTGATCGCTGGTACTTTTACCAACACGAAGACCAACACGAAGAAGGAGACCATGCTCTTCCTTCTTCCACTTTCAAATTTCTGAAAAGAAGCGGCAAAATTTGATGCCCGCGAGATCGCCTATGAACAGAGTTCACCTAATAATTGGCGTGTTAGTGTTTGCCATATCTATTCCCCTTTTAATTCTGCCCGGTCGCGCTATGGGCGGCACTCACTATGTTGCAGCGAATGGCAGCGATTCTAACGATGGCACGTCCAAGACCACGCCATGGTTACACGCTCCCGGAATGCCAAGCTGCACAGGCAGTTGTAAGTCCTACACTCCAGTCGCGGGCGATCAAATTATTTTTCGTGGCGGCGACACTTGGCACTTCGCAAACTCTGGCGCAGCTCCCTTCGTCGGTGCTGGAGCATGGAGCTGGAATTGGAGTGGCTCAAAGGGCAGCCCGATCTACATCGGTGTGGATCAGACATGGTACAGCGGAAGCTCTTGGGTGCGGCCGGTCTTTAATGGCGATAATCCGCTGAGCACAAGCGTCGTTTCGAGTTGCCCTTATCTGGTATCTGGCGGCAATCAATGGATCGTAATCGGCGCCTCATATGTCACGCTCGATAATTTCGAGTTCGTTGGCATGTGCTGGGACACTAGCGAAGGAGCGTTCGGAAACAACGTGATGCTGAAGGTCAACGGAACCTCGACGCCCGATAATGTGACTGCCGAGAATCTCTATTTTCACGGCTGGACGCACACGGCTGCGGCGCCGCAGGGCGGAAACAACGCGGGCAGCGCCTTCCAGGGCTACAACCAGCAGCCGGGAATCATCTGGCAGTTCAATGTGATTGATGGCTCAGATTCGGATCACTTCTCGCTGAATGGCATGGAGAGTGAAGCCTATATCGTTCAGTACAGCGTGTTTCGGTACTTTCAAGGGAACTATACGGTTGATACTTGCCACAAGATCCATGACAACTTGTTCGAGCACATCGACAACGTGACAGATGGTTCCAATCACAGCGACGTGATGCAGTGCGCTGGTGAAGCGGGAAGCCTGACCGATCCCAATCTGTTCTATAACAACATCTTTCGCTACAATCCTGACACTGGCGAATCGCTTTCCATGATCCTGGGGAATTACGTCCCCGCTGGACTGACAGACTACGATTTCAATAACATATTCCATGATAATCAGAACGGAACGCAGGCTAACTATCTGGTTCTCAACGACACAAACTGCTCGTCGACCTGCACCGGAAGCGTGGCCTACTACAACAACACGATGGCAGACGGAGGCATTGGGGCGGGAGTTGTTCAGGGTTGCGGCTACTCCATAAACAATCATTGGATCTCTAATCCTGCAACGATCACAAATGTTTGGGGAGCCGGAAATAAAGGTCTCTGCAACGGCAGCGAAACCAATCCGGTCTACATGACCGACGCACAGGCTGTCGCCCAGGGTTATACATCCGCAAACGATTATGCGCCGACATCAGCCAGCAATTCGACGGCCGGAGCTGGGACGAACAACGCCAGCTTCTGCAATGGGCTGTCGGATTCCGTCGCCAAGAGCTCCTGCCTTTCTGGGACAACAATGGGCTGCCAGTATGTGATCGCGAACCACACTGTTAGTTGCCCAGGGATTACGCTCGTTGCGAGGCCATCAAGTGGGGCGTGGGATGTAGGGGCGTATCAGTGGAGCAGCCAAGCCAGTGGTAACCAGGCAGCCGATCCCACGAACCTACTAGTTATCGTTCAGTAAGACGCGGCGCGTCAAGCAGACGCAGGAACGCGGATCCTGAGATAATAGCTAACGAGAGCAAGGAATCGGCGGGCTCGCACAGAGCTGCCACATTGCAAGCTGGTCCATTCGCCTTCTGCCACAGTGAGCACAATTTCTCCAACAAGCCGGATCACATTTGTGGTCGCGGTCAATGACAGGGGGTTGTTCGAACGCAACTTCCTGGCATCGCCTTGCCTCGCCAAGTTACAGCATCACCAGATCCTCGTTCAGGAAAACTTCAACTCCGCCGCCAGAGCCTACAACGACGCCATAGAGCATAGTCGAAACGATTTGTTGGTCTTTTGTCACCAGGATGTCGTTCTCCCGGAGTCTTGGCCCTCGGAATTGGAGCGGGCGCTGGATTATCTTGAGGCAACTGACCCCAATTGGGGCGTATTGGGGTGCAGCGGCACTACGGCTGATCGTCAACATCCGCGATACGTGTACTCTTCCGGGCTCGGCGTTAGCGGCAAACCACTGGCGCGCCCCGAACCTGTACAGACACTCGATGAGCTCGTGCTTGTCCTGAAGAAATCCCGGGGCTTGCGATTCGACGATTCACTACCTCATTTTCATCTATACGGCACCGACATTTGCCTGCGAGCCGCGGAAAGAGGCATGAGAAGCTATGCCGTCTCTGCCTTCTGCATACACAACACGAACCAGTATCTGGTGCTGCCGGCGGAGTTCTACGAATGCTGCAGATACATTAAGCGGGTGTGGCAGCATTCGCTACCGATTCAAACTCCCTGCATCAGAATCACCAAATTCAATTGGCCAATCTACCGCAGAAGAGTCAGAGAGTTTTATTTGCGGCACATCCGAAGAAAAGAATTGGGCGGAAGGCGCGTTGACGATCCCTTAGCCCTTCTTGAAGAGTTCCTAGACAAGGCCTAACGGCGTCGCCGAAAGATTACGTGCTGCTGCTTATGGCTTCAAACGTTGTCGCCTCCTGGGAAATGGAAATAGAAATAAAGGGTAAACAAGGAATACTGTAGACCGTGGAGCCCGCAAACATCAGATTCGGCGGCGGTGCAAGCCATACGATTCTGCACCCCCTGATAGCGCTGGCCTTACTCCTCACCATCGCGCTGATATTTATATTGCCGCGCAAGTATGTGCTTGTCCCGTTCCTCCTGACAGTGTTCCTGACCCCTTTCGGGCAAGTGTTAGTCCTCGGGGGAGTCCACTTCACCGTATACAGAATTCTCATTATTTTTGGATTGGCCCGTCTAGCCAAAACAAAGATTCCCGGAAGCGGTCGCCTGCCTGGCGGGTTCAATGCCATCGACACTGCTTTTACGCTCTGCGCCGTGTTTACTTTCCTGACCTTTTCGCTTCAGTGGATGCAAACGCAGGCTTTGATTAAGGGTCTGGGAAGTCTTCTCGATGCGCTCGGGGGATACTTTCTTCTGAGATTTTTCATCCAGGACAAGGAAGACATCCACCGCACGATTAAAGTATTTGCTTTTATCGCTTTGGTCGCCGGCGTGTGCATGGCTAACGAGCAGTTCACTCACCGAAATGTCTTCGGTTTGTTAGGCGGAGTCCCAGTCGAAGTAGTCATGCGTGACGATAAACCCCGTTCGACCGGCCCATTTGAGGTTTATATAACAGCCGGCGCCTTTGGCGCCTCGATCCTGCCACTGTTTGTATCTCTCTGGTCGGATGCCAAAGCCAGAATTACGGCGTTGCTAGGAATGGCTGGGGCGAGTCTTATGACGTTGACGTCTAATTCAAGTACACCGCTTCTCGCTTATATTGGCGCCGTTGTTGGGCTGTGTTTCTGGCCACTTCGCAAGCGCATGCGCGCTTTCCGGTGGGGACTTGTGCTACTCCTCGTGGGTTTGCATCTGAGCATGAAAGCGCCTGTGTGGGCGCTGATCGCAAGGGTAGATTTGACGGGATCGTCTTCGGGCTACCAACGTTTCTTGCTCATCGACAACTGCATAAGGCATTTTTCCGACTGGTGGCTCATCGGAACCAAGGACTATCAGAGTTGGGGATATGACATGTGGGACCTATCCGATCAGTACGTGGCCTCGGCAGTGACAGGAGGCCTGGTGACGATAGTGACCTTTATTTTAGTCATCTCCCGCAGCTTTGGACGTCTTGGAACGGCTAGGAAGCTTGTTGAGGGTGATCGGAAACAAGAATGGTTTGTATGGTGTCTCGGCGCCGCCTTGCTGGCCCATGTGGTAGCGTACTTTGGAATTGGCTATTTCGACCAGATACAATTCGCTTGGTATGCATTTCTGGGCATGGTTTCCGCGGCGACTGTCATTACAACCACATCGCCGGCGAAAGAACCAGCGTTCCTGAATATGGCTGACGACACTGCGCTGTCTATCACTGCCAATACCCAAACTTCTCTTTTGGGCCGATAACTCGGAGTAGGGGCTGCCAGGGGACCGGATTCGTATAGCCAAGATGCAGGTCTAAGAGGATCGATAGTCATGCGAATCAGCGTCATCATTCCAGCCTATAACTGCGCCGCCACGATTGAGGAGACCCTTGAGTCGGTACTTCGACAAACTCTTCCGGCGGACGAGATTCTCGTAATGGATGACGGGAGCACCGATAACACTGCTTCCATCCTGAATTCCTTCAAGCGGCGGATCACCGTGTTCCGCCAACCAAATCAAGGCGTTGCCAGCGCACGAAATGCGCTGTGCGCGCGCGCTCAGGGTGATCTGATCGCATTTCTTGACCATGACGACCTCTGGCACCCAACCTATCTCGCATTGCAGCGCCAGTTCTTCGAATCGTATCCGCGTGCCGTGGCATCCTTTGCGGGACACGTCAATTTCGGCGGTTATAATACCTATCAGTGGCCGAGTACTGCGGAGTACTCCCTCGAGCGCGCTGAACTCCTGGACCCACTAGCGTTTTACAAGCGCTACAACGAGAACCCCGGTTTGTTCGCTTCCATGAGCTACTTCTGCATTCCGAAAGCGATGCTGAGCCAGATTGGCAGCGATCCATTTCCCGTCAGCGTAAGTGGGGCCGACGACTTTTTCGTCTTCAACGCGCTTCCTCTCCTGGGTCCGGTGGCGTATCTTGCAACGCCGGCCGTCGCGTACCGGATTACCGACTGCGCTCATTCAGCGAATCTTGTGAAGGCTGTCGCGTGGTCCATACGTGCCTTTGAGCTTCTCGAAAAACGTTACGAGGAAACGGCCAGCAACCCTCTTCGGAAGATCTTCCAAATGTCCTTTACATCTCGCAGGCGCGGATATGCAAAGTTGCTGATGGGGGCAGGCGAGACCGAGAAAGCTCGGGATCAACTGCGGCGGTCCATTCGTCAATTCGCAGACCCCGTTTCCTTAGCCAAATCGGCCGCCTTGCTGTCCCTGAGCTACCTGCCCACACTGATTCAACCGGCTTGGCCCTCGGCGAATCGCCAATGGCACCCTGCTGATGAGAGATAGTTGCGTAGGGCGCTGAGTCCCTTGCATTTAGCACTCAGCGGTTAGAAGCTGCCAGCGGCTTCCACTGAAAAGCCGCAAGGGGCCATGCAGAACTTTTCTATAATTAGGGCAATGTTTTTCCTCAGTATGCGATCATGCCGGCACGTCGCGCTTGATACCGCGTCCTCCGTTATCCAATGAGCGCGTAACCTACGCTATTGCAATAGGTTGCATAGGGTAACCTTTCCCCCTCTAGCCTTCGATCCGGGAGGTTGTGGCACCCCGATTGCGATTAATCTTTGCGATTGACCGACATATCGAAGCTTAATGGCGGTAGCCTGCCTGGGCGGCGCCCCAACCCCGAAGTTTTACCGATGAAACAAGCCCCTCTAAGATAAAACCAATGACACCAATCGTTTCCGTCGTAATACCCATTTATAACCGCTTTGAGTCTTTGAAGTATGCTGTCGAGAGTGTTCTTCGACAGACAGTGCCTGTCTCTGAGGTAATCCTTGTTGATGATGGTTCGTTCGACGGCACCTCGGAACTACTGCCAGCTTACATTGCGGCAAACCCGACGTGGCGCGAGCGCGTGCGTTACTTCCGACAGGAGAATCAAGGGCCTAACGTGGCCCGCAACCTCGGGATCGAGCAGGCCAAGGGCGAATGGCTGGCTTTCAACGACAACGACGACCTCTGGCTTCCACAAAAGCTGGAGTGGCAGTTTCGGGCACTCGACCAGTTCAAAGACCAGTGTGGCGCCTGTATCACGGACGCCTGGTTCATGAATAACCCCTACATGAAGATGAGTCTCTTTGAACTTGCTGGGAAGCACCATCGCGAGAGCGTCGGTATGATCTCCGACCCGCTGCGATACATGCTGGAAAAGCGCTCGGTAACGGGTATACATCCTGTGTGGCTGCAAAATCTGCTCACCCGAACAGAGTTGGCGCGCCGCGCGGGCGGGTTCGACCCAGGCCTCCGCATTGGCGAGGATGATGACTTTGCCTTTCGGCTGGGATGCGAAACAAAGTTCTGCTTTGTCAGCATGCCCATGGTCCTGATTGATCGGACGTTTCGTGTCGAACGGCATGAGGGGGCCAGCAAAAACTGGGATGACGCGGATTTTCGTCTGCGCATGGCCCAGAGCCGGATGGAAAAGCGGCTTCGCATGAGTGCGCGCCTGCCGTACCACGTTCGGAAACTGGTTCGCCGAGATCTAGCAGCGGTTCACAGTGGGTGGGCAAACTGGTTTCTGCGGAAGAAGGAATATGGAAAAGCTCGTGAGGCGGTTAGCAAGGCCGCCAGGCTCTACCTCACCCCAAATCTCGCAATGAAATGGGCTCTGACTCAATTCGCTCCCAAATTAGCCAGAAAAGCAGCTTCGGTGCGTGAGGACCATCAGAGCCGCAGGGAGTTCGGGCTCGGATAGCATCAGTAGATATTTTTTAGGACGCGAAAGTAAGACCAGCGCCTAACTTTCGTCGCGGCGCTTGCCACATTCTGGAGATGCGAGGAAACAACGGAGCCATGATGGATTCGAAATCGCTGCCTCTGGTAAGCATAGTCACTCCAATGTACAACGAGGCCGAGCACCTCGAGGAGTGCATCGAAAGTGTTCTCAAACAGACTTACAAGAATTGGGAATACATCATCGTTGATAACTGCAGTACCGATGGGTCAACCGCTATCGCCAAAAGCTACGCCGACAAAGATCCGAGAATTCGCGTCGTTGAGAACGAGCAGTTCGTCAAGGCAATTGCGAACTTCAACGGCGCGCTGCAACAGATTTCTCCAGCCAGCAAGTATTGCAAACTCATTTTCGGGGATGATTGGATCTTTCCGGAGTGCCTCGAACGAATGGTTGGTGTCGCCGAAGCAAATCCCTCCGTCGGAGTCGTCGGCGCTTACGTTTTAGAAGGCACGCGGGTTGTAAATTGCGGATTACCGTATTCCCAGGCAGTATTTTCGGGCCGGGAAATCTGCAGGCGGCTTTTTCTCGAAGTGTTGTACGTATTCGGCACCGGGACGTCGGTGCTTTATCGATCCGACCTGGTCAGAAGTCACGTGCCGTTCTATAACGACAAAAATATCCACTCTGACATGGAAGCGTGTGTCGCCCTACTCCGAGAATCTGACTTCGGTTTCGTTCATCAGGTCCTTACCTTCACCAGGGTAAGAGAGCGTTCCCTTATCAAAATGGTGCGCGACATGAATACCTATGCTGCGAGTAGTCTGCAGCAGCTCGTGACCTATGGACCACAATTCCTTACCGAAGCCGAACTTCGAGCGTGCGTCTCGAGTGCCGTCGCGGAATATTATCGGTACTTAGGCGGCAGTTTTCTGGGCCGCCGCGACAAAAGTTTTTGGGACTATCATGCGAATACGCTCCGGCAGGCTGGTGTCGGGTTTAGCCGTCTGCGCCTGGCAAGAAGTGTGCTGGGAAGGATTTGTAGCTCGGTACTCAATCTGCAACAAACCATCGAGATACTTTCGCGGCGTCGCCATCGCGAGCGGGAGCTCTTTCTTAGAGAGGTCGCCGAGTAGAACCTCGCGCTGATCGAAGCGAATTGCGGCGCGGTTCCATGCGGGACGGCGCCCGCCCCCATCCCAAGCGGAATCAGTTTTTGATTTTGAGACACTGGCTGACGTGACGTCTCTTGTACCGGCGAAGAATTCTTGAGGGGGAGACTGAAGCGTTGGCAACGATCCGGAGATCTCGGCCGCGAATCGCAGTGTTCGGTCATTTTGCGGCATTTAACTTTGGCAACGATAGTACGCTTCAAGCGGTCCTCCTATCACCTCCGCCGGCAGCTGCCAAATTCGCGGATAACCTGTATTTGCACCGATCCCGAGGCCGCAAAGCGCCTCTACAGCGTGGATGCCGTCTCTTTGAACGGCATCCACTTTAAGCCGCACCTACTTCGCGGCACGCGTTTTGGCAGGATGGTTCGCAAGCTTGTCATCGGCATACCCCTTGAATTCTATAAGTGGTTTGAGCTCTAGCCCTTCTTAAGGGAATGCAGATGTTCATCGTGTCAGGAACGGGCCTCCTGACGGATACATATGGCTTCTGACTTTTGGACCTATAACCTGTTCAGTGGCGTTCCTAGTAAAAGTATGCTGCTTGGCAAAGTGGTCTTTCTCTAGTGTCGGTGCCGGGCCTATAAAAAGCAGGCGCGGCAGATGGCTCATCAGAACTGCTTCTTGCATTGGCCGACTTCCGGTCTTACCGGGGACGACGCTACCAAGCAATGTCTTAGTGCTATCGGGGTTCAGACGAGCAACGACAGCATATCGCCAGATCTGGCATTTAGTCTGCCGAAGGGCGTCTCATCGTCCGATGATCCCCGCAGGGGCCACAGACCTGTGATTGGCCTCGGCCTGATGCTGTATCTAGGAGAGTTCAACGGGACCGCGGGCAACTCGTCTTCCTCGTACTTGGGAGAAATGCGGCTGTTCGTAAAGTGGCTACTCTCCCGAGATTACGATGTCAGGCTGCTGAGCGGCGATACGTCTGACATGGAGGCGGTACAGGAATTTAAGGAATCGCTTAGGAAGGAACTGGGCGCCGACGATTACGAGCGAATTATCCAGGAACCAATAACCTCGGTCGATGATCTCTTGTCGCAACTTATGACCACTCACGCCGTCGTCGCCACGCGATTTCACAATGCCTTGTTGGCATTGATGTTAAATAAACCCACGATTTCGATTGCGTTTCACCAAAAGTGCACTTCTTTGATGAGCGATATGGGGTTGTCGCAATATTCTCAGAAGTTCGAGGACTTAAGCGCCCAGAAGTTGATCGCACAGTTTTGTGATCTGGAGAAGAATGCTGGAAGTCTGAAGCCCATGATTAGACAGAAGGCCGAAGGATTTCGGAAGGCTTTGGATGAGCAGTACAACCTTGTCTTTAGCGATTTCTGCGATCGGTAATCAGCGTGGGCCTAGCGCAGCCACTCAAGTGGCCGCGGACGACCTCCTGAGCCCGACGCCCGCCTAAGGAGACGACGAAGATCATGTCTTATGTATATTCACCTCCAACTGCAGCCTCATTTACGGGAAAGGGCCTCGTTGGGTATTCCTTTGGGCCGCTGCGGCAAGAGGATATGGAGGTCTATTACATCGAATCGGAAAAGGGCCACGATGTGTTTGTGGTCAGCAAGAAGATTACCCGGTTCTGGTACGTCTCTCTCCGGGGAAGGGGGCCATTTCATCATAGACAACCAAAAATACGATGTTGGTCCCGGCATGCTTGTGGAAGCACCTCCAAAAGTAGAATTCTGTTATTCGGGGAAGATGACTCTTTTGGGGTTCGCCAAGCTCTCGCTGGTTCAGCGGGAATGATCCTACACAAAATGGAATCCGGATGTAGTGGACGAAGATTTTCCCTGCAAACTGGACAATCGAAAACCTCTGTTAACACGAGTCGCTGCATTGAAGGTCTTCGGAAAATCTCCTTTAAATGCTTACTTACGGCTCAATCAGCGATTGTGGCGCCATTTACCCGCTTCCCTGATCTCATTCGGTCCCGTCGCCTTATACGGGTAACTTCTTGCAGCGATTGGCCCAGATACAACGTCTCCGGGCACAAGCTTTCAGCACTTACTTTCTCCGCAATCGGCCCCAGCTGGAATTGATCCGTCGTCTGGTAGACGGTAAAGCGCATGGCGATACCTTACGGGTTGCCGTGCTGGGTTGCAGCACCGGGCCTGAGGCTTACTCAGTGGCGTGGAGAATTCGGTCGGCGCGCCCTGATTTGAAGCTGCACATGCATGCGGTAGATATTTCCAAGCAAGCTGTTGAGTTCGCGGAACGCGGCGTCTATTCGCTCTCGACCCCGCAATTGACAATTACAGACGTTACGGAACGCATGAACTCGGCTGAAATGGACGAAGTGTTTAACAAAGATGCGAACGTCGTGGCGGTGAAGCAGTGGCTCAAAGAAGGAATCCATTGGCACGTCGCGGATGCCGGGGACCCACACGTTCTCGATACCCTGGGACCTCAGGATTTAGTGGTGGCCAACAATTTCCTTTGCCACATGGATGCCTTGGAGGCGGAGAGGTGTCTGCGCAACATCGCTCGGTTAGTGGTGCCGGGTGGGTATCTCTTCGCTTCCGGTGTTGACTTGGATATCCGGACGAAGGTTGCACGTGATTTGGGGTGGAACCCGATTCCAGAACTGCTGGAGGAGATTCACGAGGGAGACCCTATCCTTAGACGAGATTGGCCCTTTCAATATGCAGGCTTGGAACCTCTTAATAAGAGACGACGAGATTGGAGACTCCGCTACGCGGCAGCTTTTCAGTTGGGCGCTCTGGCGCAGTCGCAGCCCGTTTCCAAAGAGCATGTAGTCGCGACAGCTTGAGGTGCGATCGGATGGAACACGGCTCGACATCTCTCAATGGCGGTCTCTGAACACGATGAAGGATTTGAAACAAAAGACAATTCAGGGTGGTCTCCTTAAGCTCATTTCCCAAGGGGCCAGCTTATTCGTGCGCGTGGGCTCTTTAATGATATTGGCCCGGCTATTAGGCCCGAAAGATTTCGGATTAGTGGGTATGGTCACGGCCTTCACTGGAGTACTGGATCTATTCCGAGACTTTGGGCTGTCCTCCGCTGCGGTGCAGCGTTCGACCGTCACCGAGGAGCAGATTTCAACTTTATTCTGGATCAACATCTTGGTTGGGGTAGTGCTCAGCGTTTTGGGATTCGCAATGGCGCCGGCCATCGCCGCCTTTTACCACGAGCCCCGGCTTGCTGCGGTGATGGATGTGTTGGCCGTGGGATTCCTCTTCAATGCAGCAGGGGTCCAGCATTCGGTTCTTCTCCAGCGCCAAATGCGATTTACGGCGCTGACCGTCGTAGGCACCACCGCTTTCATCGTGGGCACTGCCGTTGCAATTGGAGCCGCCATGGCTGGTTACGGGTACTGGTCCCTCGTGGCGATGACCGTTGCTCAGCCCCTCACGAACACAATCGGTTTGTGGTTGGCCACCTCCTGGGTCCCGGGAAGGCCGGCGAGGCAAACGGGCATTCGTTCTATGATGCGTTTTGGCGGTACTCTCACTCTGAACGGCCTGGTTGCCTATATTGCTTTCAATGCCGAGAAGGTCTTGTTGGGCCGGTTCTGGGGAGCGGAAGCAATCGGTCTTTATGGACGCGCCTATCAGCTCGTCAATGTTCCGACTTCTACTCTGAATGGGGCTATCGGAGAGGTGGCCTTTGCAGGCCTATCCCGAGTCCAGGACGATCCCGTTCGCTTTAGAAGTTACTTCCTCAAAGGCTACTCTTTAGTTCTGGCAATGACCCTACCGGTCACTATAGTGTGTACGTTCTTTGCCAGTGACGTGATATTGGTTCTCCTTGGACCAAAGTGGGGAGACGCCGCCCCTATTTTTCGATTGCTAGCTCCGACGGTTCTAATGTTCGCGATCATCAATCCTATTGGATGGGTCCTTTATTCCCTAGGATTGGTGGGGCGAGGCTTGAAGGTCGCTCTAGTCTTCGCGCCCATTATCCTCGTGGGTTATCTTATCGGGTTGCCCCACGGCCCCAAAGGGGTTGCCTTCGCCTATTCGGCGGTAATGATCGTATGGGCCATTCCTCACATTGCGTGGTGTCTGCACCGAACTGTGATTTCCCTTAAAGATATTCTCACCACACTGGGTCGGCCACTGGCTTCGAGCATCGCGGCCGGCGTACTGGCCTTGGGGATTCGCCTGGCCTACGGCCAATTCTTGTCTCCGTTGCCTCGTCTCGTGCTGGAGAGCAGCGTTCTTCTTCTCACGTACACGGGGATACTTCTGTTCGTTGCGGGGCAGAAATCGTTCTACTGGGATTTGGTAAAACAGATGAGGGGCTCGTCGTCACTTCCAGAGGAAACCCTGGTATCAACTTAGCTTAGATCCTTGGAAGTCGCTATAGCGCCAATGAGCTCACAATTTCTGCACGAGCAGGCAGAAGCATAGTCTTGACCGGCAACCAGCTTTGCTAACTGCGGATTCTTCTCGCCTCCCAACGATCAACAGGACAGCTTGGCCCCACAATTAAGCGGACGGCGATGAGAATTTATCAGATTGATCCCATTCAGGACGCGCGCTGGGTAAAACTCGTAGAAAGCCATCCCCGGGCATCTATTTTTCACACTGTTGGTTGGCTGCAGGCGCTCCAGAGAACGTACGGGTATAGACCCGTTGTGTTCACCACGTCTCCTTTAAATGCGGAATTGAGAAATGCCCTCGTTTTCTGTCATGTCCGTAGTTGGCTGACAGGCGGCCGGATGGTATCCCTGCCGTTCTCGGATTATTGCGAACCTTTGTTCGATTCAGAGCCAGATTTGCATTTCATTATGGAGTACTTGCAGGCCGACCTGCAGCATAGAGATTGGAAATATATAGAGGTTCGGCCGGTCATCGGCAGGTTTTGCCGGGAAGGGGAGGATGTTGGCTTCCAACCGGCAAAGCGATATAGCCTCCATCGCCTGGATCTCCGCCCTGAACTTGGCCAGATTTTTCGGAGCCTTCACAAGGATTCAGCACAGCGCCGGATCCAGCGGGCTGAACGGGCTGGCATCGTTCACGAAAGCGGTAGATCCACCAAGATGCTCAAGGTTTTCTATGATCTGCTGGTGCTCACACGGAGTCGTCATCATCTTCCCCCCCAGCCTTACCTCTGGTTCCGGAACCTCGTCGATTGTCTGAATGAGGCAGTCGAGATACGCGTGGCTTACAAAGAGCAGGTCCCCATCGCTGCCATTTTGACTCTGCGTTTTCGAGGCAGGGTGTACTACAAGTACGGCTGTTCGGATCTAAGATTCAAGAATCTGGGCGGCATGCCCTTTCTATTTTGGAAGACAATTGAGGAATCGAAGAAGGACGGGGCGGAGGAGTTCGATCTGGGTCGCTCCGATATTGAAAACGAAAAACTGATCTCATTCAAGAATCACTGGGCGCAGGGACCGACCCAACTCGTTTACTGGAGGTTCCCGGCTCCGGATAAGCTTGCTCTTAAGGAAACCTGGAAGTTGAACCTGGTCAAAGGAGTTTTTGCTTGTGTACCAGATCGCCTTCTCGCCGCCACGGGACGACTGATCTATCGCCACATCGGATAACATTCCAGGGGACAGAACTGGCTTGTCTCAGATTAGTTGTAACGAGTTTCAAAGGCCAACGTCTAGGAATGCACTGAGGGAGAAGCGACGCTCGACCAGAACATGGCACATTGGCCCAATGACTACTTTCGGCTTGCTTCAGACTGGACAAGCAGCGCAGTTTCCGGGACTGCAGCGGGGCAACCCGGGTTCTTCAGGTTCGGTTCGCAGACAATTTGCTTCGGAAGGTGCGAAACCGGCGCTGTTGCGAAGACGGCGAGCGCCGATCTCTACGACGTGTCAAAGGATGTGACCTTCGACGGTTGCAAGGTCCGGTTGCCAATTGATCCTTCGGAGGTGATCGAGAATCTCCATCGAGAGCGCTACCAACACGAACTGCGACCGGCCTGGCAGCGTGTCGTTGGGCGTGAGCTGATCCGCGACTCCTACTATTTCGTGCGAAAGATTCTTCCGGTTTCGGTCCGGCGGCATCTGCAAAGAGTTTACTTAAATGGATGGAAGAAGCTACCTTTCCCCGCATGGCCCGTGGATTTTACGGTGGACACTTTTCAGCGGGACCTTTTGAGTCTGGCGATGCAAGCCCGCGGCGTGCAAAGGGTTCCGTTTATTTGGTTTTGGCCAGAAGGGGCGCCAAATTGCCTGATCATGACCCACGATGTCGAAGGCCCCGCCGGCCGTGACTTCACCAGCCAGTTGATGGATCTTGACGAATCTTATGGCTTCAAAGCTTCCTTCCAGGTGATTCCCGAAAAGCGCTATGAAATTAGCGCGGATTACGTCGAGGAGATCCGCAGTCGCGGTTTCGAGTTCAACATTCACGACTTGAATCACGATGGGCATTTGTATGAGGAGAAAGAGGAATTTCTGCGCCGAGCGAAACGGATCAATGGCTATGTGCACCGTTTCAATTCACATGGTTTCCGCGCTGGCGCCATGTACCGCAACCCGGACTGGTATGAGGCATTCGAGTTTTCCTACGACATGTCAATGCCTAGTGTTGCTCATTTGGAGCCGAAACGTGGCGGTTGCTGCACGGTCATGCCCTTCTTCATCGGCAACATCCTGGAGCTTCCGCTGACGATGACTCAAGATTACTCGCTCTTTCACATTTTGAAAGACTATTCGCTGGATCTATGGAAAACTCAACTCGATCTGATCCGGCGGGAGAACGGACTGATAAGCTTCATCACTCATCCGGATTACTTGATTGCTCATCGCGAACGGAAATTGTACGAATCGCTGCTCATCTACTTGCAGGAACTGATTGCCCGCCAAAAGATCTGGGCGCCTCTGCCCAGGGACGTGGACCGCTGGTGGAGGGATCGAAGCCAGATGGAATTAGTGCCCTGCGGCAACGCTTGGAAAATCAACGGTCCGGGAAGTGAGAGGGCACGCATCGCCTATGCCGTCCTCGAGAACGGCTATCTGAAGTACGAGATGAACTGATTCGGGATTAGAGAACATGCCTGATATTTTGTAGTGGCTTTGCTGGAGTCTCCTTGCAGACCAGAAAATCATTGGAGATAACTTCTGTTTCTCCCCGTGAGAATCAAATGCGGGCTGTCGGTTTCCTCATCGTAAGCATCCTTCCCGCGGCGTGGGTTTGGATATCCATGCGTTCGCTCGCGGAGATAACGCTGCGAGACGATACTTACTCGCACATCCCCTTGATCCCACTGGTAAGTCTCTATCTGATCTTTTTCGACAGAAAACGAATTTTTTCTCAGCCTTCGTCCGGCTGGAAGCTGGGAGGGATCTTCCTGCTGGGAGGCGTCGCCTGCTTCATTTTAGGGCAACTGCGTTTCTGGTCGAGTGTTCCGCAAAACGTGCTCTCGTTTGAGGCTATGGGTATCGTCTTGGCCTGGATCGCGACTTTTGCGTTCTTCTTCGGGTCCAGGGCTCTCCGGGCGGCTAGTTTCCCCTTTCTGTTTCTTCTGTTTATGGTCCCTATACCGGTGCCTGTTCTGAGTCGCACGATCTTCCTGCTGCAACAGGGAAGTGCGAGCTCGGCGGCATTTCTCTTCAACCTGTTTCGGATACCTTTTCTCCGCCAGGGATTTGACTTTTTATTGCCCGGCGTGACGATTCGCGTCGCTGAAGAGTGCAGCGGAATCCGCTCGACGTTAGCTCTGATAATCATGTCCGTTCTGGCAGGACACATCTTCCTGCGCAAATTTCCATCGAAGACGGTCCTGTGCGTTTTAGTCTTTCCCTTCACCGTGTTTAAGAACGGCTTGCGGATCATGGTGCTCTCAGCGCTCGCCATATACGTCAACGCCGGCTTTCTTCATGGACGCCTTCATGAATATGGAGGAATGGTGTTCTTCGCCGCTGGATTAGTCCCACTGGCGATATGTTTGCTCTTGCTTCAGAAGAGCGAGGGTCAGAATGCCAAACGCTTGCCCGCGCAGGTTGGCGCTTTCGGCGCTTGATGACAAGTAACGGACCTGGTCGTGACGATCGTGCCGCACGCGCGATGCCGGCCAAGCGACCCGGCTGACATCGGCGTTCCGGACCCGGCTTCAGACTCGTTTCCCGCTCTCTGGCGATTGAATTTCTGAATGTCTGAGCCATCGTTCTTCCTTTCATCAGCGCGCGCGCTCACGACACCTGTCGATTAACGTGACATCCAACAACCCTCTACCGAAGCATGAAGTCGGCGCCGTCGTACTTGGCGGTGATTACCAGGGATTGGGGATCGTTCGCAGTCTCGGCCGCCGGGGCGTCCCGGTCTGCGTGGTGGATGATGAGAGATCCATAGCGCGGTATTCTCGCTATACCACCCTTCACCATCGCGTGTCCTCAATGCGCGAAGCGAAGCAAACAGTTCAGCTTCTCCTTGAAGTTGGTCGCAAGCGGGGGCTGCATGGCTGGGTGCTCTACCCGACTCGCGATGAATTAGTGGCGGCGATTTCGCAATATCGCGAGGAGCTCTCGGAAGTCTTTCGCGTGCCGACTCCCGGCTGGGAAACAATCAAGTGGCTTTGGGACAAACGCAACACGTACCGCTTGGCCGCGGATCTTGGGGTTCCCATCCCTCGCACGTGGTATCCGCGTGACGTGGGAGATCTCGACCAGATCGAAGGGCATTTCCCTGTCGCCCTTAAGCCCGCGATCAAAGAGCACTTTGTCTACGCGACCAAGGACAAGGCTTGGCGTGCCGACACTCCGGCGCAACTGCGCGAACTGTTTCACCGCGCCCTTCGACATATTCCTGCGGAAGAAATCATGATCCAGGATCTGATTCCGGGGAATGGCAATTGCCAGTACGCTCATTGTTCCTTTTTCAAGCAAGGAAGTTTCCTCGCACGCATTTCTGTCTGCCGCCGGCGACAGCATCCTATCGAATTCGGCCGGTCCAGCACTTATGTTGAAACAATGGATGTACCTTTGCTCGAACAATACTCGCAGAAGCTTCTGGGAGCCATCGATTATTACGGCCTGGTGGAAGTCGAGTATAAACGCGATCCACGGGATGGCCAGTATCGGCTCCTGGACATCAACGCGCGCACCTGGGGTTACCACACGATTGGACAAAGGGCCGGAGTCGATTTCCCTTATCTGTTGTTTGCCGATCAGGTCAACGAACCGGTTCCATCCTGCACGGGGAAGGTTGGCGTGCGCTGGATCCGCCTGCTTACCGATTTGCCTACCGGCGTCGTCGGAATCCTCAGCGGCCAGATCGAAGGCGGCGCGTATCTAAAGTCGCTGCGAAATTTTGACGAAGAGGCGGTATTCAGCCTGGAGGACCCTCTGCCCGGGCTAGCTGAGATTACGCTGCTCCCGTACTTATATGTAAAGCGCGGCTTCTAAGCCAGCTCAACCCTGGTCCCCTCGGGTGAACGTGGAGTACCGCAAACTTGGCGCGACCGCTGTAAATCTGCCTGTCATCGGCCTTGGCACATGGCAATACAGCGGCGGCATTCAACCGCTTCGAATGGGCATTGCACTGGGAGCGCGGTTCATTGATACCGCCGAGTCCTATGGCAGTGAGGAGGTCGTGGGAGAGGCCATCCGAAAAATCCGGAAGGAGGTCTTTCTGGCTACGAAAGTCTCGCCAAGGCACTTCCGGTATTCCGGCGTAATCGACGCGGCGGACCGTAGCCTCAGACGCCTTCAAACGGATTACATTGACCTCTATCAGCTTCACTGGCCCAACTACACTGTTCCCATAGAAGAGACAATGGGCGCGATGGAGCGCCTGGTCGAGAGCGGCAAAATCCGATTCATCGGCGTGAGTAATTTCATGCTGACCGATCTTAAAGTGGCACGTAAAGTGCTCGTCAAATCCTCGATCGTTTCGAACCAGGTTCGTTACAACTTGATCGACCGGACAATCGAACGAGATTTGCTCCCATATTGCCAGGAGCACAGGATTACAATAATTGCTCACAGCCCTTTGGCGACGGGCCTGTCAAATTTACGTGCCAAGGATCCGGAAAACATTTTGGGCCAGTTGGCCGGGCGGAAATCGAAAACCATAGCCCAGATCGCGATTGAGTGGTGCCTGGCCAAGCCGGGCGTGGTAACGATCCCCAAAGCCAGTTCACCCGAGCACGTGCGCGAGAATTGCGAGGCTTTTGACGCTCCGTTGCCGGACGAGGAGCTTCGGCTCCTCGATACGCGAGTTAAATTTCGGCGCCGCGGCCGTCTCGAACTGAGTTTGCGGAGTATCGTTCGCCGTGCGCTGCAAACCGCCGGTAAAAATCAATGAGCCTCTGTCAGCGTTCTAGCCGAAAGCCAATACGAAAAGGAAGCGATGGGACACCATTGAGCTATAAACTATGACTAACTGTGATGTCGTAATCCTGGGCGCCGGTCCGTACGGATTAGCCGCCGGAAATCATCTGAAGCAGATCAAGGGACTGGATGTCCGTGTTTTCGGCGAACCCATGTCCTTTTGGGAACACAACATGCCCACCGGCATGTTTCTGCGCTCCAATTGGACAGCGACCCAGATCGCAGATCCCAACTCCCGCCTGACGCTGGAAAACTATCAGGTGGAAAATGGCAATCATCTCTTTCAACCTGTGCCGCTTGACCGCTTTGTTCAGTACGGGAAATGGTACCAGCGTAAGGCGCTCCCCGACCTGGATCGCAGGAAAGTTAGTCGAATTGGTTCCGATGCCCAAGGCTTTCGAGTTAGCCTTTCCGATGGCGAGACATTCACTTCTAAGCGCGTCGTTATCGCCGCGGGTATCAACTCCTTTGCCTGGTTGCCTCCCCAGTTCCAAAAAGTCCCGTCCGCTTTAGTCTCCCATACGTCGACGCACTCGGATTTCAGGAAGTTTGCAGGCAAAGACGTGCTCGTCATTGGCGGCGGACAAAGCGCACTCGAGTCGGCCGCGCTTCTGCATGAGAGCGGCGCGGCCCCTGAAGTTTTCGCGCGCTCTCGCCAAATCCATTGGCTCCAAGGATGGGCCTCGAAAACGCTTCATCACGGCTTAGGGAAATTTACGAATCGGCTTCTCTATGCGCCCACCGATGTCGGCCCGGCAGGTATGAGCCAGCTAATGGCCCGTCCTGACTTGCTTAAGCGATTGCCGCGAAGTCTTCAGGATCGGCTTCGCAAGCGCGCTGTACGCCCGGCCGGAGCGCGATGGCTGGTCGATAGGCTTCGCGAAGTTCCCATACATCTCGGCCGCTCCGTTGTGTCGGTGGGCTCCACTGGCGAGCGCATGAACGTTCGCTTCGATGACGGCAGCGAACGTACTGTCGATCACGTCCTTCTTGGAACCGGATACCGCATCGATGTGTCAAAATACGATTTCCTGGCGCCAGAACTCGTGAAATCCCTGCGCACATTTAACGGTTACCCTGTTCTTCAGCAAGGATTGGAGACTTCCATTCCCGGCTTGCACATCCTGGGTGCTCCTGCTGTCTGGAGTTTTGGGCCGCTTCTGCAATTCGTCTCCGGCACGCACTATGCCTGTCGGGCGTTGACCAGCCGCATCGCTTCAAAACAGTTATAGTCGGTGTTTACGCGCGGGACGGAAGGCCAGCCCTCGCGCGCCAAGTTTAAGGAGAGGGCCACGGAATCGTTTCCGAGTAAGGGGCACGGCCTCCGCTCGCTAATTGCTTCGTCATTCGGCTAGAGCGACCTTCAACCTCGATTTGGCGAGTCACCATTTCCAGATTAGCTCTGCAAGAAAAATCGGCGCATATTGCCTCCCACCGCCGTCCTCCCAACCGAATCCCACCCAAGTTTAGTCCCGCTCTTTCAATCAATTAGGTCCGCCGCAGCCACGTCCTGCGGTTGATTTCGTCGCTTTCCGCCATCCTTAGTCCTCGCCGCAATTTGCCCTCCGAAGCATACAGGGTCATCGTTAAGTACTTCGCCTCCTGTTCTTTGGTCCTTGTTCACACTCTGTCCTTTCGTCCAGTTGTTTCATCCTATAGTGAGGGTTAGCTTCAAAGATGCAATGAAGCACAAGGCTTTATGGTTCCAAGATTTAGTCACGCGTAAGACGGCTATCGCCGAGGTTTTCTATAACGCCAAGACCTCAGCGCGGATATTCACTTGGACCTATAACCAAACGGACTCCAGTGAAACCAAGCCAGTCGGCCCTTCCTTCACTTCTACAGTTGCGATGAAAACCCAGCCTAGTTCGTATTCTGCTCCTGGACACTTGGTGGTTTACTGATGAAAAGACTTTTGTTGTTAGTGATCTTGTCATTCTGCATCGCTCCATTCACAAGGGCTCAGGTCGTCCCGACATTAGTTCAACATGACGCCAGCTCCAGCACCCGTGCCAATCCGATGTCCAGTCCCTACTGTTATTTTTACTCCCTGCCCAATCTCACGGTTGCGGGCAATGCCATCATCGCTGGCATCACCTTCGGAGGCAATCCGATCTTGACGGTCACGGACGACAAAGGCGACAGCTACACTGTGGAGCGAACTTATTACGACAACGCCGATAATCAATCGGTTGCGGTCGCGGCAGCCATAAATGTGGCTGCCGGGGCCAGACAACTTTCCGCGTGTTTTAATGCCAATCCGAATGGCTTTGTGCAAGCCGTCGCGACTGAGTTCGCCGATGTGACCGCCTTCGATGTGGCTAGTCCCGGTGCCAGCGGTTCTGGAACGTCCGTCACATCGGGAAGCACAACTCCTTCGTTAGCTGGCGATCTTGTCTATCAGCTCACTACGAGTCTTAATTTTTCAAGTTTTCCGAACCAGACGAGCTTTGCAGCAGGATCGCAAAGCAACATCACTTGGAATTTGCTCAGTGCAGATACTGTCGACGGGATGGCCGCTGAATACGGCGTCTATAGTTCGACCGTAACCTTGAATCCAGCAATGACTCTCGGGACTGCTCAGCATTGGGCATCCGTTGCGGTTTTCCTGAAGACAGGACAGGCCGGAAGTGTTCCGACGGGGATGCGGATAGTACATCTGGACCACGAGAGCTTGGCAACTTCTAACACTCCAGGCGACGTGCAATTCACCACCCCGACTCACTTTCAAATTCCTTCATCGGGGAACCTGATAGTAGCCATGATGGGTGGCGGCTATGACACGCAAACTATTTCAGGCATCACTGATTCGACGAGCAATAGCTGGGCGCAGGCCGGATCCACTTACATAGCGTCTGGAGGAGGCATGGACACCGTTCAGACGATGTACGCCGGTAACGCGACGACGTCTAATAATTTGGCGCTCGCGGTCACATGGACAGGGACCAACGGTGATTTCAACATCCTTTTCTATGACGTTGCCGGTGCAGCGACATCTCCTCTGGACAAGACCAGCGGTACGACAGGCCTCGATACCACTTACGGGAATTTTACTCCGCCATTCACGATTTCACCCGCTGAGGCTGGCGAGCTGATACTTGCAGACATCATCGTGGACCAAAATACTGTTTCCGGAATGGCACAGACCGGTCAGTTGTTTGACTCAGGCTGGTTTTCTGGTGAGCCTCCCAATGGCCCGGAACCACTCGACCAAAATAACGGATGGGGGCACCTGGTTTCCACTTCTACGAGCGCTGTTAATTTTACGTGGACTCCTATGTTTAGTGCTGCGGGATGCAACTGCGGAAGCGGAGGGTTCCAGACCTATGCAGCGATGGCCGCAGCGTTTAAGCCCGCCAGTTCGGGAGGGGCGCCGCTACCACCCACGAACTTGAGTATCGTCGTCCAGTGAAGAAAGGGCTTTAACCCAACCCTATTCTGAAGCTAGGCAATTCGCCCGCCCGATTCCGATACAGTCCGTGCATGAAGGATCCGGCGTTCTGCAGGAACCCTTCGTTATCCGTAACTTCAGATCTCATTGGCGGGGAGGCTTGCGCGAGGTTCTCGCGAAAGTCACGAAAGGACAAGCTTTCGAGTGTAAAAGGCCTCGGCGTATTTCTCGGGAGCGCTGGACTCCACTCCGCGTAGCCGCATCAGCGCCAGGAACGTGTCTTCTGTGAACCAATGCTTGTCGCGCTGAGTTCCAAACACGGATAGCAAGCTCCGAACCTTCATCTGCGATGTAGCCTCATCAAGGTGCATAAAACAGTTTGGCGAGCCAAGATCGCCGTCATACTTGGGAATTTCGTACTCCAGAATCAGGTGATTTCGGAAAGTGTTCCACGTGAGATCGCACACCACTCGGTGGTCTTGGTGCAGGTCGTGCCGATAGTGAGTGAAAATCAGGTCCGGAGAAATACGCTTCAGCGTTTCAAAATACGCCTTGATCTTCTCTCCCTGATACGGAAAAAAGCTCGTTCGGAAGTGTTTCACCACCACCGTTTTCCGCGGCGTCCCCTTCAGAAATAAACCGGCGCTCTTTCTTGCCTCTCGGTCCCGCTCGGGAGTCGAGCTCAGCACGATCCAGTAAATTTCTACTTCCCGGTACTCCGCTAAAAGCTTGAGTATCGTCCCGCCGCAGCCGATCTCGATGTCGTCGGAATGCGCTCCCAGACACAAAATTCTGTAGGGCTTCCGCCCGTTCTTCTCGAGGCCCAGGCGTAGCATGAAGGTTAAGCTTTGACGGATGCTTCCGCGACTGAGCCGTGCCCATTGGAATGGCTGTTGAAGTGGCCGTTACCATTTCCGCTTCCATTCTTCCATACCTGCCATGGGGCGTTTCCCTTGGCGTAAAGATCGTCCAAATACTGCTTATCCTTGAACGTGTCCATCGTGGCCCAGAAACCATCGTACTTATACGCAAGCAATTGCTGCTCGGCTATTAACCGCCGGAACGGCTCCTGGACGAGTTCTTCGCCCTCGCGGATGTACTTGAAGATGTCCTTTCGCATGATGAAATAGCCGCCATTGATGCGGACATCGCTCTTGTTCATATCTTCGATGCTCGTGACGGTGTCACCACCGTTCAGCGACACCATGTGGTAACTCACGTTCGGCCGAACGCACAGGAAGCTGGCGATTTTGCCGTGCTTCTGGAAATGCTCGAACTGTTCGGGCAAGTGCAGGTCGGTCAGGCCGTCGCTGTAGTTGGCCAGGAACACCTCTTCGCCCTCTAGATATTTTTCCACCGCCTTCAGCCGCTGGCCGATGTTGGACGTGATTCCGGTATCGGCGAACGTGATCTTCCAATCATGGATATCCCGGCTGACCAGATCGATGTTCTTTCCGCCCGCAGAAAGAATAAAATCGTTGGAAACGTACTCGTTGTAGTTGACGAAATAATCTTTGACCGTATCGGCGCGATGTCCAAGGCAAAGAATAAAGTCCTTGTGGCCATAATGCGCGTAATATTTCATCATGTGCCAGAGAATCGGCCGATAGCCGATCGGCACCATGGGCTTGGGTATGTTTTCCGAGTAGTCTCGCAAGCGGAGCCCTAAACCGCCGCAGAAGAGAACGACTTTCATCGCGGACCTCTCCTCGCTCTTGTCTTAAAGTTCAAGCAATTCAACAAAACGCACATCCGATCACTCTACGTCCCTCGCCGAATGGCAAAGGCCCATTCCTAACGACGTCTGATAGGAACTAATCTGCTCCAGCGTTATAGCTCGCAGGTCATCGGCGGATTGAAATGCTCGATACCATCGCGCGGTTAACTCCAGCGCGCGATCGAGATTCCATTGCGGATGCCAGCCCAATACTGTCTTTGCTTTGGTGCAGTCAATCTTTAATAATCCAGCTTCATGAGGGTGGACGTGGGAATCTAGCCGCCACAAGGGGCCCGCTCCCCAGACCTCACTGAAGCGGTCCAGCAGATCTGAAACCGTTACAGCGTCGGACTCCTCTGGGCCGAAATTCCAGCTATCGGAATATTTTGCCGGATCATTAAAGAGACTTTGCGCGAGGAGCAGATATCCATACAGAGGCTCCAACACGTGTTGCCAAGGTCGAATGGCATGCGGGCTTCGAATCAGGACTTTATCGCCTTTCAGAATGGCCCGAATTACGTCCGGTAGCAGTTGGTCCTCAGTCCAGTCGCCGCCGCCGACTACGTTGCCTGCGCGAGCCGAACCCAATCCCGGAAGCTGGCCGCGCGGTGAAAAAGACCGTCGATATGCCGCTGTGACGAGTTCAGCGCAGGCCTTACTACTTGAGTAAGGATCGAAACCACCCAGGCGGTCCGTCTCCCGGTAGGGTTCCAGCTTCTCTTCGTTTTCGTAACACTTGTCGCTCGTGACGATGACAATCGCCTTGACGCTGGAGCAATGACGGGCCGCCTCGAGGAGATTGACAGTTCCCATCACGTTGCTCGCAAATGTCTCCACTGGCTCGAGGTAAGACCGCCGCACAAGCGACTGAGCGGCAAGATGAAACACGACCTCTGGCGAGTGCTCTTGAATCGCTCGGCTTAGATGCCCCAGATCGCATACATTTCCGCGGATAGATAACATTCCGCGCTCGACGCCAGCCTGCTCGTACAGGTTCGGTCGGGTGGGCGCAGGGAGGCTATACCCGACGGTTTGAGCGCCCAGTTCTTGTAACCACAAGGAAAGCCAGCTTCCCTTGAAACCGGTATGCCCGGTCAACAGCACCCGCCGTCCGAGCCAGAATTCCGGGCTGATGGCCCCGCCTGGCACGTTGGAAGCCCCAAATTTTCGCATCGTATGATCGTCCGTCAAAGTCACGCCCTCAGCCTTGAACTGTCATTGCTTCCTTGTATTCGGGCCACGCTCGGTCCGCATCGGAAATCGAGCTCACCGGCAATGGCCATACGATTCCGAATGCCGGCTCGTCATAGCGATAGCCACGCGCCGATTCGGGCGCATGAAATGCCGAGGTCAAGTACAGAATTTCCGTATCGTCAGCGAGCGTCTGATAACCGTGCGCGCAACCTTCCGGAATGCATAGCGTGCGATGATTCTCAGCCGTGAGTTCAACTCCCACCCAATGCTTGTACGTCGGCGAGTCCGGACGAATATCCACGGCGACGTCAACCAGGGCGCCCCTCGTGCAACGCACCGTCTTCGTCTCCGCGTGGGGAGGGAGCTGAAAGTGCAAACCCCGAAGGCCTGCCTTCTTCGTCGTGAATCCGACGTTTATCTGAGCGATTTGAGGGTTCAGGCCGTGGGCCTCATATTCCTTCTGGCACCAAGTGCGTGCGAAAAAGCCCCGATGGTCCTCGTGGCGTTGCAGCTCCACGATCCAGAGGCCCTTGATCTTTGTCTCCCTGAATTGCATGTCCGGCTCTTCAACCGCCTTTCCTGAGAGTCTGATTCCAATCAGAACGAATACATTGCATGCGCCCGCGCAGCTGTTTGAGCAGCGCACGGTTCCTCTTGCTGGAAGGAGTCGAAATAGGAGTTTTGCTCCGCACGCAGCGTGTCGATAAGCCGGCCGGCAGGGATTTCGACGTCCTCGTAAGAGATTGCTTGGTCCTTAGCGATATCGTGTTTCAGCTTGCAGCCTTCCGAAAGGCCCATGGGCAACAGTTCTTGCCTCCGGACAATGTCCGCCTTGTCGATCACGCCGTAGCACGTGAACCCGCCAATTCCGTCGAGTACTTCCCCGGCGCGCAGGTCCCGCTTCGCCATGGTAATGGAGTCGCACATCGGCTTGCCTTTAGCGGCCACCGTGGCGTCTTGAAACAGCACCGCGCGGGCGATTGTGGGGACGATTTGCAAATGGGGCAGGTGATAAGGAGTGTAGAAGGCATACAAGGGACCCTCGCCCATCTTGCAATAACTCATATACTGCTTCTTGATCGGGTGGTCGTTATAACCCAATACAAATGCGCCTGTGTGCGGCTCGGCGCCTAGGATGTAATCTACGAGACCGCCTTCGAGCAATTGGTCGACTGAGTAGAGGCCCAGCGTATCGCGCACGTGGTTGCAACGAGGGCCATACATGCCACGCTTGCCCACGGTGAATCCGGTCGCATTCGCGAGGATGGTCGCCTCCATCGAAAGTTTGGTCCCGTCCGCAAACGAGGTGATCATTCGTGGCTTCTGATGATATTTGTCCGCAAATCCCTTCTGTGTCTCCGGCGTGCGGTAGGGGTCGATCATGCCCTTGAAATTCCCCGCGAGAACCGGGCGGTAACCGATGGTCTTGACAAATCGATAGAGATTCATGGCCACGCCGGGCTCGTCTCCATCGGTATTGGTGATCACCACGCCCTTGCGATCGGCGTGTACTTTCAGGATCGGCCCGAGGGTTGCATCAAGCTCCGCATTATTCAGAATGACGTGTTTGCCATGCTCGATCGCGTGAATCACGATCTGAGCGCCAAATTCAACTTCGCCGGTCGCCTCAACAACAGCGTCAATGCCTTCCGCTTCGCATAGCAGCCGCGCGTCATCACAAATGGCGTACTGCTGATTCCTGATCGCGTCTTCAAGCTGCGCGGCCGTATCGACGGTTCGAACCGTATCTACGCCGGCTTCCCGGTATGCTCGACGCGCTTCCTCCAACGTACGGTTGCCAATCGCGACCAGGCGCATCCCCGGAATAGGTGTGAGCAGTTCGAGCGCGATTCCTCTGCCCATGTAGCCAGCTCCGACTAGGCCTATCCGGATGGGCTTATTCTCGCTTTCGCGGCGCTCTAAGGCAGTGTCAACAATGATCATGCGTTGTGACCTCTCGGGGAAAGGTTCCACCTTTAGCGACGCAAGACGGGTACCAAAGTACAGTGGGACTTAATTCAGCATGTCATTAATAATGAATAGCTTACGCGATCAAGCGACTTGATTTTGAGGTTGGGGGTCTAGGATATTTCCTCTTAACGGAATTATTTTGCCCAATTCACAGCAGCCGCCAGACGCATCTATCCGTCTTGGATCGCCCAAGAACTCACAGTTTCCTTTGCCCTATGAACCCTGGCTCGGACAAATTCGCGCAAAGCTAATTGCCAGGTGGGGTCCGCTGGCAGGAAGGCTACGGCCATCGAAGCCCAGTTACCCGCCGGGAGAGTTGTCGACACTTGAGACCATGTGAAGCTGATCGGGCTGGTCGATGTAGAGATGACGTGACCCCAGCCATTGTCCTCGTCCACGGGCTCGGGCCCACTCAGCGACTCGCCAGAAAATAAGCTCGTATCGAAATGGGAAGTACCTGCGTTGGAGGTCAGCCCCGTCCCCGTGTTGGCATCCCACAAAATATCGGTGAAGATCAGTTCGCCCGGCTGTGCGGGCGTGAGCGTGTACGGTACGATAAGGGTTCCGCTGGTGTCGTTTTGGACGTCGGTCGCTCCATTCCTCGTATCCAAAGGTGATGTCGCAGCTCCGGTCACGTCATAAAAGAGAATCCTTGGATCACGCGGCGGAAATGATGGACGATCCCTTCCGGTCCGGCATTGACTTGATCGCTGGAACGGTTGCCAGCACCGGCAAATGGAGGAGAACCTCGACGTCTCTTTCGCTCTTTAAGGAAGTGTCCCGCATCTCCAGCAAAAGAGTAATGCCAAAACCTAGCGCCAGCCCACCCGCTAGTCCGCCTAATTCGAAATTGAGCTTTTTCGGAAAGGAAGGGCTGTCTGGGAAATTCGCCGGATCGAGAACCTGAAACTGCTCCCCTTCTTGCCGCCTTTCCAGATCCGTCGCCATGGCAGACTGATCGCGCTTTCTTAGCAGTTCGTTATAAAAGTCCAGCGCCGTTTGATAATCGCGCGTAAGCTGTTTGTACTCCTGTTCGATCTCCGGACTAGACTCGACGCGTGATTGGTATACTTTGATCCGCTGTTGTACCTCTGCTTCTTCCGCCGTGCGCTCTTTGATGGTTTCGTCGCTCTGGTGAATCTGTGCCCTTAAAAGTTGAATTGCAGCCGGTTCCACCGCCGGCCGATTGCTTTTTTCCTTAGTTGCAGAATCGGTTTCGGTGTTGGTCTCAGCGAGTTTCTTCTTGAGCGTTTCGAGGTCCCTTTTGACCCGAATTACGTCCGGATGGTCGTCTGTGTATTTCGATTTCAGATCCGCAAGCTGATTTTGCAACACGACGAGCTGGTCCTGTTGCGTTTGCGGGCTGCGTCCGTCTTGCGTGGCCTGTAAGCTGGCGAGTTGCTGATTTAATGCGCCCTCCGCGAAGGTCTTGTCTTGCTGAGCCCGGTTAATGCTTTGCGTGGCGGCCTCGAGCTGAGAATTCAATCCCTGCAAAACGTTGATATTTGTCGCCTCGTCCTCGGGGAGGGACCCCATATAGCGGCGTTGAAAGATCGCCAGCTTCGCATCTTGTTCGTCGAGTCTCGCTTTGGCGTCACCGAGCTGCTTTCCGAGGAACTGCGTCGTCTGCTCCGCCTGGCGCTGGCGAAGCTGCAGATTCGCGTCCATAAACATCGATGTAATCGTCGAGCAGATTTGTTGCGCCAGCCGCGGCTCACTGAAATCCACACTCACCGTGAAGCCCGGTAGCCCTTCCGCTCTCGTTTCCGCCATGGGCTCCACGGGAGTCACTGTAATCGCTTTTCGCACGCGACCGACCAAATCCTCCATCGGGACTCGACCCGCCTCCTCCCGATATAATCCCAACTGCTGGATTACGGGCTCGAGTCTCGTACGGCTAAGGATTTCCTGCTGCATTGTCGCTAATCGTTGCCCAGTACCCTCCGTGACAACTGGTTTGACATAGTCGCCTGGAACAGTTGGCTGCTGCACAAGTACGAGCGTTTTGGATGTATAGCGCTTCGGCAGAAAGTGTGCCGTGGCTATACCCGCTCCGCAACCAACCACGCATAGTGCCAGGATGATGGGCCATCGGCGGCGCAATATGGCAATGTAATCCTCAGGAGTCAGTTCGCGCTGTCCCAGCATCCGCACCTCATATCTTTGGTCTCTGACCTAATTCTTCTGGGCTTCGGTTCTCGGCCCACTTTCGTAGATTCTAACAACATACTTTTAGCTCGCGCTGGCTACCTTCCCTGCCAGAACAAACTTCCATCCTGGGAGATCAAGCAATACAGGTGCCAGAAAGCACGCCAATCCTTGACGGGTGCGCCGCTTTGTAACTTATTCTCTGCAATATCCTTACCTCTTGCGAGCCTCTCCCGCCGAAGATGAACTCCTTCAGGAAGTCCTACTATGTCTCTCATAAGTGGTAGAACTTTTTCTCTCCCATCTAACTCCCATTCTTTGCAACGCATTCGCATGGCAACGTCTTTTAGAAGATCCTCTATAGATCGTTAGAGATAGGCCCTTAGGGAAAAGAACTGCCACATTGTGGTAGTTGCTAGCCCTCGGAGGCTCTTGACGAGACCCCCTCCAAGTGGCCAGTCCAATATAAGCACCCACTACCTCAAGCAGATAGCTCGGAGCCCAGGTTCTCAATAAGGCTTCGCTGCTTGGCCCATCCGTTGCTCCATCGATACGTCGGTACCGAACCGGGAGATTGGTGAGATTGTCGACCGACGGATCGCTCTTGACGGCGGGAATGAAGAAACCAAACTTGCACAGAGTCGCGTTATTTATCTTCTCTATATCGCTGCTCGCTCTTCCAGCGGCCTGGGCGCAGCAGCCCACGGTTAACGGCAGTCAGTCCTCCGATGCTTCGCAGCCGCTTGCGCCATTAGCGTCAGGCGCCGCAACCGGCAGCAGCGGAAATGCGACTTCTCCTGCTGGGGGCGTTTCAGGTGACCAAGCCTCAACGCAGATTCAGCCCGATACCCATCTCCTCTCAGGCTCCGAGATGTTGGGACTGGGATTTCTGCGTGCGCCGCATTCCTTCTTTGATCCCGTGGTGCGTGTCGCGGTAGGAGCGGACAGTGGCCTCGTGCAAGGCACAACCGAGTATTCGGGTTCGATTGGCGGTGGTCTTGCCCTGGACCAGCAATGGAGTCGCTTTCATCTGATTACCCAATATTACGGCGCAAAATTGTTCTACGACCCAGCTTCGTCTTTCAGCAGCTCTTATCATGATTTGAGCTTTTCTCCGACTTTAACGTTTGGCAGATGGGTAGTGCATTTTCGCGAGGATCTGCATGTCTCTCCGGAGCAGAGTTTTGGCGGCTTGGACATCGCCGGGGCGCCACTGCCAGCTTCCGACGCCGCGCTCACCAACGTAACGCCTCTGCTCGAGCCTCCGGAGACGATTGCAACCGGTTGGGCAGAGCGGCTGGACAACACTTCACTGGCCGAAGTCGATTATTCGCTGAGTCGGCGATCCACAGTTACTCTTTCCGGCTCCTATGGGCTGTTGCATTTCTTTCAACCCGGCTATATAGACGGGACTACTGTTCAGGGGCACGCTGGGTACAACTACCTCCTCACGCGAAGAGATTCCATAGCGATAACGTACAACTACTCCCTGGTGAGCTTCACTGGCACCACAACCCAAACGGCGAGTCACTTGGCTCAACTTTCTTTTGCGCACACGCTCGCGGCACGGTGGTCCTTTCAGGTGGCGGCCGGCCCTCAGCTTTTACAGCTTGAGGGGCTTGGTCTTCCCAGCGGCAACCAGCTGACGTGGAGCTTGACGAGCAGCCTTACTTATCTGACGCACCACAACGCTTACGCCCTGCAGTACTTCCGCGGGATCACGGGCGGCTCCGGCGTGTTATTAGGCGCCGAGACAGAGGGGGTGACAGCTTCGATCTCCCGCGCCCTCACGCGCTATTGGTCGGGAGCGTTAAACGGCGGAGCCGCGCGGAACACCGGCTTGGTGCCAAGCCAAGCTTTGCCTCAATTTGATTATTGGTTCGCGGGCGCAAACGTCGGTCGTCCGCTGGGACGGCATTTCCACTTTAGTGTGAATTATGTCTACCAGCAGCAAACTCAATCAGGCGGTTGCCCGGTCCTAAGTTGTGGGTTGAACACGGGACGAAATGCCGGTAGCGGCACCTTGGAATGGCATCCTCTCGGTATCCGAAGAGAGTAGAATTCACTCCGCGCCTCTAAACAGAAGGCTTTCATGGATTCCGGCTACTCTGCGGGACGCCAGCGTCGATGCCTCTGAAAATGGCGCGCAGTTGCGCCTCCCAGTCAGGCAGTTTTACCCCAAACTCGCGGTTCAGGCGCTTGTTCGAAAGCACCGAGTAGAGCGGCCGGCGCGCCGGCGTGGGATACTCCTTTGTTGCGATGGCAACGATGCGCCGCGTCATCAGCGGCCGGCTTCGCGTCGCGGCGGCAAACCAAGCTTCGGGTCGCGATTGGCTCGCGGCCAATTCCAGAATCAATTTCGCAAACTCATACCAATTGGTTTCGCCGCCGGCGGTCATGTGGTAGATGCCCTTGATTTCCGGCCACTGCCGGACGTTGGCTGCCGGCGTGCGAATCTGCTCCAGCACCTTCACCGTAGCGGCGGCAATTTCCTGGCTCGACGTTGGCGCGCCGATTTGGTCCTGGACAATCCTGAGTTCCTCTTTTTCGGCGGCCAGGCGAAGGATCGTCAGTAGAAAATTGCGCCCTTCTTTCGCATAGACCCAAGCCGTCCGAAAGATCAGATATGCCGGCTCGGCTTGTTGAATGGCCCTCTCTCCGTCGAGCTTCGTCCGTCCATACGCGCTCAATGGATTGATAGGGTCGTTTTCCTCGTAAGGCCGTCCCTTGGTCCCGTCGAATATGTAATCGGTCGAGTAGTGCACCAGCAGCGCGCCCAGCTTCTTGGCCTCCTCCGCCAGGACTCCCGGCGCAACGGCGTTGATGGCCTGCGCAACCGCCTCCTCCGACTCGGCGCGATCCACGGCCGTATATGCCGCCGCATTCACGATCAAGTCCGGCCGCACACCGCGAACCACCTGCCGGATTTCGTCTGGCTTGGTGAGATCGAGTTGTTGCCGGTCGAGCGCAGTCACTTCCCCCACTCGGTCGAGTAGCGGAGCCAATTCCCGGCCCACCTGCCCGGTTTTGCCCGTCAGAAGAATCTTCGGTCTCGAATTTTCCTGGCTCATTTTCGGTCAAATACCGGCAGCAGTTCGCGGCCTACGGCTGCAAGGGCTGGCGCTTTGCGGTCCTTATCGGACACGAGCGGAGCGGCAATGTTCCAGGCGATGCCGATTTCGGGGTCGCTCCAAAGAATGCTGTGCTCGTCGCGCGCGTCGTAAAACTCGCTGCACTTGTACAAAAACTGCACGCGCTCCGTCACAGCCAGAAATCCGTGAGCGAAGCCGCGCGGAATATAGATCTGGTTCTGCGCTTCGGCCGAGAGCACAACGCTCGTCCATTTCCCAAACGTCGGCGAACCCGCGCGAATATCCACGGCCACGTCCAACGCCTCTCCCTCCACCACTCGGCAAAGTTTGGCTTGAGCACGATGCAGTTGGTAATGCAGGCCGCGCAGCGTCCCTTTGGCCGAACAGGAGTGGTTGTCTTGCACGAACGGATCGGTCACCCCGGCCGCGGCGAATTTCGCCTGGTTGTAACTCTCCATGAAAAAACCTCGGGCGTCGCGAAAAATGTCGGGCCGAAGCTCCCACACTCCCGGCAGCGCTGTGGCAATTTTTTGCAAGCGAATGGCCCCCTCGTTGTAAATCGTTGCAAATCGTTCAGAAGGTGACTGTGAAACTCTAACTGAATTCGGGGCGGTGCCCTCATCTAAATTTTCTTCCAGAATCCAGATTCTGGAACACACTCTGGCCAGTAGGTTATTAATCCTTACGGCGCAAGAGTGACCGGCTGGATCGAACCACGGGACGCTGCCGATCCGTTTCTATTCCGGGGAGTTTCCGCGCCCTAGGAGTTTCCGTGCCTAGGATTTTCCATGCCCAGGAGTTTCCATGGAGGATGAGCGCGATCGGCAGTGCGTTCAGGACTGCGTTCAGGACGATGACCAGGGCGGCGATGAACCGGACGCGGTCGATTCCCGGCTCCCCATGGAAAATCCCCCCCACGGGCGCAATTTCGCGATTGGCGATGAGGAGCACCCCACGTGTCGAAAGCATTCTCATTCTGTTTACTGAACCTGCGAGTACGTAGTCGACGGCTGTCAAATTGTGCTATATTTCGTAGTGCGGCGACCCCCGCGAATCCCCTCCACTGGAAGGCTCGGACGCTTTCGGGAGGGAGGTTCTCGGCTGGACGCTAGCTTCTAATCCATAGAAGGACTCCAAGTAATAATGGCCACCATTACGGATGCTGTCGAGAGTAAAGCCCAGCGAAAAGTGATTGATCGCGCGGTTGTGCGCTTTTGCGGCGATTCCGGCGACGGCATGCAAATCTCAGGGAGTCAGTTCACCAATACTGCCGCTCTTTACGGCAATGATCTGGCGACCTTCCCGGATTTTCCTGCCGAAATCCGCGCCCCCGCGGGAACTCTTCCGGGTGTCAGCGGCTTTCAGGTGCAATTCTCATCAACCGATGTGTACACGCCCGGCGACGCCGTGGATGTGCTGGTGGCCATGAACCCGGCGGCGCTCAAGATGAATGTTAAGGACCTGAAGAAGAACGGGATCCTGATCGTAAATAGCGACAGCTTTACGGACAACGATCTTCGCAAGGCCCATCAGGCGACCAATCCGTTGGAGGACCACTCCCTCGACGCTTACCGGGTTTTTGCCGTCCCGTTGGAAAGGCTGACCCACGCGGCCCTCGAGGAGCTCGGTCTGGATGCCAAGAGCATGAACCGCTGCAAGAATTTCTTTGCGCTGGGCATGTGTTATTGGCTCTACAACCGTTCGATGGACCACACCTATCGCTGGCTGGACGATAAGTTCAAGAGCAAGCCGCTTTTGGCCGAGGCCAATAAGCGCGCCATGAAGGCCGGCTATAGCTATTGCGAGGCGACCGAGGCGTTCCAGGTAAGCTATGAGATCCCGCCGGCGAAGTTGGCGCCCGGCGTGTATCGAAATTTGAGCGGAAATCAGGCGCTGGCCATCGGGTTCGTGGTAGCGGCCAAGCAGGCCGGGCTTCAGCTGTTCCTAGGTTCCTATCCGATTACCCCCGCCTCGGATATCCTGCACGAGCTCTCCATGTACAAGAACTTCGGCGTTCTCACTTTTCAGGCCGAAGACGAAATTGCCGCCATAACATCGGCCATCGGGGCTTCCTATGCCGGGACGCTGGCCATCACCACAACTTCCGGTCCGGGCATGGCGCTCAAGACGGAGGCCATGGGCTTGGCGGTAGCGGTGGAGCTGCCTATGGTGATCTGCGATATCCAACGCGGCGGCCCTTCCACCGGTTTGCCCACGAAGACCGAGCAGGCCGATTTGCTGCAAGCCATGTATGGCCGAAACTCAGAGGCGCCGATACCCGTGTTGGCCGCGTCCACTCCTGGCGACTGCTTCTGGATCGCTCTGGAGGCCAGCCGCATTGCGCTGAAGTACATGATTCCGGTAATTATTCTCTCGGACGGCTATCTGGCGAATGGAGCCGAGCCCTGGCGCATTCCTCAAGTAAGCGAAATTCCGAAATTTCCTGTTCATTTCGCGACCGATCCCCAAGGATTCCAGCCTTACAAACGCGATCCGCAAACGCTCTCGCGTCCTTGGGCCATTCCGGGTACGCCGGGCCTCGAGCATAGGGTCGGTGGACTGGAAAAACAGGACGTAACCGGAAACGTGAATTACGAACCGCTCAACCATGAAAAAATGGTTCGTTTGCGTGCCGCGAAGGTCGAGGCGATCGGCCAGGATGTCCCGGACGTCGTGCCGGTCGGAGACCCGGATGGTGATCTCTTGATCATCGGCTGGGGATCCACCTACGGTTCCATCACCGCCGCCCTCAAAGCGCAACGCACGGCCGGACACCGCATCGGACACGTTCATTTGCGGTATCTCAACCCGCTTCCGCGCAACTTGGGGCAGGTGATGGATCGCTACAGCAAGGTGCTGGTCCCGGAGATGAATATGGGCCAGCTTTCTCTGATCCTTCGGGCCAAGTATCTGGTTGATGTGGAAGGCTACAACAAAATTCAGGGCCAGCCCTTCAAGCAGGCGGAGCTCGAGGCAAAAATCGAAGAGGTTATCAGCTACGGAGCGGTAGGGGCCGGGAGAAACGGGAGATAAGGGAACATGAGCGCCACAGTGCCAGTTTTGACCAAGAAGGATTTTCAGACCGATCAGGAAGTTCGTTGGTGTCCCGGCTGCGGAGATTATGCAATTCTATCTGCCGTCCAGGCCGTCTTCCCCGAACTGGGGATTCCTCGCGAGAAGTTCGTGGTTGTTTCGGGGATCGGCTGCTCCAGCCGCTTCCCTTATTACATGAACACTTTTGGCTTCCACTCCATCCATGGGCGCGCGCCCGCGGTGGCCTCGGGGATCAAGGTTGCCCATCCTGAACTCGAAGTGTGGGTGGCCACGGGCGACGGCGATTCGCTCTCCATCGGCGGCAATCACACCATTCACATGCTCCGCCGCAATGTGGGCATCAAGGTTCTGATGTTCAATAACCGCATCTACGGCCTTACCAAGGGGCAATATTCGCCAACGTCGGAGTTCGGGAAAAAGACCAAGTCCACTCCGTTTGGCTCGGACGCTCGGCCATTCAATCCCCTGGCGCTAGCGTTGGGTGCCGAAGCCACCTTCGTCGCGCGCTCCGTCGATGTCATGCAAGGTCACCTGAAGGACACTCTGAAAAAAGCGGCGGCCCATCAAGGCGCGGCCTACATCGAAATCCTTCAGAACTGCAACATTTTCAATGATGGCGCTTGGCAATACTTGACCGAAAAGGACGCCCGCACCGACCATATCGTGCACCTCGAGCACGGCAAGCCGCTCATCTATGGCAAAAATCGAGACAAGGGCATCCGCCTGAACGGGCTTGACCTTGAGGTCGTCCAGTTGGGCAACGGCGTCTCTGAGCACGATTTGCTCATCCATGACGAACAATACCGCAACCCGGTATATGCCTTCTTGCTGGCTAAGATGGAAGAGATGCCCGGTTTCCCCACGCCCATCGGAGTGCTTCGTTCCTGGAACGATGTTCCGCGATACGAAGACATCATGGCCAACCAAGTTAAAGACGTGATTGCCAAGCGCGGAGCGGGCGATATCGATAAGCTGCTTCGCTCCGGCGACACCTGGGAAGTGCGCTAAAGGCGCGCACTTCCACAAACCCTTACATTTACCCTTAGATTCATTTGTTACTGAGTTTTGCTACGCCGCTGCGGCTTATCGCGATGCGGTAGTCTTTGCGCTTAGGTTCGGTTTCGGTGCGGTGGAGTTCTCGAAGTAGTTTTCCTCGTTCAGCCGCCGGTAGATTCGTCCGGCAAGCCCCGCGGCCATCGGTCCGGTAACCACTCTGTTCTGCCCCCGCATCAGCACCGCGATGACGATCTTGGGATGGATTTGGTCGGCATAAGAAACGAACCAGCCAACCCGGGACGCTGAATCCGAGCAGGTTCCCGTCTTTCCCAGCGCCTGTTCATCTCCTACATAACTCAGACGCGCCGTGCCATATAGGACGGCGGCAAGCATGCCGTCGCGAATATCGGGCAAGAGCGATTCGATGTCGAGCTTCCGCTTGATGCGTGGCTGAAAGTTGGTAATCTCCGCCTCGGAGCGGGGATACTGCAGGTAGTAAATCGTGCCGCCATTCGCCAAGGTGGACACAAGCGAGGCCAGCTGCAAAGGGGTGATCTGGATGCCTTCGCCGAAGCTGGACATGCGAGCTACGCCGCCATTCTTGGGCGGCTCGGAGGGCAGCGCTCCGGGTTGCTCTTCCGGAAGGTTATAGCCGGTCAACTCTCCCAGTCCCAGCAGGCGCGCATAATGCGAAACCGTCTCGAAGCCCATCCGTCGGCCGAGCTCCTCGAAGAAAGCATTATTGGAATGGGCCAGAGCTTCCACCAGGTTGAGGTAAAGCCGCGGGGCCACCTTGATCATGGTGTCGCGAGTAATGACGCTCTCCTCGAGCGCAGCCACCGCGATTACCGGCTTGATGGTGGAGCAGGGAATGAAGCCGGAGGAAAATGCCAGCTTTTGATTGACGATCGTGAGAATACGGCCGGTATTCGGGTCGATGGCCACCACCGAACCGTTGTAGTGCCCGAGGCCGGCGATAGCAGCCTGTCGCACGACAGGATCGTCAAAGGCCGCGATATCACCCGACGTGGAATCGGCGAAGGTGGGGACTCCGCGCACCACGGGTCTGTGCGTGGCCCGCGTTGTAGTTGTGGTCGCGGCAGCCGACGCGTGCGGCACGAGAATTAGGCTAGAAAATAAGCCGGCAAAAAACAGCAGCTTGAGATGACGCATAGGACTGGATAGCACCTGCCGATTAGACGTCCGAATGTTAAAAGTGGTCAGGCCTGGAATCACAGTGGATTCCAGCTTCTGGCTAGCCGAATTCTAGGAGAACTCACCTATCCGGCGCAATAGGCAGTTGGCACTATTTTGCCCATAGTACGCCGCCTGTAAGGCAATTGACGCCAAAGAGATACTGCGCCTTCCTGGCCACGGCACTTTAGGAAGCTTCGGGGAGCTTATACGGCCTTAGCGCTTGGCGCTAACGCCCATTTTTGGCACGAGCCCCTGCGGCAGCCACCGAAACCGCGGCTGCGGCCTTTTCAGGCTGCCGTTCAGGAGTGCTTGCGGAACCCTCCGCCGGAGCGGCGGGATGCGCCAGGCCAAGCTTCTTGCGCAGGGCGGATTCCAGCTTGTCCCGAACGTCGGCGTGTTCCTTTAGAAAGAGCCGCGCGTTCTCGCGGCCTTGGCCCATTCTCTCGCCGCCAAAGCTCAGCCAGGTGCCGCTCTTTTCGACCACGTTGTGGGCCACGCCCAGGTCGAGCAGGTCGGTCTCGAGCGATATGCCTTCGCCATAAAGAATATCGAATTCCGCTTCGCGGAAGGGCGCGGCAACTTTGTTCTTCACCACTTTTCCCCGAGTCCGCGAGCCCACCACGCGGTCGCCCTCTTTGATCGACTGGATGCGCCGGATATCCAGGCGAATGGAGGCATAAAATTTGAGAGCGCGCCCGCCGGTAGTGGTTTCCGGATTGCCAAACATCACCCCTATTTTTTCGCGGATCTGGTTAATAAAGATCAGGCAGGTTCGCGATTTCGAGACTTTGCCGGTAAGTTTTCTGAGTGCCTGTGACATCAGCCGCGCCTGCAAGCCCATTTGCGGCTCGCCCATTTCCCCTTCGAGTTCCGCGCGAGGAACGAGCGCCGCCACGGAGTCCACGACCACTACATCCAATCCGCCCGAAGCGATCAGCGTCTCGGCGATTTCGAGCGCCTGCTCGCCATTGTCCGGCTGCGAAACCAGCAAGTTGTCCACATCCACGCCCAGCTTCCGCGCATAGGCGGGATCCAGAGCGTGTTCCGCATCAATGAACGCCGCCTGGCCACCCATCTTCTGCGCCTGCGCGATTACGTGTAGGGTCATGGTCGTCTTGCCGCCGGATTCCGGCCCGAAGATTTCCACCACGCGCCCGCGGGGAAAGCCACCGACACCCAGAGCGGCATCCAGGCTGACCGCTCCGCTGGGGATTACGCTCACCGGTACCAGGACATCGCGGTTGCCCAGGCGCATGATCGCGCCCTTTCCGTATTGCTTCTCGATCTGCGCAATCGCCGATTCCAAGACTTTGCTGCGATCTTCTGTCATGGTGCACCTCGAGAGATTTTGCCGCCGCAGGTGGCGGGAGTTTAACAGATCATTTCTCTGGCCGCTAACACTCTCTGGCTAAGGGAGTGGGTCAGTTTGAATTTTCTTGCTCGTGACACAGGAGATCAAAATTCAAACGGAACCAGTACCCTGGCTCCTAACACGCTGATTCATTCCGAGCGGCGTCATCCTAATGCAAAGGCGAATAAAAGGCAAATAGAAAAATAGCGCCGTATAGGTGTTTCCGTTGCCAAAGCCTGTAGCTCCAGCGACCCAGGTTTCCGCCGCTACTTGCCGCCATAAACATAAAATCCGCGGCCGGACTTTTTCCCCAGCCATCCGGCCGCCACCATTTTCTTCAGCAGCGGGCAGGGCCGGAATTTCGGGTCGCCAAAGCCTTCCAGAAGCACTTCCATGATATCGAGGCAAACGTCCAGCCCGATGAAATCCGCCAGCTCCAGCGGGCCCATGGGATGGTTCATGCCCAATTTCATCACGTTATCGACGGCCTCCGCGGTAGCCACGCCTTCCATGACGCAAAATGCCGCTTCGTTGATGAGCGGCATGAGCACGCGATTGGAAACGAAGCCCGGCGAATCGACAACAGCCACCGGCTTCTTCTCCAGCTTCTTGCATAAATTCATCGCCGCTTCGAAGGTTTCGTCGCTAGTTTGCAATCCGCGAATGACTTCCACCAGAGGCATAATCGGAACGGGGTTCATGAAATGCATGCCGATGAAGCGCTCCGGCCTTTGTGTGCCGGCGGCCAGCGCGGTCACGGAGATCGAAGAGGTATTGGTGGCCAGAATGGCCTGGGGGCGCAACACACGATCCGCATCGCCCAGCACCCGGCGCTTCAGCTCCAATTGCTCAGGCACCGCCTCGATGGCCAGATCGGCGCGTGAGATGGAGTCGAGATCGGTGACCGCATCGATGCGGCTCAAGATCGCGGCCTTTTCGGCATCCACTAGTTTGCCTTTCCTGATCTCGCGATCGAGGTTCTTGGAGATATTCTCGACGGCCCGGTCGAGAAACTGCCGCTCGACATCGCGCAGGATCACGCTATAGCCGTAGCGCGCGAAGACGTGGGCAATCCCGTTACCCATGGTGCCGCCGCCCAGGACGGCTATGGTTCGAATGCCCTCGGGATTCAAAGTGTTCTCCAATCGGGAAAGGAAAAGCCCACTAGGATGACGGCCCACTAGAATGACCGAAGACTCGGAAAAATCAAGCGAGGTTGCAGCGAGAGGTCAATGTTCTTGATCGTGGCGCAAGAGGTCAAAATTCAAACTGCCCCATCACCTGCCCCCGCGGCGGGTTTCCAGCTTTCCGCCGCTCAGCGCTCTACAGCCAGGGCCACGGCGTTGCCTCCGCCCAGGCAAAGCGCCGCGATTCCGCGATGCACATTGCGCCGCTGCATTTCGTAAAGCAGTGTCACCAGGATGCGGGCGCCGGAAGCCCCAATGGGATGCCCGATGGCCACGGCGCCGCCATTTACGTTCACTTTTTCCGGATCCAGACGCAATTCGCGCATCACGGCGATGGCCTGCACGGCAAACGCTTCGTTCAGTTCGTAAAGATCGACGTCCCGGTCGCGGTCCCAGCCCGTCTTGCGCAGAAGCTTCTCCACCGCGTCCACCGGCGCCATCATCACCCATTTCGGCTCGACCCCCGAGACGGCCTGCGCCACGACTTGCGCCATGGGCGTTTTTCCCAGGCGCGAAGCGGTCTCCTCGCTGGTCAGGAGCACGGCGGCGGCGCCGTCGTTTGTTCCCGGAGCGTTGCCGGCCGTGACGGTGCCGTCTTTTTTGAACGCGGGCCGCAGCTTGCCGAGCGCTTCGAGCGAAGCGTCCGCGCGCGGCGATTCGTCGCGTTTCAACAACACCGGCTCGCCTTTTTTCTGTGGCACCTCGATAGGAAGAATCTGCGATTCGATGAAGCAGGAGTTCATGGCCTGCACGGCGCGCAGGTGGCTTTGGAGAGCGAATTTGTCTTGTTCCTCGCGCGAGATCTTATATTTCTCGGCCACCAGTTCGGCGGTAATGCCCATGTGCACGTCTTCGTAGACGTCCCAGAGTCCGTCGTGAATCATGGAATCGACCACTTGGCGATTCCCGATGCGAAAACCGTTGCGCGCGTCGGGCAGCAGATAAGGGCAGTTGGACATCGATTCCATGCCCCCGGCCACGGCAATATCGATCTCTCCCACCATGATGTTTTGCGCCGCCAGTGCCACGGCCTTCAGCCCCGAGCCGCATACTTTGTTGATGGTCATGGCCGCGACGCGCGGGTTCAGTCCGCCGCGCAGCGCCGCCTGGCGCGCCGGATTCTGGCCCAATCCTGCTTGCACCACGTTGCCCATAATCACTTCATCCACGGCGTCGGGTTGGATGCCGGCGCGATGCACCACTTCGGCCACGACGCGCGCTCCCAGTTCCGTGGCTGAAAATGACGAGAGAGCGCCCTGAAATTTTCCGACGGGAGTACGCACCGCGCTCACGATCACAGGCTGGCGGAGGGTTCGCTGAAGCATAACAGCACTCCTTGCGGATAAATGGCTCTCGGGCGGACGAAAGCCCAGTATAGCAGCGCTCGAAGTGCGGTCAATTTGTGGGCCGGGACGGCGGAGAGGGACGAAAAAACGGACACGAAACGTACACTAGACCGCCATCTTCTTTCACCGATGAATTACTTGACTCCTGTCAAAGCCTTGGGTTACATACGACCTGCGTAAACCCTTAACGCCTTTTGATGTTCAGGGAAGTACATGCGGGGGAAGGCCAAGCGCGCAGAGTCGCCGTGCAGTTTGAACGGATTCGCTCGCTGTTTCGCGACTCTCTTCCTTGCGCGAAGAAGACTTTATCGCCTGTTATGAAGATCCTGGCGATGAGGGATGAAGAGTCGCTCACACCTTGCCCGATTTTGGGAAAAAGGACGGGCCCATCCGGCGTAACCACTACCTGGCGGATGCGGTTCGGCGGTGAATATAACGCTCCATGATCGCCCCTGCACGATTGCTCATCAGCTGAAAGCGTCTGAACCATGCTGCTTAACCATCTTGTTGTAGACGCCCATGATCAAAAATGCGGGCGCCCATTGCCCAATAAATAGGGCTAGCTGGTCCTTACCAACGATCTTCAGAATCGCCGACGCAACCATAGAACTCATCGCCGCCGCCAAGTATCCACTGGAAGGAACCTTTGAAGTCTGAGCTTCGATAGCTCCGGTGACGCGATCTTCTCTTTGACCGCCAGTTCTGATTTCCATTTCGCTCTCTCTCCTATGACCTTCATTATGAAGGTAACGCCTAACCCTAATGGCAACACTAATCGTAAGAAAGGCAAATACCGCGAACCTCATAGGAACTCTTATTAATCAGGGTAGCTGCCTTTTCCCGAGCTTACACGGCTGCCGGACCAACGAATCGCCGCTTTCTTGACGCACTATCTGCGGACAAAGCTAACATCCGATTTGTCCCCCACACGGACTCGAAGATCGAACAGGATTCGCGCCACGCGATGGCCTTTAAACCCGAGACTCGCCTCTGCAAAGAATGTGTTCTCGGAGCCTGGCCTTCGATAGGCGGATATTGCACGGCAGGCTTGCCAAGTGGGATCTTAGGGAAGCTCTGACTCCGGCGTAGCGAGTTGGTCCTTTCTCTTGTGCCCGTTATGGGTCAATTTGTGCCGAGCGTCAGTAGGGCCGTGCGCTTGGTCGGCAAATCGGCTAGGATGGCGGCGTGGCCGATCTTTTCGAATTAGTCAGGCCCGCGGCCCCGGTTGGCGAAGAGCTCCCAGAGCTCCCAAAGCTCAACGATCAACAGCGCGCCGCAGTGCGCCACGGCCAAGGCCCGCTCCTGGTGGTCGCAGGCGCGGGCACGGGCAAGACGCGCGTCATCACGGAGCGAGTCCGCCATCTCCTGAATGCCGATCCTGACCTCACCGGCGAATCTATCCTGGCGCTGACGTTTACGGATAGAGCGGCGGGGGAAATGAAGCACCGCATCGCGCGAGCCGCTGGAGAGCGCGGCCGCGCCGTGTTCGTGGGAACGTTCCACGCCTTCTGCAACGCTCTGCTGGTCGAACGCAACCCCAAGCTACAAACTCTGGACGACATCGACCACTGGATTCTCTTGCGGCGCAATCTTGCGGTTCTGGTCCTCGATCGTTATCGCCGGCTGGCTGAGCCGGGGCAGTTCCTGGGCGATTTCGTGAAGTTTTTCTCGCGCTGCCAGGATGAACTGGTCACGCCGGAGGATTACGAACGCCACACCGAATCCCTGGCCGAAGCGTACGCGCGCGAGAAAAATGGGCTTGCCGAAGATGAACGCAGCGTGCGCGAGGAATCCATTGCCGAGCAGCGGGAGGTCGCGCGGGCCTATCGAGCGAGCGACAACTTGCTTCGCGAGCGCAACCTGCTGACCTTTGGGATGCAGTTGCTCGACGCGGTTCGCTTACTCAAGGGCGATCCCGCTTTTCGCGCCGCGCTGCGCGCGCGCTACCGATACATTCTGGTGGACGAATTTCAAGATACCAACATCGCGCAAATCGAGCTTCTCTGGGAATTGGCGGCGGACCATCGCAACGTGGTCGCCGTAGGCGATAGCGCGCAAGCCATCTACCGCTTCCGCGGCGCCTCGTTTGGGAGCTTCACGATTTTCCTCGAGCGCTTTGCCGGCGTTCCGCGCGGCGATAGCGCCGGGGCCGCGCGGTTCGTCCAGCCGCTGGTGGATAACTACCGCTCCACCGCGCGCATTCTGCGCACGGCCACGCAGATCGCCAGCTTTATCGATCACTCGCCGCTCGTTCCCAAGAAGGAGCTGCTGCCGCACAAGCCCGACGGCGAAAAAGTCCGCATCGTGGAATTCCCGTCGGCGCAAGAGGAAGCGCGTTGGATCGCCGCGGAAATCGAGCGCCTGCACGCAGCCGGGCTCAGCTGGCGAAAGTTCGCCGCCCTCTATCGCATACATAGCCATCGCACTGAGCTGGTTCGCGCGCTCGAAGAACGCGGCATTCCCGTGGTGATCCGCAATCTCTCGATTTTGGGCCATCCGCTGGTGCGCGACCTGACGGCTTATCTGCGCCTGATCGTGAGCCCCGCCGATAATGTTGCTTGCGCTCGAGTGCTGGCTGCTCCGGCGTGGGGTCTCGACGCGGCTGACCTGGTGCGGCTCTGCGAGCGCTCCAAGAAGGCCAAGAGTTCGCTTTGGGGTGACCTGCAGCCGCCGCAAGGCCGCCTGCCATTCAGTGGCCCTCCCGCGGCCACGCAAAATCTAGTTGCCGGTTTGAACGGGTTGCGCGCTCGTATGGAGACTGATCGACGCGGTCGATCTTTTCACCGCGCTGACGGAATGGCTCGAACTTCCTCTCCACCTCCGCGGCTCCGATCAGCCTTACCTGCGCCGATTCGCGCAATTTCGTCCGAGAGTGGCAGTCCAAGAGCGAAACGTGCCGGCTCCGCGAGTTTGTGGAGTATCTCGATTATTTCGTGCAGGCCGGCGGGCAAATCAACCTGGAGCAAGAATCGCGAGACGCCGTGCAACTCATGACCGTGCATGCCGCGAAAGGATTGGAGTTCGATCACGTTTTCGTGCTGCGGCTGACGCACCGTGGTTTTCCCATGGCCCCGCGAACGTCCGTGCTGGAATTTCCCCCGGCGCTCATGAAAGAGGAGTTGCCCCGAGGCGATTTTCATATTCAGGAGGAGCGGCGCCTATTTTACGTGGCCATCACGCGGGCGCGCGAGCGGCTCACCCTCAGTACGGTGCTGCACAAGCGCTCGCGGCCTTCGGTTTTCATCGAAGACATTTTGAGCGCGGGTAAGGTGGCGAGACAAAGCGTGGAACAGGTCTCTCCGGCTTCGCCTCCCGCCGCGACCCCTCGCGGGCCCCTGCCCGTTGAGCCCATTCTCTTCCCGGAAGCCGCCATCCAGCCGCGCGTTTATTCGCGCATTGGCCCCTGGGCCGAGCGGTACCGTCCGCCTGTTTTCGAACCGCTCCAGTTGAGCGTCTCGGCCATCGAGACGTATCAGAAGTGCCCTCAAAAATACCTGTTCGGCCAGGTGTGGGGGATCAGGAGCGGGCCAAGCGCGGCCACCACGTTTGGCAACGTCATGCATGTGACCGTACGGCAGTTCATCGCCGCGCTGCGCAAGGGCCTGAGCCTTGGGTTCGATGATGTGGCGGCGATTTTCCGGCGCGAATGGACCTCGGCCGGTTTCGAGGATCGCCACCAGGAAGATTTATATCTGCACGACGGCACGGAGCAATTGCGCGCTTTTCACGCCAGCATGTTGGCCGCTCCGCCCCACGTGATTGGGCTGGAGAAACGCTTCACGCTGCACTGCGACAATGGCGTGGAATTAATCGGACGGATGGACCAGATCAACCGTATCGCCGCTGGCGAAGTGGAGATCGTCGATTACAAGACCGGCAAGCCGAAATCGGAAAGTCACGCCGATAAGGACGTGCAGTTGAGCATCTATGCGCTGGCGGCGCGTGAAGTGCTGGACGTGAACCCGGTGCGGCTGATCTATTACAACCTGCAGAATAATGAGTGCGTATCCGCATCACGCGAAGAGAAGCAGCTGCAAGAGGTGCGCGGCACCATTCAGGAAGTTGCCGCGGATATCCGGGCACGCGACTTTCCCGCCCGTCCGGGCTTCATTTGCAAAAATTGTGAATATCGATCCTTGTGTCCCACTCAAGAATCGGCTGCCGTGTTGCGCGATCCAGCGGAGAGTGCGGAAGCGATGCCCGCGGCTGCCGTGCCGAAGTAATTCCAAATAAAAAAGCGGGACGCTCGGAAGCGCCCCGCCGGAAATGAGAGGAAGGGATTCGATTCGGGCCATCCCTTCCGCCTTGCGCGCATTGCCTCTGCCCCGAGGCTTCTCCCCTGCAAAATCGGCGAGCCTTTGCGATTTTTCTATCCGCCCAAACCCGCGCAACTATTTCTACGGTTCGTAATCTGTGATGTCAAGCGAAAGTTCGCCGCCAGCAGTTTACGGCAGATGCACCAGATAGTAGCCGTCGCGCGCCAGCACGTTCAGCCCGGCCCGCTTCACGCGAACTTCGACGGAGTGATAATTCTTGGTCCGATCGGTGCCCGCCGGCGAGTAGGCCAGCGTGTACTGATGGCGCGCCTCTTCGGCCACTTGAGCGTAGGCCTGCGAAAGCGCCGCCTCATTGTTCACGAAATAGATGTCGCCGCCGGTGGCGCGAGCGTAACGCGAAAGCGGACTTGCCCCGCGCCGCAGCAAAGCGGCGTCGGTGCCGATGGCGTAGACGGAAACGTCGGAAGAAAGCAGCGCGGTCAGCGTTTGATCGTAGCTGTAGGTGTTGTTTTTCGCGTCGACGCCGTCGGAAACGAGAATGATCACTTTCCGCCGTTCGTGCGGGCGCGCGCGCAACGCTTCAGCCGCCCCGTGCAGGGCGTCGTCCAAGTGCTTGGTGCTCTTGTCGGCGGACGCTTGCTGCTGAGTCGTGGGGGTGCCCGGAATGGGCTGATCGCCGGCCGCCGGATTGGGCGCGGTCGACGCCGGGTCGAGCACGGAGTCGTCGCCCGAAGCTCGGTCTTTAAGCTGCGCCATTAAGCGATCGTTGTCCGTCGTGAAATCCATCAGCGGCGTGAAGAACGATGCGAATCTACCCAGCGCGACTTCGTCGGATTCGCTGAAGGCCCCGGCCAACGAGATCAGGCTCCTGCGCACCTGCTCGGCGGCCTTCGGTTTGAGGTCATTATCCAGGACCACCAGGGCAGACAGCGGGAAAGCGTCGGTCGAAAAAGTGGAGATGCGCTGCTCCACGTCGTCCTCGAAAATGGTGAACTCATCCTGCCGAATGTCGTCAACTAGATTGCCGCGCGCATCCTTGACGGTCACGGGGACGACCACCAGTTCCACGGTGCTGCGAATCGTGGCGCGCGAATTCGGCCGCTGCTCTTGCGCCGGTGGCTGCTGCTGTGCGCCCTGAGGGACCACCTGCGCGGGCATCGCGAACGACATAGCCAGGGCCAGGATGGATCCCTGTATGAGTAAGGCCAAGGCCGGCGGTTGACGCAAGCGGGTCATCGGCCGACAATTAAACCATTCATCTCATGCTCGTAACGAGGTGAGTTCCGGCACGCGCATCCTCTGAATGGTTATGGCGCATCGTAAGGGCAACACAAGATTCATGGAGATTATACGATGAGGTCGGAACGTCTCAAGCTCTTCGTGGCGGTCGCAGCCTTGGCGATTCCGCTGCTTTGGCCCGCAGCTCCGCTGGGAGCCGGCCAGAATGGCCAGAATTTGGACCCGTCGCAACAGGGAATTCGCGTGCAGGTCAATCTGGTCAATCTATTCGCCACCGTGCGCGATAAGAAAACCAAGCAGATTATCCCCACTCTCGAACAGGGCGACTTCAAGGTCACCGAAGACGGAGTCGAGCAGAAGGTCTCCTTCTTCTCCCGCGAAACGACCTTGCCGATCACCCTGGGCCTTTTGATCGATACCAGCGGCAGCGAAACGAATATGCTGGGGGCCGAACAGGCGGCTGCGGTGCGCTTTCTCTCTCGCGTCCTGCGCAAAGGCGATCTCACCATGGTGGTGAGCTTCGATACGGATTCAGACTTGCTCGCTGACCTGACCGACGATCAAGGCATGCTCGACCGGGCCATCAATCGTACACGCATCAATTCGCCGGGCGCGCAGGGACCGCTGAGTCAATCGGTTCCCGGCACGGTCTTCTATGACGCGGTATATGCCGCCTGCCACGACAAGCTGGCCGGCGAAGCCGGGCGCAAGGCTATCGTCGTTCTCACCGATGCTCAGGATGAGGGCAGCACCTTGAGGGTTCAGGATGCGATTGAAGCGGCGCAGCGCACGGACACCGTCGTGCACATCTTGCTGGTGGCCGATCCCCGCTTTGGAGGCGGAAATTATTCGGTGGCCAAGAAGCTGACCGATGAGACGGGCGGCCGCACCATCATTGTTCGCAGCGAAAAGAATCTCGAGGCAGCCTTCGACCAAATCAGCGAGGAACTTCGCAGCCAATATACGCTGGGATATTACTCTTCCAACTCTGCGCGGGACGGCGGCTATCGCAAGGTCAAAGTGGAAACCATGCGCAAGGATTTGGATGTGCTCACGCGCCAGGGCTATTACGCGCCGCGAAATTAGAAGAGGGTCAGCTTGAATGTTGTTGATCGTGACACAAAGAAGGCAAAGTTCAAACCGACCCTCTACCTGAAATTCGAGCCCCCTTCAGCTCAACGAACTCACCGCGCTTCTGCCGCGGAAGCTTCCACAGGGGTAGCGAAATATCCTTTACGCGCCCGGACTTGCAGTCCCTTCGTGTTTACCTCGATACGAATCTTGTGGAACTTCCCGTCGGGCGCCCGGGTCGGCACGTAAGCGAGCGAATACTGGCTGCGCAGTTCGGTCCCAATATAGGCGAACGACTGCGCCAGGTCGTCCACGTGATAAGGGAAAAAAGCGCGGCCGCCGCTTTCATCTGAAAACTGCTGCAGAACCTTGTCCCCTTCGTCTTTCAGGTATTTGCGATTCGAAGGATCGGCCTGGGCGGCCTCCTGATCGGTGAGAATCCAGTTGATGCTGGTGCTGATGGTATAGATCACGATGCCTGCCCGCTGCGCAGCCTCCAGGGCTTCTCCGCGCGAATGGCGGCTCAAGTTGTCGTCGCCGTCGCTAATCACCACCAGCACACGGCGCAAGTCCGTTTCGGGATTGCCAACGGCGGGAGCGAGCTTGATCAGTTGCTCGCAGCCCTGATAGATCGCGTCATAAAGCGCCGTCCCGCCGCCTGCGCGTTGCTTCGATATGATGTTCCGGAGTTTATCGAGATCGCCCGTAAATGACTGAATCATTTCCGGCTCATCGTCTATGGTCATCAGAAAGGCCTGGTCCTTCTCTCGCCGGATCACGTTATAGAGGAAGTCGATGGCCGCCTCCTGCTCGAACTGCAGCCGGTCGCGGATGCTGTTGGACGTATCGAGCAGCAACCCGACTCGCAGCGGCAAATCCGTCTGTCGGTTAAAAAAGCGTATCTCCTGCTCCGCGTTGTCGTCAAAAACCCGAAAATTCTCCTGATTCAAATCCGCCACAATCTTGTTCTGCCGGTTCAGAACCGTAAACAGGATATCCACCAGGCTCACGTTCTGGCGAATGGGCGGCGTTCCGTTGGTTTGGGGCGCGGGAGGTGGCGCCGGAGGTTGCTGCGGCTGTTGCGGCTGCTGCGCGGACAGCCCGACGGAAAACACCAAGGCCGCGGCAAGGACTGCGAGGGTGATACGAACGCGCACTGCCGAAATTATAGGTAGCCGCGTAAAGCCGCGTCAACCCTGGACGGTTCAAAATCGATCGCTCGCGCCAGTTCGCTCAGGTAATCGAGCAATTCGGGAGCGAGCGGAGCACGCAGCTCAATCGTTGCGCCGGTTCGCGGATGCGCGAAACCCAGGCGAGCCGCGTGCAGAAAGACGCGCCCCAGCGGTTTCAGAAGGCGCCCTCCGGCGCGGACTTGCGCCGCTGCGCCATAGAGAGTGTCGCCAACGAGCGGATGCCCGGCAGCCGCAAAGTGCGCTCGAATCTGGTGGGTGCGCCCGGTGCGAGGCTCGGCTTCGATCAACGTGAAATTTCCCATGCGCACGAGCGCCCGCCAATTCGTCTGGGCGGTGCGTCCGGAGGCGAGACGCGCGGTCATGCGCGTTCGGCGCTGCGGATCGCGTGAAATCGGACGATCGATCTTCCCCTCTTCTCGGCTCAGTTTGCCGTGAATCAGGGCGATATATGTCTTGCTTACGGCCCGAGATCGGAACTGCTCGCCAAGAACGCGATGGGCGGCGTCATTGCGCGCGATGATGATAGCTCCCGATGTGCCTCGGTCGAGGCGATGGACGATCCCGGGACGAAGTCCTCCGCCGACCGTGGAAAGCGCGCCGAAATAGTGGAGCAACGCGTTGACGAGCGTGCCCTTGGCGGCTCCGGCGCCCGCGTGCACCACCATGCCCGCGGGCTTATTCACCACGGCGACGTCTTCATCCTCGTACAGCACGTCCAGGGCGATCTCTTCCGGAGCGGCTCGCAGCGGAGGGCGCGGCAGGACCTCGATGTCGATCACATCGCCGGCCGTCACCCGCTGCGCGCGCCGTACCAGCCGGCCGCCTAGTCGAACGCGCCCTTCGTCGATCAGTTCCTGAATGCGAGTGCGGCTGACGTCGGGAAGACGCGAGGAGAGATAGAGGTCCAGACGGCGGCCGGCATCTTCCGCCGATGCGGTAAAGTGGCGCGCAACGGCTTGCTCTTCGCGGGGATATCCTTCTGGGCTAAGCGTGGGCTCTGCTTGCATCCTTCTCGCCACTTAATAATTCCAGAATGATCAAAACCGCTCCGATGGTGATCGCCGAATCGGCGACATTGAAAGCAGGCCAGCGAAAATTTCCGGCATACAGTTCCATGAAATCCGTGACGCCGCCGTGAAGCAGGCGGTCCAGAAGATTTCCAGTTGCGCCGCCTGCAATCAATGCGATACCCGCCTGGCTTCCCATCCCGCCCGCGGGCCCCGCTGCCAGCAGCCATGTGAGGAGCAAAATGATCACCGTCGAAGCGCAGACCAGCAGAAAGGAGATCCACTTGAAGTCGGATTCGGAGAAGAGGCCGAAAGCGATGCCCGCGTTCACGCTGTGAACAAGGTCTGCGAAATGGGGAATTAATGTCCGCCGATAACCTTGCGTGGTGAACTGCTCGACGCCATATTTGGTGGCGCGGTCCGCTGCTACCACCGCGAAGGTGAGCCACAGCCACCGCGCGCTCCGTGCGGCCATCAGGAGTTCGCGCCCTCTACACCCTCGGTGCCCCCGGTGCCCCCCGCGGTGCCCGTGGTGCCCGCAGTTCCCAACGACCCCGTGTAGCTTTCGATTTCCTCGAGCGCGGCCACGCAGCGCTCGCAGACCGTCGGATAATCGCTGCTCTCGCCGACGTGGACCGAATAGTTCCAGCAGCGCTCGCACTTTTTGCCCAGCGCGCGATGCACACTCACGCCCAGGCCGGGCAGCGTTTCCGATCTCGCGCCTGCCGGGGAGCTTCCATTCGCGAGTTCCACTTGAGAAACGATAAATAAGGTGGGCAGCCAATCCGCGTAATCCCGAAGCAGCGGCTCCAGCGCACCGTCCGCGAAGAGTTCAACGCGGGCTTCGAGTCCGCTATTGATCTGCTTGGCATTGCGCGCTTGCTCCAGCGATTTCAGCACGGCGGCGCGTACTTCGAGCAAGTGCCCCCAGCGAGCTTCCAACGCTTCGTCGGGAAAGCTGCAGAATTCGCCCGCACGCGGGAATAGGCTGAGATGAATGTCGGCTGGCGCGTCTGCCTCTCGCGGCAAATATTGCCAGATCTCGTCCGCGGTAAACGCCAGAATCGGCCCCAGCAATCGCGCCAGGGTGCTGGCAATGCGATAGATGGCCGTCTGCGCGGATCGCCGCGGGCAGCCCTTGGGGGCAAAAGTGTAAAGCCGGTCCTTGAGAATATCGAAATAGAAGGAGCTCAGATCGACCACGCAAAAGTCGTACACCGCGTGATAGACCCGGTGGAAATCGAACTTTTCGTAAAACTCCATGCAATTCGCCAGCAGGCGGCTGGTCCTGCCCAGCATCCAGCGGTCCACCTCCACGAGCGAATTTTGCGCTACGGAATCTCGCGCAGGATCGAAGTCCGAGAGATTGCCCAGGGCGAACCGGAAGGTGTTGCGAATCTTGAAGTATGCCTCCGAAAGCTGGGTCATGCCGTTTTTGGAAAAGCGCAGATCGCTGTGGTAGTCCTGCGAAGCCACCCACAGCCTTAGCAGGTCGGCGCCCCATTTTTCGCAGATCTCCGTCGGCAAGATCACATTGCCCAGGGATTTCGACATGGGCCTGCCTTGCTCGTCCAGCGTCCAGCCATGCGTGAGCACCTGTCGATAGGGCGCGTGCCCTCGAATCCCCACCGCTATGAGCAGGGAACTATGGAACCAGCCGCGGTATTGGTCCGGGCCTTCCAGATACATGTCGGCCGGCCAAGGCATGTCCGCATTCGGCTTTCCGGGTGGGTCGAGAACGGCAAGATGCGAGGAGCCCGAATCGAACCACACGTCGAGGATGTCGTTCTCCTTGCGCCATTTTTCGCAGCCGCAAGCGCAAACGGTGCCCTTCGGAAGCAGTTCCTCGGCGGAATGCGTATACCACGCATCCGCTCCTTCGCGCTCGAACCAGCGAACCACCTGGCGCAGCGCCCCAAAATCCTCCAGCCGCTTGCCGCACTGATCGCAATAGAAGATCACCAACGGCACGCCCCACACTCGCTGCCGCGAAATACACCAGTCTGGACGGTGGGCGATCATCTCGTGAATGCGTTCGCGGCCCCACTCCGGCGTCCATTTCACTTTCGGGATTTCGTCCAACGCAAGTTGCCGCAGCGGTTTCGCCTTGGGGGCGGGAACCGTGGCGCTTCCATTGTCGAGCTGAACGAACCACTGTTCGGTGGCCCTGAAGATGACCGGATTGTGGCAGCGCCAGCAGTGCGGATAGCTATGCTGGAGTTTGCCCTCGGCCACAAGAGCTCCGCGCGATTTCAGCAATTCGACGATAACCGGATTGGCCTCGAATACGGTCTTGCCGTTGTATTCGGGCAGCCCTTCCGTGAAGCGGCCGTTATCGTCGATTGGCGCATAAGTTTCCAGGCCATATTCCTGACCCACGGCGAAGTCCTCGGCGCCGTGGCCAGGCGCCGTGTGCACGATTCCGGAACCTTGTTCGAGGGTGACGTGCTCGCCCAGTACGCCCGGAACCACGCGATCGAGGAACGGATGCCGGAATTTGGCGCCTGCGAAATCGCTGCCTGGGAAGGGCTGCGATACGGACTGAAAGCGCAGGCCTGTTTCCTTGGAAACGCTTTCCAGCAGTTCCTGCGCCAAGAGATACGTGTCACCCCGCTCGTCCTTAGCGAATACGTATTTATACTGAGGATGGAAAGACAAAGCCATGCTTGCCGGCAGGGTCCATGGCGTGGTCGTCCACACCAGCGCGTAAACGCCATCATGGGCACGGTCCTCCGATGGCCATTTTGTCGACTCCAGTACGCGGTATCGCACCCAAATGGAAGGACTTACGTGGTCTTCGTACTCCACTTCTGCTTCCGCCAGTGCCGTGCGGTCATGAATGCACCAATAGACCGGCTTCAGCCCGCGGAACACATATCCCTTCTCTAAAAACGATAAAAATGCATCCGCGATGCACGCCTCGTAGCCATTGCTCATCGTAAGATATGGGTCTTCCCAGCGGCCCAAAACACCCAGTCTTTTGAAATCGCGGCGATGCTGATCGACATAGCGCAGCGCGAATTCGCGGCAAATCCGCCGAAATTCCACCGGGGCGACGCGGCCCTTTTTCCCTCCGAGCTCTTTCTCCACTTGCGTCTCGATGGGCAAACCATGGCAATCCCATCCGGGGACGTAGGGCGCTCGGAAGCCGGCCATGGTCTTCGACTTGACCACCATGTCCTTGAGAATCTTGTTCAAGGCGGTTCCCAAGTGAATTGTCCCTGTGGGATAGGGTGGGCCATCGTGCAGGACGTAGGAAGGTGCGTCGGCCCGCGCTTGCTGAATGCGGTGGTAAAGCCGGTCCTGCTCCCACTTGGCCAGAATTCGCGGCTCATTCTGCGGAAGATTGGCCTTCATCGGGAAATCGGTCTTTGGGAGATTCAGCGTGCTCTTTAGATTTACAGGCTTTGACATCTCTCTGAGAACTCCATTTGCCTACAAGGGTTTTGGACGCGTCCCGGCCGGCCAAGTCTTTTGTGTTGATTTTCTATGTTCAACTGCAAAAGAGCGTCGCGCAAGGCGAAAAGTCATATGGTACAATTTATCCTCGATCAAGTCAGCCTTCCGGCCAGGACATCTTTTTGGCTGGCGATGAATCTAACTCGGTGGGTGAGCTCTAGGAGTAGACTTCGACGCCAGGTGCCTGACATATGCAAGGACTGAACCTAAACCCTACTCTGCGCGATCCAAACACGGCGCATTTGAATCTCGCTCCTGGCTCCACGGCGCCTTCATTTGGCCGTAGCCGAAGGCTCCAGTCACCCAGTTTCTGGACCAATCTCAAGGATTTTCTCACCGAGCGATCCGTGCGTGTGCCCCGGAACGCCCCGCAGGAGGTCTTCTACACCGAAGGCATAGAAGACAGCTTCACCGATAACCTCAAATCGTTTTTTCGTCCTTCTCCGCGGATAAAGGGCGCCGTCAATTCCAATATGGTGGTGGATCTGGAGCCCACCTATCGGGTCTTCTGGCGGAATCTCCACGATCTGATTTCGCCGCCCAAGTTGCCGCCGCTCAAGGTTACCAGCAAGCCGGTTCCGGTGCGGCCGCTTTGGGCCAAGCGCCGCGAATACAGCATGGCGCAGATGATCTCGGCCGGCGTGCACGTACTGATCGCTGTGTTGATTCTTGTGCCGATCTTCCGCCACATGGTGCAGCCGCCTGTGCAGGCCAGCATGCAGGTGATCGACATCTCTCCCTATCTTTCGAAGCTGCCGCCCGCCAAGGATCGTGCGGGAGGCGGAGGTGGAGGCGGGGAGCACAAGCAACAGCCCGCGACTCAGGGCAAGCTGCCCAAGTGGAGTATGACTCAGATTACTCCACCCTTGCTCACGCCTCATCCGAATCCAAAGATGGAAGCCGAGCCGACTCTTTTGGGACCGCCCGACTTGAAGATTCCGAGCCCGAATGATCCGAATTATGGCGATCCGCTCGCCGCCATGATGAGCGCTTCGGCAGGACCGGGAGCCAGCGGCGGAATGGGTAGCGGCGATGGCGGCGGAATTGGCAGCGGTAGCGGCGGCGGCTTAGGACCTGGCACGGGCGGCGGCACGGGCGGCGGCGCTTTCCGTCCGGGAACGGGCGGGGTGGGCTATCCGAGCTGCCTCTTTTGCCCGGAGCCTCAATATTCCGAAGATGCCCGCAAGGCCAAGTTCCAGGGCATCGTCGTGCTGCAGGTGATCATTCAGCCGGACGGCCATGCCACCAACATTCAGGTCGTGAAGGGCGCCGGTCTGGGGCTGGATGAGAAAGCCATCGAGGCGGTGCGTACCTGGCGCTTCAAGCCGGCGGTGGGCCCCAACGGTACGCCGGTGGCGACGATCACACCCATCGAAGTCAACTTCCGACTCCTATAAATTTCCGGTGGGGGGCCAGTTTGAATTTTCTCGATCGTGCAAAAACTCAAACTGACCCGCTACCAATGTCTCATAAGCATTGATTTGCCCCATATTGGCCCAATCCGCTGGTGTTCCCCTCGCCCAAACGAGCCATTATCTTTACGCGACGCCGCCTGCGCGAAGTTGCCTTGGCTCCCGGCTTGATCTGCTAGCATCTGTGACGTGAGAACTCCACACTTATTGATACTTGCGTGCGTGCTTAGCGCTCTGATGTTTATTTCCTGCCCCGCCAGCCGTGCGCAGGCCACCAGCAATGGATCCATTGAGTTCACCACTTACGTGAGGGCTCAGGGAGCCCCAGCGGAACCCGTGCGCGAAATGACGTTTTATTTGTTGTCCAAGAGCCTCTCCGATATACGCAAAGAAGCCGAAGCCGCCGAACCGTTCACCGATCTCGATCGCTTCATCTCGCAGCTGGGAGTATCGCCCGAGCTGAAGATCTGGATGACGAAGCATCACCAGGTGGACCTGGCCGGAAACGATTTCGTCAAGGAACTTACCCCGGATGATGTCATCAATGTCCCCGAGTTTCTCACCGCCTATAATGGCCAAAACGGGGCGGCCGTCCATGCCGGTGTTCCGGAACCCAAATACAAAGACGGCGAAAAGGAAAAGGATCCCGAAAAATATAAGCGCCAGCATGAGCAATACCAGCAGGCCCTTCGGCGTTATATTGAAGCGCATCCCGATCTCATGCAGGGACTCGACGCCGAATTTAGCGAACTGAATCCTTATACTCGATGGATGAAGGCGCAAGCGCAGCAGCAGCGTCACCTCGAACAGCGCGTCATGCAACTTGCTCAGACACGGTACTTGATCGCTACGGCTGTGACGACTCTCAATGGCAAGGGTGCCTTTGAGGGCCTGAATGCCGGACAATACTGGATCTCCAATCTCGATACTCCCGCGCTGAGCGGCGACCTGCGGCTGGTCTGGGACGTCGCCGTAAACGTCTCTCCGGCGAAAACGGCCCGCATCGAGCTATCGGACCTGAATACCGTCGAAACCGCCGAGCAGCTCGCGCACTAGTTCCGTTAACATTCTGGTTCCCCAATGCTCCCTCCGGAGAACATCCCGGCGTACATTTCAAAGTTAGCTGCTGCCGATGCGAAGGAGCGTGAAGCCGCCGCTTACGAACTGTTTCGCCTGGGCTGCGCTGCCGCCGAACCCGTGCTGCGGCAATGGTTTGCCGATCCTGAATTTCGCTCCCTGGCGGCGGGTAAAGGAGGGCTGCTCACCGTCGGCATTGCCCTTCATCCGCGGACGTTCGAAGCCATTCGCGCGCATTTCGGCCAGCCGAAGTTAGCCGACGTGCCCGCGGACCACGATGTGCTCGAATTTGAATTGGTGTTCGCTCATGGCGTCCGCTTGGATATCCTCACCGCCAGAACGTCCGATGGAGATGGGCCAATCGCCAAATTTCTTGCCCGCTTTGGCGAGGGCATCCAGCAGGTTGAGTGCGACGTCCGCGACGCGCAGCGAGCGGCGGAAATTCTTCAGCGCCGATTCGGGCTGGAGCCTCTCTACCCGGAAGTTCGCGCGGGAGCCAACCAAACGCGAGTGAACTTCTTTCTCGTGCCTGTCGCAGAAGGTCGCAAGCTTCTCATCGAGCTTGTGGAAACTCCCAAGACACCGAAGAAGCCGAAGGCCACCTGAACGCCAGTTGAACGCCTTTACTCGCGCTTAGCCGAATCCTCGATCCTCAGGCCTGCGTCGTAACATGCTCGCCACGCGCGTAGAATCTCCGCCACGCTCCAGGCCTGCGCGAACGCCCCGCGAGGAGCAAAGGGAGCTTCGCCATCGAAAATTTCGCTGGCGCTGCCCAGTCCGGCGGCGGAGAGGTGGTGAGCCATCGGTTCCAGAAACGCGAATGCCCTCGCCGCGTCGCCGTAGACGCGCAGGTGCGCCAGGACAAACGGGCCCAGCAACCAACCCCAAACGGTGCCCTGGTGGTAAGCGGCATCGCGTTCCCCCGGCGAACCTCGATAATGGCCGCAATAATTTGCATCGGCCGCATCCAGGCTGCGTAATCCGTGTGGCGTCACCAATCGCAGCGCGCAGAAATCGACCACCCGCTTTCTTTCGGCCGCGCCCAGCGGGCTCTCCGGAAGCGAGACGGCAAAGATTTGGTTCGGCCGCGGCGAAGCGTCATCTCCCGCGGGCCCCCCTGGCACATCGACGACGTCGAAGCAGCAGCCCTTGTCCGCATTCCAGAAGCGCGCAAAGCTCGTTTTCACCCGCTCGGCGAGTCGCGCGTACTCGTTCGCCGGCTTTCCGACTTCCGCAGCGAAGCGGGCCATCGCCTGCAGCGCGTTGAACCACAGCGCGTTCACTTCGACAGGCTTGCCGATTCTCGCGGTAATCACGCGATCGCCCACCTTCGCATCCATCCAGGTAACTTGCGTTCCGGGCTCGCCGGCGTAAAGCAAGCCATCGGCAGGGTCGGCGTGAATGCCGTATCGAGTTCCGCGCGCGTAGCAATCCACCGCGGACGCAAGCAGGTCGAATACCTCCCGCACCACGCTCAGGTCCGACGTTTGTAGCGCGTACTGCTGCAGCGCGTGGATGTACCACAGCATGGCGTCAACACTGTTGTCGGATCCCGGCTCGCCGCTTTCGGAAAACGTGTTGGGGAGCAATCCCTGCTGAATGAATCCCGGAAACTCGGACAGCACCGATCGCGCGATATCCAGGCGTCCGGTCTCCAGCGCCAGCCCAGGCAACGCGATCGTCGCATCGCGCCCCCATTCGCCGAACCAAGGGTAACCGGCAATGATCGACCACTTCTCGCGTCCATCGGAATCGCGCCGGCGCACCGGAAATTGCGCGGCCGCCAGCACAAATTGCCAGATCCAATGCGGAGCTTCGAGCGAAGCGCGCGGATGCGCGGCGATCCAGTTTTCGAGTAGCCTCTGGTCCAGAGCTTCCCGCGCGGCGAGGCCGGCTCGGCCTGTAAGGGCAGGGGCAGGCTCCGTGCCGAGCGCAAACGTCGCCGAACCGCCGGGCGAGAGCTGCGCTCGAAAAACGCCCGCCAGCAAATGGTCTTCGCGATCGTCGAGTCCGCGCTCGCGTTCCGCCGGCAAGTCGAAGTCGCGGTACCATTCCTGCCGCGCCTCCGCCTCACCCACGTCGCTCAGCAAATAAATCGGAGTCGCTCCTTCGCGCGGGACCACGCACAGGCCTTGCGGAACCGGCGTGACCGACGTCTTCCATTCGGCGGCTCGTGTGGTGTTGTGAATCCCGCGGTAATTCACGAGAATTTTCACTTCCAGTTCCGCTGGCGCCGAACCCGCCGAACCCCCGCGCCGCGCCCCCGACCCATCGACCAGGTCGTAACGAATGAACGTAGTGTTTGCGTTATCCTGCATCCACACGCGTTTTTCCAGCACCGCGTCCGCACAGGCAAATCTCCATACGGGTATGGAGCCCGCCAGGTGAAACTCCTGAATGAATCGAAATCCCTGAGGTTCGACGGTGCCGCTCGCCCAACGGTTAGCGCTCAGCGCGTACTCCACTCCCGCATAGCGCAGGACTTCCTCAACTTTTGCCACAAGGAGAGTTCGGCCAATTTCGGGAAGAGACGCGATTAACAGGCCGTGATAACGCCGCGTCTGTATGCCCGCCACGGTTCCGCAAGCGAACCCGCCCAGCCCGTTCGTCACCAGCCACTCGCGTTCCGTTGCGCTGCCGTAGGCCCCGCAAATTTCCGGACCAAAATGGACCACGATGGGCGTGCTCACGCCCTCAAATCCAGTAGCGCGGCGAATCCTTGGTGCGGGTCTCTGTAGGCCATTTCGTTCGAGCCATTTTGTTCGAGAAAAGATTCTACATCTTCGCGGGGGATTTCATTTCCAATCTGGCAATGGACGCAGTCCCAGCATCGCCTCCGCGGCCCAACGGCCCAAGTAGACCGAGAGCGCCACGCCCTGGCCGGCATAAGCTCCCAATACAATCGCACGGTCGCTGCGAACGTGACGCCTGAATACCGGCTTCCAATCCCGCGCGATAAGAATTGGGCCGCCCCACCAATGTGTAAATCCCACGGATTGGAGCGCCGGGTCCAGGCTGCGGACGCGCAGTTCGATTCGAGCGATGAGCTCAGCCGCTTTGCCCGAGGCGATATCGATCTGCTTCAGCTCCCTCCAATCGCCCACGTCGACCAAGCCGCTTCCAAAAATCACGCCCTGGGTCGCCAGTAGTCTTCCCCAAAGATAAGGAAAGTCCACGGTGTAAAACGGTTTGCCGGAATCTAACCCCAGGACCTCGATCTGCGCGGGCGTCAAAGGTTCCGTCGCCACCGCCAGCGTAAACTTCGGCGTGGCGCGTTCTCTCAGTCCGCTGAGTTCCAGGGATTGCGCGTTCGTGGCAATCAGCGTGCTCCCCGCGCGAATCTCCTTCGATCCTAATTTGAGGACCAGAGGATTCTGCCCTCGAGGTTCGTCAAAACGAAGATCATCAATTTGCCCGCCTTCATGGATGGACGCTCCAGAACGATCGGCCGCTCGCGCCAATCCGCTGATAAGTTTCCCCGCATCCGCAGTGCCTCCCCCACTTCATTGACGACGCGCAGCCTGCCCGAATCGGACCAGGAGATCGGCGAATCCTTCCAGCCTCCCTTGCGCCCAATCTCCCACGCGCCCGGAAGATGCAGGTCGCACTCAATTCCAAGCTCATCCAGCGTCCCTCGGAATCCACCCAAGACGTCGCCAAGTCCCGGAAGGTCGCCCGCGGAACTCTCTCCCAGAACCATGCCGCCCGTGTTTCCGCTCGCACCCGCGCCAATCTTTTCCGCTTCGAACACGCCGACGCTTTTGTCCGGAGCCAGCTTGCGTAACCAAGCCGCGGCCGCCAGGCCCGTGAAGCCTCCGCCCACCACCGCGAAATCCACTTGTTCGGGAAGCGAGCGCGGCAGCGGACGAAAATCGATGGACCAGGAGGATCCTGCCCCATCTGTTCGCGGAAGCGCGCGCAGTTTTCGGAGCGTCAGCCATACCGTCGACTCCGCCAAAATCGGCTCAACCCCTCATAGCCCTTGATCCTACACAACCTAGACCCGCCTAGGCACGCCCAGAACGGTTGGATGCGGCGCAGTATTGAAAGGATTAGCTCCACAAAAACAGGGCGCTCCCACGCACTTTCATCGCCGCATAAGGCGTTTGTCGACTTTGTAGCTCAGGTCGCCCGACGATGTGTGTCGCCCGGCGCGAAAGCGCACGTTAAGATAGGAGACCTGAGGCCTTTCGGTGTGTACCGCAGGGCGCGCCGCCCCAGCGCGCAAGTTCTCGCGCCTGAGCCAATCGCGTTCAGTATATCAACGTCGGAAAAGTAAACTGGAACTGAGGTAGTGGGTCAGTTTGAATTTTCTTGATCGTGACACAAGAGATCAAAATTCAAACTGGCCACTACTCCTGACCGAATAGTTTGACCTTCGCGATAAAATAGATATAAGCGCGGTTTGTGCGCTCCGGATGACTTTGCGGAGCCTGTTTCAGGTGACGAGGCTGACGTTCGGGCGGCGTTTTGGTGGGTTCCCCATGCGTCGATTTTACGCGTGGGGATTTCGGAGTGAGCTTCCCGAACAGGCGACGTGTCGCGACGGCGTCGCGGCTCGAGGGTGTCATTACGAGGCCGTTCGGTGCAGTCGGTTACAACGTCTACCGAGCGCATCGCGCCGGCAGCCCGGGCCGAGGTTCGCTGTGTGGGATCCCGCTGGCGTTCTTTGGACGCCCGCAGCCAGTATTTGAATGTTTCGAGACTAAGTCACTTAGAATTATACTCTTGCATGCACTCTAAATAACTGGCCTGGAATGATACTTTTGCAAGACGCGACCATCGGGCCAGGGTAGATCGTCCCGAGGCGACTATCGTGAGCGAGGGATCTCTATTAGAATCTTGTATATGCCGGTTAAAGTTGCGCTCAAGGCGAGCAATGTATAAACGGTTTAGAATGATACTCTTGCACAAAACGAAAAATAACCGGCTTGGAATCATATTCTTGCGAAAAAACAGGGGGGGAGGGTTGGCAGCGCCACTTATCAAGGCGTCCCTAACTACTTTAGAATGCGCAGTTACAAATCATTGGACTTAAAGTTCGCCTGGAATGTGCACTTACGAAATGAGAGTAGGGGGGAGGAGCCCCATGAAACTCCACTCTCCTTCGCTCGGCGCGGGCAGGCGAACTCTCCCGCAGCGCCGCGAATGGCGAATCACCTTCGCGGTTCAGTCGAAGCCGCACACTCCAGCCCCGCGCGCAGCCTGCTGGAACTGCCTCACTCCGGCTTGCGTCCTACACTACGGCGGGCAAAGCGATTCCATTGTCTCGCGAAAGAGCGTGGTGCTAGAATGCCCCGCCATCGAAAGAGACGAAAGGTCTGGGGCCGTTCCGAGGTAAGAATCTCGAGGCGCGCACGTTGGAGGAGAGTTTGAAATGAAGAGTCGATCCATACTTTTGCTCCTGGCGCTTGTCGCACCCGTGGCGTTCTCGCCCCGTGTGTCGGCGCAGAGCACAATGCCTTCCAGCGCAGCTTCCTCCGCATCCGTGCCCGATCTTTCCGGAGTCTGGTCGGGCGTCTTGAGCAATAACCTGGCTGCGAAAGGAACGCAACCGCCGCTCACCGCATGGGGTCTGGCTCAGATGAAGATCAATAAGCCCGCTCACGGCGACGGTTCCACAACGGTTTCTACCGACCCGGTCGATAAATGTTTCCCGCCCGGCATTCCGCGCCTTTACTATCATCCGTTCCCGATGGAAATCTTGCAGGTGCCCGGCCGGGTGGTCATGGTTTTTGAATACGATCATTTTGTGCGTAACATCTATACAGACGGCAGGCCCCACCCTGCCGACCTGAGCCCCACGTGGATGGGAGATGCTATTGGCCACTGGGAGGGCGACACTCTGGTTGTGGACACCATCGGCTTCAACGAAAAGACGTGGTTGGATCGCTCCGGGCTCCCGCATTCGGACGCCCTGCACTTGACCGAGCGCATTCACCGCGCCGACCACAATACGCTCGTCGACGACATGACCATTGAGGATCCCAAGGCTTATACGCAGCCCTGGACCGCCAAGCGCACGTTCGCGCTCAAACCCAAATGGAATATCATGGAGTTTGTTTGCCTGGACCAGCAGTTGAATTTCGACGATTACCAAAAGAAGACGCTCGGCTCGAGCAAATAGGGCACGGCGCTTCACATGTTTATGAGCGGGGCAAGGAGAATAGGCGAGATGAATCTTGGACCGAAACGAGCAGTTCATTACGTCCTGGGAATAGCGCTCGGTTTTCTTGTCGGTATTCCCCTGGCCCACGGCCAGGCCGCGCTACCGGCGGATCAGAAGGCGGAGGCCGTTTTCAAGAATATCCAGCTGCTCAAAGGGATTTCCGTGAAGGAATTCATGGACACCATGGGCTTCTTTTCCGCCTCCACCGGCTTGAATTGCATCGATTGCCATTCTCCGGACGCAGCGGACAGCTTGGACGCCTACGCCATCGACACGCCGCTGAAGCAGACCGCGCGCAAGATGCTCATCATGGTGCAAACGATCGATAAATCCAATTTCGGCGGACAACTCAAGGTGACGTGCTACACCTGCCATCGCGCCACCGACCACCCGGAAGCCATTCCCAGCCTCTTGGATCAGTACGGCGTCGCTCCCGACGATCCGGATAGAGTTGAAGTCATAAGCAAAGGCGGGGCGCCCCCGGCCAACCAGTTGTCGGCCGATAAAATACTCGACAAATACATCCAGTCCATCGGCGGAGCGGCGCAGGTTGCCAAGCTCACCAGTTTTGTCGCCAAGGGGACCTACGAGGGGTTCGACACGTATTCGGAGAAGGTTCCTTTTGAAATTTATGCCAAAGCGCCCGATCAGCTCACCACCATCATCCATACGCAGCATGGCGATAGCGTCAGCACCTACGACGGCACTCACGGCTGGACCGCTGCCTCGGACAAACTGATGCGCGTGCTGCCGCTCGCGGGAGGAGACCTGGCGGGCGCCAAGATGGACGGTTCTCTCTCTTTTCCCGCCCAGATCAAGCAAGAGTTCAAGTGGCGCACCGGTTTCCCTTCCGTCTCCATCGACGACAAACCGGTCGAAGTGATTCAGGACGCCGCGGGCGGCGACACCGGCGCCAAATTATATTTCGACAAGCAGTCGGGGATTCTCTTGCGGCAGGTGCGCTATAGCGACACGGCCGTCGGCGTCATTCCCGCGCAGGTCGATTACTCGGACTATCGCGTGGTGGCGGGAGTCAAGGTTCCTTTCCACGTGGTCTGGACGTGGACGGATGGCCGCTCGATCATTCAATTGAACGACGTGCAGCCGAATGTCCAGATAGCCGCGGCGAAGTTCGCCACACCCGCTACGCCGGTAGCGAAGCCCGAAGCGAAGTAGAGCGCCGAAACTAAATGAAGCGAAGAGCCGCAAGTTTTCCGCGGCTCTTCGCTCGTCGGGAAAAATTCTGATTGTTTGGCGCAGGCTCGCGCTATGTCCCTGTCCGCCTGCCCTACAAAAAGCCCACAAAAACTTGCCCCACAAAGATTACTTTTTAGCTGAATTTCCGATAGCGACCAGCTATTCGCTTTCCGGAAAGGTTATGCTTTTCTGCGAGGGAGTTTAATCGCGGTTCAAGCCGGGAATGCACCTTTGAGGCTTGCATGAGCTACCAGCCGGAAACGCCGTTTGACAATATTGAGAGCGCTCTCGAATACGTGAATTATCTCTTCGAGGCAACACGGGAAGCGCACAAGCAGGTCGAGACGGAGATCGAGCGTACTGGCGACATCGAACTGGCACGTCGAAAGCAGGCCCTGCAACTCGTCAGCTACAAATTGGCCAAGCTCGAGTCGCACATCGGCACGAGCCGCCATATTCTCAAGGATTTGAGGACGCTGCGCCGTTTGTTGCTGGAAGAACGCGAAGCCCCTAAGACCTCCTCAACCCGATAATCCCGCTCAGAAGTTACCAGAATCGATGCGCGGAAGATCGTCAAGCTTTGAGGAGTTCGCTTCCTGGATTGTGGCCCTTGCACCTTAAATGCGAGCGAAGGCGCCGGCGATTACGAGTTCCTGAACGCGCCCAGCATCGGCCACGTTCCCACATGCGTAATCACGATCCTTCCGTCCACGACCCTCACCGAGCGCCGGACCGTGCAACAGGCCCTGATGCCATTCAGTCCGCTGCGTATCTTGCGGGCCTCCTCGTTAGGGTCGCCGTCGCACTCGAGAATAATGCTCTCTCCGTCTTTAAGTTTGACCACGCGCTCGCTAAGGCTACCCCACTTCGACGTGGTTTTCACCGCGACGCATCCCCAAGGACAGTGGCCGCAGCTTCGGCATTCATCGAAAAAGTGCCATGCTCGATCCTGCCGACGGCATCCGACCCGCACGCGTTACACCGGCCGTGATTGTCTAAGTCAATTTCCGCGAGACAGCTAGCACACCACCACTGCTTCTCCATTGCACCCCCGATTCGCTCCGGTAGTTGAATGTTGACATATGCTTTCGAGGAGCAGCAATGGCGCGGCCAGCAGTTTGTGAAAAACCGAGTTTTATGGCGACGTGTGCCCTCTTGGTGATGGGCAGGCTTCCCGAAAACGCTGGACTTACCTCGCGCCTTGATGTGAGCGCCTATACGCTAATGCTTAGTTCGCGCAGGCGCGGGTCCGGACTGGGCAAATCGTTCCGATCGCGTCCATTTTTTACATTTCTTCCCGGATTGGGAGCCTGTGGAAGCCTTCTGTCAGGAAGACTACGCGGCCTTTAAGAAGGGAGTTATCGACCCCTCGACCAAGACTTGGGTGATTACGGAGGCGGACAGAAGCTCAACGCGGCTGCCTCTGCCGGAAGAATATTGATCCGAGACTAAACGGCGCCATTCAGCGCCGTCCAAGTAGCTAAAGAGTCCATATAGTCTCTCCAATGGACGATCTTACTGTTCTCAATTGTGATGACCGAGATGAACCTGTTGTCATAGGCCGCGCCACTCGAAACCGTCTTGCCGTGCACTTCGTACTCGAGGATCACGCACACGACGATCCTGAGTGCGGTGTATAACGAGCGCATCGCCAGAGTGAAGCTGGATCGTCTTGCCGTATCCGGAGAGGCTAGCCATCAGATTGGCGCGTCCTCGAATCGTTACAGGCCAACCGGGGAAGCGATAACGGGACTCGAAGATCGCGTCATCGGCAAACGCGTCGAAATAATGGCTGCCATCCACCAGTCCGCTTAGGCCTTTTAGGACGACGTCGAAGAATGGATCCAGGGCTTCAAAGGCTTTGTATTGGGATTTCGGCATTATCAACTCCTAAGGGCTCTAGAGAGAAAGGCATTTATCGACGTTTGGCACCGTGCCCGCGGTCCCTGATGAGCCAACATTGCCACCACGCATCTTTGAGCTTTCACGATGCGCTGGAACTGGGAGCTTTCACGATGCGCTGGAACTGGCCGTTTGGGAGTCGATCCGATGCACGGCAGGCAAAACGAGCGCGCCGATCGCGTCGATCGCCCGCATCATTTTGATCTGCGGCAGCGAAGCGACATTCATCATGAAGGACAGCCGCGAGATGCCGCCCAAGGTTTCACTATGCCGAAAGATTTTGTCGACGACTTCCGCCGGACTGCCGATCAGCAGCGCGCCGTTGGGGCCGCGCTGTGCGTCAAAACTCGCGCGCGTCATAGGTGGCCAGCCCCGTTCCTTGCCGACGTCAGTCATGGCTTTCGCGTAGCCCGGGAAAAACGTGTCGGCAGCCTCCCTGGTGGTTTCCGCGACGTAGCCGAGCATGTGCACCCCGACCTTGAGCCGCTCCGGTGGATATCCGTGTCGCTTGCCAGCCTCACGGTACAGGTCGATCAACGGCCGGAACCGGCGCGGTTCGCCGCCGATGATCGCTACCATCAACGGAAGCCCGAGCGTGCCGGCGCGCACGAATGACTCCGGCGTACCGCCAACCCCGAGCCATATCGGCAGAGGATTTTGGATGGGCCGTGGATACACACCCTGGCCTGTAAGCGCAGGGCGGAATTTGCCGGACCAATGAACAAACTCGTTATCGCGAATCTTGAGCAGCAGCTCGAGTTTCTCGGCGAACAACTCGTCATAGTCTTCCAGCCGATATCCAAACAGCGGGAAGGCGTCGATGAACGAACCGCGGCCGACGATCATCTCGGCGCGGCCTTGCGAGAGAAGGTCCAGCGTGGCGAAGCTCTGAAAAACGCGCACCGGGTCGTCAGCGCTCAGGACCTTGACGGCGCTGGTTAAACGGATGCGTTGGGTGCGCGCCGCCGCGGCACCGAGAATGACTTCCGGCGCGGAATCGAGGAAATCGCGGCGGTGGTGTTCGCCTACACCGAAGGTGTCCAACCCCACCTCGTCCGCGTGTTGGATCTGCTCCACAAGTTGTCGCACACGGGCCGCGGGATCCACCGCGCGGCTGCCGCCGTCGAATGCGGCGGCGAAGCTATCGATTCCGATTTGCATGAGTGACCTCGTGTGAGTTACGCGATTGAGAATGCTTCCTAGCGGCTGCGGAAAAGCCTAATCTTTTCAAGAGCGCGTGAAGCTGGCTCCTTTCCACATTGTATCTAGGTAACAGATTAGAGAAAAACACCGCGGATTTGGCCGAAGCGATGGTCGCGACCGTTCGTGCCCAGGTTCATACTGTCGCTGTTTACGGATTTCGAGAATTTCAGGACACGGGAAGATGGCTGCCGCGGCTCGCGGTTACCGATCATGGCGCCGGCCTTGTGTTTCGCCGGGTGTCCGCGGGTGCTGAGCGCGGCGTTTCTCCACTACAATTACAATGCCCTTGCGATCCTGCGTGTGAGGGATCCGCAAGGGAATCCGCGAGGTGATAGCGCGTAATGTTTGGACTCTTCCGCCTGAGCTATCTTTTTTATCCGTGGGGGATGATCTTGCAGGTGGTGGCGCTGGTGCATTTCTTTCGGCGCAGGCCGCAAGGATTCTGGCTGTGGGTCATCTTTCTGGGGGGATTCCTGGGCGCGTTGGTATACATCGTGGCGGAGATGCTGCCGGACGCCGGTTTGCTGCGTAACGCCTATCGGGGATATGGCCGGAAGTCGCGCATATCGGTGGTGGAAACGGCGATTCTCGACAATCCTTCCGCCGCGAATTTCGAGGAACTCGGCGAGCTCGATTGGGACGAAAAACAGTATGCAAAAGCGAAGGAGGCATTCGACCGCGCGATTGCCACCCGGAGCGATTCGCCCCACTGCTTTTACCGGCGCGCGCTTTGCCTGATGGCGCTGAGGCAGCCGGCGGCGGCTTTGCCGGACTTAGAGCGGGTCGTCAGCGGCGATGCGAAGTACGACTTTATCGCGCCCAGTTGATGCTGGCGGAGGCTTACGCGGCGACGGGGCGCGAGCAGGAAGCGGCGCCGCTTTTCGCCGAAGTGGTGCAGCATTCCAACACTCCCGAGACGCTCTATACGTACGCGGCGTTCTTGAAATCTCAAAACCGAAGCGACGAAGCTCGCGAGTGGCTGCAGCAGCTCTTGCAGAAAGAAACGCACGCTGCCGCGCTACTGGCGGCGGATTGAGCGGCCGTGGTTCCGAAAGGGGCAGGGTTTGCTCAAGGAGCTATCGGCGTCTTAAGGCAGGGCGAATCGCGGCCCGTAGCCACGCTTTTTATTACCTCAGCGGATTCCCTCCGGATAATTCCTGTCTCCGGTTCTCGGGACTTGACTGGAATTGCCTTGCCGATGTTCAGCGGCAGAACATTTGGATTCATCACACTACGCTCAATAGTTGGACGGCATTAAAATGTAGCCGGTCTGTTTTGGCAACGAAACGATGATAGGGCGAAGAAGATTCAGGTTTATTGACGACGAGCCTTTGATTTTGCGGGTCGTTGGTAGCCTGTTTCTTGCAAATACGTTCCTCGGTCTATCCCTGAACTTTGGCGCCAAGTACTTTCTACCGAAAGCCTCAGCTAATTTGCCCGCGTGTCAAGCCCTGGCGGAGCGAGGGGTTCAATGTCACGTTCCTGAAGCTATTTGTTGGTTCGCAGGCCGTTGGGAGACGATCAATTGGACTCTGATGGCGTGCATAGCTGCCATATTCATCATCTTCCGAAAACGTGTTCGCTACATTCCTCCGCGTTCACGTCCGAGCAAGCCAGTGACGATTGCAATCTTGATATTACTTTTATCCATCGTCACCTTGGTTATGTTTTCGCAATTTGGATCGCGACACTAGGTCGCCTGGAAATCCCCCTCGAAGCGCCTATCGGACCACGTTGATGTAGCCGTAGGTAAACTACTGCCGGGTAGGTCCCGAGAAGTTTTTTTCCCGGAGAGTGGCTGCTGGGAAAGATGGTTGCCAAGGAACCCGTTAGCGCTCATCGGGAGCTGGTGGTGCGTGCTTGCGAGCCATGAGCCAGCAGGCAGCAAGTGAGGCTGCTTATCGGGAAGCGGCGAGGGGGGTCAGGATTTCGCCCAGGAAATCGGATTGGCTCTCATTGCGCATCAGATGTGGATATCGAAAGCCGCCGTGGTAGTTCACCGCGTAGGTCTGAACATCCGTTCCGTTCGCGGCGATGAGTTGAATGGGCGCGGCGCCGGCCTCGGCGTCTTTGATCGCGGTGTTGACGCTTTCGGGGGAAAATTGACGGCCACCGACGGCGATAATTTTCATTCCCGGCCCGAGTCCCGCCTTGTACGACGGCCCATTGTAAATCACGTCCTGGACGTTGCCGTCCTGCGAAAGCTTTAGTCCAAGCGATAGACTCAGGTCGATTGATTTTGCGACTGCTTCGCGATCTGCCTGAAGCTCATTGGGCGTGTCGTTGTAGACGAGCTTCCAGCCGCTATTATTGAGCGATTCGTCCATCGTGTTCGGCGCGAGGGAATCGAGGCGGGTGCGAAGGAACGCGGACCAATCGTAGGGCGCAACTTCATTCAGCGCCGCGACCACATCCTCAAAAGCGTACGGTTTGAGATCGGGTTGGCCGCTCGCGCCTCCATAAAACAATCGGCAGAAATCGTTGAGCGACTTGCGATCTTGTGTGAGACGGCGAATCGTGGCGTCAACATCGAGCCAAAGGTAGACGCCCTCCGGGTAGAAATCCGTTCCGCGGCGCCAATTCTGCCAGTCCCCGCCCGCGTTGTAGAGAAAGACCGCGGCGTCCGCGGTGTCCTGCAAGGGACGCCATTGCCGGCCGGGTTCGGCATCGAGCAGGGCAGCGACGCGGGCGATCTCCTCATGCTCCTGCTCGGGGGTACGCAGGCCGCTGCGGCCCGCCAGAAGTTCCTCGAGATATTCGGTTAAGCCCTCATACACCCAAAGCAGGTCGTCCTTCATGGGCTGATGGTAATCGGGCGAAAGCAGGCCGGCGGGACGGCGGTACTTGCCATTCCAGGAGTGAACGTATTCGTGAGGAAGCAGGATGGCCATGGCGATGCGCGTGGAGGGATCGGTCAAGCTTCGCTCGTAAATCCGGTCGTCGCTCGATTCATGGTGTTCCAGGCCGAAATGCGCGACGTTTTCGCTGAGCGTCAGGAGAAAGTGATAATCGCGATAATGATGCGAACCGAAGAGCGCGTTGGCCTCGGCGATGAGCTTTCGATAGTGAGCCTCGGTTTCGGGAGTCATCTCCAGGGCGGCCGGGCTATCGGCGGCGATATCGATCTCATGGCTGGGAGTTTGGCCGGGAGTGAGATCGACGATGCGAAAGTAGCGCCCGGAAATCACGGGTGAATCGATGAGCGTCTCGAGAGAGACGGGCGAGAATTCAATTGTGTCGCCGGTTTGCTTCGCGCCCGGCAGCGCCGTGCCGAATTTCCATCCCGCGGGCAGACGGAGGCTGGGAAGGAATGTGAGGCCGGCGGCGTTTTGCCCTTTCGGATAGAGCACGAGCTGATTCCAGCTCACCACATTGAGAAAAGCCGTGGCCGAGGCTCCCGCCGAGTAGCCAAAAGAGGCCGCCGAAAGAAGAAAATCGAAATCGATATCGAGCGACTTGGCACCCTGCGGGATATCGAGATGCAGCGCGAACATATCGATCAGGTCGCGGCGCCAGGGAATCAGTTTCCCATTGGCCATCAATTTCAGGCCGGCCATATCGATGATCGGGCCGCTGGGCTGGTGTTCCCCAGGAATCCACTCCGGGTAAGAAAGAACCAGCGGGCCGGGCTGCACCGGCATTTGGAGATGAGTATGCACGATCTTCTGCGGGGCGCGAGTCTCGTCCACTTCAACGCGGATGGTCCCGGCCGGCGATTGGGCCCAGACCTGCGCGCCGGCAAGCAAGGCCGTCAGCGCGACAAATGGAACTGTCAGCGGGCTGCGAAATGTTCGCGTCATGATCTCCTCTTCATCCTGTGAGCCGAAGCTAGTTGATGGAAACAGAATACGACTCCTCGGAACGATCGTATTCAGGAGAGGATACGACTTTGCGGAGCCCCTTACCAGCATGCCTCTCCCTATGGTTGGACCACAGCGGCAAGCCGCATAGGGTAGTCAACTCTGTCAACGTCCCGCGCCGACAGTCCTAGAGAAATAGCGCGGACGTACTATGGGGCTTTTCGTGTGCGGCTATTAGCCTACGTGAAGAGGAAAAGATGAGCGCTGTGCGTGAAATGGCCAGCAAGACCGTCGGACGCCGCGGCTGCGATACCGTGACGACCATCGAGCGATGGATCGCAACGGGTGAATGCGGCAGTCTCGCCGTTGACGAACTCGTCGCCGTTCTGCTCGATCAACGACAGGATTGGAACTATCGAGCCTGGTCGGCGATGCTCCTGGCCTCCAGGAACGAGAAGGCGGCAACGGAAGCGCTCTTCCAGGCAAACCAGAGTGACCCGGTGTATTGGGTCCGCCGGGATGCGCTGCGATCGCTTCAACTCTGCATCGGAGACCTGGAGCACGAAATCTGCCCTGTATAGTCCCCTGATCCCACGCTGGAATACCGCTGGTACGGCGGCGATTCTTCTTCGAACCATCTCCCGATTCTAGGTACTTCCATGAGAAGGCCGCCGTTTCTCGGACCAATCGGGTTTCAGTGGACAAGACTGTTGAAGCGTACTTAGCCGCTGGCTCACCTTTGCTCCGGAGAGCGCATCAAAAGCCTGACACCTATGCAGAAAGTCACTCGCCGAGAGCTCCTGAAAGTTGGGGCTGCGACGGCTGTTGCAGAGCTAGCGTCTTTGGGTTTGCATGGTTGCGGCGGGGGTTCCATCGCATCTTCCGTTCCGTCCGTTTGCTCTAAATTAAGCGACATCGAACATGTGGTGATCCTGATTCAGGAAAACCGCTCTTTCGATCACTACTTTGGAAGCTACCGCGGCGTTCGCGGCTTTTCCGATCGAAGCGCGGTATTCCAGCAGCCCGATCCAACCAACACAACGATTGCACCGGTGGGGGCGCTCTTGCCATTCCACCTGGACACGTCCACAACGAATGCAGCCTGCACGCCCGACATCACCCACGACTGGGTACCGCAGCATCAGAGCTGGAACAACGGCGCGATGGATGGTTTTGTGAGTTCGCGCCTTCCGATTAATTCCAATGACGCCGTATTAAGCATGGGCTACTACACTCGCGCAGACCTTCCCTACTACTACGCCCTGGCTGATGCCTTCACGATCTGCGACAACTATTTTTGCTCGGTGATGGGTCCGACGGATCCGAATCGCCTCTATACGATGGCGGCGTCGCTCGATCCAGACGGAAAAAACGGCGGACCGATTTTGCAGAGCATCATCACAAACCGCACCGCCCTCTACGGCCGCCTGACCTATACGACGATGCCCGAGCAGCTGCAGGCTCGGGGAATTTCTTGGAAGGTTTACTCGTCGCCGGATGAGACTGTTCTGGGCGGGATTCTCTCTGACAATGTTCTATCCTACTTCAGCAATTTTCAGGATCCTGCATCGGTGCTGCACCAGAATGCGTTCGGACCGCGGTTTCCGGTCGACTTCCTGACCGATGTGGCGTCTGGGAGTTTGCCACAAGTCTCCTGGCTGGTGGGGTCGGTCGTAACCTCGGATCACCCGCCTTCGCCTTCGAGCTTCGGCGAGAATATTCTTTCCCTCATCGTCACCGCTTTAGCAGCGAACCCGGCACTGTGGGCAAAGACGGTCTTGCTTGTTACCTACGATGAAAATGGCGGATTTTTCGATCACGTTGCGCCGGTTACGGCGCCTCTCGGCACTCCAGGCGAATATGTGACCGCACCCGCAGTTCCAGACCCAACCGTCACGGGCAGCCCCGCGATTACTGGCCCGATTGGATTGGGTTTTCGCGTTCCCACCCTGATCATCTCGCCGTTCACTCGAGGCGGGTTCGTGTCATCCGACCTCTTCGATCACACTTCCGTGCTGCGATTTCTCGAGACTCTGTTCGGTGCTGAAGTACCCAACTTGAGCGCCTGGCGCCGCGCAACCGTCGGGGATCTAACCAGCGCGCTCAATTTGCGAAAACCTAACCAGTCGATCCCGAATCTACCGTCGACGCTTCCTGCGCTTCAGCAAACCATCCAGCAATGTGTCGCGAACCTGGATGGGACGACATCCTACGCGGTGCCAAGCACGCAGGCCATTCCGAGCCAGGAAACCGGAACCGCGACGCGTCCGAGCGGTTTGTGCTAGCCGGGATAAGCAAAGAGGCGGACCCTCAATCGACAACTTCCCGATCGTAGAGGCCAAGTCCCGATAAGTCCTCTGTCTTGGCATATGGCTTTGAGCCCGATTCCCAGTTGCCGAGAAGGCCGTAGTATCGCTTACCCGCTCGCTCCGGCTACGGTTTGCCGACGGCGGGCTTGCCCGCGCGCACCCAGCCTTCCTGGACCTCGATGCATTCCATGCTGATCATCATGTAGCGGATGTACGTGCCGCGATTGACGAAGGGGCTCGGGTCGCCCGGCTTGCGCGCTTCGTTCTTGGCGATCCGATCGTTCTTGCCATCAACGAAAGTCAGATCGCGATAAGGATGATTGGCTATGTATCCATCCACGCCCGCCTCTTCGCCCAGACCGAGGAAGCGCGAGAACGATTCCTTATAAGCAAGGATGCCCGCATCCATGCGGCCAGGCTGCCCGGTGGGCGCCAACGCGCGCGGTATAGCACTTCCACCCCAGAACGAAAGAAGATGCGGCTGACCGTGGTCCTTCACGGGAATCAGCATCGAGACGGTGCCCGGCGTGTGACCTGGAGTGATATAGAAGGTGATCGTCGTATCGCCCAGGGTCAGCTTTTGACCGTCGCTTATATCCAGATCGCGGGCGGGCGGCGGCCCGAATTTGCCGCTCGGATCGGTGGGAGGCAGCTTGGCGACCATATCCCAATCAATCGCGGACATGAGCACGCGCGGATGATAGGTGTCCTGCAAATATTTCGAGCCGCCGAAATGGTCATTATGGCCGTGCGTAAGGATCAGATATTTCATCTGCGCCGGGTCGAGGCCCAGCTTCTTGTAGCCACCCACGATGAGGCGTTGCGCTTCTTCAGGATTGTCGAGGCTGTCGATCTGGATGATCCCCGCGCTGGTCACGATGGCCCAGGAGGCGACGCTATTCATTCCCAGGTAATACAGTTGATCGAATATTTTTGTGGCCGGAGCATCCATCACCTTGCCCACGCTGGCGGCGGCGTTAGCGGGCGGAATGCTGCAATCCACCAAGCTGGGTTTGAGGTCGTCCGCCGCGAGCAGTTTGGCATTGGTTACATGATCGAGAAATTCCATCGGGTCGGTCCCGTGGAGGCCGTGGAGCCCTGCGCTCGAGCGGGGGAGGCGATCGCCAAAAATGCCAGTAGCGCTACTGCTACGGGAATGCCTCGGATCTTGGACATGTACTCCTCACTTTCTTCTGAACACATGACGATCAGGACCGGCAGAACGGCAAACGTTACCCAGCGATTTCAGTTAGGGGCTAAGCGGAAGAAGCGAACTGCCGCAGCAATCTGAGCGCTGAACCCGTCTTCGGATTGCGGATATTCCACGGACCCTGTTCCCCTGACGTCTGGGCGAACAGTACGGTAGGACCGCCAATCGTTAGCAGCCCGGAAATGATCGTTGCGGCCAGCTTGCTCATGCCTCGCTCTGGCTCCGAACTCCCCATGCGTTCAACGGTTGGCCAAGTATAGCATTGAGTCCTCGTCTCGGATTGTGGGAGCTAGTTGCCGAGCTGGCACCGTTTCTCGGGACTTGGCGGGTTTCAGACGACGCTAGTCCCAGAATAACGATCCAGATTCAGGCTACCGCGGACGTATACAGAGAACACTGGTTCTTGTGGAAAACACCGTTTCACGAGTTATTCGATGAATCTGAAGAGAGAGAGCAACCTGTCAAGTGGTGTCGCATCGAACGTACAAGCGCCAGTTTCAACCCAGCCCGTAGTGTTTCTACTTCCATAATTGCGGGAAGCCATGACAGCACCCGTGTGTCCGAAAAACAAAGCGAGGATACGTGAAAGATCCAAATCAACTTCGCATCTTGATCGCAGACGATCACGAACTTGTCCGAAGGGGGCTGAAAGCGCTGTTGTTATCCAAAGCTGGTTGGGTTGTCTGCGCTGAAGCGAGCAATGGTCGAGAAGCAGTCGCTCTTGCGACCCAGCATCGGCCAGACGTTATCGTGATGGACATAGCCATGCCCGATCTAAATGGTTTGGAGGCTACCCGCAAAATACGCACAACGCTTCCGAACTCCGAGGTTCTCGTTCTATCCCTGCATTATTCGGATCAGCTTGTTCGAGAAATCGTGGACGCGGGTGCTCGCAGCTACTTGCTGAAATCAGACGCTTGCACAGACCTTCTGACTGCCGTCGAAGCTCTTGCCAGGCATCGATCTTTCTTTACCTCGGGCGCCGGCCAAGTCCTAATGGACAGGTTTCGAAACGGAGATTCGGAAACGGAAACTTGTGTTTTAGTGCGGCAGGCTCTCACTGCGAGGGAGCGAGAGATCCTGCAACTCCTAGCGGAAGGTAAAAGCACGAAGGAGGTCGCCGCCGTTCTCGGGCTAAGTACCAAAACGGCGGAAACCCACCGTTCCAATATCATGCGTAAGCTCGACATTCATTCAGTAAGTGGGTTGGTTCGTTACGCCGTCAAGCACCATATCATCGACCCTTGACGTGTCTTCGCTGGCATTGTGGGTATCGGTCCGTCGAAACGGCGCATCGAATGAACAGAAGTAGAATCAAGCTCTAGAGCTATGGGGGGAGGAATGACTCCACCTGAGTAAGAGAGCGAACGACCTGAGAAACACAAACTAAACAGCACCGCTCATGCGGTGCTTGCTTGCGGCCGAATAAGCCGAGGCAAAAGCAAAGGAAAAAGGGGAGCTCGGTGTTCCCCTTTGCCGTTCTCCGATTGCCCTGCCCGCGGGCAATACTCGCTTCCTAAATTCCATTCACTAGCCGTGAGACGAGCGCGAGGAGTTTTTCAGACGCTTGTGCACTTTGGCTCTTGGGGTCGACGTGTTGTTAGGCGCCCGCTGACTTAACGGGACTTCCGCCCCAATCGGGAAAATCGAGCCGATCTTTCTTGAGAGCGTGCAGAGAGTCCAGCGCTTCCTTGATTGCGATCTTTTCGACTGCACGTCCCGCGGTCTTCGACAGTACCTGCAGCCGCACAAGAATGGCTCTCTCTGCCACCTCAACCTTGTCGTGCAGGTTTCCCGCAGGAATCTCTGAAACCGCGTCTAAGTACGGCAACTGCCATGTTGGGAACTTTACGTCCATAGACACTCCACCCTTCTATTGTTGGTGAATTGAGAGGCTAACTGTACAGGGCTGTGCGAACACCGTCCATACGCCTAAGCCCGTAGGGAATTCAGAATGGCCAATACCGAGGAGCGCATCGCAGGCACACGGGTCAAATCTATGCGGTTTTCTTCTTGCCGGCCTCTTCGTTGGGCTCGCCTGCCGGAAACAGCATGCGAAGGCTTCGCAATGCGGCTCGCAAAGCAGCGTGTTCGTCCATACCCGTCGAGGGAGGTTCGCACAGCCTCGCGGCGCATCTATTTTTGCTGGAAGCCGCTCGGGACGCCCTTCCATGAAAGCGTCGAGCACCACTCGCTGCGTCTCGGACAGTGGCCCGGCCGGGGAATTCCACGATCCGAGAGGGCCGTTTAGGGAACTCGCTCCGCAGGTTACTTTTCCGATGCCCGACGGAATGCCAAATCTTGCCGGGCGCAATTCCAGGCGAAAATGGCTTGTGACTAAGGCATCCAAGCTGGGTGCTGTGGCCATGAGCGTCTTTGGGATGCCTTTCCTGGGCATGGGCCTTTTCGCCGCTTACACCTTCTTGAATGCGCCGAATCAACCCCTGCCGGCCAGGATCGGAGGCGCCATTTTTGCTTCCGTATTCGCCCTGATCGGCGGCGGCCTTATTTTCGGATCGCTGTACGGTTATTCGCTCCAAAAAGAGAAAGCCCGGCAGGAGTCGGCGAATCCTGCGTCCCCCTGGCTGTGGCGTCAGGATTGGGCTGCCCGTCGCGTCGAAAGCAAAAACAAATCGAGCGTCATCGGCTGGTGGGTCTTTGCGGTCCTGGCGAACATGCTTTTGCTGCCCCTATCCCTGGGGAGCCTCTCCAAGGGTCTCTCGACGCAGGACCCCGCGTACATCGTCCCGGCCGCATTTGGGCTCGTGGGCCTCTTGGTGCTTTTCGGGGCCATTCGCGCAACCATCCGTCTGGAGCGCTTCGGTAAAACCTATTTCGAGATGGCCTCGTTGCCTTTTTCGCCGGGAAGCCGCCTGGCCGGCGCCATTCATATTCACCTCGATACAGATGTCCGTCACGGTGTCGACCTGAAGTTATGGTGCACCCGCACCGTGGTGACCGGCTCCGGCAAGGAACGTTCAACGCACAAGATGCCGCTCTGGGAAGAGTCGAAAAACATTCCCACGACCTCCCTTGTCCACGGGCCGCTCGACACCATCATTCCGGTGGAATTTGCGATCCCATCGGATGCTCTCCAGACCGACCATGACAATCCCAGCGACCAAATTCAATGGTGGCTCAACGTGAAAGCGGACGTCCCCAGAGTGAACTACTCCGACGAGTTTGAGCTGCCCGTTTTTCGCAAAGCGCAATCGCCAGAGTCTCGGCTCCGGCCCCCGCCCCCGCCGGAGAACCGAAGTGGTTGTTTGAAATGCCAAGCGGCAGCCAAACCGCAACGCCCCCCGAGTCGAGCATCGAAACGGGCGCCGAGGTCGCCGAGCCAGAGCTGGCACCGCGTGGGCGTAACCGACTCCCCTCGGGGCCTGGAATTTTATTTCCGCGCGGGACGCAACCTCCTCCGGGCTGTGCTCTTTGTGGTTCTAGCCGCGGGTTGCGGCGCGCTTCTCTATGCCATACTTCACCTGCCGCAGCGTCCACCCATCTTTGCGTTGGTTATCGTCGGCCTGCTGACTTTCGTCTTGACCCTGGCTTCCATCCATACCGCCCTCACTTCCACTCGCATCGTGGTGGGAAACGGCGTCATCTCCTGGCGCCACTCCGTTTTGGGAATCGGCCGTACCCGCCAAATGCAGATCGCCGACGTGGCCTCGATTCTGGCCGTCACCGGCATTCAGCAAGCGAGTTCCTCAGGCAGCACGCTTTATTCGCTGCGCCTGCAAACCAACACGGGCAAGAACCACACCCTAGTCGACGAAATCCAGAGCCGGCAGGAAGCGCGGTGGATCGTTTCCGAGATCGAAAAGCGCGCCGGCTTGCGGCTGAACACTGAAGTCCGGATTAGCGACGCGTTTTATGGTCCGCCGCCGCAGCCGGGCGCCGCTTCGCCGAACGGCCCTGCGTTTTCCAGAAAAGCGTCCCTACGCATGGAGCGGTAATCTATGAGCGGTGATCTATGAGCGGTGATTTGCCGATCGCGACGCCCCATTCGACAAGAGTCCCAACTCCTGAAAAGTTTTGTTCTCGAAACGTGGCCTGAACCGGACTCGCAGGCACAATTTACGTTGTTTTTCGAGAGTGCCTGTGGCTAGAATCCGGAACCACAAGCAATTACGTCCGTTTACTGCGAAGGTGCCATCGTCATGCAAAAACCTCGCCTGGTCTCCGATCGGCGTGATTTCCTGAAGCTGGCGGCCACCAGTGCCGCGGCTCTTGTTTCGGGGAACCCAGCCGCCGCGCAAGAATCCGAAGGTTCAGAAGCCAACGTCCCGGCAGCTTCGGCGAGTGAGGCCGGGCCTCTCAGCCCCGTGCGGGCGGGGTCCGACTTCATGCTCGACGTGATCAAGTCACTCGGCTTCGAGTATGTGGCCGCCAATCCCGGGTCGAGCTACCGCAGCCTGCACGAATCAACCATCAATTACGGCGGAAACCGCAGTCCAGAGCTTTTGACCTGCCTTCACGAAGAGGCTTCCGTCGCCATGGCCCACGGTTACGCCAAGATCGAAGGCAAGCCCATGGCTGCGTACATGTACGGTACGGTGGGGCTGCAGCACGCGGCCATGGCCATTTACAGCGCCTACTGCGACCGCGTGCCAGTGGTCATTTTTGTCGGCAACGATGCGGACATGACCAACCGTAGCGCCCGCACGGACATGAACCACAGCGCGCAGGACGTGGCGCACCTGGTCCGCGATTTCACCAAATGGGACGACGCGCCCGTCTCCCTGAACGGCTTCGCCGAGTCCGCGGTGCGAGCCTATAAGATCGCCATGACGCCTCCCGCCGGACCGGTGGTGCTGGCCGTGGATAAGTACCTGCAAGAGCGGGCGATTCCCGATGGGATGAAGCTACGCATCCCGAAACTTGCTCCCACCACGCCTCCGCAGGGCGACTCCGAGGCGGTTGCCGAAACCGCGAAGCTGCTGGTGAACGCGGAATTTCCCGTGATCCTGGCCGAGCGCGCAGCGCGCACGGAGGCGGGCTTGAAGTACATGGTCGAGCTGGCCGAACTGCTGCAAGCGGCCGTTGTCGACAGTATCCAGCGGATGAATTTCCCGACGCGCCATCCGCTGAGTCAAGATGCACGGGTGGTGGCCGATGCCGATGTGATTCTGGCTTTGGAGTATCCGCTTCTCTGGGGCGCCGTAAATGGCGCGGATCCAGATAGCCCCGCGCCCGGACGTTCACCTGGGCGATCGAGGCTGAAGCCGGGCGCGAAGATCGTCACCATTAGCTCGCTCGACCTCTTCAGCCGCAGCAACTATCAGGATTTAGGCCGCTACCAGGAGGCGGACCTCTCCATCGGAGCCGATGCCGAGGAGACGCTGCCTGAGTTGATCGAGCAGGTCAAGCGCCTGATTACACCAGACCGGAAAACCGCATTCGAGGCGCGCCGGGCCAAGCTCGCCGCCGCACATCAGCGGACGCAAGAACAAAATCGCGTGCGCGCAGCTTATGGGTGGGACGAGAGCCCGCTCAGCACCGCGCGCATCGCCGCTGAAGTATGGGCGCAGATCAAAGACAAAGACTGGTCCCTGGTATCCCAGAGCAACAGCATGAGCGACTGGGCGCTGAGGCTTTGGAATTTCGATAAGTATTACCGGCACGTGGGGCAGTCCGGATCGGTAGGCATCGGCTATAACGCTCCCGCGTCCGTGGGCGCGGCCCTCGCCAACCGCAAGCATGGCCGGCTTTCCGTCAATCTCCAGAACGACGGCGACCTGATGTACCAACCCGGAGTGCTGTGGACCGCCGCGCACCACCGGATTCCCATGCTCACCGTGATGCACAACAACCGGGCCTACAATACCGAAGTGATGGAGGTGGAGCACATCGCCGGACTACACCATCGGGATGTTGGCAGGTGCCTCATCGGCACGGCCATCGACGATCCCGCCATCGACTTCGCAAAAGTCGCACAAGGTCTGGGATGGTACGCGGAAGGCCCCATCACCGATCCCAAGGAGTTGGGCCCGGCCATCCGCCGCGCTCTCGCCGCCGTCGAACGCGGCCAGCCGGCTTTGCTCGACACCGTCACGCAGCCCGTCTGAGGAGGCGCCGTGAAGCGTTCTTGTATATCGTCTTGTATATGGGGCTTTTCGATACCGCTCGTCGTTCTGTGTCTCATTGCGCTATCGAGTCTGGATATTGCGGCGGTCTTCGCTCAAAACCAGAAGCCTGCCTCGCCGGGCGGCGCGCCACCGGCGGGAAATGTTGAGAACGGCAAAAAAGTCTTCATTCAGCACGGTTGCTTTTCCTGCCACGGATTCTCCGGTGAGGGTGGACCCGGCGCTCGCTTAGCCCAGAACCCCATCCCGTTCCAGGCTTTTGTGCAGTACGTCCGGCGACCCAGACGCAGCATGCCTCCGTACGGCACTCAAGTGTCGGATCAAGAGCTGGCAGACATCTATGCGTTTATCAAATCGATTCCCCCTTCTCCCGATGCCAAGAGTATTCCGCTGCTGACTAACCCTTGAGTGTAGGTTCTCGTGAATGGGAGCGAAGGGGCGAGTCTACGTCTTTCTGCGATTGGAAACGGGACGGAAATTCGGGACAGCGCTAAGTCCGAGCCTTGGCCTGCTGCTTAATGAGGTGATTACATTCCGCGATCTGATCGTCGATAAGCTTGATTTCGATTGCCAAATGCGTGTCGTTTGGATTGCTCGACAACCGCTGGAACAGAGGCTCTCGCTCAGCTTTCAACTCTTCGAGTCTTTTTTCTAGCATGATCCCTTTGAGTGGCGCGATTCGGAAAAACAACGAGCGCAACGATGATAGCAAGTTCTATGCAGAGCGCGCTGCCAAAGCCGACGGGCGGTTTCCAAGCCCGCTGCCCATTCTTGCCCGGCAACTCCCGCTAAATGGGGGCAATCCAGCGGCAATCCGCCAGCAATCGGGGCGCATCTATCTGATGAGCAGCCAAATTCCCTGCGCGCGCTACCCAACTATAATGAGACCATTACTGCGCGAAACAGGCCCGGATATTCCATTGCCGGATGGTATTCTTTCTGGGGTGAGCTGGTGATGCGATTGGAGGAGACATGGCAGTCAAGCTAAATAGCACCGCATTCGAGCACGCTAAGAAGTTGGTGGACGAAGAGTTCTTTGTGTGGGATGAGAGAGACGCTTGGAGCGAAGATCAGCCGTCCCCTAAGGAGGAGAACGAGTTCATCGAACAACATGGATTTCGCGAATATGCAAAATGGCATCTGGGTATCGACGAGGAGCAGCCTGAAGACACCAAAAAGAGGTACGAATTTCCCTACGGCGATTTCTTCGATGTCCATCGCTGCGGAGTGCTTGCTGTGGAGAGCAGAGCGGGCCAATACAAGCATCAGGACATCGAACTCGCGGCAGCTCATCTGCGGGGAATGATCGCCGAGAAAAAGCCCGCGAACGCGCCAGACAAGTCCCCTGCCCGTTAGGCGGCGCCAAGCGTTCCAGCCTCAAGACCCCACTCCTACAGTTCCTCTTCTCGGAAACCGGCCGCCGGCGCCGGCATGCCGCGCCTTGCGTTTAGGCGCGCGCCCCGAGTACGATATTCATTCCGTCGCAAGCCTCGAGCAGCTTCCCGTGTGAATGGAGCGGCGAAAGTCAGCAGCATGATGAGCTTTCGCCACCTAGCAAAATTGCGGGATTTCTCCGGCAGAGTGCGGCCTGAATGGCGTATCGAAAGGGACGGCAGCGAGGATGAAATCCATCGTAGTGGTGGGCGCGCAGTGGGGAGATGAGGGCAAGGGCAAGGTCGTCGACTACATGGCGGCTTCATTCGATTACATCGCGCGCTGCGCCGGCGGCCACAATGCCGGCCATACCGTCATTTTCAACGGCAGCCGTTTTGTCCTGCAACTGATTCCCTGCGGAATCCTGCGTCCCGGCAAGCACGCGATCATCGGCGCGGGCGTGGTGGTCGATCCCGCCGCTCTGGTGGCTGAGCTCGATAGCCTGGGCGGCTCGGGCATCGACGTGCGCGGGAGGTTGCACCTGAGCTCTCGCGCGCACCTGATTTTCCCTTATCACCGGCAGATGGAAAAAGCGGCCGAGGCGGCGCGGGGCGCGGCCAAGATAGGCACCACTTCGCGCGGCATCGGACCCGCCTATGAGGATAAGATGGCGCGGAGCGGGCTGCGTGTTTGCGACCTGATGGAGCCGGCGCGCTTTCGCGAAAAGCTTACGCGAGTGGTGCAGGAAAAAGACGCCATCTGCCGGTCGGCGTTCGGAGCGCCGCTGGAAGTCGAGGGCCTCTGCGAGAAGTACCTGGAATATGCCGAGCGGCTTCGGCCGCTCGTGGTGGATGCCTCCGCGCTTGTGAATCGCGTGCTCGACGAAGGGCGCTCGGTGCTTTTCGAGGGCGCGCAGGGAACCATGCTAGACATCGACTACGGCACCTATCCCTTCGTGACCTCCTCGAATGCCACAGCCGGCGGCGCCTGCACGGGACTGGGCGTGGCGCCCACGCGAATCTCGGGCGTCGCGGGCGTGACCAAGGCCTATACCACGCGCGTGGGCAGCGGGCCATTTCCCACGGAAATGCCCGATCTGGACGCGCGCGAAGTGCGCGACCGCGGGAAAGAGTACGGCGCCGTCACGGGGCGCCCGCGCCGCTGCGGGTGGCTCGATCTGCCCATCCTGCGCTATGCCATGATGGTGAATGGAATCACTTCGTTCGTGGTGACGAAACTCGACGTTTTCGATACGCAGCGCGAAATTCAGGTGTGCGTCGGCTACTGCTATAAGGGTACGCCGATCCACGAGATGCCCGCCGCGGCCGAGGATTTCGAGCACGTTCGCCCCGAATACCGCACCCTGCCGGGCTGGCAAGCCTGCACGGAAGGCGTTCGCGAGGCCAAGGATCTGCCTCGCAATGCGCTCGACTACCTGAAGTTCATCTCCGACGAACTGGAGGTCGAAATCGGGATGATTTCGACCGGCCCGGAACGCGACGCCACCATCGTCGCTTCCGGAACGCAATTCGCCTCCTGGCTCTGAGCGGCGAAATGCTTTCCTTCCAGGACGCGCGCAAGAAGATCATCGCCGCCGCACGCGCGCTGCGGCCTCCTCTGGTCACGGAAACGATCGAGCTTTCGCGCGCCTGCGGGCGCGTGCTGGCCGAGCCGGTGAAGGCGGATCGCGACTATCCGCCCTTCGACCGCTCCATCCGCGACGGCTTCGCCGTGCGCGCCGATGACGCGCGGCCCGGCGCGACGCTGCGCTGCATCGGCGAAATCCCCGCGGGCAGCGGTTTCGACGGCGCCGTGGGCGCCGGCGAATGCGTGCAGATCATGACCGGCGCGGCCGTGCCGGCCGGCGCGGACGCCGTGGTGATGATCGAGCACGTTTCCATCGATGGCGATCGGGTGATGTTCAGCCGGGCCACGACGCGCGGCCAAAGCATCGTTCCTCGCGGCAACGAAGCGCGCGCGGGACAGCAACTGCTCACGCCCGGCATGCGCTTGGGCTACGCCGAAATGGGCTTGGCCGGGCAGGTGGGGAAGCACCGCATCGATGTTTACCGCCGCCCGCGCGCGGCGATTCTTTCCACAGGCGATGAAGTTGTGGACATCTCCGCTGCTCCCGGCCCCTTGCAGGTGCGCAATGGCAACAGCGTCGCGCTATCCACCTTGGCGGGGCTTGCAGGCGCCGAGAGCGAATCCATCGGCAACGCGCCCGACGAAAAAAAAGAGCTTCGGCGGTACCTGGAACGCGGCCTGGAAGCCGATGTGCTGATCGTTTCGGGCGGGGTATCCATGGGGAAGTACGATCTGGTGGAGATGGTTCTCGGCGAACTGGGGACGGAGTTCGCGTTCGATTCGGTGGCCATACGGCCGGGGCGACCAGCCGTTTTTGGGGTTTGCCGAGGCAAGCCGGTGTTCGGATTGCCGGGCAATCCCGTATCCACGATGGTCACGTTCGAGTTGTTTGTGACGCCCGCGGTCGATATTCTCGGCGGCGCGGAGCCGCGTCCGCTGCCGATCTTTCGCGCGCGGCTGGCGCACGCGGTTCACGAACGCGGCGAGCTCACGCATTTTCTGCCCGCGCGCGTGGAAACCTCGCGCGGCGAGCCTGAAGTTACGGTGTTGCCGTGGCAGGGTTCGGGGGACGTGGTAGCGATGGTGCAATCGAACGCTTTCCTGATCGTTTCGCCAGAGAAGGTGGACTGGGAGGCCGGTGAAATGGCGTTGGTTCTGCCGCGCCGCGGGCTTTTGTGAAAGAGCTCAGCCATTTTGGCAAAGGCGCAAAGGTGGCCATGGTCGATGTCAGCGCCAAGGCCACTACCGTGCGGCAGGCTTCCGCGCACGGATTCGTGCGCATCGGCCGGGCCGCATTGGGTGCGGTGCGCCGCCGCAAGACGCCCAAGGGCGATCCTCTGGAGATCGCCCGTATCGCTGGAATTGCCGCCGCCAAGCGCACCTCCGAGTGGATACCTCTTTGTCATCCTTTGCCCATCACGCACATTGATGTGACCGCGACGCTATGCCAGAATGGCGTAGAAATCACCTCGCGCGTCGCAGCCATGGCGCAGACCGGCGTGGAGATGGAAGCGCTGGTCGCCGTAGCAGCCGCGGCGCTCACCGTCTACGACATGTGCAAGGCCCTCGATAAGTCGATCGAGATCACGGATATCTACCTGGTCGAAAAGACCGGCGGAAAGAGCGGCGATTATCGCCGCAAGCCGGCAGCAGCCAAATGAATCCCGCCGCCAAAACGGTAAACGTGCTGATCGTGGACGATAATCCGCTGATCCGCGAACTGATGGCCCAGGCGCTCGATCCGCTGTGCCGCGTGAGTATCGCCGCCGATGGCGCCGACGCGCTGCTGAAAGCCGTGGACGCGCCGCCCGATCTGATCATCACCGATTTCAAGATGCCGGGCCTCGATGGGCGCCAGCTTTACGAAAAATTGCGCCATCGTGAAGCCACGCGCAATACGCCCTTTATTTTCGTGGCCAGCCAGGGAGACATCGAGGAAAAATTACGGCCTTTGGTGGCCGCAGAGGATTTTCTGCCCAAGCCATTTTTCGTTCCGGACCTGGTGCGCGTGGCGAAGAAATTCGTGGACCGCTTGCACCTGGAAAAGCTGCAGCAGCGCGCCGCGCGGCCGGGCGTGATCCAGGGTCGCCTGGAGGAGATGGGCGTGGTGGAACTGATGCAATCTCTCGAAATGGGGCAGAAGTCTTGCCGCCTGAGCCTGCGCCACGGCACGCAGAGTTGCGAATTATATTTCGCGGCCGGCCAATGCAAGGACGCGCGCCTGGGCAAAATCGAAGGCGATCCGGCCGTTTTTGAAGCGATCGGCTGGAGCGATGGCGAATTCGAGATCGATTTCGCCGCGTCTTCCGAGCGCACCAACACCACGCGTTCCACCACGGGCCTGTTGATGGAAGCCATGCGCCTGATGGACGAAGCCAGCAACAGCGTGGAAAGCTGAGCGCGGATGCGCGTGGCGGTGGTTACGGTGAGCGATTCGGTGGCGCGCGGCGAACGGCAGGATGGTTCGGGACCGGCTTTATCTGAGCGCTGCCGCGCCCTCGGCTGGCAAGTTCTCTCCTACGAAGCTCTTTCCGACGATCGCGAAGCGCTGCAGAAACGCCTCGCGTCTCTCGCCGATCTGGATTCCGTTGACGTCGTGCTGACCACGGGAGGCACCGGGATTGGACCGCGCGACACCACTCCGGAGGCCACGGCGGCGGTCTGCCAGAAGCTTCTGCCCGGGCTAGGCGAGCTCATGCGGGAAAAGGGAAGCCAGAAAAATCCTCGCGCCGTACTTTCGCGTGCGGTGGCGGGCGTTTGCAAAAACGCGCTGATCGTCAATCTGCCGGGAAGCCCGCGCGGCGCGGTGGAATCGCTCGACGCGGTGGCGGAGCTTCTGCCTCACGCCGTGGAAGTTCTTCGCGGCGCTTCTCACGGCTAGCCGTCACCAGACGAACGGAATGAGCGCTTTCACGCGGTGGCGATATTCCGCATAGCTGGCGCCGAACTGTTCCGTCATGAACCGTTCCTCCAAATTCATCTTGTGCGCCAGTATTAGAAAGACTAGACTCGCCCCAATCAGCGCGCGGACCTCTCCGATCGCGAGCGCTGTGCCAAGTATCGCCAGCAAAATTCCGGAATAGATGGGGTGCCGCACCAGCGCGTACGGACCTCGGCGCACGAGTGTGTGTCCCTTCTTGATGGTGACGGTTCCACTCCAATTGCCCCCGAGGAACACGCGCGCGGTGATCGCCAGAATGAGCCCGGCAATCGTCAGTGCGACGCCGAGCCATACGAGAGAGTGAGCGTTGGGCACGAAGCGCCGCGCCAGCGGGCCGAACTGCAATTTATTTCGAAAAAGAAGCAGCGCTGCCATCCACGCCTCGCCGATATCGAGCCACCGCGAATCGGCAGGCTGCCGCCGCGCCGTTGGCTTGGTGGCGAAGGCGCCGATGAGCCACACAACCACGGTTACGATCCACGCCGTGCCGATAAAGGCTTGTGGATTGCCATGCATGGATCAGATCCGCCGAAAGAACGTCACTACGCAATCGAAGTTTTCATCATAACTGTTTGCTCGGCACTGGCAACGAGAGGCTTGTGCACTTTGCGCTGGCGAAGTTGTTTGGATCATTGATTTTGGTTCGGTTGTGAAACAGATGCGGCTGGCGGTGAGCGGCGAAAAGTTCGCGGGAAAGAGTCCATCCCCAAATTTTCAACAGGATCTTCTCTGAAAAGCAATTGTGATGCCATTCCGTACAGTCCCGGGTTCAGGTGAATGCCCTGGTCTAGTGCAACGAGTATCAAGTATTTTCTGTACGTGCGGTTACGCGTCGCCGCGAAGCCTTTTCCACATACTTTTCAACACATTTGTTGAAAACTGTCGCTTCGCGGGCCGAAAAATATTGGAACAAAATTTCCCATCGCGGATTTTTTGTGCTTAAACAGCGCATCGACCCTCGCTGAGTGTTTTTGACCGCGCATCGAGCACGGTGTTAGAGTAAGTTTTCCGCGGAACGACGAGCTCACGAGACTCAGGCCGCACAGGAACCCATGGTAGCCGCCCTTGACCGCTGATCGAAGCGCCCAGCAAATCAACCCTCCGAGGTTCATCTTCTTGCATTTGCTGTGGCGGAATCTCGGCGTCCACCCTTTGCGCTCCGCCTTCAGCGCCGCGGCGATCGGCCTGCAAGTGTTTTTGATTCTTCTGATTGTCGGGTTGACCTCGGGTATCTTGAGCGATTGGCGCACGCGCGCCGAAGGAGTGGGAGCGGATATCATCGTGCAGCCGCCGAACTCGTCGATCTTTTTCTCTTTTTCGAGCGCGGTGATTCCCGAATCGCAAGTGGCACGAATTGAAAAGCTTCCGGGCGTCGACGAGGTCGCTCCCGTATTTGTAATCGTGGATACGGCGACGCTCGGCGTTATTTATGGAATCGATTACGATCGGTTTAATGGGCTGAGCTCGGGATTCACTTTTCTCTCCGGCGGAAGTTTCAGCGGTCCCGACGACGCGATTGCCGACGATCTGGCGGCAAAGGCTCGGAAGCTCAAAGTAGGCAGCACGGTCTCCCTGATGAATCGGAACTTCCGCGTGTGCGGGATCGTGGTTCACGGCAAAGGCGCCCGCTTTTTTCTGCCGATACAGAAGGCGCAGGAGATCGCCGGCGCCGAGCAGCGCGTCTCCTTGATCTACGTACGCAGCACCGGGAATACCGGAGTGGTATTGGCCGAACTGAACCGGCTTCTTCCGGGCTATCGCATTCGTTCCATGGCAGAATATATGTCGCTGATGACCTCTTCGAATCTGCCGGAGCTCAGGCCGTTTCTGCGCTCCTTCATCGGCCTGGGAATTGTGATTAGCTTTCTGGTGGTGTTGCTGACGATGTACACGATGGTGCTCGAGCGGCGCCGTGAGATCGGCATCTTGAAGGCCCTCGGGTCGTCGCGGCTGGAGATTTGCTGGCTGATTCTGGCGGAGGCTCTTATGCTGGTCGGGTTGGGCGTAATCGTCGGGCTATCCGGCACTTACGCCACCACCGCCGTTCTGCATCGCACCTCTCCGACTTTGCAAATAGCAATTCCCCCCGACTGGATTCTTCGCTCCATCCTGGTCGCCGTCGTCGGCGCGCTTGCGGGTGCCGCCTATCCGGCACTTCGAGCGGCTCAAAACGATCCAGTCGATAGCCTCGCTTATGAATAATTCCGCGAGACCTCGCGGAAGAAAGCTCCGGAGAAAACGAACCGATGGATCTCGATAAAGAGAGGTTTTACCGCGCGCGAATCCTGCAACGGAGGAAGCTGACTGACGATCTGTGGTCCATTCGGGTCGAGCGCGACTCGGAGTTCCGCTTTGTGGCCGGTCAATATGCCACGCTGGGAGTTCTGGCGCCGCACAAACATATCGAGCGGCCGTACTCGATTGTCTCCTCGCCGCATGAATCGGATCTGGAATTTTTCCTGGAATTGGTGCCGCGCGGGGAGTTGACTCCGGCGCTGCATGCGCTACAGGCGGGCGATGAGATCACCATACGCAAAGCGGCCAAAGGCCGTTTCACATTGGCACCCGACGCCGCGACGCATCAAAATCATCTCCTTCTTTGCACGGTTACCGGAGTGGCTCCGTTCGTCAGCTACATCCGCACGCTCGCGGCCGAGGGTCGGCAAAGCAAATCTTCCGAAGGCCGCAGGCTCTTCCTTCTGGAAGGCGCCAGCCGCTCCTCGGAGTTTGGATATATCGACGAGCTCAAGCGCATCGTCTCCGAAGTTCCTTGGCTGAAATACGTTCCCACCGTCAGCCGTCCTTGGGAAGATCCGGGCTGGACCGGGGAAGTGGGCCGCGTCGATGACGTCATTCGCGAATACGCGCACGTTTGGGGGCTCACGCCCGAGACCACTTCGGTTTATGCCTGCGGCCATCCGAAAATGATCGAGAATGCCACCGGAATCCTGGCGCGCGCCGGGTGGCAGAAGGAAAGTGTAAAATCCGAGGTCTACTTTGTTCCCAAAGAGCACATTGCGGTAACCACGTAACGGGCATCATCGGGCATCCTCGTTGTTCGGGTTATCCGGCGATTGCTGACATCGCGGTGGCAGCGTACGTTCTCGGCAAACTCAAGACGCAACGGGCCTAGAGGATTGCGCGCACCACGCCGCCATCCACTCGCACTGCGGCGCCAGTCGTGGCCGAGGCCCGCGGGCTGGCCAGGTAAACGACCATGTTTGCGACTTCGTCCGTACTCGCAAATCTCTTCAACAGCGAGCTCGGGCGCATCGACTGGAAGAATTGCTTCTCGAAATCCGCCGGTTCCATGCCAGATTGCGCGCTCAGGTTCGTGAGGAAGGTTTGCACGCCCTCCGACCGCGTGGGCCCCGCGAGCACGCTATTCACGGTGATGCCGGTGCCGGCCACGCCCTCCGCCATTCCGCGCGCCAGCGCAACCTGCGCCGTTTTGGTCACGCCGTAGTGCACCATCTCCGCGGGAATTTGTACCGCCGATTCGCTGGAGATGAAAAGAATGCGCCCCCAGTTTCGTTCGCGCATGCCGGCCAGGTAATGACGCGAGAGCCTGACACCGCTCATCACGTTGGCTTGAAAGGTGCCGAGCCAATCTTCATCGGTGATTTTCTCGAATGGCTTGGGCGCGAAAATGCCCACGTTGTTCACGAGGATATCCGCGGTAGGCACGGCTTCGATCAGCTTGGCGCAGCCGGCAGCGCCGGAGAGATCGGTCGCAACGCCACTGAGGCGCGCATTCGCATGCTCCTTCCGAATGGCGCGAATTGCCGCATCCACGCGCTTCTCGGTTCTGCCGTTGACGACCACAGACGCGCCTTCCCCGGCCAGAAGTTGGGCGATGGCCAGGCCAATTCCCGCCGTCGAGCCGGTTACAATTGCTGCTTTGCCTTCCATTTCCAGGTCCATGGTCTACTCCGATGAGCGATGTGGCCGCTTGGTCGCGGCCACGGCGCCGAAATTTACGATGCCGGCGGCCCTTACTGGTTCAACGGCAGGTGGCCTCAAGGGTATGTCAGTATTCGAAACATAAATGCGAAGACGAGCGCTGTTTTCTTGACATCGTTTTGGTGCCTCGTATAATTAGCTTTCTCTCTCGAAGGTTTCACGCATGTTCCTCGATGTCAAAGAATTGGCGACGCGTAAGCTGCGTATTCACCAGCACTACGCACCCGGCGCGGTGGACTATCACACCCGCGATTTCCACCAGATCGAGCCGCTCGAAGTCCGGGCTACCGCCGAAATGGTGGATACCCAGATTCGCGTCTCCGGCGAACTGCACACCCGGGTAGAGATGGCTTGCGCGCGCTGCCTCGAACCAGTGGTCGAAGAGGTTACCCACGGCTTCGACTTGTACTACCGGCCGATGCAGTCGATTTCCAGAGAGGAAGAGTTTCGCCTGAAGCTCGACGATACGGAGATCGCCTTCTTTGAAGGCGACGGCCTCTTCCTGACGGATGTGCTGGCCGAACAGGTATTGCTGGCTATCCCCATGAAGATCATCTGCCGCAGCGATTGCAAAGGGCTGTGTCCGCATTGCGGCGCCAACCTCAATAGCGACGAGTGCCGTTGCGAGAGTCACCTGGGTGACCCGCGTATGGCGCCGTTGGCTCGTCTGAAGCAGGACTGGTTCAAAAAGCAATAGCTATAACAAAAAAAACACCATAGAATCCCCGCGCAAGACGGCGGGATCGAATCGAGGAGTTTCCATGCCCAATCCAAAACGGCGACATTCCAAAAGACGCACCAGCACCCGGCGCGCGCACGATCATTTGGTCCGGCCGGCCTTCACCGAATGTCCCCATTGCCACGAGACGAAGCAGCCCCATCGAGCCTGCCCGCACTGCGGCTATTACAAAGGCCGGGAAGTGATGGATACTTCCGCTTGAATGGCAGGCGGCACGTGCGCAGCTTGGTTCGTCGCCCTGATCTCGGATACTGAACCGGCGGCAAAGGCGGCTCGCAGATGATTACCATCGCTGTGGACGCTATGGGAGGCGACCTTGCGCCGCGGCCCGAGGTCGAGGGGTCGGTATTGGCGGCCCGCGAATTGGGGGTACGAGTTCTGTTGGTGGGCCTTCCCGCTGAAATCAAGCGCGAGCTTTCCCGGCACACAGTGCGCAGCCTTCCGATCGAAGTGATACCGGCAAGCGAGGTGATCGCCATGAGCGATTCCCCCGCGCACGCTTTTCGCCGCAAGAAAGATAGTTCCGCGCACGTAGCCGCCCGGTTGGTGCGCTCCGGTCAGGCGGACGCGCTGGTGAGCGCGGGTAACACAGGAGCGTTGATGACCGTGGCGCGCTTTGTGCTCGGCACGCTCCCTTCCGTGCAGAGGCCCGCGCTGGCTGCTCCCTTCCCAACGAGTCGCGGAGGCGTGACGGTTTTGATCGATGCCGGCGCGAACGTGGATTCGAAGGTGAGCCACTTATTGCAGTTCGCCGTGATGGGAGAGATCTATTACCGGGTTATCTTCGGAACGCGGCGGCCCAAGGTAGCTTTGCTGTCCATTGGCGAGGAAGAGTCCAAGGGCAACGAACTCACTCGGGAAGCGTACAATCGGCTCAAGGACCTCCCGCTCCATTTCGTTGGTAATATCGAGGGGCGCGAGGTCTTCTCCGGCGGCGTGGACGTTATCGTCTGCGACGGTTTCATCGGCAATGTGGCCTTGAAAATCAGCGAAGGCGTGGCCCAGCATATTGCCGTGGTTTTGAAGAAGGCGCTCAAGAGCACCATCGCATCGCAGGTAGGCTACGTTCTCTCGCGCAGCGCCTACCAGGAGTTTCGGCGGCAGATCGATTATTCTGAATATGGCGGGGCGCCGTTGCTGGGCGTGCGCGGCATCGCCATCATCGGCCACGGCGGGTCGAACGCCAATGCCATAAAGAATGCCGTACGAGTGGCCGCGGAATTGACTCAGGCTCGATTGAACGAAAGGATCGAGCGGGAGCTTTCCTCCCTGCCTATTGCGGTTGGGGCATAATCCGCCAGTCTGAAGGAGTCGCGAAAGCCAAATGGGTGGAGTTGTATTCCTTTTCCCGGGACAAGGCTCGCAGTATGCCGGCATGGGCCGGGATCTCGCGGATACATTTCCGGCAGCGCGCAAGGTCTTTGAGGAAGCAGACCGGGTGCTCGGGTTCTCGCTTTCGCAGTTGTGCTTCTCGGGGCCTGAAGAGCAGCTCAAGCTCACGGAAAATACGCAGCCGGCTCTTCTCACCGTCTCGATCGCGGCCTATCGGCTCCTCGAAGAGAAGGGCGTGCGTCCCAATTATGTGGCTGGTCATAGCTTGGGAGAGTACTCGGCGCTGGTAGCGGCCGGCGCGCTGCCCTTCGCCGACGCCGTCCGCCTGGTGCGGCAGCGAGGGAGATATATGCAAGAGGCGGTTCCCGCTGGCGAGGGCGCCATGGCCGCAATTCTGGGTATGCCGCCCGGCCGCGTGGCGGAGATCTGCCGTAAAGTCACCGATGGCCGGGTCGCGCCAGCAAATTTGAATTCGCCCGAACAGACGGTAATTTCCGGCGAGGCGGCGGCGGTGAAAAGCGCCGTCGAACAAGCCTCGGCAAGCGGCGCCAAGCGCGCCGTAATGCTGCCGGTTTCGGCGCCTTTCCACAGCGAGCTCATGCGTCCGGCGCAAGAGCGCCTGGAGAAAGACCTGCGGGCAACGCAGTTTGCCGATTTGAAAATTCCCTTGGTCACCAACGCCGACGCCGGAGTGATCACGACGGGAGCGCAGGCCAGAGAAGCGTTGATCCGCCAGGTAACATTACCCGTGCGCTGGGAAGAGTCCATCCGCGAATTGATCGAGGAGGGCACCGCGACGTTCGTGGAAGTCGGCCCCGGCCGCGTGCTCAGCGGTCTGCTGCGGCAAATCGACCGCTCGGTGCACACGCTGAACGTCGAGGACGCCAAGTCGCTGCAAGCCACGCTCGATCGCCTGGCGCAGGTGCGAGGCGGAGATGCGGAAGCCGAGGCACCCTGAAATGCAGGGCCTATTCCCGTTATGTTCAGCCTAAAAGAGCGGGTGGCGCTGGTAACGGGCGCATCGCAGGGGATTGGGCGCGCCATTGCGCTGGCGCTTTCCTGCGCCGGAGCGCGTGTCGTTCTCGCTGCGCGTAATACGGAAAAGCTTCGGAGCCTGGCGGAAGAGATCGACGCGTCACGCGGCATGGCGCTGGCCATCCAAATGGATGTGGGCGATGCGCAGCAGGTCAAGGCGGGCTTTCGGCAGGCCCTCGAACGGTTTGGCCGGCTCGATATCCTGGTGAACAACGCGGCCATCACGCGGGATGGCCTGGCCTTACGGATGAAGGCGGGGGACTGGGATACGGTTCTGCGCACCAACCTCACGGGCGCCTATTATTGTATTCAACAGGCGCTGGCGCCCATGGTCCGGCAGCGCTCCGGGCGCATCATCAATGTGACCTCGGTGGTGGCGGAATCGGGTAACGCGGGACAAGCGAATTACGTCGCCGCCAAGGCAGGCTTGATCGGCCTGACGCGAGCCATCGCCGTGGAGGTGGCCTCGCGGAACATCACGGTAAATGCAGTGGCGCCGGGGTTCATTGTTTCGCCCATGACCGACCCGCTGCCCGAAAACGTGAAGCAGGAATTGCTCGCGCGCATACCCTTGGGGCGAATGGGACAGGACGCGGAAGTTGCCGCGGCCATCGTTTTTCTTGCCAGCGACGAAGCCGCCTATATCACCGGGCATGTGCTCGACGTGAACGGCGGTTTGCGCATGAGTTGATGCCAGCGGTTGACCTGATTGGGCGCAGCAAATAGAATGGGCGGGTTGCGCGGCCGCTGAAACGACGAATGGCGCGAACCGGCGTGGCCTACAGTGGAGGCAAACAGAATGGCGAGTGTGGAAGAACGCGTAAAGCAGATTATTGTGGAACAGTTGGGCGTGGACGAGGCGGAAGTCACGCCGACGGCCTCCTTCGTGGACGATCTGGGCGCCGATTCGCTCGATACAGTCGAGTTGGTGATGGCCTTCGAGGAAGCTTTTGGCATCGAAATCCCCGATGAAGATGCCGAAAAAATCGCCACAGTCAAGGATGCGATCTCTTACATCGATAAGCACGCTCAGGCGAAGAAGTAATCCCCCTCGCCGGAATCCTTTCAAGGAGAGAGGTAATTGAGGCGCCGGGTAGTGGTAACGGGTGTCGGCCTGATCTGTGCTCTGGGGATCGGAACCGAACAGGTATGGGAAAAGCTCCTGGCCGGCACGGCCGGCGTGGGCCCCATCACGCAGTTCGACGCCTCCGCGTTCGATTGCCGCATTGCCGCTGAAATCCGCGATTTCGACCCGCTGAACTGGATCCCCAAGAAGGAACTGAAAAAGATGGGCCGATTCATCCAGCTCGCCATGGCGGCCGCGGATTTTGCTTTGCGCATGGCGGCACTGGAAATTGCTCCTTCCATCGCCGATTCCGTGGGCGTCTATATCGCTTCGGGGATCGGCGGGTTCGACGTCATCGAACGGGAGCACATGAAGCTGCTCCAGGGAGGACCGGGACGCATCTCGCCGTTTTTCATTCCCGCCGCCATCATCAATCTGGCGTCGGGCGTGATTTCGATCCGTTACGGCGCTCGCGGCCCCAATTCGGCCACGGCTACGGCTTGCTCCGCTTCGGCGCACGCCGTGGGCGATTCGGCGCGCCTGATTGAGCGCGGCGATGCGGAAGTGATGATCTGCGGCGGCACCGAGGCGGCCATCACTCCCATGGGGATCGGCGGATTCGCGGCCATGAAGGCGCTCTCCACGCGAAACGACCAGCCCGCCTGCGCCAGCCGTCCGTTCGACGCCGAACGCGACGGTTTTGTCGTTGGCGAAGGCGCGGGCATTCTGGTCATCGAATCGCTCGACCACGCCCAAAAGCGCAATGCGCCCATCCTCGCGGAACTGGTGGGCTACGGCATGTCCGGAGACGCCAATCACATCACGCAGCCGGCGGAGGACGGCAACGGCGCCTACCGCGTGATGCAAGCGGCCATCCGCGATGCCGGAGTGGAAGCCAACCAGGTTGGCTACGTCAACGCGCATGGCACCTCGACTCCGTTGGGCGATGCCATTGAAACGCTGGCGCTCAAACGCGTTTTCGGAGAGCACGCAAAAAAGATTGCCGTAAGCTCGACCAAGTCCATGACCGGCCATTTGCTGGGCGGCGCGGGAGGCTTGGAAGCCGGAGTCAGCGTGCTGGCGCTGCGAGACCAGAAGCTGCCGCCTACCATCAATTACGCGCATCCCGATCCTGCGTGCGACCTGGATTACGTGCCCAACCGCGCGCGCTCAGCGGAAGTGGAATACGCCCTATCCAACTCCTTCGGCTTCGGCGGCACCAATGCCGCGCTCTTGTTCAAGCGCTGGCACTAATCGGAATTAAGCCCAGGCGGACGCAGGACCGGCGCGGCAACACCTGAAAACTTTTCCGCCCTCATGCCATTCGGGGGCTGAGGCCTAATCGAGGAACAGATGAAAGTCGCCGTTTGCATCAAGCAAGTTCCGGCCAAGGATGCGCCGCTGCACATAGCGGAAAGCGGCACATGGATACGCGAGACCGACATCGGATTCGAGATGAACGAGCCCGATAGCTTTGCGCTCGAGGAAGCTCTGCGCTTGAAGGAAAAGCATGGAGGCGAGGTGGTGGCGCTCTCCATGGGACCGGAGCGGGCCAAGCAAGTCATAAAGGAAGGCCTGGCGAAAGGCGCGGATCGGGGAATCCATATCGCGGACGACAAGTTCTTCCTGCTCGACCCGCTGGGCTCGGCGAAATCTCTGGCCGCGGCGCTGAAGAAGGAAAATTTCGACCTGATCCTCACCGGCTTGCAGAGCGACGATCAGGGCTTCGGACAGACCGGAGTTCTGCTGGCGGAACTCCTGGGCTGGCCTCACGCCACCATCATTATGCAGATCGAAGTGCAGGGGCCGCGGCTCCGGCTCAAAAGGGAATTGGAATCGGGCTGGTTCCAGTGGGAGGAGTTGCCGTTGCCGGCCGTGCTCACCATCCAGTCGGGCATCAATAAAGTGCGTTACGCGTCGCTGAAGGGAATCATGGCGGCGAAGAAGAAAGAGATTGCCGTCATTTCGCGGGAATCGCTGGGAGTGGCGCAGGAGCCCACGGAGCGCGTCGAGCGCATCTACGTGCCGCAGAAAACCAAGAAGACCGAATTCATCGACGGCAGCCCCAAGGAAGCCGCCGCCAAGCTGATCGAGAAACTGCGCCACGAAGCGCGAGTTTTATAGGCACGACTCGAAGACAACATGAAGATTCTGGTCATCACCGAGCAGCGCGAGGGCAAGTGGAATCCCGTCAGCTTTGAGACTTTGGTCGCGGCGCAGCAAATGGCTGCGGCGCAGCCGGCGAGCCGCGTGGCTGCCGCGGTGATCGGCAAAGGAGTGCGTGGACTCGCCGACGAATTGGCGGCGAACCAGCTCGCGGAAGTTCTCCTGGTCGAACACGACCTGCTCGACCGATACACCCCGGACGGTTTCACCATCGCACTTGGTCAGGCAGTTACCCAATTTCAGCCCGATCTCGTCCTCTTTCCCCACACCTATCAAGTGCGCGATTACGCGCCCAAACTGGCCGCGTCGCTGGGCAAAGGAATGATCGGCGATTGCATCGGCTATCGCGCGGAGAAAGACCGCGTGATATTCGTTCGGCAAATGTTCCAGGGTAAAACCGCCGCGGACGTATCGTTTATGGGTGCGCCGCCCTGGTTTGCTTCTTTTCAGGCCGGCGCATTTCGAGGAGATCAGATCGCGCGGGGCGCTGCACCCGCACCGGTTACCAAGGTAACTGTCGATTTGAAGCCGGAGCAGATTCGCACCACGCCGCTCGAGCTTTTCCGCGAAGCCAAGCAAGCAGTGGACTTGACCCAAGCGCCCATCCTCGTGGCGGTAGGCCGCGGGATCAAGGCGCCCGAAAACATCCCCATGGCCGAGAAATTGGCCAAGCTCCTGGGCGGCGAATTGGCGGCGTCGCGCCCCATTTGCGATGAAGGGTGGCTGCCCATGGATCGCCAGATCGGCAGTTCGGGGCAGACGGTCGCGCCGAAGCTCTATCTCGCACTGGGCATCAGCGGCGCCATTCAACACGTCGTGGGCATGAAGGGCTCGCGCACCATCGTGGCCATCAATAAGGACAAGAACGCGCCTATATTTGAAGTCGCCGACTATGGCATCGTCGGCGATATCTTCGAGCTCATCCCCGCTCTCACCGAACTCCTCGAAAAGAAGTAGCTTTCCACGGTCATAGCAAGCTTTCTTGCTAGAATCGAACCGTGAGCCCCGAACGCGAGCGGCTGGACGCGGACGTGCTGATCGTCGGCGCCGGGCCCGCCGGACTTGCTTGCGCTCTGCATCTGGCTCGATTGATCCGCCAGCATAACGAATCGGGCGCCAAACCCGAGCTTTCCTCCGAAGGCATTTACGTTCTGGAAAAAGGCCGTGAAATCGGCGCGCACCAGCTTTCAGGCGCCGTGCTCGATCCCCGCGCGCTGGCCGAACTGGTTCCGGACTTTGCCACGAGCGCGCCGCTGGACACGCCGGTTACAGACGATGCCGCATATTTTCTCACCGCGAGCCGCGCCTGGAAGCTCCCCATCACGCCGCCGCCCTTGCGCAACCACGGCAATTACGTCGTGTCGCTAAATAAGCTGGTGAAGTGGCTCGGCGGACTTGTCGAGCAGGCCGGCGTCAATATCTTCACGCAATTCGCCGGCGCCGAGTTGATCTATGAGGGCGACGCGGTCGCTGGCGTGATCACGGAAGACAAAGGCCGCGACAAAGACGGCAAGCCCAAAGACAATTTCACGCCCGGATACGAACTGCGCGCCAAGGTCACGGTGCTCGCGGAAGGGCCGCGCGGCTCTTTGACCAAAAAACTCGTTGCCGAGAAAAATCTCGACGGCCTGAATCCTCAGGTTTACAGCATCGGCGTGAAGGAGCTGTGGGAGGTTCCGCCGGGCCGCATCAGCCCGGGCTGGGTGGCCCATACGCTGGGCTGGCCGCTCGATTCCAGCATGTACGGCGGCGGCTGGGTCTACGGCCTGCGCGAGAATCGCGTCTCGCTGGGATTGGTCACCGGCCTCGAATACCACAATCCGCGATTCGATCCCCACGAAGCCTTCCAGCTCTTCAAGACGCATCCGTTCGTGCGCCGCATTCTCGAAGGCGGCAAGCTGGTGCGCTACGGCGCCAAGACGGTGCCCGTGGGCGGCTGGTACTCCATCCCGCGGACGTATTTGGACGGCTGCCTGATCATCGGCGATTCCGCGAGCCTGCTCAATGCCCAGCGCCTGAAGGGCATTCACATGGCCATCAAGAGCGGCATGCTTGCCGCCGAGACGATTCTGGACGCCTTACGCGCGGAAGATCCTTCCGCCGCCAAGCTATCCGCCTTTCGCCGCAAAGTGGACGAGAGCTGGATCGCGCCCGAATTGCGCGCCGTGCGCAATTTCCATCAATCGTTTCAGCACGGCCTCTGGCGCGGCCTGGCGCACACCGCCGTGCAATATCTCACCGGCGGCCGCGGCTTGATCGATCCCATGCGCATTCCGGCCGGCTACGAGGAGTATCACAAGCTCGACGGCGCCCTTGACGGCGCAAGTCCGCGCCCCCGCGTTTTCAGGGTGACGGCGTGCTCACCTTCGACCGCCTGACCGACGTCTATCATTCCGGGACTCGCCACGAAGAGGATCAGCCCTGCCATCTGCACGTCCTTGATCCAAGCATCTGCGTTGGCCGCTGCGTCACCGAATACGGCAATCCCTGCCAATATTTTTGTCCCGCGGCCGTCTACGAAATGGTGGAAGACAAAGGCGGGCGGCGGCTGAAGATCAATTTCTCGAATTGCGTGCACTGCAAGACCTGCGACATCGCCGACCCGTATCAGATCATCGATTGGGTGCCCCCCGAGGGCGGCGGGGGCCCAAACTACGAAGGCATGTAGCGGTAAATACCTCTAGGCCCGTTCAGGGAAGCAAGCCAAAAACCGAAAGCTCGTTTTGCGTTCCCACAAACACCATCCCGTTTGCCACCGTGGGCACTGCAAACTTCACCGCCAGCCCAGCCGCGCCGGTCCCGCTCGCGGGACTCGCGAACAACTCGTTGCCTAAATTCGTGGCATCGTAAGCGTGCAAAATCGCGGGCGAGGATGTGCCTGCCGCGCCGGCATATCCGCTATTGTCGAGTGCCCAGACGATGCCATTCGAGGTTCCGTTCGACGAGATCGCCGGCGAAGCGCCGTAGGTGTTGAAGACCTCGGGTGATTGCGAGCTTGGCCCTGGACACGAGGGCGAGCTAAAGCTGGCGTTCACCACGGGAAACGCTGCGAGCGTGCCGCCCGCGGCTGCCACATAGATGGTGGGTGTACCGGTGCTATTCCAATAAGCAGGTGTGCCCGTAACGGAAGCGAATGCGCCGAAACAAAGCGTCGCGAGGGCGCCGTCTTTTGCCAAATTATCTCGATCGACCAAATAGAGACTGCCCGCCTGGCTTCCTGCGAGCGCCAGATTCGGATGCGCCACGCTGCCGGCCGCAGCCGGTAAAAGCAGCACGCCGTCCGTACCGAGAAGCTGTATGCCCGGGGCCGGCGGCGTGAAGCGATCCGCCGCCTTTAAGCCCGAGTTGATGTTTAGGCGGAGCAGGCTTTCGGCATAGTCGCTGCCGCCCATTCCGGCGTCAAACGTGCCATCCGATGTGGCTACAAAAACAGTTCCATTGCCGTCGTACGAGGGCGCCGCGCCGCTCTCCCCGATTCCGCCGCGGGAGCCGTTGGGCGTGCTATTGAAAACAGCCGAAGGAGCCTGAGTCAGACTCGCGGCATTGTAGGCGAATAGCCAGCCATGAACCGGGTCCGTGTCCTCGTAAGAATCGAAGGCCACGTAAAGATTCCCGCCCGCCAGCAGCAGCGCCGAGCGTTGATTTTCGTGGAGTGCGTCAAAAGAAACCTGGCCGGATTGCGTGCCGTCTCCGTTGCCGCTTACTTTCGATTGGATCACCACCGGCGCGCCGAATTTCTCCGCGCCCGTTGTCAGATCGAGCGCGTGCACCCTCTGCACGTAGACGCCGTTTTCCTCCGTCTTGGCGACCACATAGAGCGCTGCCGTCGCCGGGTCGATCACAGGAGTGCCGGTAATCCCGATCTCCGGCACGATGTCTTGCTGCTGGCCGAGAGCGGAGGCTGGGACCGTGGTCACGCCCGCGGCCGAATCGATAAAGCTCGCCTGCCACAGCACTTCGCAGGAGCCCGCGTCCGCGTCAAACGCATACACGCTGTCGTTTTCGGTGGCGACGTAGACGACATCGAAAGTTCCTTGATTTGGAATCGCCACACTGGAGACATAGAGAGGCTGGGCATAGATCTGTCCGTCGACAGGGCAGCCAAACAATTTTCCAAATTGCCCGCCACTCACACTCGATGACGTAAGCGTAGCTTCCTGCGTGTTCTGCCCCGTGAGGCTGTTGTCGTTTCTCCAGGAATACACGCCCGTAAAGGAGCCGGGCGGGACAATCGTTACACCCGCGGACGCCAATACGGGAGGGCTGGTTTGGAGCACGGCTGTGACGGTTACGTTTGCGTCGCTCGGAACATTTCCCGGCGCGGTATAGCTTCCCGAAGAAGTGATGGTGCCGATTGCCTCATTGCTATCGGCGGGGGGAGCGCTGACTTGCCAGACTACGCCCGCGTTTGAGTTTTGCACCGTTGCGGCAAATTGCAGCACTTGGTTGGTGGCCAGATTAGCCGTGCTGGGAGAAATGCTTATGCTCACGGAAGGAGCGATGATCGTTATGCTCGTGCTTCCCGATATCGCCGAATTGGTCGCCAGCAGTGCCGTGATCGTCACCACGGAAGGATTGGGAATGCGGCGGGGCGCGGCATAGAAACCCGATGAGCTCACCGTCCCGAACGTGGAGTTTCCGCCATCAATGTTGTTTACCTCCCAGATCACGGCCGGCGGCCCATTTTGAACGGCGGCGCTGAACTGCTGCGACGTTCCCTCAACGACACTCGCGTTTGGCGGAGAGATGCTGATCTGTGCGGAGGATGGTGGGCTGACGGTGACCGTGGCTGAACCATTGGTCACGCCGTCTGCTTGCAGCACGGCGGAGACCGTAACCATCACGGGCAGCCGCCACGCTTGCGGGAGCCAGATAGGAGGCTGTGGCCGCACCCGCGGGCGTGATGGTGCCGACGGTTGAATTGCCGCCGGGGATTCCGTTCACCTCCCACGTGACCGCCGGATTCGAGGTATTTTGCACGGTCACAACGAACTGGACGTTTCCCCCAACCGAGAGTTGGGCCGAGGAGGGAGATATCGTGACGCTGGCGACCGGTGCGGGATCCGCAGGAGTCGCGGCCGTTGTAGTTTTTCCGCCGCAGGCAACCTGCTGCGTGACGGCGATAAGCGCCAGCCATCTCGCCATGGCGCGGACCTGCGACCGCGGGGAACGCCTGCGTACCAGGGGAGAGGCAGGTGTCCTAGCTGGGGCCCGGACGGACTTCCTCGCTGCCACCATACGAACCTCGTAACGATCCGGTTCGTAACTCGCTCGATATTATTCCTCTAAGAGGTGGCGGGAAACTATCACTTGAAGCTAAGGGTTGTCAACTAGAGCGAAGTGTGTCAACTCGCGGCCTGAACAGGCCGCGGCAGCGCGATCCGGATTGCATTTGCGATTGTCGTGCGACGTTACTTCTTGCGAGCCTGCCGCTTCCGCTTCTTAGGTTGCCGTTTCTTAGGCTGGGACTTCTTTTGCTTTGCCTGGCGCTTGGCTCTCTTGCGCTCCGCGCGCAGAACGAAGTGGTAGCGCAGAGGCTCGAGAGAGATGGCCTCGAACCCTGCTTTGCCGAGACGCGCGAGCGCTTCGTCCGGAGTATGGGTGTGGTCCTTTGGCGGGCCGATGGGGCGGTCGACGGCGCTATTCCAATCGACGATCAAAAGCGATCCTTGTGGCTTGAGCAAGCGCGACATCCCGCGCAGCGCCGCGTCTCCCAGTTCATGCAAGACGTTCATGGCCAAAATTCGATCGGCGGCGCCTTTCAAGGAATCGATCTCGTCTACGAGCAGGGGCCGTATATTGGACAGCTGCTGCGCGGCCGGCTTGGCTTCCAGCAGCTCGAGCATCTCCGGTTGCTCGTCGAGGGCGATTACCTTCAGGTCCGGCCGGCGCTGAGCCAGCTCGATCGAAAATCTTCCCGTGCCCGCGCCGAAATCGACTACCAAGGCGCCCTGCGGCGGATCGAGATGCGCGAAGATGAGCTCCGGTGGCAGATAATCGAATCGGTCCGGGCTATCGAGGAGAGCCGCGCGAGCCGGATTGAATACTTCAGGCTGTTTCGCGCCGTGCCTCGAGTCGCGATGCCGTCGTGTGTGGGAGGTTTTTCTCATCGCTTCAAACGCGGAGAGAAGCGTTCAGCGGTTGCCGAAATTTTCGGGGTCGAAGTCGGGACCGGGCTGCGCGCCGCCGGCGTCCGAGGTTAGCACGACGCTCTGGCCGGTGAGTTCGAAGCGCTTGCGGCAACGGATATTGCGGCAGGCGACCATCTCGTCGACCCGCACCATGTAGGAGCGCGCATTGGCGAAGCGCCGGCGGTCTTCTTCGCCGCTGCCGCGCGGCAGCTCCTTCTTCTTAGTGCGCACCACCCAGCGAATGGGATAGGAATTTTCCTGGCGGCAATGCGTGCACACCAAGGTCAGGTTTTTCGTCTCCTGGCGCTCGATGTAAAACTGTCGCTCGTCCATTTAGTCCTGGCTCCTGCCCGGCATACTCAAAATTCCTGCCGCGCGATTCATGTCGCGGTTTAGCTCCGGGCGCTCTCGCGCGGCTCGGTAAGCTGGCTCATTGTAACAAACTCGAAACCGGCGTCGCGCCAGCGGGGCAGCCAGTGTTCGAGCGCGGCCAGCACGTGTTCGCGGCGGCTTCCCTGTTGGCGGAAATCGCCGTCGTGCAGCAGAACGATTTCGCCGCCGTGTTTCTCTCTTGGTTTGTTCGAGCCTGCGTTCGCGTCGCGACGCTGGCCTTCGGTCGCGGACTTTAAGTTTGCGCCGCTTCGCTTGCTCACCGCGCCCAGCCGTTCGATCAGCCGCGGCGCGGAACGGTGCCGCCAGTCGTAAGAACCGAGCGACCACATGGCCACCGAGCTCAGGCCTGCCGAGCGCATCGCGGTCCAAAGCTGCGGGCCACGATAACCAAAGGGAGGGCGCATGCAGAAAGGTGCCCCCTCGGCCCGGAGCGCAAGGACCTGAAAATGCTGTCCTGGCAGGCCTGGAGCTCCTCGGCGATTCGCCACGCCGGCATCCAGGCCAGGTTGGGATGCGTTTCGGTGTGATTGCCTATCGTGTGGCCACGGTCGGAAATCTCGCGCACCAATTCCGGGCAGGCGCGCGCGAAGCGGCCCACCAGGAAAAAAGTTGCGGGCGCGCCGTAACGCTCCAGCAGGGTAAGAAGCTGTGGCGTACAGGCGGGATTGGGGCCATCGTCAAACGTAAGCGCGATGGTGGATGCGTTGAGTGTGTGGTGCACCGCGGGGCCAAAAATCTCGGAGGTGGGATACACCGCAGCCCATGCGGCTACGCCCGCGCCGGCGGCGGCTGCGGCCGAGAGCAAAATGGGCCAGGCGTTCATTGCGTTCATCAGGGCCATTCGGGCCCGCGCGCATTGTCGCACGCACATGCGCGCCGGGCCAGGGTAACGTTTCTCCGGAACCTCGCGTCTAAAACTGGGCACAGAGTGGGAAGCGCAAATTGCGCCGATTTTTGGGCGCGGCCCCGGGCACATCGAGCGGCGAGGCGGCTGGGCTTAGGACCGATGCCTTCGCCGCCGGCCGGAAAATCGGGCCCGCCGGCTGTCATAAAAGTGGGATATTGTAAAAGTAGACGCCTTAAGTCCTAATCGCCAGGTCAGAGGGTTCTGGTCTCTTGCGAAAAAACATGACTGTGCGGCTTGGCTTCGCGGCGTCGCTTCTCCTTCTTTTTCTCTCATCTGCATTTCGCCTTGGCGCGCAAGAGGCACCCGTGCCGCCGCAAACTCCGCCGACTGGATCGGCCGCGGGAGTCGTGCGAACTTCGCAAGGAGTGGGCGTTCCCGGCGCCACTTTGCGCCTGGTGGAAACGGGCACTGGACGCGCCTGGGTCAGTTGGACGGACGAAAACGGCCACTTCGATCTGCCGGCTTTGCCCCAGGGCCACTACCGCATTGAAGTCAGCCAACTGGGATTTGATGACGCCACTCAGGAGTTCGACCTGGGTAGTACGCCAGCCGCCGTCAATGTACCGCTCAAGGTGGCCTCGCTGCAGAGCATAGAGACGCCGCCGACTGCGACTGCGCAGAATGCCGCCCCTGCCGCAGGCGCCGCGGCTTCCGGCAACGCCGGCGAGAACCCCGCCGCGTCGCCCAATTCAAACACTCAAGCTCCCAATCAAAGTGCGAGTCAAAATCCCCGACAAGGTCGAGGACAAGGCAACGGCCCAGGCGGAGGCGGATTCAGGCGCAGGCCATTTCCCGGCGGTGGCGCCGCACCCCGCGCAGGCCAGAATGGCACGGTGGCGCAGGCCGGATCATCAACTGGACCAGCGGGCGGACCAGCCGGGCAGGGCGGGGCCTTTCAGCAAGTGATTCTCAACAATCAGAACCTGGCGGCGGGCGAGGAAGCGGCGGGGCCGGGAGCGGAGGGTGGAGCACCGAATGACGGAGCGCTAGGGCAGGCTGCCTCGTCCGACGCATTTCTGATGAATGGCACCGTAGGCCAGGGAGATCAGAACGCCGGATTCGCGGGAGCGCCGCCGCCGGGCGGAATCCAGTTGCAAGGTCCCGGGCAGGCGGGCCAGAGTGGCTTTGGAGGCACGGGTGGTAACTTTCAGGGCGGAGCTCCCAGCGCGCAGCCCGGGGGAGCGGCTACGCCCGGTCTTCCCGGCGGCGGCTTCGGCGGACCCGGTGGATTCGGCGGCGGTGGAGGCGGCGGCGGACGCGGCGGCGGACCCGCGGTAGCGCGAGGAGGCGGGGGTGGAGGGCGGCAGGGCCAGGCAGCACGCCCCGCGCCGCAGGGCGTGGCGGCGCTTTGGGGCATGCAGCGCGTCATCCGGCAGAGGATCAACCGGGTGCGCGCAAGCTTCTATAATCAGTACGGCAACTCCGCATTTGACGCCAGGCCATATTCCATCACGCAAGCGAACCCGCCGAAGATCGGAGCCTGGACCGAACAGATCGGCGGCAACCTGGGCGGCCCGCTGGTGATTCCTCACCTCTACGACGGCCGCGACAAAACATTTTTCTTCCTCAATTTCGATAGCACCTGGGCGCGCAACGCGGTGGATCAATTTTCGACGGTGCCCACGGCGGCGGAACGCGGCGGAAATTTCTGCGGCCTGAACCCCCAGCCGCAGCTCTATCTTCCGAATGCCGGGGGCAGTGCCGTCTGCCAGATTCCTTCTTCCATGCTCAATTCCGCCTCCCTCGGGCTGCTGCAATATATTCCCTTGCCTAACGTTCCCGGCCTGGTGGACAACTTCCATCTGCAAACGAGCGTTCCCACCCAGCAGGATCGCTTCAACGCCCGCCTGCTGCAGACCATCTCGCCGAAATTGAACGCGCCCTGATCTACGCCCTCAGCGATTCCAGCAATCACGCCTTTCAGTCCTTTCCGGATCTGGAAAGCGACGTGTCCACGTTCGGCCAGTCCGTGACCGCCGGCCTCACCGAAAATTTATCGCGTCAATGGATTAACGATTCGCAATTCATTTTCTCCCGCAACCGCGTGCAAACCCTGAACAACTTCGCCTTCTCCCAGAACGTGGCCGGCGACCTGGGGATTACCGGAGTTTCCACCGCGCCCATCGACTGGGAAGTGCCGTCGCTCAGTTTCAACAACTTCACGCGTGTGAGTCCGGCCGCGCCTTCCCTGGCGCGGAATCAGACCTATCGGTTTGTCGATGCGGTTACCTACATGCTCCCCAAGCATACGGTGACGTTTGGGGCGGAAGTTCGGCGCATCGAGAACAATACGAATTCCGACCAGACGCCCGAAGGCCTGTTCACCTTCAGCGGGCTGGAGACTTCGCTGATCGGCGCCAACGGGCGGGCCGTTTCCGGCACGGCCTGGATTTCGCGGATTTTCTCCTCGGTTATCCCTACTCCACGAACGAGCGCTTTGGAACTCCCAGCTCCTATTTTCGCAGCTGGGGCGCCGTGGGCTACGTCAGCGACGACTGGCGGGCGCCGTTCCGATTTCACGCTGCAGTTCGGCGCGCGCTACGAATTGTTCACCCCGCCCACGGAGCTCTACGGACATTTATCGAACCTGGACTACGCCCCCGCTGCTCAGCAGGTTGCGCTGGCTGATTCCGGGCGAAGCCGGGCCCTTTAGTGGCGCGCTTCCCAGCTGGCTATCCGGCGCCGCCTACAATCACTGGTCGCCGCGCATCGGACCTGGCTTGGAGACCGCCGATCAAATCGTTGCAGGCGAACCACAGCATGGTGGTCCGCGCCGGATTTGGTCTCTTCTACAACGAGTCCATCTACACGCAACTGCTCTCCGAATTGGCTAACCAGCCCCCCTGGGTCAATTCCCAATTGCGCATCTCGAGCCCGAGCGATCTCCTCACGCTGCAGACGGCTTCCCCCTCACCGTCGCGGCCCAGAATACAGTGCAAAACACCTACGCCGTGAATCCGAACTACAAAGTGGGATACGCGCAGATCTGGAATCTATCGATAGAGACCGACATCGCCCCCAATACCGCTTTCGTGCTTACCTACACGGGAACCAAAGGCAGCGATCTCGATATGCTGTTCGCGCCAAACCGCCCGGCGCCCGGAAGCTCACGCCCACCGGGCCCATCCCCAATGCCGCCGACTTCATCTACGACACTTCGGGTGGAAATTCCATCTACAACTCCCTGCAAGTCCGGCTGCAGAGCCGCCTGGCGCACGGCATCATGATCAACGGCATGTACACGTATGGGAAATCGACCGACGACGCCAGTTCCATTGGCGGCGGCACGCCCATCGTGGTGCAGGACGCCAACATTTGCAGGCCGAGTACGGCCTCTCCTCTCTTCGATATTCGCCAGCAGCGCGCGCATCAACTATCTTTACGAATTGCCGTTCGGACGAACGCCACCGATTCGCGCAAAAAGGATGGGTCGGCGGCCTGTTTGGCGATTGGCGGTTGAGCGGGAATATCGGCGCGCAGACCGGCACGCCCTTTACGGCCCAAGTAATGGGCACCTCGGCCGGCAATACCGGCAGCGGCGGCGTTTTCTCCACCCGCGCCGACCAGATCTGCAATCCCAATGCCGGCCGCCAGCGGCGTGCCGCTGAATTTCTTTGATACCTCCTGCTTTGTCGTGCCGCCGGCAGGCCAGTTCGGCGATGCCGCGCGCAACACCATCGAAGGCCCGGGAACGTTTGTGTGGAATTTGCAGTTCGCCAAGACGTTCCCGCTTGGCAGGGATCGCAAGCATCGCCTGCGATCTTCGCTGGGAGATTACCAATCTCACCAACACGCCCAATTTTACGGGCCTCTCCACGCTGGTGAATTCCACCACTTTCGGAGAGGTAGCCGGCGCCGACATGCGCACGATGGATATCGTGACGCGGTTTACGTTCTAGAGAGTCCTGAATATGCAGAGACGCAATTCGCCGCTTCATCGCACTCATCGCCGTTGCTGGCCTTGTCCTGGCCCCCGCGGGGTTGGCCCAGAATCCCGCAGAAGCCGCCCCGCCTCCTGCTGCGCCGCCAGCCGCCTCGCAAGTCTCGCCGAACCACAAAGGAACGATCCGCGCGACGGTCAATCTGGTGGAGGTCGACGTCGAGGTCACCGATCGCAATGGCAACCCCCTGAAGGGACTGCGGCAGGACCAGTTCAGCGTCGCCGAAAATGGCAAGGAGCAGAAGATCTCCACCTTCGATTATTACGACGTGGAGAGGCTCGAGAAGGCCGGCGCCGAGGAGATCGCGCCCATCACCATCCCCATCGGCTCGGTAAGCCAGCCGGAGCAAGTGCGGCAACAGATTCGCGACCGGCGCATGATCGTTCTCTTTTTCGATCTTACTTCCTTGCAGCCCAATGACCTCACGCGCTCGACCCTGGCCGCCAAGCAATTCCTGAGCAAGCAGATGACGCCCGCCGATCTGGTGGGCGTGGTGGCGTTCGGCAATCAGCTCAAAGTCGTCGCGGATTTCACCAACGATCGCGATCTGCTCAATAGCGCCGTCGACGCGCTGCTGCCCGGCAAGGAGTCGCAGCTTGCGTCGCTGGCCGCGGCCACCTCCAGCGGAATTGACGCCGCGACAACCGAAATACAGACGCGGCTTTCAGCGCCGACGATACCGAATTCAACGCCTTCAATACGGACCGCAAGCTGATCGCTCTGGAGTCGCTGGCCGATTTGCTGAAAGACATTCCCGGCAAAAAATCGGTGATGCAGTTCACCAGCGGCATCACCCAGACGGGCGAGGATAATCGTTCGCAGCTTCGCGCCACCACCGACGCCTCCAATCGCGCCAACATGTCCATTTACACCGTGGACTCCCGCGGGCTGCTGGCGGAAATCCCCGGCGGCGACGCCAGCGTTGGCGCTTCGGCGGGAAACGCCATGTTCACCGGAGCGGCCGTCTTCCAGCAAAGCCAGTCGCGCCAGGATTCGCGCGAAACTCTGGCCACTCTTGCCGCCGATACCGGCGGGCGCAGCTTCTTCGATCTCGGGGATCTCGGCCAGGCCTTCCATTCGGTGCAAGCGGATACCGACGGCTACTACCTGCTCGGCTACTACAGCACGGACGCCCAGCACGACGGGCTGTGGCGCAGCATTCGCGTGAAGCTTGCCGGCGTGCCCGGAGTGCGCATTCGCTACCGCCAGGGTTATTACGCGCCCAAGGATTTTGGCGTCTACACCACCGAGGATCGCGAGCGCCAGTTGGAAGACGCCATGCGCTCCGAGACTCCCGTGGTGGAACTGCCGATCGCCGTGGAATCGGCCTATTTCCGCCTCAACAACAAGCAGATCTTCGTGCCCATCTCCGCCAAAGTCGCGGCCAGCGCTTTGCAATGGGCGCAAAAGAGCGGAAGGCGGCAGGTGGAATTCGACTTTGCCGCCGAGATACGCGACACGCAATCCAACCGCGTCGCCGGCGCCTTGCGCGACACCATTACGGTGCGCCTCGATTCCGAGCGTTACGAAGAGTTGCAGCAGAACGCTCTGGTCTATCAGGGCGGGATTATTTTGCCTCCCGGAAATTACAAACTGAAGTTTCTCGCGCGGGAAAATGAATCCGGCCGTATCGGCACCTTCGAGGACGATCTGAAGCTGCCGGCCGTGCAAACCGATCGCATGCAGTTGAGTTCCGTGGTGCTGTCGAGCCAGCTGGTGCAAGCGCAGAAAACTTCCGAGGTGCAGACCAAAGGCTTCGCGCCGGATGCCAAGCTCAAGGAATCGCCGCTCGACGTTGCTGGAGAGCGCATCATTCCCAGCGTAACCCGCGTCTTCACCAATCAGCAGATGCTCTATATTTTCTTCCAGGCCTACGTTCCGGAGAAAGACGACCCCAATCAATTGCGCGCCGGACTTGAATTTTTCCGCAACGGCGCCCGCCTCAGCCAGACGCCCATGGTGGCGCCCGCGCAAGTGGACGATAAAACGCACACCGCTTCTTTCCGCATCAGTTTGCCGCTGAATGAAATCATGACCGGCCGCTACACCGTGGAAGCCGTGGTCGTGCAGGCAGGCGGCGCTCAAGCCGCGTTCGGCCGCAACTACTTCGCGCTGCGTCCTAATGCCGGCCCTGCGGCCCAGCCGACGGCGGATGCCTCCGGTCCTGGCGGAAACTAGGCCGCCCCCGGGGACCGAGCGACCGGAGCGACCGCAGCCCGCCTTCAGTCGATTACGTTTGTTCCCACACCCTGCATGAGCCCGTATGGAGGAGCCTTGGTGGCGCCGCTCAGCGTGCCGGGCTCGAACTCCACATTGGTCGTTCCTTTGCCCAAGCCGTCATTGAAGTTGAAATAGTAAGTCGTGTCGCCGTCGGTGCTCGCGATGTTGACGTTCAAAGTAGACGTTGCCTTGTGGGACGGTTCCCCCGCCGCCGCGAACGATCTCCACCTCCAAGCTATCTCCGCAGGAAGGATCCCGACCGTTACACCATGGAAATCCCTTAGAAGATCTTCGGGAACACCTGAAGAAACCTCGCTTAATAGAGACTGTCTACCTCAAATTTGGGAGTAAAGCGACCACTTCACTATCGTCATCTTTACAGATTTTGGCATGGGCGTAGAGTGACCGGTGTCGCGTTTTGGCTGAACCACGCCGTTGTGGCGAGTTGGGGATAGCCCGATGCAAGGCGTGACAAACACGTGTTTCTGACAGAGAGAGATTAAGTCTTAAAAATGGCGGAAACCTGCTCACCTAGCATCTTTGGGGCCTCACCTTCGATTGCTCGCGGCCTTTCACTACGCGCCAATTTCAGCTGGACATTCGTCGGAAACACCATCTACTCGGCATGTCAATGGGGAGCGCTCGTGGCGCTGGCGAAACTCTCTTCCCCGGTGATCGTGGGCCAGTATGCGCTTGGCATGGCCATAGCCACTCCCGTGACGAGCTTGACAGGCCTCCAGATCCGACCACTCATTGCTTCCGATGTGAAGGAAACCTACAAGTTCGGAGAATACGTCGGCTTCCGCCTCGCTTCCATTTCGCTGGCGATGCTGATTATATTGGCGATCCCCTTGATCCTACACAGCGGACCCATGATGACGATCCTCACGTTCGCTATCGG
>CAVPFR010000054.1:0-9611 GCA_963703785.1 uncultured Acidobacteriota bacterium | reverse complement strand
CACCATGAAGCCCGACGCCGACAACCAGCTGTCTTTCTCCGGAATCCGGATCGAGGACGGCGAGCTCGACTACACCGGCACCGGGGCCGGCGGTGCGGAAACATTGGGAAATATCGACCTGTCGCTGGCGTGGCCCTCGATCTCGCGCTCCTTTGCCGCCACCGGCCAGTTCGACTGGCGCGGGGAGCGGGTCGACGGCTCGATTTCGGCGAGCGATTTCGTCGCAGCCTTGTCGGGCGAGCGCTCCGGCCTGAAGGCGAGGCTGTCGTCTGCGCCCCTAAAACTCGCCTTCGACGGCACGGTCGCCGACCGCACCAGCATGATGATGGAGGGTACGCTCACCATCGACAGCCCGTCGCTGCGCTCGGCGCTGAACTGGGCTGGCCAGGCCCCGCCCGGCGTCAAGTGGCTCCGCGAAGCCTACGACGCCCAGATCGTCACCTTCGCGGCCGACATCGGCCAGGAAGAGGAGCTGAAGGGCCTGGCCGCAGAAGGCCCGCCGCACCGGGGCCTCCAAGCATTACACGGTCGACCTCGTCGAGGAGTTCGCGCGCGACTTCATCTATCCGATGATCCGCGCCAACGCGAGTCTACGAGGGCCAGTACCATCTCGGGACCTCGATCGCCCGCCCGCTCATCGCCAAGGCGCAGGTCGAGATCGCGAAAAAGGAGAAGGCCGACCCGTCGCCCATGGCGCGACGGGCAAGGGCAACGACCAATGCCGCTTCGAGCTCACCTACATGGCGCTCGCCCCGCCTGAGATCATCGCGCCCTGGAAGATCGAGTCTTCCGCGCGCCTTTCCCGGGCCGCCGAGATGATCGCCTACTGCAGGGAGCACCGATCCCCGTCGAGGCGTCGCTCAGGAAGCCGTATTCGATGGACCGGAACCTCCTGCACATCTCCTATGAGGCCGGCATCCTGGAGGATCCCTGGTTGACCCGACGACCCGGGCCAACCGGGGGATGTTCAAGCTCTCGGTGTCCCCGGAGGACGCCCCCAACCGGGCCGAGCACGTGGAGCTCGAGTTCGAGAAGGGGGGACTGCGTTGCCCGTGAACGGCCGGCCGCACTCAGCCCGGCCGGCGTCCTGCGAGGCCCTCAACGCCCTCGGCGGACCAGCCACGGCATCGGGCGGGTCGACCTGGTCGAGAACCGCTTTGTCGGCATGAAATCGCGCGGCGTCTACGAGACGCCCCACCGGGCGGCACCATCCTCATGCAGGCCCACCGCCAGGTCAAATATTGCCCTTATGGATTCAAAGCCGGACCCAGCGTCGAGTAACAAGGGCTGCCTCTCCGTCGCCTTTATCCACCGTTATGCCAATCACGAGTACACGCGATTCGACGACATCATCGACGATTTTCTCAGCCGCGCGGGCCAGTACATTTCCGGTTCGCCTCGCGGGAGAATTGCCGCCGCGGGATTCGGCGTGGCCGGCCCGGTGACTGGCCGCAGCGTGCGCATCACCAATCTGAGTTGGGGGCTGGACGCCGATACACTCGAACGGCAGCTTGGTACGCGCCACATCGTGATTCTGAACGATCTGGAGGCCGCCGGCTATTCGCTGGCGTGCCTCACGCCGCAGGACTTTTGCACGCTTAACGAAGGCACGCCGGCGCCCCATGGCACTCAGGCGCTCATCGCCGCGGGCACGGGCCTGGGCGAAGCCATACTCAATTGGAATGGCAGCCGTTACATTGTGTCGCCCAGCGAAGGGGGTCACTGCGACTTCGCGCCGCGCACGGAGCGAGAGATCGAGTTGCTGCGCTACCTTAAAACCATGCATCCATACATCAGCTTCGAACTGGTGGTCTCGGGGCGTGGTTTTCTGGTATTGCACGAATTTCTGAACAAGAATGTCCGGCATCCGAGCTTCGATGAGCCGGGTGCGGATCCCGCTCCGGAGATCACCCGCCTGGGACTCGAGGGCAGCTGTCCGGTGTGCGTGGAGACCCTCGATCTCTTCGTTACGTTATACGGCGCCGAAGCGGGCAATCTGGCGCTCAAGGCTCTCGCGCGCGGCGGCGTATTCGTCGCCGGCGGCATCGCGCCCAAAATTTTGCCCAAGATGCAAAGCGGGGCCTTCTTCCAAGCGTTTTGTGAGAAGGAGAGATTTCAGGAGTTGCTCTCGCATATCCCCATCCATATTGCGCTCAATGAGGAGGCCCCTCTTCTCGGTGCCGCGGCCGAGGCCGCCGTGCGCGAATTGGCGGCGAGCGGGTCCGCCGCCGGCAAGAGCGTCTAGCGCGGTAATTCATTCGCGAAAAAGCCTTCGGGCTCCTTCTGATCCCCGTCTCTTTGCTGTACTATGGCCCGCTGCCCTTCAGAGGGCGGCTCCCCTCGGAGCGTCGAAAAAATGTCCGCGCAATGCGCCGCCAACGAGTGCACCGAAGCCGCCGTAGTTTCGCTCGACGATCGCGCCGTGTGCCGCGCGCACTTTCTGGCCTCCGCCTACCGGCACTTGGACTCCATCGCCTCGCAGATTCGCGAGCCTAATTTCCATGAAAATCACGACGAATCGGCCGCCCGCTGTTTGGAGCAATGCATGCGCGAAGCGACGAACATTGCTTGCGCCGCGGAGCCTCCGGAAAATTTGGAGCGGGCCCAGTTGCTGGATATCCTCCTGTGGGCCTCCGAACTTTATGGATGTTTGCGCCGCGGCCCCCGCGTCCGCGCGCGCATCCCCATTGTGGTTCGCTGCGAAGCCCCTGAGGGGCCTTGGGAGGAAAAGAGCGAGACCCACGTGTTGAGCACCCACGGCTTTTCCTTCCTTTGCCGGCACGAACTGAGCAAGGACCAGGTGCTCACTTGCGTGCGCCTCGACACGGGCCGCCGCCTGGACGCGCGCGTCGTCTGGGTGCGCGGCAAGGAGTCCGGAGAGATCGAGGCCGGGCTCGAGTTCCTCGCCCGCGACGATTTTTGGGGATTCGAGTCCGGCGCAGGAGTGGCGGCCTTTCCCAGCATCTCCACCGCGAAGCCAATCGCCAGAAGGTGACCTTCTTCGCCGCGGCGCTCGAGCGGCTTACAATTCCAAAAGACAACTCAGGAGCTCTGGCCCCATGGATTTCAACCGCAAAATGATTGTCCCGCCGGACAAAAAGATAGATCTCGCCAAATTCGATCCGGCCGATACGCACGGTTACAAGCACGACCATAAGACCGAAGCTAAGCTGGAAAAGGCGATCCGGCGCATAGATGACTTGCAGAACATGTTCTACGCCGAACGGAAGCGCGCCCTGCTGATTGTGCTGCAAGGCATGGACACCGCCGGAAAGGACGGAACCATTCGCCATGTCATGTCCGGCATCAATCCGCAAGGCTGCTCGGTGACCGCGTTCAAAGTTCCCAATAGCGAAGAGCTGGCCCACGATTTTCTCTGGCGGATCCATAAAGCGGTTCCCGAAAAGGGCATGTTTGGCATCTTCAACCGCTCTCAATACGAGGACGTTCTCGTGGTTCGCGTGCACAAGCTCGTGCCCAAGAATGTCTGGAAGGCGCGCTACGATGAGATCAATCGGTTTGAAAGAAACCTCGCGGAAAATGACGTGACGATCCTGAAGTTTTTCCTGCACATCAGCAAGGAAGAGCAGAAGAAGCGCCTGGAAGCGAGGCTTGACGACCCTCGCAAGAAGTGGAAGCTATCCAAGGCCGATGAAAAAGAGCGCAAGCTCTGGGACGACTACGTGGCTGCCTACGAGGCCATGCTTCACCACTGCAGCACGGAATACGCGCCCTGGTACATCATTCCCTCCGACCACAAATGGTTCCGCAACCTCGCCGTTTCCCAGATTATCGTCGAAACCCTGGAAGGCTTCGATTTGCACTTCCCGCAGTCTCCCGAAGATTCCTGAAATGGCTGAAATTCTCCCGCTGCGGAAGGCCATCTCCGACCTGCTCCACGATGGCGACGTCGTGGCCATGGAGGGCTTCACGCTCAAACAATCGCGCCGCGCGTTTGTCGAGCACGTTGATTTCATCACTTCCGTCGGTCACCTCGATGGAGGAAGCGCGCACCAGCGCCTGGGTTTGCCGGGCAAAGGGCCTGTCGCCGTGATCACCGATCTTTGTATTATGGAACCCGGCGCGGAGACGAAAGAGCTCACCGTGACGCACTTGCATCCGGGAGTCGCGCGCCGCCAGGTGGAGGAGGCTACTGGCTGGCCGATCCGTTTTGCCGATATGATAAAGGAAACGCCGCCGCCCACCGCGGGCGAGCTCGAAACGCGGCGCGAACTCGAGCCGCGCACGGCTATCGCGCACGGCCGCGGGAACGCGAAGGCCGAAGAGGGAAGAGGCAGCACGGCGCCTCGGAAGTAGCATCGATGCCAAAAGATTCCATGGAAAAGCTAGCTGCGGGCAGGGTGGTCGGTTATGGCCGCGTCGTCCCCGGAACGCAGCCGAGCTATTTTCATCCGGCGTACGTTGCTACTGGCAAACGCTATCCGAAGCAGCCGCTGATCGTGGTCCCGCACACTTTGTCCGAGCTGAGCGGCCCCGTTTTTGGACACAGCGATATCGGCGAAAATGACAACGACCTTACGCGCCAGCACAGCGGCGAGGCCATCGGCGAGCGCATCATCGTGAGCGGGCGCGTGCTGGATGAAGACGGGCGGCCGATTCCCGGCGCGCTGGTGGAGATCTGGCAAACCAATGCGGCGGGGCGCTACCGCCATCGCGTCGATCAACATGGCGCGCCGCTCGATCCGAACTTCACCGGCTGCGGACGCATGCTCACCGATAGCGAGGGCCGCTATCGCTTCGTTTCCATAAAGCCCGGGGCGTACCCCTGGCAAAATCATCCCAACGCCTGGCGTCCCGCGCACATTCACTTTTCGCTCTTCGGCGCCGGGCTGCTCTCGCGCTTGGTCACGCAAATGTATTTTCCGGGAGACCCGCTGCTTCCATTCGATCCCATCTTCAATAGCGTTCCGGACGAGAAAGCGCGCACCCGATTGATATCGCTGTTCGATTGGGAGAACACCATTCCCGAACACGCCCTCGGCTATCGCTTCGATATCGTTCTGCGCGGCCACGAAGCCACTCCCGTGGAGCAGTCCCGATGACGCTGACGCCCACGTCATCGCAAACCGTCGGACCCTTCTTTCATCTGGGCGTCTGTTTCCTCACGCGCGAACATCTCGAGGCCCGCGGAATTTCCGGCCAGCTCGTGACGATTCGAGGGAGAGTTCTGGATGGAGACGGAAAGCCGCTTCCCGATGCGCTCCTCGAAATTTGGCAAGCAGATGCCGCCGGCCGATACTCGGCGTTCGGATGGGAACTCCTCACCGCGCTTCCAGGGTTTCGGACGCGTGGAAACCGATCAGGATGGCGCTTTTTGTTTCACGACAGTAAAGCCCGGACCTGTGCCGTATCTCGACGGCGATATGCAGGCGCCGCACGTCGTGGTCACCGTGTTTTCGCGCGGCCTCCTGAAGCCGCTCTGGACGCGCCTCTATTTTCCGGATGAGCCCGGCAACGCCGTGGATCCGATCTTGAAGTTGGTTCCGCCCGAGCGGCGAGCGACCCTGATCGCCCGGCGTTCCGGCGAGAGCGCCGGGAATTCGCGCGAAAGTATTCTCGAGTGGAATGTCGTCATGCAAGGCGATGGCGAAACCGTTTTTTTCGACTACTAGAGTCCATCCGCGGCCGCATTTCACCACTAGCGGCCGCATTTCACGAGGATGAGCCATTTGGGCGCTTCGGATTCCATTCGCTTGCTCGATCCGCTGTTCACCACGGACGCGATGCGCGACGTGTTCTCCGATCGCCAGCGCCTCCAGGGCATGCTGGATTTCGAGGCCGCCCTGGCCCGCGCGTTGGCGGGCGCCGGCATCGCGCCAAAGAACGCGGTCGGGCCGATCGAGTCCCAATGTCGCGCCGAGTTGTTCGATGTGGAGTCGCTCGCTCGCGCCGCCGCGCTCTCCGGCAATGTCGCCATTCCCATGGTCAAGGCCCTGACTCAGTTCGTCGCCAAGTCGGACGCGCAGGCGGCCACGTTTGTGCATTGGGGCGCCACAAGCCAGGACGCCATCGATACCGGACTGGTGCTCCAATTGCGCGCGGCATTCGGTCTGCTCGACCGCGATCTTTCGCATCTTTCCGACGCCTTGGCGCGCCTTGCGGAGGCGCACAAGTCCACACTCATCGCCGGCCGCACCTGGTTGCAGCAGGGACCTCCCGTCACGCTGGGGCTGAAAGCCGCCGGCTGGCTCGCCGCCATCGAACGGCATCGCCAACGGCTCAGCGATTCGCGCAAGCAAGCGCTTGCGCTCCAGTTTGGCGGCGCCGTGGGCACGCTGGCCGCGCTTGAAGACCGCGGCTTAGCGGTGGCCGCCGCGCTCGCGCGCGACCTGAGGCTGGAATTGCCCGAACTTCCGTGGCACGCGAATCGCGACCGCCTGGCGGAAGTCGCCGCTTCTCTCGGTTTGCTGGCCGGCTCGCTGGGCAAGATGGCGCGCGATATTTCGCTGATGTCGCAGACCGAGATCGACGAAGTCGCCGAGCCGTCCGGCCCGGGCCGTGGTGGCTCCTCCACGATGCCGCATAAGCGCAATCCCGTCGGCTCCGCGATAATTCTGGCCGCCGCTCTTCGCGTGCCCGCGCTCGTCTCCACGATGCTGACGGCGATGGTGCAGGAGCACGAACGCGGCCTGGGCGGCTGGCACGCCGAATGGGAAACGCTGCCGGAGATTTTCCGGCTGGTGGCCGGCGCCCTGGCTCACATGAGAGAAGTCGTCGACGGCCTCGAGGTGCACGCCGGAAAAATGTTGCGCAACGCGAACGCGACGCGCGGTCTGGTTCTCGCCGAGGCGGTCGCTTTCGCTTTACGAAAGCGGCTGGGCAAGGAAAAATCGCACCAACTCATCGAGGAGGCGGCACGGCGCGCCTCCGAGGACGGCCGCGACTTCGCCGACGTGCTTCTGTCTTACGCCGAAGTGCGCAGCCAGTTTTCGGCCGAGGAGATCTCCCGGCTGCTCGATCCCGCGTACTATCTGGGCTCCGCGGCGGAGATGATCGACAATGTCTTGTCCGCGCGCGGCGGCGTCAAAAAATGATTTCGCAGCCGAAAAAAGCTGACAATACCACTGCCAACTTAAGCGAGGATTGCGCCTATGCCTTTCACTGAAAACAACGGAGTGCGCCTGCGCTACCGCCTGGAAGGGAAGCCGGGCGCGCCGGTGATTCTCTTTTCCAATTCGCTGGGCACCGATCTCTCCATGTGGGATCCGCAAGTTTCCGCTCTCTCGAGCGAGTATGGCATCCTGCGTTACGACACGCGCGGGCACGGCCTCTCCTCCGTCCCCGCGGGGGCATTCACGCAAGAGGACCTCGGTCGCGACGTCCTTGCCGTTCTCGACGCCGCTGGACTCTCCCGCGCCTATTTTTGCGGCATCTCCATGGGCGGCCAGACGGGCATCTGGCTAGGCGCGAACGCGCCCGAGCGCTTCGAGCGGCTGATGCTCTGCAACACCGCCGCGCACATTGGCAAACCGGAAACCTGGAACGCGCGCATTGCCGCCATTCGCGCCGGCGGAATGGGCGCGATTGTCTCTGCTACCATCGAGCGCTGGTTCACCAAGCGATTCATCGAGCGCGCCCCCGAAACGATCGCCTTTGTCCGCCAGATGATTCTCGATACTTCTCCGCAGGGCTACATCTCCTGCTGCGAAGCGATTCGCGATGCCGATCTGATCATGCAAGCGCCCCAGATGGCTGTGCCCGTGACAGTGATCTCCGGCGCGTACGATGCCTCCACGACTCCAGCGCAGGGGCGCGTTCTCTCCGCCATGATTGCGGACGCGCGTTACGTGGAGTTGGATGCGGCGCATATATCGAACATCGAGGCTGCCGCCGAATTCACGTCCGCTCTGCGCGACTCCTTAGCGTGCGCCGCGCAAACGGCGGTGTAGGAATCAGCGCGCTTCGCGAGCCGCGTCGCAGGGAACCGAGCAAAACTTGAGCAGGATACGCACCCAGGTCGGCATCGTGGGCGCCGGGCCCGCCGGTCTGGCGCTGGGGCATCTGCTGCATCTCAGCGGCATCGAATCCGTGATCCTGGAATCGCGCAGCCGCGAATACTGCCAGGAGCGCGTCCGCGCCGGGCTTCTCGAACAGAACACCGTCGATCTGCTCAACGAAACAGGCCTCGGAGAGAGAATGCGCCGCGAAGGGCTCGTCCATCACGGCATCAATCTGCGCTTTCAGGGCCGCACCCACCACATCAATTTCGCCGAGCTCACCGGCCGGGGCATCACCATTTATGCACAAGGCGAAGTCATCAAGGACCTCGTCGACGCGCGGCTGGCCTTCGGAGGACCGCTATTCTTTGAAGTGGAAAACGTCAGCCTGCGCGATTTCGATTCCGTGCGCCCGCGTATTCTTTTTCAAAAGCAAGGCGAGCGAGAGGATCTCGCCTGCGATTTCATCGCCGGATGCGACGGCTTTCACGGCGTTTGCCGGCCTTCGATTCCCGCCAGCGCTTTGACGGTGTACCAGAGGGACTATCCCTTTGGCTGGCTGGGGATTCTTGCCGAGGCTCCGCCGTCCTCCGAGGAACTGATCTACGCCTATCACCAGCGCGGCTTTGCTCTGCTCAGCATGCGCTCGCCGCAGTTGAGCCGGCTCTATATCCAATGCACGCCGGATGAGGATATCCGCCTCTGGCCGGACGAAAGGATCTGGCAGGAGCTTCAGGCGCGCCTGGCTTCCGTCGAAGGCTGGAAATTGATCGAAGGGCCGGTGCTGCAAAAAAACGTCGCCAAGATGCACAGCTTCGTCGTCGAGCCCATGCAGCACGGCAGGCTTTTTCTTGCCGGCGACGCGGCCCACATCGTTCCCCCCACCGGCGCGAAGGGGCTGAATCTGGCCGTGGCCGACGTTCGCGTGCTGGCGCGTGCCATCGTCGAGTTCTATCGTTCCGGCCGAAAAGACCTACTCGATAAATATTCCGAAACTTGTCTGAGCCGCGTCTGGAAGGTGCAGCGCTTTTCCTGGTGGATGACCGCCATGCTGCACCGCTTCGCCGATGACAACGCCTTCGACCAGCGCCGCCAACTCGCCGAACTCGAATACGTCACGAGCTCGCGCGCCGCCTCGCAGTCTCTCGCCGAAAACTACGTCGGCCTGCCCATGGAAGATCACTTCTGAATCCTTGGCGATTAGGGCACCTCACGGTCTTATACTCTTCGCGTGAATACCACAGTGGATCTTCTCGCCCCGCTGCGGCGGTACTGGGGCTATGACGCGTTTCGCCCGCTGCAGGAGAAGATTGTGTGCAGTTTGCTTGGCGGTCACGATACGTGCGTGGTCATGCCGACCGGCGGCGGGAAGTCGCTCTGCTACCAGTTGCCGGCCGCGATAGCGTCCGCGAAGACCGTTATTGTGATCTCTCCCTTGATTGCCTTGATGCAGGATCAAGTGGCACAACTCGGCCAGATGGGCATCGCCGCGGCGTTTTTGAATAGTACGTTGGCAGAAAAGGAGCAGTCCGCGGTCATCCGGCGCGCACAGGAGGGACAGATTCGGCTCTTGTACCTTTCGCCGGAACGGCTCGCACGGCCTGACACGATCGAATGGCTCAGGCGCGTTCCCATCTCACACTTCGCGATTGA
>CAVPFR010000053.1:0-93683 GCA_963703785.1 uncultured Acidobacteriota bacterium | reverse complement strand
TATGTTGTGTGGTGTCTGGTTCAGTTCGTCTTGCTGCCTTCCTCGAGAGAGTTCATGGCGTCGTCCAGAGGCAAGTTCGCGCTCTCCAGCTTGCGCACGATCTCCTCCAGGCGCGCCAAGGATTGCTCGAACGCTTGCTTCTTTGCTCCTTCAGGCTTCGGTTCAGGCTTCTTGCCCGGAGTGGAATCCACGTCCTGCCCCTGTGCGTAACCGGGGCATTCTAATGCACGCCGCTCGGCGCGACAATGCTTCGACTGCTCAATTATTTCTCTGTGCGGTGCAACTCCATAGCCTACCATTCGCGCCATATACTTGGGCACGTGCTGGTCTGATTCGTCAGTCGAGCGCCGTGCCCCGGAGCGGCGATGCCGCGACGCCGGCCATTCGCCGCCCGGCCAGTCGCTTACGCTCGAGTGGCCCGTGCTGCATGCCGGCCGATTCCTCCTTCGATCCGCGCACCTGGGATTTCAGAATTTCGGCTTGGTGGATGCACCGCGGCGATTTTCCTGGGAGGGACTCTTCCCGCCTGCCTCAAGCGAAGTGCTGGCCGATATGCACTGCGTCGCCGCTGGAGCCGCTTCAACATCGCTGGGGAGGCGTGCTGGCAACGGACTTGATGCTCAAGGTGAAGCTACGGCCAGAGCCGAACACCGATGGTTCACGCCGAGCAGGGCTACACGGCGAAGCTGCCGCTGGCGGATTTCCTGCGCCCAATGACGATTTTGCCCTGCGCCACACTGGCGAGCCGCTCCTCAGCCGACCATGGCTACCCGTTGCGCCTGGTGCTGCCCCATCTCTACGCCTGGAAAAGCGTGAAGTGGGTGCGCGCTGTCGAATTCCTGGACCGCGAGCTGCCCGGCTTCTGGGAACACAACGGTTACCACATCTACGGCGATCCGTTCAAAGAGCAGCGCTATTCGTCCTGAATAGCGACCATTACCCGGGCGCTCGCTGCTAGAATCGTAAGGCATGATCGGTCTCCGTCTGCTGGCCGTGCTTCTGCTGGTAGGCGTCAACGGCTTCTTCGCCAGCGCCGAGTTCTCTCTGGTTGCGGTGCGCGCCTCGCGCGTGCGGCAGCTCCTCGAGCGCGGCGACGCTCGCGCCCGCATCGTGCAGCAGCTCCTTGGCCAGCTCGACCGGGTCGTTTCCGGAGTGCAGGTGGGCATCACGCTCACCAGCCTGGCCATCGGCGCCTTGGGTGAGCCGGTGCTCGCCCAGATCCTTCGTCCCATGCTGGATTGGCTGCCCGGCAGCCGCGCTGCGCTGGTGGCCCATGGCATTGCCGTAGTCCTGGCCTTCGCGTTTCTCACGGTCCTGCACGTTGTTTTCGGCGAACTGGTTCCCAAGACCATCTCCCTCCAACATGCCGGCCGCGCCGCGGTCCTGATTGCGCGCCCGTTTTACTGGTATCTGACCACATTTCGCTGGGCCGTCGTCTTGCTCGAGGGATTCAGCCGCAAAGTGGTGCGCGCGCTGGGCGTCACGGGGCTGGTCGCGGGTCACACGGTTCCGCACTCGGCCGAGGAGTTACAAGTGCAAATTCGCCAGGCTGCCGAGCACGGCTTGCTCACGCCTGGGGAAGAGCGCGTCATTCTGGGCGCGCTCGAACTGCGCCAGGTTCGCGTGCGCGAAATCATGGTGCCGCGGCCCGATGTGCACGCGCTGGCTATCGAGTCCGGCTTCGAGGAGACTCTGGCTGCTTTCGCCAAATCCCAGCGTTCGCGCTTGCCGGTGTACGAATCGAGCATCGATCATCTTCTCGGATTCGTGCACGTCCGGGATATGATCGCCGTCGTCTTAGAGCGCGAGCGGCGCTCTGAAAAGAACGCGCCTGGGGCGCCTGATCAGCCTTCTTCCCCAATCTCCGCCCAAGAGTTCGACCTGCGCCGCCTGCTACGCGAGCTGCTGATCGTTCCCGAAAACAAACTCGCCGGCGAGCTGCTTTTGGAGATGCGCGCGCGCCGCATCAGCTTGGCCATGGTCGTGGACGAATTTGGCAGCATCCTCGGCCTGGTCACGCTGGAGGACGTGCTCGAACAGATGGTGGGCGAAATTCACGATGAGTTCGATGTGGTGCAGGCGCCGCAAATCGTCGGCACTGGCTCGGACATGGCCATGATCTTCGATGGAGCCATCGGCTTGCGCGATCTCGAGACGCAATACGAGATCCATCTTCCCGAAGATCCGTCCTACGCCACGCTCGGCGGCTTTGTCCTCGCTCGTCTTGGATTGATTCCCCGCGGAGGCGAAAGCTTCGATTTCGCCGGCTATCGTTTCACGGTTTTGAAGATGGAACGCCACCGCCTGGCGCGAGTCAAGCTGCAGCGCCTGCTGCCCGCCGGTTCGAGGGGAGTTTCGCAGGAGCTAGTGTCAGGTGCGTCCGCGCCGCAGCAACCGGCGCACACAGCCCCCGAGGACCCCTGAGAAATAGATAAGTAAGTAAAACTCCTAGCCGATCTCCAGCACCACTTCCGCGCCGCGGTTCACGCCCAGCGCGCGCGCCGCTTGCCCCTTATTCACCGCAATCTCCAGGAAACCGCTGGAGCCGATAATCGCCACCGGTTCTCCGGACGCGCCGTTCGCAAAGGTCTGCGCCAGCTTCTCCACGCGCTTGCCGCCCACCTGCAGGTTGAGCTTGCCGTCCACGCCCGTGGCCGCCGCCAAATCCTCGGCGGTAAAGTTGGTCATGAGATTCCCGAACGTGTCCACCCGCAGCACCACGCCCTTCAGCGCCGAACCTGCCGCCTTCGGGCGGGGTAGCGCGAAGCGCACATAATCGCTGATCTCTTCGCCCATCGCCTCCGTCTGGTTGGTCTTCGCCACCCACGCGGCCACGGGAGCGAACACGTCCCGACCGTGAAACGTATTGCTGACCGGGCTGAGAAAATAATGCTCCGCGGTGATGTGCCGCACGGTGACCGCGGATTCGCGCTCGTAGATCACCGAAAGCACGCCATTATCCGGCGCCACGAAATAGTATTGGTCCGCGGTCACCAGGATCGGCCGTCTTTGGGTTCCCACGCCTGGATCGACCACCACCAAGTGCACCGTGCGGGGAGGGAAGTAGCGATACGCCGCCGCTATAGTCAATGCGCCGTCGAGCAAGTCGAAGGGAGCCACGTGATGATTGATGTCCACGATGGTCGCGTTCGGCGCGATGCGCAGGATCACGCCCTTGAGCACGCCCACCAGGTGGTCGCTCGTGCCGTAGTCCGTGGTCACTGTAATGACGGGATTCGTCAACGCTAAGGCTCAATTGGAGCTGAAGTTAGGTCGATCACAAAGCATCTGGAAACTAACGGAGCCTCCCTGCCTTGTCAAGACGCCGTGTCCGGCCCGCAAACAGTTCGCTACCCCCCAAACTCACTCCTGTAGCTCTCCGCCCCTTTTGGCTTATACTATTCGCTCCGCACTAAACACAGGATCGAATCCCCATGAGCCAAGCACTCCGAATCGCAATCTTAGGCGACTTTGACCGCCAAAAGCATTCTCACTGGGCCACCGAGGCGGCCTTGTTCCATGCCGCCTCCTGGATGGGCTTCCAGATCGAGCCCCGCTGGTTTCCCACGGACGCGCTGGAAATCCGCGACGCCCAGGACCGTCTCGCCCACGTCGACGGCGTCTGGGGCGCTCCCGGCAGCCCCTTTCGCAGCCCGGCCGGCATGCTGCGCGGAATCGAGTTCGCCCGCACACACGATTTTCCTTACCTCGGAACGTGCGCCGGATTCCAATACGCCTTGATCGAATTCACCCGCAACGTGCTGGGTCTCCGCGACGCCGATACGGCTGAAAACGAGTCGAATTCAGCCCACATCGTAATCACTCCCGTGGCTTGCCCGGTTCCCGCGCGCTCGCCCGCATCGCCTAAAATGCACGGTCCGGACGCGGTCCATCCGGTAAAAGGCACGCGGCTCCATGAGTGTTGCAAGTCCAATGAGCTGCGGGGCGAATACTTTTGCAGTTTTGAAACCAATCCAGAATACGTGTCGCGATGGGAAGAGGCCGGATTGCGCGTTGCCGCTCGCGGCCCGCGTAACGAAATGCGCGCCTTCGATCTGCCCAGCAAGCGCTTTTTTCTCGGCACTTTGTTTCAGCCGCAGCTCTCCTCCACCGGCGAACAGCCGCATCCCCTCGTTCTCGGCTACCTCCGCGCCTGCGCCGAGTTCAGGGCCGCGAAGAAAGCGGCCATGGCTCGCAGCGTTTAGCCCCGACGTTTGCCCCGCAGGGGGCCAATGCCTCGCACGGCCCTCACCTGGCTGCGCCCTCCGACTACGAATCGGCATGCCCTTGACCATCGTTTGCTGCTTTGAAGAAGACCCGGCTTTTTGAGGAAGACCCGGTTTTTTTGGGAAAGAGAAGATTAGATGCTCCCCTTGAGTCAGGCCGCGGTATATACTGCCGGCCATCAAGGTTATATTGTGTTCCGCGCCCGGCTCGCTGGCCGAGCCGAACTGCGAGCTGGCAGCGAGCTGAACAAAGGATTGGTTATGAAATCGAAAACAATCGGCACCATCGCTTCCTGTTTCCTCGGATTGACTCTCGCTCTGAGCGCTATCGCCGTCGCGCAACAGCGCGGCGCGGGTGGGGAGCAGGCCTTCCCGCAGCCCGCCGCCGCAAAGGACGTGACCATCGCGGAAATTCCGGGCGTCATCGCGGCGGGAGCCAAGTGGAAGCTTGTCTGGCAAGGACCCGATAACGCCGACGGCCTCGTGGCCGCCCCGGACGGCGGCATCTATTTCGCGCAGGAGCAGCCCAGCACCGTGGGCCGGCTCGATGCCCACGATAACTTTTCTATCTTCGTCCGCGACACCCATGGCACCGGAGCGCTGGGAATCGATCACAAGGGCCGCCTCATCGGCGTGGAGAGGACTTGCTCCGATCCCGGCGGCCATCCCGACCAGTGCCACGAACCGGCTGACCTGGTGGTTCTCGCGCCGAAGCGGCAGGTTCTGGCTCACGAGTTCGATGGCAAGACGTTCTGGCGCATGGGCGAACTCGTCTGCGATTCCAAGGGTGGCGTCTATTTCTCCGACGACAATGGGACCTTCTTCGTGAACGCCAAAGGCAAGGTCAGCCTCGTTGCCGGCAAGGAGATTCGCACCAACGGCATGATGCTCAGCCGCGACGGCAAGACGCTCTACGTCACCAACGGCAAGACTTTGGTGGCCTGGGACGTTCAGCCGGATGGCACGGTGAAGAATCAGCGGGACTTCGCCACGCTGGAAGCCGGCGGAGCCGGGGATGGCATGGCCATCGATTCCGAGGGGCGTCTTTACGTCACCTCGGGCGCGCCTGGCATTCAGGTATTTAGTCCGGAAGGGAAGTACCTCGGCGTCATCCCTCTGCCCAGGGCCTCCTCGAGCATGGCCTTTGCCGGACCCGGCAAAAAGACTCTCTACGCCAAAGGCGCGGGCATGACCAATCAGGACGGCACCGAGTACCGAACTCCGCCGGGAGTACGAAATAACGCCAAGGCCATCTACAAGGTCGAGATGATCGCCGAGGGCTTCAAAGGCCGCGTAAAGTAACGCGCCCTTCCCCAAAGCGCTACTTAGGCTGGAAAACCAACTCGGAATTTACAGCGATGATTTAGGAGGGCGTGGCAGGCAGGAGTCGGCCATCGGCTCACTTCCTGCCTACTTCGAATCCGCCTTCAGTCTAACAGTGAAGGGAAGCTCGTCCAGCCAGGAATTCAAGACTTCTACCTGGTCTTTCGCTGCATCCAGGAATGCAATGCCCATTCCCATCTGCTCCTGGACGTGAATGACATTCGCCTTGGCCACAAACGTTCGTTGATCGCGGAAAATAATTACCTTCAGCGATGTCCCTATCGGCAACGTCTTCGGGCTATCGATGTAACATCCGCTGCGGCTGATTTGCGTGATGTTCCCCGACAGCAGCTTGCCGTCTTCGGAATCGGTAAGTTCCGCGATGGCCACCAACCCATACCGCGGGGCCTTTCGTCGGTCGTCCGCCGGCGTGACGGAGCCAGTCGGTGAGTCGGAAGCGGTCTTTAGCATCATGGGTTAAAGATCACACAGGGCGCACGATACTTCCACTGTCGCGAACTCCCCCTGCTGCAAAAAGATAAACGTACTTTAGTCTCCATAGCTATGGGCGGGTCGTTGTTTTCAGTTGGCTTTTCAAGCGGAGGATTGGGAACTGGTCCGCTTCCACTATTTGCCGGCGGCGGGATTCCTCATGAAGTCGTTATAGTGCCCCTCCTCCGAAGGCACGCAGTACTCCTCCTCGAGTTCCTGTGTAGGATTCAACTTGAATGTCTTTTTTCCGCTCGCCCAGGGCTTTTCGTAGGTCTTCGGGTCGTAAACGGTCAGCACCAGTTCGAAGCTTTCGTGGTCCACCCGGTGATAGCGTTCCTCCACGCGCATTTGGTCGCTGTGCGGATAACCGAAATGATCGAGCCACGTTTTCTCATTGAGCCCCACGGTGTTTACGACGAACGTGTCTCCCTCCCACTTGCCCACTGAATATCCGTACCAATTCGGATCCGGATCCTTAGGGAGTGCCCTCCCGTCCGTCCAGATCGTTCGGCGCGCAGAATGGTATTGAAAGATTTGCACCAACTGGTTCGGCAACTGGATGAATTGAACCGGCCGGGATGGTGAAAACATGTTCCGAGGAAAGCCCGTCGGGTCGCAATTGCCGATGACGTCATTTCCCACTGCGGGCGGCACCGCCCTGGGTCCGAAGCTGGGCTTGTTGGCGTCGAATTTGGCCTGCCCCCACGCCGTCAATGGCGGAGCTTGATTGCTGATGCCGGGATATGGCGTGCTCAGGATCCAAACCCCGGAGAGGTCATGCGCGTCAAAAGGCTGCGGCTTGGCTTGCGCCTCGGCCCCGGATTGCTTGATAGTTTGCGCGGGCGTGAACGGTGCCAAGGTGAATAGAGCCGATACGACGACCACCAAACCCACGAAGATATTCCGCATTCGCAAACTCCTGCTCCAGATTGCAAAGTTGGAAGATCGCAAAGACCGCAAATGTCTCTGGCGCTCATTCCGGGGCGCGCATGTTGGCTTCGTAAATCACCTTGTCGTGGAACACCACCTTGGACATCAGCCCGCGAGGCGTGCCTGCCTTGGAAGGAAAAACGGTGGCGGTGATTTCGTCCCCCGGCTTCAGCGTATCTTTCGCCCAGCCTCGAAGACCCAGTTGATGCGGAGTCTCGGCCATCTCCGCGCCCCAATTCGTCACCTTGCCGCTGTCGTCCTTCACGTCGTAGCTCAAAAAGACGTGCGGGTTTTGCCAAGAGATCGACGTGATCGTGGCCGTCATCGTCACCGGCTTATTCAAATCGTAGGATGCCCGAGAACCATGGTGTGCGAATACAGGCGCGCCAACCATCGCCAGAGCCATCGCAAAACCCGCAACCCAGGCACACCGCGCCGCTAGTCCCATTTTCATAGGCCACCTTCTGGAAATCACTTCTATACTCATTCGCCAGGAATGTCCATCATCGCCACGGCTTGGTAGTAACTTAGATCGCACTCATCGCTTTTTCAAGCGTCTGGTATCTAAGATCAGTGCTAAATTGTACGAGCGTGGAGCTGTCGCCCCTCTCTCTCTAAACACGTCCCAAAGCAGGAGCATGAGAAGGAGGGGTAGATGGAAACACCGTCCCAAAAATTACAGCGCATCCATCAACTTTGGCAAGAGCTAGAGCGAACGAGGCCGGGTGCCAGCGAATCTGAAGCGCTGATGAAAAAGATTCGAGTCCTGTCGACTGAATATCAGGCGCTCACCGAAGGGCCAAAGCAGCCTCAAAGATCGAAGTGAGTCACACCCACGGCTTGCCCCTGCGGTATGACGACCGTCAGGCTGGGTCCTCCGGCGAAAGTCGCTCTTCGCCGCAAACCTCTGGGCGTTCCGCTGATCTCCTTTACTCGTAAGTTAAAATAGAGCATGCTCGAATTTCGTTCAGGGTTGTGCTGTGCCAGGCGGGCCGCCTGGACGGTGGCCACGAGCAGGGCTCTCCTGGCGAAGCTTCGGCTAGGGGATGCTGTGGGTGCCCGTGTCGCGAGGCGACCTTAGGGTCGTGTGCCCTTGCAGGTCGTGTAGAGGATAAGTGCCAAAGAATGATACTCTTGTGCAATATGCGACTTAACTGCTTTAGAATGATACTCTTGTACAATCGTAAGAATAACAGCCGTAGAATGATACTCTTAATAAAAAAATGGGGGGTGGGGGGCTAGAATCTCTCAACTTCTACTTTAGCTATCCAGTCAGTTAGGCTTGGGCAGTTGAGCTAGAGAAGGGTAGTTAGGTAACGCTAAGTGCAAACTTATGCAGCGCATCTATCTCGACCATAACGCCACAACGCCTGTGCATCCCGCGGTGCTTGAGGCTATGCTGCCTTACTTCGGGGCTGAATTCGGCAATCCGAGTTCCGTGCACCAGTTTGGCCAGCGGGCGGGCCACGCCATCGAGCAGGCTCGCGAATCCGTAGCCGCGCTGATCGGCGCTCGTTCCTCCGAAATTGTGTTCACGAGCGGCGGCACGGAAGCCGACAACGCCGCTATTTTCGGCGTGATCGGCCACGCGCTGCGCGCCCGCAAAGGATCTAGCGCCACGCCGTCACATTTGATTACAACTGTCATCGAGCACGACGCCGTCTTGAACTCCTGCCGCGCTCTCGAAGGCCGCGGCATCTCCGTTACTTGCATTCCCGTGGACGCGGCCGGAATCGTTAGCTCGGATGCCATTCGTGCGGCCATCCGGCCCGAGACCGCGCTGATCTCCGTGATGTACGCCAACAACGAGATCGGCGCCCTCCAGCCCATCAAGGAGATCGCCCAGGAGATCGCGAAGGTCGCCGCGGAGGCGCGAATTCCCCTGCATACAGACGCCGTGCAAGCCGCCGGCAAGATTGCCATCGACGTGAACCGGCTTGGCGTGCAGCTACTGTCTCTTTCGGCGCACAAGTTCTGTGGACCCAAAGGCGCCGGCGCGCTCTTCGTGCGCAAGGGCATGGAAATCGATCCTCTGCTTCATGGAGGGCCCAACGAGCGCAGGCGCCGCGCCGGAACCGAAAATGTTGCGGGAATTGTGGGTTTGGGTAAGGCCGCCGAACTTGCCCGCCGCGATCTGGCCGAAACGTCGGCGCGCATGGCCGAGCTGCGCGATCGGTTAGAAAAGGGGCTGCTCGCAGCCATTCCCGGCGCTCGCGTCAATGGCGATCCGGTGCGCCGCATCCCCAATACGTGCAACCTGCTTTTCCCCGGCGCGGAAAGCGAGTCCCTGCTCATCGCCCTGGATTTGGCCGGATTGGCCTGCTCGGCGGGCGCGGCGTGCTCCTCCAGCGCGGTGGATCCTTCGCACGTGCTCACCGCCATCGGCCTCACTCCTGCCGAAGCGCGAGCCAGCGTGCGCCTCAGCGTCGGGCGAGGGACCACGCCGGACGAGATCGATCGCGCGTTGCGAATTGATCCCCGCGGCCGTGGCACGCCAGCGCGGCGTGTCCAAACCTGGTGAGATGGCGGCGGCGCGATGAGCGTGCCAATGAGCGTGCCAATGAGCGTGCCAATAAAATTGCTGGACCAGCCTCGTGAATTGACGGTTGTGGCCATGAGCGGCGGCGTGGATAGCTCCACCGTCGCAGCCATGCTGCACGAATCGGGAACGCCGGTTGTCGGCTTGACCATGCAGCTTTGGGACCAGCGCCGCTTGCCGCAACTCGCGCCGGGCGAGGCCGCGCCCCAGCGGTGCTGCTCCGTGGAGGATGTCTACGACGCGCGGCGGGTCGCCGAGCACATCGGCATTCCGCATTACGTCATCAATTTCGAGAAGCGCTTCGAGGATACGGTCGTGCGGCCGTTCGTCGAGGATTACCTGGCGGGCCGCACGCCCATTCCGTGCGCGCTCTGCAACAACCATGTGAAATTCGATCAGTTGCTGGTTACGGCGCGGCAGATCGGCGCATCGCGCATCGCCACGGGCCATTACGCGCGCGTCGAGCATGATCCGGAGACCGGCCGTTACCGTCTTTTGCGCGCCGTGGATCTTTCCAAGGATCAGTCCTATTTTCTTTTCGGACTCACGCAGGAGCAGTTGGCGCACGCCGCATTCCCATTGGGGAGCCTCTCCAAGCAAACCGTTCGCGAGATGGCCCGGCGCGCGCAGTTGCCTGTGGCCGAAAAAGCCGAAAGCCAGGAGATCTGCTTCGTTCCTTCGGGAAACTACACGAACTTCATCGAGGCTTATCGCCACAGCGAGGCGAACGCGAACAGATAAAGAAGAGTCCGAGCGAAACCGAGCGGCAAAAAAGGAAGAAGGCGAGCAATCTCGCGCCGGCAGTGAAATCGAGCGAATTGCCTCGGCCGGTGAAGTAACTGAAGCCGGCGAGCTTGTGAGCACCGCGGGCGAAGTCCTGGGCACGCACGCAGGCGTGCAGCACTTCACAGTGGGACAGCGCCGCGGCCTGGGCATTGCGGCGCCCCGGCCCCTTTATGTTTTGCAGATCGATCCCGCCTCGCGGCGAGTCACCGTGGGCGAAGAGGACCGTTTATGGGCGGAGGGCTTCGAGGCTCGCGATATCAATTGGATCGCCTGGAGCAACCCCTGGAACCACTTCGATAAGCCGATCGAGGCGACGGTGAAGATACGCTATCGCCACGAGCCCGCTCCGGCGCGCATCGAGCCCATGGGTCCGGCGGAGGCGCGGGTGCGCTTTGAGGCGCCTCAACGCGCGATCACGCCCGGCCAAGCCGCTGTCTTCTATCGTGGCGATGAAGTTTTGGGCGGAGGCTGGATCCGCTGAGTGTGTGAGGATTCAACGCTGAATCGAGAAGTTGAGCGCGGCGATGGGACGAAAAAGTCGACGAAATCCGCGCCAGATAAAAAGGATTTAGATGAAGCGGCCTTAAATGAAGAGGCCTTCGTCCTGCTGTTCGTTGGGGCCGTTTGCCTGGCGCCGCTTTCCCCGATAAAACTCCAGGCCGGTTTGAATGCCGCGCACCAGCGCGGTGACCGATTGCACCGGGCGCCAGACGCTGCTGCGGAGGCGGGACCCAGTCTCTTCCACGGCTTCCATCGCTCCGGTGAGGATTTGATCGGCGTGCACCAACTGCATGCGCAACCGGTCCACGGCTTCGGTGACCATGCGGTCCACGCGCTGCACCTGGCTGCGTGCCACGTGGGTCATCTCGGCGGCATCGGAAATCATGCTGGAAATCCGCGGCTGCGCCTCTTCCACCAGCATTTGCAGCCGCGAAATCACCGGGTTGATGCGCTTCTGCATGTCGTCGGCGATCTCCTCGATACGCCTGCTGACGCGGCGGAAGGTGAAAAACATCGCCGCGAAGATCACCATCTGCAGAAATAGAGACACCGCAGCGACGATTACGAAGGTGGGCAAGACCCAGCTAGCCATGAGAGCCTATATTTCCTTGGATTTCTCGCGTTGATAAGCCTCGCGGCCCGCGTCCACCGCCGCGGAGATGGACTCTTTCTGCTTGGACGCGACTTGTTTTCCGCGTTCCACGAGGTCCTCGGCGCGCTCACGTAATTCGCGAGCCTTGCGCTGGGCGTATTCCTTGCCCTCTTCGGCGCGTTGGCTCAAGTAATCGCGTGTTTCCTCGCCGGACTTGGGGGCGAAGAGAATGCCCACCAGGGCGCCGATTCCGAGACCCACCATGAAGTAGCTGACTTTCGATCCGGTGCCATCCGCCATGTGACTACCCCCATCTTCGCTCACGCTAGCATACCCCGCCATACGATGCAACAAAACGCGCTGGTGGACATGTCAGAGGAAACACTACGCGGAATCGGTTTTTCGTTCGGCGCCGGCGAGGCGGCTGCCGTGAAGATGCTCCGCGATGCGCGCTGCAAGGGGCCTCGGCACAACGCGCGAAAGGTCCTCGGCGCTAGCCAGCCGTACGCGCGCGACGCTTCCGAATTCGCGCAGGAGTTTTCGCACCGTCCGCGAACCCACGCCGGGGATTTCGTCCAGTTCAGTGCTTAACGTGCGGCGAGAGCGCCGCTGGCGGTGAAAACCGACCGCAAAGCGATGCGTCTCATCGCGAATCTGCTGAATCAAGTGCAGCAAAGGCGAATGCTTTTCCAGGCGAAGAGGCTCGTCCTCCTGGCCGAGAACGAACAGAATCTCCTCCTGCTTGGCGATGGCCGCCACGGGCTGGTTGATGATCTCCAGCTTCTCCAGGGCTTGCGCCGCGGCGTGAAATTGTCCGAGCCCTCCGTCGATCAGGATCAAATCGGGCATTTGCTTTTGCTCGCTTTGCACGCGGCGGTAGCGGCGCTCCACGGTTTCGCGCATGCTGGCAAAGTCGTCGTTGCCCCACTCTCCGCGAATGATGAACTTGCGGTAGTCGGACTTGCGCATGCGCCCGTTTTCCCAGACCACCATGGACGCTACGGTGTCCGTGCCCTGAAGGTGCGAAATATCGAAACTCTCGATGCGCTTGGGCGGAGCGGGAAGACTGAGCGTCGATTCGAGCGCTTCGGCGATCGCCTTGGAGGTCGGTTTCAGCACACGGAAGCGCTGCTCGAAAGAGTGGCGCGCGTTTTTTTCCACCAGATCCAGGAATGCATGCTTGGGCCCGCGCTGCGGCACGGCGATCTCCACGCGGCGGTAGGGAAGGTCGAGAGTCGCGGCGCGCTCAGAGAGAATGTCTTCGAGCAGTTGGCGGTCCTCGAAATCACGCATGACGTGAATGGCGCGGGGCAGATAAGCGGCTTCGAGGTAAAGCTGCTTGAGCACGGAGGGAAGGAACTCATCGGGATCGAAATTCTCGAGGTCTTCCCAATAGAAATCGCGGCGATCGACCACGCGGCCGCCGCGAATGTGAAAGAGGTTCACGGCGACCTGGGGAGGCTCGGCATACCAGGCCAGGACGTCGGTATCGTCGCCGGCCGCCGCCGCGATCTTCTGGCGCTCTTCGATCTCCTCGAGGGTGCGCAGGAGGTCGCGGTATCCGGCGGCCTGCTCGTAACGCTGGGCTTCGGAAGCCTGCATTCATGCGCGCGCCGAGGCTGACGAGCAGGTCGTGGCGCCGTCCTTCGAGGAACGTGCGCGCATCGTGCGCGGCTTCGGCATACCTGTCGTCGGAGACCAGGCCGGGGACGCAAGGGCCCCAGCAGCGGCGAATGTAATACTGGAGGCAAGGGCGGGGATGCTGCCGCGTGAGATCGACGGTGCAGGAAGGGACGCGGAACGTCTTGTGAATGAAGTGAACGATGCGATAGGCGAGGCTATGGGGAAAGAATGGGCCGAAATAGATCGAACCGTCTTTGCGCAGCCGGCGAGTGACGTACACGCGCGGATATTTTTCAAAGGCCGTAAAACGAATATAGGGATAGGTCTTATCGTCCCGCAGTAGGACATTGAATTTCGGCTGATAGCGCTTGATGAGATTATTTTCGAGCGCCAGAGCCTCCCGTTCGTTATCGACCACGATGTAATCGAGGTCGGCGATCTCACGCACCAGGGAGCCAGTTTTGGCGTCCGCCCATCTCGTTTCGAGAAAGTAGGAACGCACGCGCGAGCGCAGTGAGCGCGCCTTGCCGACGTACAGGATAGTTCCGAGGGCATCCTTGAACAGGTAGACACCAGCGTCCAAGGGAAGTTGAGCGGCTTTTTCCCGGAGTTCCATTTGCGGAGTTACAATTGTCAGCAGGGAGTTCCCGATGGGAATTTCCCACCCCAGCGCGCGCGACTCTTCTGAGCGCGCGCTTTCCGCGCGTGAGAGGCGTGCGTCGGGGACCCAGGCGTCGTGCCGCAGGCAACACTAATGATAACAAAGCGAATCTTACTCGCGAAAACCATGGGGCCCGCGAAAAGGATGCGAGGCGTGCGTACGCGGGAGAGCCGTTTGCTGAAGCTGTTTTTCGTTCTTTTCGCAATCTGTCTGGTTTCGGCGCTTGTTCCGAGGACGGCCTCGGCGCAGGCATCGGCGCTGGAGATTCCCCCCACGCCACCCCCTGCGGAACCGCCGCCTTCCGCCCGAGCCGCCCAAGCCGGTGTTCGATCCTCTGCGCGCGAATAAGAGTATCGAGATTGGCAACTTCTACATGAAACGCGGAAATTACGACGCGGCCATCGATCGCTTCACGGACGCCACGCAGTTCGAGCCGGGCCTGGCGCGGTCGTACTCTCTATTGGGAGAGGCTTACGAACACAAGGGCGACGTGGATAATGCCTTGGTAGCCTACCGAAAGTATCTGCAGCTTCTTCGCAACGGCACCGACCGGGAGAAAATTCAGAAGCACATCGAGAAGCTGGAGGGCCAATCGGGGCATGCGCAGGAGCAGACGAAAGAGAAGTCAGGGTAAGCGGTCGAGGAACCTTCTGGCGCGCTCGTAATTCGCGTAGCGCTTTTCTTCCGTCCGAAATTGCAAGGAGTGGGCTTCGATGCCGCAGCGCGCCGCGCGCAGGGGATGCTTAACGTGCAGCATCTCGTGGAAGAGCACATATTCCACGGCATATTGCGGGACGCAAGCACGGTCCAGCCAGCGATTCATCACGATCTGATCGAGCGCCGGGTCGAAGCAGCCGAATTGCGCCCGCCAGGTGCGGCCGCTCCATCCGAGGCGGGGCCGGTGCAGCCGTCCGCCGAAATACTTGCGGTTGAGCCGCGTGAACATGGGCGCGAGATCGTAGATCGCGCCGCGCGAGCCCGTCTTGACTAGGCGTCCCCGACCGCGGCGAAGCCGGGCGACTTTGCGGCGGGTGCGCGGCGAAACCGTGAAGCGCCGATAGGCGCTGAGAATTTCGCGCGGCGCCCGACGGCGATAGACGCGGGACAAGAGGATCGCCGCGGCGGCCTCGAGAACGGCCAGAGGCGCGCCACACAAGGCGTCCGAAAGGCGCACGTAGGCGGTCTCCTCGCGCAAGCGGATGGTGTGCATCAAATTCGCGTAGGGATAAAACTCCACTTCAAACCGCGGCGGACGGCCGCGGCAGCCCAAGCGCGTGTAGAGGCGCTGAAAGATCACGGCGCCGCCGGGGACGGGAGCGCGAGACGTGGATGAGCGCTTCATTGCGGTTTGCGGCGCACGGGCGGCGGAGCGTTCTCCTTGATCGCGTCGTCGGCGTCGTTGATGGCTTCGCTCGTGGCATCGATGGCGTCGTCCAGATTGTCCCTGTATGCCTCGACAGCGTGACCCTTCGCGGAAAGGCTCTTCAGGTAGGTGAGGAATTCGGGTGCGTGGCTTTGCATGTCCTTAATGGCGCCGCGAACGTCCTGCTGCTTTTCAACGCCAAGCTGGATGGCGTCCGAAGCGTCGTCGACACAGCCAGCATACGCGTTGAGCAGCGTGTTGATGCGGTCGTCACGATGCAATTCGGCCGGATGGGTGAATTCGTATTGCAGCTTTTTGATGCGATCGGCCGCGAAGGAGATAAACAGCTTGATGCGATCGTTGGGCGTATCCGCATCGCGAATCTGATCCGCTTCGTTGTCGCTGAGGTAGTCCTTTTTGGAACCCTGGGCGAACGCAGGAGAGCGCGTCGCGGCAATCCCGATAGCGAGAAGAGACGCGAGCGCGAGCGGCAATGCGCGGGATGCCAGTTTCCTCATGGGCCTCCTCTCTTGGGTCCCTTATTGCCCACGTCGGGGAAGAGCTGGTCCATCAACGTGGCCTGGGCTTTAGCCAGATCCGACCGGACCGCCTGAAACCAAGGCCTCTTATCGTAAGGGAGCGAATCGATCACATCGTCCACGCGCCGCAACGTCTGCCGCAGGCTGATTTGCAGCTCCTTGAAACCGCCAGGATGCTTTTCCGCGCTCAGGCCCGTGGTGGAGAGGGCCTTGACGGAGATTTCCACTTCGTCCCGATAGTGCTCGAGATCGGAGAGAGCCTGCTCCTCCCGATCGGTCTTCAAGTCCGCGCGAACCTGGTCGAGCTCCAAGTGGCCGTCTTTGGCAAGAATCTTGGCCTTGGCCACAGGATCCCGCTCCAGTTCGTACTGGGCCTCAAACTTCGCGAGGGAGTCCTGCGCCGCGAGTTCGCGGCTGAGGCCAAAGCAGATAGAGACGCAAGTCATGAAAATTAAAAGCCGAAGCAAAAATCGAAAGTCATAACTGGAACGCCGACCCACTTTATTTTCCGGAGCTCCGGCTCAACTCGCGAAGCAGAAGTGTCAGTCGCGCTTGCGCTTGAAACTCCTGATCGGGGCGCTCGCCTCGGTCCAATTCGAGAAATTTCCGATAGGCGGCGGCTGCTTCGGGTTTCCGCCCTAGTTTATCGCACGAGAGGGCGCGAAAAAACCAGTTGATGGCGGTGAGAGTTTCGCGCTGAGCAAGGAGATCGAGAGTGGAGACGACGGCGTCGTACTGCCCGGAGAGGTAATAGACGCTGGAGAGCTCGCCCAAGGCTTCCGGATTCGCGGGAGCCAATTGCAGCGAACGCCGCAATTCGGTTTCGGCGGCGGAGTAATCGTGCAATTCCATTTTGGTGTGGCCCATCCAGAGGTGGAGTTGCGCGTCGTCAGGGAAGGCGGCCAGCGCTTTGGTGAATGCGCCGGCGGCTTCGGTCCACTTCTTCTGCCGCATATAAATGCTGCCGCGCAGCTTGCCGGCTTCGGGGCTGGGCGCCGCGCCGGCATCGAGCCGGTCCAATTCGGCGAGGGAGTCGTCCAGGCGGTTCAGAGTTTGCAGCGCGACGGCGCGCTCGAAGCGGGCTTGGCGATCGTCGGGAGTGTTCTGCAAATAGCCCTTGAGAATATCGACGGCCTCGGCGTTCTTCTGCTGGCGGAGCAAAGATTCGGCCAGACCGAACTGTGCGGGCGCGGAATCGGGCTTCAATGCCAGCACTTGGCGATAACTTGACTCGGCCGCCGAGGATTGGCCGTCGGCAAGCAGCGCGCGCGCGAGCGCCACAAGGATGGCGCCGTCTTTAGGGGCGAGCGTGACGGCAGCGCGATATTGCACGATGGCTTCGGCGTGTTTCCCGCCGCGCTCGAGCGCCTCCGCAGCAAGATAAACGGGCCGGACCTGGCCGGGCATGAGGTGGGCGGCGCGCTCGAACGATGCGGCCGCGGCGGCGGGATCGGAATCGAGCAGCAGCAGGCCTAAATTCAAATGCGCCGGAGGAAAATTCGGGTCGAGCGAAATGGCCTGACGAAATTCGGCGATGGCTTCCGGATCTCTCTTCAGCTGGGAATAGGCAACACCAAGGTCGAAGTGGGGCAGGGCGTCCGTGGGCCTTGCCGCGACAACCTTTTCGAGCAGAGGAACAGCGGCGGCGTAATCCTTGCGATCGAGCGCGTCCTGAGCCTGGGCAAGTAGTGGAGCGACGGGGTCTTCTTTCCGATCCGGATTTTCATTGGGCTTCCGATTTGGCGTTTGATTTGGGGCGGGGGATTGCCGAGGTGCCGGTTGCGAGCCCGACGGTAAGGGCGCGAGAAGAGCGAGCAGCGCGAGGGCGGCGAATTTTCGATGGGCGCGAATTGGAGGATGGCTCACTCTTTTGACCGCTCACTCTTCAGAAGTAAATCATAGGAGAGATTCCCCGCAAACGCGCCGGGGCGGAAAAGACGCGCTTCGACTTTGTTAAGCGGCGAAAGCTCCTGATCGCCATGACTTTCGCCGCAGGAGTGGCCGCACGGCCCGAGGAACGGGCCGCAAGAAACAGGCAGGCCACTTCGCTCAGAATGACAACCTGACATAGCTGCATTCTAAGACGAGTCTTTCGCGGAGCGAGTTTTGTTAGAGACTCGGGCATCGCCGTGCCCATTATTACGATTCTTCAGCGCGCCCTTGAGATATTTTCCGGTGTAGGAGTGCGGGTTTCGCGCAACCTGCTCCGGAGTTCCCGTCGCCACGATCGCACCGCCCTGCGCGCCGCCTTCGGGCCCCAGATCGATCACCCAATCGGCCGATTTGATCACGTCCAGATTGTGCTCGATGACGATGAGCGAGGCGCCGCCCTCGAGGAGCTTGCGAAAGGCGGTGAGCAGCTTCTGGATATCGTCGAAATGCAAGCCCGTGGTGGGTTCGTCGAGAATGTAAAGGACGCCGGGATTGGCGGTGTGAATCAGGTGGGAGGCGAGCTTCAGCCGCTGCGCTTCGCCGCCGGAAAGCGTGGTGGCGGATTGCCCCAGGCGCAAATAGCCGAGGCCCACTTCGTCAAGAATCTTGAGCTTGGAAGTGACGCGGGGGACGCCGGCGAAAAAGTGCAAGGCCTCATGCACGGTGAGGCCGAGGACTTCGTGAATGTTCTTGTCGCGATAGCGCACTTCGAGGACGGCGCTCTTGAAGCGGGTGCCGCGGCATTCCTCGCAGACCAGTTCGACATCGGCGAGGAACTGCATCTCCACCGTGACGGTGCCATCGCCCTGACAGGCTTCGCAGCGGCCGCCGGGGATATTGAAGGAGAAATGGCCGGCGCCGAAACCGCGGCGCTTGGCGTCTGGGGCGGCGGCGAAGAGTTCGCGGATGGCATCGAAGGCCTTCAAGTAAGTAGCGGGATTGGAGCGCGGGGTGCGGCCGATGGGGGACTGGTCCACCAGAACGACCTGGTCGATCAGCGTATCGCCTTCAATGCGGTCGCAAAGCTCCTTGAAACTGACGCCGGCGCGCTTGGCCTCCAGAGCTTTATACAGGACATCGTAAATCAGCGTGGACTTGCCGGAGCCCGAGACGCCGGTGACGGCGACCATGACGCCCAGCGGAAACATGACGTCGATATTGCGCAGATTGTGGGCGTGCGCGCCGAAGACGCGCAGAAAACGCCGCGAAGGCTTGTGGCGCATGGAGGGCACCGGAATACGCAGTTCGCCATTGAGGTAGCGGGCGGTGAGCGAATCGGCGGACTTCAGCAGATCCTGACGCGGGCCGCAGAAGAGCAGTTTGCCGCCAGTTCGCCGGCGCCAGGTCCCAGATCGATCACGTAATCGGAAGCTGCAATGGTTTCGGGGTCATGCTCGACGACGAGGATCGTGTTGCCGAGATCGCGAAGGCTTTTGAGAATGTCGATGAGCCGGTGGGTATCGCGGGGATGCAGGCCGATGGAGGGTTCGTCGAGAACGTAGAGCGCGCCGACCAACTGAGAGCCTAGCGAAGTAGCGAGCTGAATGCGCTGCGCTTCGCCGCCGGAGAGCGTGGAGGTGAGGCGATCGAGGGTGAGGTATTCGAGTCCGACCTGATCGAGAAAGCGAAGCCGCTGCTGAATTTCCTGGAGGATCTTTCGGCGATGGCGGCAGCTTCGGGCGCGAGTTCAAGAGAATCGAAGAACTGGCGCGCCTGGGTGACGGTGAGCGCGCAGACTTCGGTGATCGATTTTCCGTTGATGCGCACGGCGCGGGCTTCGGGACGAAGGCGCGTGCCGCCGCAATCGGGGCAAGTGGCATAGCCGCGATAGCGGCTGAGAAAGACGCGCACGTGCAGCTTGTATTTCTTGCGCTCGAGCCAGGCGAAGAAGCCGTTGACGCCGGGGAAATCGGCGTCCTCATCGCCCTCGACGATGGCGTCGCGCTGTTCGGCGGTGAGCTGGCGAAAAGGGACGTCCAGGGGAATGCCGCGCGAGCGGGCGAAGCGCTTCAGGTCCTGCCAAAGCTGGCGATAACGAGGCTTGGTCCACGGCTGGACGACGCCTTCGTTAATGGATTTGCCGCGATCGGGGATGACCAGATCGATATCGAAGTCGATGGTATTGCCGAAGCCTTGGCAGCGCGGGCAGGCGCCGTAGGGATTATTGAAGGAAAACAAGCGCGGCTCGGGCTCCTGATAGGCGATGCCGCACTTCTTGCACTCAAAACGATCGCTGAAGACGATGCGCTCGGTTTCGGGATGCGTCTCCGAGGGAGGAAATTCAAGGATGGCTTCGCCCTTGCCTTCGCGATAGCAGATTTCCACGGAATCGGCCAGACGCGAGCGGATTTCGGGGAGATGACCAGGCGATCGACGATCACGTAGACGGGCTGCGAGAAATCGACATCGAGCAAAGTTTCCGGGGAAGAGAATTCGTGCATCTCGGCCGGCTTGGTAGAGGCGATTGAATCCGCGCTTCTGGAGATCGAGCAGGGCTTGCTGGAGGCTGGAACGCGCGGGCGCCTGCGCGGGCGTTGCGGCTGGCGACTTTCGCGCCGGCTTCTTCGCCGGTTCCGGGAGGGCCAGGCGATAGAGCACGTAGAAGCGGCGGTCGGGCTGGAGTGCGAGCACTCTGGAGGTGATGGAGTCTATGGTGTCGCGACGGATTTCGGCGCCGCAACGGGTGCAGAAAGTGCGGCCGGCGCGGGCGTACAGCAGACGCAGGTAATCGTAAATTTCGGTGGCGGTGGCCACGGTGGAGCGCGGGTTGCGCGTGGCGTTTTTCTGCTTGATGGCAATAGCCGGGGCGATGCCGGAGATTTCGTCGACGTCGGGCTTTTCAATGCGCTCCAGGAACTGGCGGGCGTAGGCGGAGAGCGATTCGATGTAGCGCCGCTGGCCTTCGGCGTAGATGGTATCGAAAGCGAGGCTGGATTTGCCCGACCCGGAGACGCCGGTGACGACGGTGATGGCGTTGTGGGGGATCTCGAAGCTGATGTTTTTGAGGTTATGCACGCGCGCGCCGGAGACGACGATGGAGGCGGGCTCGTCGATAACCGCTGCTGTAAGCGCTGCGGTGGTGGCGGCGATTTCGGGCTTATCTCTCAAGGGCATTCCTGGGCAAAGGCATTCACGGGCAAGGGCATTCGCCGGAAACGGCATTCACAGGCGCTTGCAGCGCCAGGGTCCCCTATAGCCGGGATTCTGGAGTCAATCTAAACGGAAAATTATACGTCGCGGGGAGAGGGGCGGCAAATGGAGGTGACGCGAACCGGAGGCTCACTGCGGAAAAAGTGGCAGTAAGATCCGATTTCGTAAAACTCCGTTCAAATGTATGGCGGCACGCTCGCGGCGTTCGCGCAGGGTGAAGAGCTTGGCCGAGGCCTAATCGGGCTTCAGTTGCCGGAAGGGGATGAAGCGGGGCCGCGGGCGTAGTAGCCGGTGCGGGTGCGCACCTGGAGCTTGCCGGAGCCATGTTGTTGCTGCGGTTGCAAGAGGCCGACCTGCACGGCGCGGAAAGAGCCGTCGCGGGCCGGATTGGTGGAGTAATAGGCGACGGTGTATTGATTGCGAATATCGCGGGCGATCTGGTCGCAGATGGTCTCCGTATCCGTGACATTTTCCGGGAAGAAGGCGATGCCGCCGGTGGAAGTGGCCAATTCGGTAAGAGCGCGGCGCGCCTTTTTCATGTCGCCGCGGTTGTGCTTGATGTCGTCGTCGCTGAAAATCCCGATGCAGTAGATCAGGGCATCCGAGCGCTGGGCTTCCTGCACGGCATTGGCGAGGGAGCGGCGGCTGGCGTTATCGACGCCATCGGTGACGACCAGCAGGACCTTCTTATCCTTGGCGCCCTTCTTCAAGTGATCGAGGGAGCCAATCACCGCGTCGTAGAGGGCGGTGCTGCCGCGCGCATCGATGCGCTCGAGGGCGTCCTTCATTTCGACGATGTCGCTGGTAAAATCGTGAATCGTGTCCAGATAGAAGTCGTCGTTGAAATTGACGACAAAGGCTTCATCCTGCGGATTGCTGGTTTTTACCAGAGTCAAAGCGGCCGCGTTAACCTGGGGGCGCTTGTCACGCATGCTGCCGCTATTGTCGATCACCAGGCCCATGCTTACCGGCACGTCTTCCTGGCTGAACACCGAAATTTTCTGTTCGACTTTATCTTCCACCACGCGGAACTCGTTCTCCTTCAGTCCAGGGACGAATTGTCCGCGATCGTTGACGACGGAAACGTGCAGGACGACGAGGTTGACGTCCTTGCGAATGGAATAGTCCGGCGACTTGGAAGGCGCCTGGGGCGCGGAAGGCTGCGCCGGACGCTGCGCGCGCAGCGGGGAAGCAAGCGAAAGGGCCAGCGTGGCAGCCGTGAAAATCAACGCGAGCGCGGAGAACCTATTGACCGGGCGCGTAGTATCCCGTCTTGGCGTAGACATTGAGAGGCGGCAGCCCCTTAGGGGCCAGCAGCTTGACTTTGATTTTTCGCCAGGTGCCATTGTGGCGCGGATTACTTGGTTTATATCCGAGGACATATTGGTTACGCAGCTCCATTCCAATCTTTGAGGCAATATCGGGCAAATCGCCCAGGCTCGACACCGGGAAGACGCGGCCACCGGTCATTTCCGCGAGCTCAGAAAGCAGGCTGGGACCGTAGCGCTCTTCGGTTGTTCGCCCCATATCGCTGACATCAAAAATTCCCATGGCGTAGAGCTGGCAGTCCGCCTCTTTAAGGAAGTTCCGGATGTCGGCTTCGTTGTAACGACTATGATTATCGCCCCCATCAGAGATGATGAGCAAGGCGCGTTTGCCGTTGCGTGCACCCCTCATCTGGCTGAGGCCGAGATAGATGCCATCGAGCAGGGCGGTGCGGCCCTTGGCCACGGTGAACATCATGCGACTTTCAAGTTCTTCGATGCTGGAGGTGAAGCGGCTGCTTATCTCGGCGCGGTCGTTGAAGCTGACCAGGAAAAATTCGTCCTGCGGATTGGCGGTGCGCAGGAACTGCACGGCGGCCTGGCGAGCCTTATCGACCTTGTCCGCCATGCTGCCGCTCATATCGAAGATCAAACCGATGGAGATGGGAACGTCTTCGCTGGAGAAGGTGGAGATTTCTTGTTCGACGCCATCCTCATAGACTTTGAAATTTTCCTTATCCAGACCCGTGACCAAGCGGCTATAAGGATCGGTGACGGTCACGTTGACCAGGGCCATCTCCACGTCCATGTTGATGCCGCTGGACTTTTTGGATTCCGGTTGCTTGGGGGCTTCGGGGCCTGTGACCTGCGCGAGGAGGGGCGCCATGAACAGCGCGAGCACACAAGATGCGATAAGAGCCAAATACGGGAGCCGACGCCCGTTACCTCTTACCATCTATAACTCCTCCCGGCTTAGCCGGGCGGCTGCGGGAACGCGCAGCCAGTCTAGCACCACTCCAAGCGCAAGCAAAGCGCTGGTTGCTGTAGTTGTCCGCGTCCATCGCTGTAGAGCCGAGCCCAGCGAACGTCCGGCAGCCAGCGTAAGAATGCCGACGCGGCGGTATGCTAGCACCGTTGCAAGGGCCATCATTCCGTGAGATGAATTAAGTGCAAAACGGAGACAAGGCCGAGACAATCAGAGTCCACGACAGGTGGCCCACGATGAACACGATAGCCGTGATTCCCGCACGCTATGCCTCGACTCGCTTCCCCGGAAAGCCGCTCATCTCCATCGGGGGAAAGACGATGATCGAAAGGGTGTGGGAGCGGGCGCGACAAGCCAAATTGGTTTCCAAAGTGATCGTCGCCACCGACGACGAACGAATCGCCAGCGCAGTTCGCTCGTTTGGCGGGGAAGTTGCGCTGACGCGGGCCGACCATCGTTCCGGCACGGAACGAGTGGCCGAGGTGGCGGCGGCCCATAAGGAAGCCGAGATTTTGGTCAATGTGCAAGGGGACATGCCGCTGATCGATCCGGCGGCGATCGATGCGGCGATCGAAGCGTTGCGCGAAGACGAGAGCGTGAACATGGCTACCCTGGCCGTGCCGATCAGCAATGCCGCGGAGATCATGGATCCAAACGTGGTGAAGACGGTGGTCGATTTCGACGGCAACGCGCTCTACTTTTCCCGGGCTCCCATCCCCTGGGTGAGAGACCGGGGCGGCCCGGTGCACGCGAAGCATTTAAAGCATCTTGGGTTATATGTATTCCGCCGGGAGGCGCTGCTGGAATTTGCGACGTTTCCGCAAGGGGATTTGGAGCGCATCGAGCAGTTGGAGCAGCTCGCTGGCTGGAGAACGGCAATCGCATCCGGGTGGCGGAAATCGAGCAGGAATCGGTGGAGGTGGATACGCCGGAAGACGTGAAAAGAGTGGAGAAGATGCTGGCCAGCGGCGCGGGGGCGTGATGAGGGGCCAGCGACCGGCCTAAGGGTGTTCTGGGAGGAGAAATCCCGCCTGGGCCAGGGCAAGTTGGCGCGGATATTGACTTGAGGGTAGTAGGTGAGGACCTGAGCGATGGGTCACACTTGAGACCGAATGTGTGATATGATGGCTGTGCGTTTGTTGCTCTTGTACAAACCTTTGGATTCGTTTAAAGGGGCTGCGAGCCGACACAACTCGCGCCCTTTTTTTGTTTTCGGCTGAGGGCCTCGAGAGACACCAAATAGCCCAAGAAAAGAGAAAAAATCAGTGAAAGAACAAGGAATTGTGAAGTGGTTCAATGCCAGCAAGGGTTTCGGATTCATTCAGCGCCAGAGTGGCGAGGATGTTTTCGTGCATCACTCGGCCATTCAAGCGGAAGGTTACCGAAGCCTGAATGAGGGCCAAGCTGTGGAATTCGAGGTCCGCAAGGGCCCCAAGGGCTTGCAGGCAGAGAACGTCGTCGGCCTCTAGTTGAGAAAAGGGCGGGCTGAGGTTCTGGCCCGCCCTCCTTTTGCGGGTTGAAGTGAACTCCGAGCCCTAGGGAGATGGGCGGCTGATGGCCGATCAGTTCATCATTCAGTATGTTGGATTTACGGCAGGCGCTCTGGTTCGCGAATACAGCTTCGTTGTTCGCGACGAAGCCCGACAATCCCGCGAATACACCGTGAGCATTGCCAACGAAGCCTTCGTATCTCATCGAGTTCAATATCAGGATGGGCCTAATGTTTGTTCCCTCAGGCTCCATCGCGAACTGGCCGCCGGCAGCGATCATCCAGTAGAGGCCCAGTTTTGCGTGACCGACTCGGAATTAGCCGACTATCAAAACGATCATAAGGCCAAAGCGGTGAAAAGATTCCAGCCGCGGAAGCCTGAAGATTAATCTAAGCCCAGAAAGCGCTCCTTCGGATCGGAGAATTCTTGTCACCGGGAAAAGAAGATACGTTCGACCACGTCGATCAGCTCATCATGCTGGGCAAAGAGCGGGGATACCTGCTTTTTGAAGAGGTGAATGACATGATGCCGCCGGACATCACCTCGCCCGAAGAGATCAACGACCTGCTTTCCACCTTCGAGCGGTACGGCATCAAGATGTATGAAGACGTGTCCGCCGCAAAAGCGGCGGCCTCCGCGCTCGAGGCGGGCGAAACGCTGGAAACGGAAGCAAAGGAGGAAGACGCTCCTGCCCAGGAGGCAGAGCTTGATCTGACTCCGGACCTGATCAACAAGACGAACGATCCCGTACGCATCTATTTGCGGGAGATGGGCACCGTTCCATTGCTGACACGCGAGGGCGAAGTCGCGCTGGCCAAGCGGATCGAGCGCGGCAGGCTTCTGGTGCTCAAGACCATCACGCGTTCCCCCATCGTAATTAAAGAGCTCCTGGAAGTCAGGAAGGATCTGATCGAGGGCCGCCGCTCGGTGAAAGAAGTCGTGGTCTTCGATGAAGAAGAGTTCAAGGAAGAGAATATTGAGAAGAAGACGCGGCAAATCCAGAAGACCCTGGATAAGATCGACGCTCTTTACGATACCAGTTTGAAACAGGCGGCCCGGCTGGCCCGTACTCCGAAATCGAAGAAGCGGCCCTATCTACAGGCCCGCTATGCGGTCGCACGCACCCGTATCCAGATATCCCAAGTAGCGCGGTCACTGGAGTTGAACGAGCGCGAGCGCAACCGGCTGATTGCCAAGCTCCGGCAGACTGTGGAGCGCCTGCATTCGCTGGAACGTGAGGTAGGCAAAATCGAGCGCCGCGGGGACGCATCCAAGCGCGACGCGGCGTCCCGGCGCGAACTCGGGATGCGCCGCGCGGACCTGGCGGAGATGTCCGACTCCGGCGAGGTGGGGCTGACGGAACTTAAGCGGGCTCTGCAACGGATCGTGCGCGGAGAGGCCGTAACGCAACAGGCAAAGAAGGAGCTGACGCAAGCCAACCTGCGGCTAGTGGTGTCTATCGCCAAGAAGTATACCTATCACGGGCTGCAGTTCCTGGATTTGATCCAGGAAGGGAATATCGGCCTGATGAGGGGCGCGGAAAAGTTCGAGTGGCGCCGCGGTTACAAGTTTTCAACTTATGCGACCTGGTGGATTCGCCAGGCGATTACGCGCGCCATCGCCGACCAGGCGCGCACGATACGCGTGCCGGTGCACATGATCGAGCACATCAACAAAATGATACGCGCCAGCCGGGAAATGGTGCAGGAGTTGGGCCGCGAACCGACGCTGGAGGAACTGGCCGAGCGATTGGAGATCTCAGTCGACCGGCTGCGCAAAGTAAAGAAGATCGCGCAGCAGCCGCTCTCCCTGGAAACACCGATAGGCGAGGAGGAGAGCTCGCACCTGGGCGACTTCATCGAAGACAAGGCGGTGGCGTCACCTTCGGACGCGGCCATCCGGCTCAATCTGAAAGAGGAGACGGCGTCGCTGCTGAAGACGCTGACTCCGCGCGAGGAGCGCATCATCAAGATGCGCTTTGGCATGGAAGATGGGTCCGAGCACACGCTGGAAGAGGTGGGGAATTCCTTCGCGGTGACGCGCGAGCGCATCCGGCAGATCGAGGCGAAAGCGCTGCGGAAACTGCGCCATCCCTCGCGATCGGACAAGCTTCGCGCTTTTCTCGAAAGCTGAGCGGGCCATGGGTACAATCAAGGAGCGGCGATGAAGAACATTTTCGTAGGCAACATGAGTTTTCAAACCACCGAAAGCGACTTGCGAGCGCTGTTCGAGCCCTATGGGCAAGTCACGCGCATCCACATCGTCAACGACCGGGAGACCGGCCAGCCGCGTGGATTCGCTTTCGTCGAAATGGAGAAGGATGCGGAAGCGGCCAAGGCCATGACCGAACTGAATGGCAAAGAAGTCTCCGGCCGCGCTCTGCGGGTCAATGAAGCCACTCCCAAAACGGACCGCGGTCCTCGAACCGGCGGTTTCGGTCCGAGTGGAGGCGGCGATAAACGAGGCGGCGGGGGTGGGCGCGGTCGAGGTGGCTTTTCCACCGAGGATTACCGCGGGTCGGCCCGCCAGCCGAAAGAGCCTCGCTGGTAGTTTGTCCCTAGTCAACTCCAAGTCAGCGGAGCCAGGCGATCCTGGTTCGACTTGCGTTCATAGGAGAACGAATGAGCAGAATCACATTTCAGAAGCGCCAAAAAGAGATGAAGCGTCAAGAAAAGCAGCGGGCCAAGGCTGAACGACGCGCCCAAAAGAAGTTGGCAAAACGATCGGGTGTGGCGGACGATGGCACGATGATCGACGTGATCGGCGAAGACGTGACGGCTGAAACCGATTCGATCGAGGCCCCCTCTGAGATCGAGGTCCCCTCTGAAGGGAATGGTTCGGAGCCGATCAGTTAGAACGAAAATGCTTGGTCTTAATGACCGCCGGGCCAATGATTGCCGGGGGACCTAGAGAAAGGGGTTGATTTTCCGGCCACCCATATGTAGGATTTTTCGTGCCCATCGAACCGACCTTCCAGATATTCCCAGCCTGGCAAGTAATCGTCCTTACAACCAACTCAGGGCCCCTACATCGGTTTCTATCGATGTATATCTTTGACGTTTCGAGGATTTGCAAAAACCCTTGAAAAACGAAGACAAGCTGCATGACGGCGAAGTTGTGAAGAAGAACGAGCCGAAATACATCTTCGTAACGGGCGGCGTGGTCTCCTCCCTCGGTAAAGGCGTGGCCGCGTCTTCGATCGGCTGTCTGCTGGAAAGCCGGGGTCTGCGCGTCACGCTTCAGAAATGCGATCCGTACCTGAACGTCGATCCCGGGACGATGAGCCCCTACCAGCACGGCGAAGTGTATGTCACCGACGACGGCGCCGAGACCGATCTGGATCTGGGCCATTACGAGCGGTTTACGTCGGCCCATCTCGCACGCGACAACAATTGGACCACGGGCCGAATCTACGAATCGATTCTCTCGAAGGAGCGCCGCGGCGACTTTCTGGGCAAGACGGTGCAGGTGATTCCTCACGTCACCGACGAGATCAAGGCGGCGTTCCGCAAAATCGCGCATGACGTTGACGTCGTTATTATCGAGATCGGCGGCACCGTGGGAGACATCGAGTCGCTGCCATTCCTCGAGGCCATTCGGCAAATGCGGCTGGAGTTGGGGCCAGAGAATACGATTTTCGTGCATGTGACGCTGGTGCCGTTCATCCCCACGGCGGGCGAGCTCAAAACCAAGCCGACGCAGCACAGCGTAAAGGAGATGCTGAGCATCGGCATCCAGCCCGATCTGCTGCTCTGCCGGAGCGACCGTCCCTTGCCGCACGAGATGAAGGCCAAGATTGCGCTGTTCTGCAATATTCCGGAGCGGTGCGTGGTGACGGCGCGGGATGTGAATACGATTTACGCCGTGCCGGTGAATCTTGCCGGAGAGGGCTTGGACGAGCAGATTTTGCGGCTTCTGAAATTGAACGCCGCCCCGCGGGACATGAGCCGCTGGCTCGAGCTGCTGGACAACATGGAGCATCCGCGCGGCGAAGTGCGTATCGGAGTGGTGGGGAAGTATGTGGCGCTGGAGGATGCCTACAAAAGCTTGCGTGAAGCTTTGATGCACGGCGGATTGCCGCATCATATGCGCACCGTAATTGAATGGATCGAGGCCGAAGAGATCGACTCGCCCGAAACGGCGGCGCGGCGGCTGGCGCACGTGGACGGCGTTCTGGTGCCGGGTGGATTCGGGAAGCGCGGCATTCAGGGAATGATCTACGCCATTCAATACGCGCGGGAGGGCAAGGTGCCGTACTTTGGCATCTGCCTGGGAATGCAGTGCGCGACCATCGAATACGCGCGCAACGTGGCGGGACTCGCCGACGCGAACAGCACGGAATTCGATTCCCAGACGCCGCATCGCGTGATTTACAAATTGCGCGAACTGCTGGGCGTGGACGAGATGGGCGGCACGATGAGGTTGGGGGCATGGCCTTGCCGGATCGAGCCGGGTTCGTTCGCAAACCGGGCGTATGGCGGGACGGAAATCAGCGAACGGCACCGTCACCGTTATGAGTTCAACCGCGATTATGAGGAACGGCTGACCGCTGCGGGCCTGCGCATCACCGGACGCACGCCGGACGGGTCTACGTGGAGATCGTGGAAGTGGCCGACCACCCCTGGTTTGTGGGCTGCCAATTTCATCCCGAGTTCAATCGAAACCGCTGGCGCCGCATCCTTTGTTCGCCGCGTTTGTGGGGGCCGCGAGCCATCGCGAAGCGGCTATCGCAGAGGCGCGGGTGTCGACTGCGGTGCAAGGCGCGAAACGAAGCTGACCCGTTTTTCGGGTTGCCCCTCGTTTCTTCATTGCCAGGCGTCTTGCGATCAACGTGCGCATTGCAAATCCCTAACGTCCCGCATAGGCTTACATTCCTTATGAACACAGCTCCAGAAGCAGCGCCCGCTGAGTATGCTTCGATGAAGCGGCGCAGGTTGGAATTCTGAGGAGTTCGGGAAGTCACTTGCCGCCTGTTCGAACTATCCCCGTGGGAGAATTGCGCATTGGCGGCGGCGAGCCGCTGGTGCTGATCGCCGGCCCCTGCGTAATCGAAAGCGAACGCCATGCCATGAGAATGGCGGAGCGCCTGGTGAAAATCGCAGCCAAGGCGAAAATTCCGTTGATTTTCAAGGCGTCCTACGACAAGGCGAATCGCTCTTCACTGAGCTCATTCCGGGGACCCGGCCCGAAAGAGGGGCTTGAAATTCTGCGAAAGATCGAGGCTCGGTTTCGAGTGCCGCTGCTGACGGACATTCGCGAGCCGGCACAAGCGGCCGCGGCGGCGGAGGTCTGCGACGTGCTGCAGGTGCCGGCGTTCCTTTCGCGGCAGACCGATTTGCTGATCGCCGCGGGGAAGACGGGGCGCGTGGTGAATTTGAAGAAAGGGCAGTTTCTGTCTCCCTGGGAGATGGCCAATGCCGCGGAAAAAGTGAAGAGCACGGGGAACAAGAAGATCGTCATTACGGAGCGCGGCGTGTCGTTCGGTTACAACAATCTGGTAGTGGACATGCGGTCGTTTCCGATTTTGGCGAACACGGGATACCCCGTTATTTTTGACGTGACGCACTCGGTGCAGTTACCGGGAGGGCAGGGCAAGGCGAGCGGCGGACAGCCAGAATTCATCGAGCCGCTGGCGCGGGCGGGAACGGCCGTGGGTGTGGATGGAATTTTCCTCGAGGTACACGACCACCCAGAACGCGCTCTGTCGGATGGATCGAACGCGCTGCGTTTGGATCGGCTGCCGTTGTTGCTGGCGAAACTGATCGCCATCTCCAAACTGGTGCGCTCGTGGAGTGCTTCGTGAGCCTGGAGACCGCCAGGCGCGTTCTGCGCATCGAGGCGGAGGCGCTCAAGGACTTACAGGAGCGCCTCGATGCGGGATTCGAGCGTGCGGTGGACGCGCTGTTCGCGTGCAAGGGGCGCGTGGTGGTGACGGGCATGGGGAAGTCGGGACTCATCGGGCGGAAGATTGCGGCGACGCTTTCGTCCACGGGAACTCCGTCGGTTTTTCTGCATCCCGCCGAGGCGCTGCATGGCGACTTGGGGACGTTGCAGGCGGGCGACACGGTGCTGGCGATTTCTTATGGCGGCGAAACCGAAGAGATCGTGGCGCTATTGGCTACCATGAAGAGACGGAGCGCCGCTGGTAACGTTCACGGGCAACACGCGATCGACGCTGCGCAGGCCAGCGACGTGGCGCTCGATACGAGCGTCCGCGAGGAGGCTTGCTCGCTGAACCTGGCGCCGACGGCGTCAACGACGGCGGCAATGGCGCTGGGCGATGCGCTGGCTGTCTCGCTGCTGGAGCGGCGGGGCTTTGATCACGAAGATTTCGCGGCGCTGCATCCGGGCGGTCGGCTGGTAAGAAACTTCTGCGCGTTCGCGATTGATGCACGCCGGTGAAGCGCTGCCGAAGGTGCGCGCCGAGCGCGAAAATGCCGGACGTGATCTATGAAATGAGCCGCAAAGGCCTGGGCATGACCACGGTGATCGATGCGGGCGGCACGCTTGCGGGAATTATCACCGACGGCGATTTACGGCGGCTGATGCAGCAGCGGCGGGGCGCGGTATTGGAGCTCACTGCCGGCGAGTGCGTTTCGGCGAATCCGGTGACCATCGCCGCGGACGAATTTGCAAGCGCCGCGCTGCGCCTGATGGAGCAGCGGAAGATCACTTCCGTGGTCGTGCTCGATGGCGAGCGGCGCGTGGCCGGCGTGGTGCACTTGCACGATCTGTGGACGCTGGAGTTTTTTTAGTTTACCAATCCGAAATCGCATCCGCGCCTAAAGAAGCACTGAGGAGAAGGAATTGGAAACTGGCGGCAGCTCGAAGGGCTTCCCGCGGCTGTGGCGGCGCGGGCGCGCAAATCCGACTCTTGCTGATGGATGTGGATGGCGTGCTCACGGGGGGGCACATCTATCTATTGCCCATGCCGGATGGCACTGCCGTGGAGATGAAGGCCTTTCATTCGCACAGATGGCGCCGGAGCTAAAATGGCTGTTGACGCGGGATTGCGCACGGGAGTGATCACCGGGCGGCAGTCGCCCGCGACGACGCGGCGCGCGCAAGAGGTGGGAATGGAGTTTGTAATTCAGGGCCGCGGCGAGAAGCTCCCCGGCTTACGAGGAGATTCTGCGCACGGCGGGCCTGCGCGACGCCGAAGTGGCCTACATCGGCGACGATTTGCCCGACTTGCCCATCTTGCAGCGCGAGGGCCTGGCAATCGCTGTGGCCAACGCGGTGGCCGAAGTCCGCCACGCAGCGCACTACATCACACGCCGCGGCGGAGGAGACGCCGGCGTGCGCGAAGCGATAGAAGGCATTCTTAGGCGCAGGGGAAGTGGCTTTACGCGGCTAAGCGAGCGCGCCTGAATCCGCAACTTCGCCCTGATGCTCGTCAACTGACAAAAAGATCCTCCAAGAATGAAATCTTAATGATATAAATATATACGGGTTTTGAAGGACGGGTCGAAGGCTGCTGTACGGAGCCTACCGGGTGGTCAGGCAAAATCTATGGGACTTATGGCTGTACGTCTTCGGGCAGTCTGAGGGCCACCGCTAACTCCGCGCAATTATTCCCAGCCCCGTCATGAAGAGCCAGCCGATTCACTTCATCGCAGGACAAGCAAACGTCTGGAGCGCCGCGGGTGCTGGTGGCCACGACGGCCATGCTGTCGTTCATTTCGTTCTGGCGCGCGGCGGCGATTGTGCTGAACGACATGGGCTCGTCGGCATTTTATGCGGGGGCGATTGCCGAGCACTTCGTCGGGAAGCCGGCGCCGTGGTTCATCCTGGGGATCATGCTGCTGGCCTATGCGGTGCGGTCGGTTTACATCGAGAGCTGCAGCATGTTCGTGCGCGGCGGCGTCTACCGCGTGGTGAAGGAGGCCATGGGAGCGACGCTGGCCAAATTCTCCGTTTCGGCGCTGATGTTCGACTACATTCTGACGGGGCCGATCAGCGGCGTTTCCGCCGGGCTGTATCTGGTGGGATTGTTGAACGAACTCTGCGTTACGCGCATTCCAGTACGTGTTTGCCGGTGAACGCCACGGCGGCGGTTTTTGCGGTGGTGGTGACGATTTATTTCTGGTGGGAAAACATCAAGGGTATCCACGAGTCGAGCGACAAAGCGCTGCGGATCATGTACGTGACCACCGTGATGGTGGTCATCATGCTGGTGTGGTGCCTCATACACACTGGCGATCAGAGGCTCCCATCTTCCGCCTTCCCACGCTGCAAACGCTGACATTCTCGACCGACGCGCTTGGCTGGCTGCGGCACACGCGCCTGCCCTATACCGTCGGCTTGATCGGGTATCTTGATCGGCTTGGGGCATTCGGTGCTGGCCATGAGTGGCGAAGAGACGATGGCGCAGGTCTACCGCGAGATCGAGCATCCCGAAGCTGCGCAACCTGGAAAAGGCCGGCTTCATCATTTTCGTTTACAGCCTGATTTTTACCGCCGGCGTGGCTTTCTTCGCGTTCATGATTATCCCGAAACGTCCGCCGGAACTATTTCGGTAACCGATCAGCGGCCTGGCCATGTACTTTGCGGGCCCGTTACTTCTGCGACTGGTTTTCCAAGGCTTCGTGGTTCTCGTGGGCGTGCTGATGCTCGCCGGAGCAGTGAATACCGCGATTGTGGGCTCGAACGGCGTGCTCAACCGCGTCTCCGAGGACGGCATTCTGCCGGACTGGTTCCGGCATCCGCATCGGCGCTTCGGGACCTCCTACCGCATCCTGAACCTGGTCGTCGGCCTGCAGCTCCTGACCATCATCCTGAGCGGCGGCAACATCTTTATTCTCGGCGAGGCCTACGCTTTTGGGGTGATGTGGAGCTTCGCCATGAAAGGCCTGGCGGTGCTGGTGCTGCGCTACAAGCAGCCGGGCAAGCGCGAATTCCGCGTGCCCCTGAATTTCAAGATCGGCGGACTGGAAATTCCCGGTGGGCCTGGGGCTGATCACCCTGGTGCTGTTCGCGCTGTGCATCATCAATCTGTTCACCAAGCAGGTGGCCACGATTTCGGGCGTGGTTTCACGGTCGTGTTCTTCGCGGTTTTTGAAGTCGTCGGAGAATATCACGCGGAAGCAGCGGCGCGGCGCACGCGGAACTGGACCAGTTCAATCTGGAGGCGGGCGAGGAACTAAATGCCGGAAGCGCGTGGGCGTGCGCCCCGGCAATGTGCTGGTGATGGTGCGCAATGCCAACACGCTGTATCACCTGAGCGTCGATGCTGCGACGGACGAATACGCAGAAGCAGGATATAGTGGTGCTGCACCTGCGGCTGCTGGGACGGGCCGCGTCGGGCGAACACGAACTCGAAGCGGAGCAGCTTGTTCAGCCACGAAGAGCAGGAACTTTTTACGCGGTCGCTGGCGCTGGCCGAGAAGACGCGGGAAAATCCGTTCACCTGGCCGTCGCTCCCGCCACGGAAAAATGGGCCGGCATTCTGCGCGCCGCGCAGAGACTTGCAATCTTCGACCATCGCTTCTGGGACTCTCGTCCTCGGCGGTCCGTTCCCGGAGGAAGCGCGCGTCGCGGGACTTGGCCTGGGAAGGCTGCCGGAGCCCCGGCCGCATGACGCTGGAGATTTACTCTCCCGGCGGACAGGAACACGTATTTTATCTGGGGCCGCACGCGCCGCACCTCACGCCCAAGGAGATCGATCTGCTGCACGGCTCTGGCTGGAGCTGAGCAATGAAGTCGCGCCGGAAGAGTTGCACCACCGCGACGTGGTGCATTTTGCGTTAAATGAATTGGCGCGGGAGACCCACAATGTGTCCCGGGAAGAAGTGCTCGAGCGGTTGCGCGAGCACCTTCGCGAAATACGAGAACGCCGCGCGGCCGTTTCCCAGAACTGAACCATGCGCTTCAGCTCTGAAGCTTCAGCTCCAGCGCCGGAAAAGAGCTTTTCCTGGCGCTCCAGCCCGCAGGATCACACACGACAAATTAGCGAGCGTATTCCAAAAGCTGCATGGGATCTGCCTAGAACACGCTAGGGTCAAGGTCCCAATTTGTAACTCTGGGACGAAACGCGTCCCAAAATAGCGTCATTCCCCACCGTTCATTGCAAGGACTTCTCCAAATTACCAAGGAAAGATCGGGTAGTCCCTGGCAAGCGAGTCTGGTTGTGCCCGTGCAAGGAAGAACTAAGAGGCGTCGGCGGGCGGCGTAACAAAGGCGATAAGGCGAAACGGAACACGGGCTTGCCGCAGCAGTACAGGAATTCAGAAGTGCGCCTTCCATGATGGCGCTCGAAAGTGGAAGCTTCGGCCCCGAAATTAAAGAAGAAATTCCACAGCTCGTTTAACAGGAGACGCAGAATGCACACGCGGACGCGGAGCGTTAATCGATACATGGCTTATGGCAATCCTACTGGGCGTGGTTATGGCCGGATGCGGCCGAGAACAAGCCGCGACCACGGCGTCCACGCTGAGCACGATCAGTCCGACGAGCGGCGCCCAGGGACAAGAGCGTGAACGTCAAGCTGACGGGAACGGGCTTCGCCTCGGGGGCCACGATCAACCTGAGCGGGACGGGGATTACTGTTAGCAACACGACGGTGCTGAGCAGCACGCAAATTACCGCGACGTTTGTCATTGCCGCGAATGCCCCGCCCGTCGCTCAGAACGTCACCGTGGCCACTGCAGGCACGACCATTGTTTTCCCGAACGACAACCAAACGTTCACGGTGACCGGAGTTGCGCCCCAAGTCAGTTCCACGAATCCTTCCAATTTTCTCATCTGTGAGCCCGTCAACAGGGAAATCACCGTAGCCTTCACCAAGGCGATGAATCCTTTGACGATCACTACAGCGACTTTCTGGTGACAGGCATCACTCCTGTACGGGAACGGTAACCTACGATGCAACAAACAACATCGCGATTTTTACGCCAACGAGCAATCTTGGTCTCGATGTTATATACACCGCCACGATCACCACCTCGGCCACGGACACAACGGGCAATCCACTGGGAAGCAACTTTTCATGGAGCTTCCGGTCATTCACCACCTTAGACACCACCGCGCCGACGGTGAGCTCCACAGTCCCCGCTAATACTGCCATAGCGGTGCCGACCAACTTGAAGGCAATCACGGCAACATTCAGTGAGGGGATGGACTCTCGAACGGTGACCGCAACAACCTTTACTCTGACAGGACCTGGCACAACTCCCGTGACCGGAACCGTCACCTACGCCGGCAACGCGGGCGCAATCGCGACCTTTACGCCGGCAGGCAATCTCGCTCCCAACACTACCTATACGGCGACGGTTACAGCCGGAGCCAAGGACCTCGCAGGCAATGCGTTGTCACTTGCTGGCGGCTTGGCGCCGGATCCGTGGACCTTCACAACGGGCGCAGCCTCAAACACCACTTCACCCACTGTGATTTCCACGGCCCCTGCCAATGGCGCCACTGGCGTGGGTATCAACCAGACTGTCAACGCAACATTCAGTGAGGCCATAAATCCCTTAACGATCAGCACCGCAACCTTTACGTTGACAGGACCTGGCCTGACTCCGGTGAGCGGAACCGTTTCCTATAATGTGGCAAGCAACGTAGCGACCTTCACGCCAGCAAGCAATCTGCCACCCAGTGCGACATACACGGCCACGATTTCAACCGCGGTCCAGGACACGTCGGGCAATGCATTGGTAAGTGGCGCGGTCCCGAATTCCTGGACCTTCACAACCGGTACGACTGCGACACTAGGGCCAGTCAGCCTGGATCGGCCGCGCCTTTCGGAGGGGGCCGGCGGTGGCGCCGGGATGACGAACCAGGGGACCATACCGTGGTGAACGGAAAATATTCAACCACGGGTGCTTCTACCACTGTGACTGGGTTCCACGATACCACCGTGGCGTACAACCCTCCCCCTTCAGTTTCAGGATGTAGCTATACCGAGACTACGCTAAACGAAGGAACGGTGAACAATTGATATTATACCAATACTCCGCCTCCCACGGTCAGTTGTCCTAATGAAGGAACTGCCGCCACATTCTCGATCGCGCAGCAGGCCGTGGCTGACGCACAAACCGCGTATAACACTCTCGCTGGAATACCAGGAGGCACGGATCCCGGCGCCGGCAACTGGGCGGGCTAACCCTCGCTTCTGGCGTCTATAAAGCAGCGGCGGGTTCATTTCTGATAACGGGATCGGATCTTACCCTCGACGCCAAAGGGAACGCCAATGCCGTTTGGGTCTTCCAGATGGCGTCCACGCTCACAGTCGGCGCGGCGGGAGCGCTCGCAGCGTCATCTTGATCAACGGCGCCCTGGCTAAGAATGTCTTTTGGCAGGTTGGCAGCGCCGCGACGATCAACGCAGCGGGAGGCGGTACGATGGTGGGAACCATAATCGCTTCCGCGGGAGTCACGTTCTCGACCGCCGGCAACGTCACGGTAACGACGCTGAATGGCAGAGCACTCGGCCTGAACGCATCGTCACAGTCGTTAACACCCCGTCATCAACGTACCTTTGCCATAAAAGACAAGGGCAGCAGATGTGCAGAGGCGGAGCCGAGAAGTTCCGCCTCTAAGCGAGATAGGCACGATTGGGGAGGCAACAATGATGTCAGGGCGGCGGCTGTTTGCCACGATCGCGGTTACTTTTTTATTCGTGCCCGTACTCGGTGCGGACGACTCTGAAAAAGCGGTAACCACAGCCAGTAAGGGCCCCCAGCTGTCAATTCGCTCACCGTGCGTCCGCAGGCGCAGCGAGGCCGCACCGGCTTCCTCCACGCCATTGCCCGTGCCTGCGCCGCCGTCAAGATTAGGAAAGCGGACGGCGATACGCCCAGGGTCGACTATTTCGGGCTGTTCGCTTTGGCGGGCTGCGCCGATCAGCGCTGGAAACCGGATCACCTCGACGCATCGCGGCAGCGCGTCTGTCGCTTACAACTTGAACGATTGGCTGGGCCTCGTTGCCGACTTTGGTGGCTTTCGCGTTACCAGGTTCGGCCCCGGGGGGACCCCAACTGGTGGCATAGTGCCCGCTAGTGGCAACGTCTTCTCCTACCTCGCTGGCCCACGCTTTTCCTACCGGAAATTCGATAGGCTCACCCCCTTTGCCCAAGTTCTCTTTGGAGGCGCGCACGCCAGTCCGGTTACGCTCTCCGCTTGTGCGGCTGTTTGTACGCCACTCTCTTCCGAAAACGCTTTTGCCATGACCGCTGGAGGCGGATTGGACCTCAAGGTAAGCCGCCATCTTGCCGTTCGCGTGGTTCAAGCCGAATATTTATTGACTCGGTTCGCGGATGATTCCGCGAACGCGGGAGAAAGAATCGTCCAGAACAACGTCCGCCTATCGACGGGAATCGTCTTTCGCTTCGGCTCGATGGGCCCGGCGCCAGCGCCAGTCGCTGCCGCTTGCTTTGCGGAACCGGCAGAAGTCTTTGCCGGCGAGCCTGTGACCGGGACTGCCACTGGATCGAATTTCGATTCCAAGCGCGCTATCCGATACGACTGGAGTGGAACTGGGGTGAGAGTTGCCGGTAGCAATGCTTCCACCCAGATTGACACCACGGGATTGCCAGCCAGGCACTTACCAGGTAAGCGCAAGCTTGAGCGATGGCAGCAAGAAGGGCGTTGCCTCCTGCGTGGCCATGTTCCATGTGAAACAGCAGCAGCCACCGGAGATCGCATGCTCGTCAGACCCGAGAACTGTGAGGACCGGCGGCACCGCTACGATCCGCTCAAACGCCAACAGCCCCGATAACCGCAGGCTGACCTACCGCTACAGCGCCAGCGCGGGCACCGTCTCCGGCACGGATGTGACCGCCACGCTGGACACAGCGGGTGCGTCGCCGGGCCCGATCAGGGTGACTTGCACCGTAAGCGATGACCGCAGTCCTGCGCTCACGGCTTCCGCGGCGACGACCGTGGCGGTGGAAGCTCCACCACCACCTCCTCCTCCCCCTCCGCCACCCGCACCAGCTAAGGTCGCGGAGCTGGAATCGCGGCTTTCCCTCCACAGCATCTACTTTCAAACGGGCCGGCCTACGCTCAGCGATCCTAACGGCGGCGTGCTCGATAGCCAACAGCAAATCCTCGCGGCGCTGGCCACGGATTTCAAAGAATATCTTGGGATCAGGCCGGAAGCCCACCTGACTCTCGAAGGCCATGCCGACCGGCGTGGTTCCGCCCAATACAACCAGATCCTTACGGAGCGGCGTGTAGATCGGGCAAAGAGCTTCTTGATCGGACAAGGCGTTCCCGCTGAGAAGATTGAGGTCAAGGCCTTTGGCCAAGAAGAAAATCTGAGCGACGACGACGTGAGAAAAGCGATTCAGCAGAATCCCGAGTTGAGTGCAGGCGAACGGCAAATGATTTTGAACAACATGCACTCGATTATCCTCGCCAGTAACCGGCGCGTGGATATCGTCCTGAGTACCACGGGACAACAGTCCCTTCGTCAGTACCCGTTCAACGCGAAAGACTCTTTGGCCCTGATCAGCACCCAGGATGCAGCAGCAGAGAAAGGAACCAAGACCAAAAAGCAGTAGGCGTGGCATTTGCAAACTGCTCCGCGACCGATGCCATGAATAGATTCGACCCCGGGGTAAAGGCCTTTGGAAACCATGAAATCTAACTCACTGAAAACTTCCCTGTCTTCAATGTCTGACCAAAACAGGTAGAAGGGTTCAGAGTCCGAGTTGGTCGGCAAGCGCTACAAGATTGTTGCAACTAGTTGACGTTCCGCCGCGTTTTTCAAATGGCACATCCGCATTCTTTGAATTGGACCGCCCAGATTTAGGCGTGCGATCGTAAACGAGTACTACCAGTCACCAAGAACAGCGAAGTTCTTGGTGGAGTGTGAGGCTCATGGGTGCAGGTTATTTGGCTCGAATTGTCGATTTCCCAAGTACGTGCTTCCGTTCGAATGGAGTAATCTCCAGCAAACACAGAATCCAGTCATTGAAAAAGTACTTGCTCGTTCGCATCGCGGTGCTTTTAGTCGGTGCGCCGTCTCCGACTCTCGCGTACGCTCAGTTGCAGAGCGATACTCGCCATCTGGATCATCAGGAAATTGCTTCTGGCGATTCTCCGTCCGCCGAGAACTTGTTTACAATCGATAATCCCCGAAACCAAACCATACCTGTTTCCGAAGCTAAAACGATCTATCTATCGGCGTGCAGGGTGGTTGAACAAGAGTTCGGCCGAACTGATCCAATTCGACCCCGGTTGAAACTGCTGATCGGTTCTGAGAGTGACCGTGTTTATTTTCCGAAGCACGAAATACAACTCAAGAAGTGGGACAAGTACGAGTTCGCACAAGGCGTCGTGATGTTGGCCGCCGATGCACTGTTGTCACAGGACAAGAAAATCTCGCTCACCAGGCTCGCCGTATCAGAGGCGGAAATCACGGTGGATATCCATGACTTGAAGAGCAGTCCACCCGTGCTGAATCCTACCACTAACTCGATGAGATGACGCGATTAAGGAGTCCCTACCCCAACCTGCAGCCGGTTTGCAATCGCCCGCCAAATGAGTCCTTGGGCGCGCAGACGGACAATCTGAGCGGCATCCAGATTCGCGCGTGGCCTGCCGATGCGGGTTCCTTTGGCTTTGGTGTTCTTTATCCCGGCGTTGACCCTCTCGCGGATTAACTCGCGCTCGAACTCGGCCATAGCGCCGATACGGCACACCGAACGTCACAAATTCGCATTCTCGGTCTGTGCCATCCTCCCAAGCTCTTGAAAATAATGGCGGGGACGACGGGACTCGAACCCGCGACCTCTGCCGTGACAGGGCAGCGTTCTAACCAACTGAACTACGTCCCCACAACAACTCACAGGACCGCCAAAACTCGCTGTGTCGGTTTTGTATCGGTTTCCGATACCGCTACCTGGGTCTGCCGGCCGGCCTCGATCCTGCTTGGAAGCCTGCTCGAGATCGCGCTCGTCGCGTTCTTGCGCTTGGCCGGCTCGAACTTCCCAGGCCGGATGTCACGCAGAGAGTGTACCAATCGTCGCGCGGATCGACAACATGCTGGCCGTCGGCACGAGTGAAGACGAAATCGTCCGGTTGCTTTCCTTCAGCAGGATTCAGGTCCGGACTCCACCCGCAGTGACACCGCTGGCGGTTCGCGCAAGCGGTGAAACGGGAGCTGCAACGGGCTTGGCCGCGCTTAAGGCGGAATATTTCCATCGCAACCGGGTTTGCTTGGGCCACAGGAGACAACCCAGCTAATCTGATGTGTGTCTGACTGACAACCTCGACAGCTTACGGTTTGCGCTGTCGACTTTTCCAAGACGCCGAATTCTTATCGGATAAGCTTGAGAATGACCAAGTCTCCCCGCGACAATACATGCTGGTACTTATTCTCCTCGTTGCAGGCTCTGCAATCCTTGTGGCGCTGCCGGCCCCCAATCCTGCACAGGATCGAGACACGAACAATTCCTTTTCGATAAAAAGTGCGCGAGAAAGTATCCCTGAAACCGTAACTCCGTGCGGCACTCCCACGTTCTACAAGGACGTCCTTCGATTTTGCAAACGCACTGCCAGAACTCGCTTCCTTAAGGCGGGTACGGAAGTCCAAGCCGTTGCTACCTATAACAATTCGCGGAAGAATCCGCACAATCCGGATCCAGACACTGCAGTTCATTGGGGCGATCAGACCTACGATGAAATGATGGTGGGCCTTTTCGATATCGCTACGCCGGTGGGCTTGGACAAATCCCACTACTTCATTCGCCAGTCTCAACCCGACCGGCCAGACGGCAATTCCAGCCGATAAATCCGCTTACTCGGTGACGCAAGGGACGGGAAAGCAGCTTTAATGATGGCGCCGGGATTCCCGGCGTTCGACACGGCCGCCCAGCTGGAACACGCGTTCGCCCATTCCTGCAATCCCACGCGAAGCAACGTACGCCTGGAAGAAAATTTGGTTGACTCAGAAGGGGTTCGGGTGTCACCTTGCACGGCGCATACTCAGCATTCGCGCGACTAGGGAGGCTTTCGTTATGAAGTATTGGGCATTTGCATTCTGCACTATTTTGCTGGCGACTGCTGTCGCCAAGGACGCCGCGGGTCAATCGTCAGTGGCCCAGACTCATGTCGATGCGGCCAAGGCGGTCGCGAAGACCCCTGATCCCGCGAAGCCATGGGACAGTTTCGATGGTTTGTTCAGGCTGGTATGCACGCAGCCGAGAGCAAATGCGAAACCTCCGGCTGTTGGCCCCGGCGAGCCTGATGAGAAGGGAAAATTAGTCGCCACGGCACACGATAAATGGTACGTCCCGCCGGCTAAGGTGTTCGATAACCTGTATTATATCGGCACGCAGACGGAATCCACGTGGGCGCTGACCACTTCCAAGGGGATCATCCTGCTCAATACGAACTTCCCCTGGGTGACTCCCGATCTCGTGAACGAATTGAAAACCTTTGGCCTCGATCCGGCGAACATCAAGTACGCCATCATCGTACGCTCCCACTCCGACCAGTCTTGGGGAATTAACCCTCTTAAGAAGATGGTGCCGTCGGCGCGAATCATCATGTCTCAGGTCGATTACGATCTCCTGGCCAAAGACAATACCCCTGCTGAACTGAAGCCAATGAAGGATATGGTAGCCAAAGACGGGATGAAGGTGACGCTTGGGGACACCACCGTCACGATTTACTCCACGCCCACGTCCACTCCCGGAAATGTGTCGCTCATTTTCCCTGTAAAGGACGGTAAGCAAAAGCATATGGCTGGGATGTGGGGCGGGGACTACGTGAGAATCGTGCAGGAAGGCGTTCAGATGTGGCCGGATGCGCAGACCATGATGACGGGCTACGTGGCGTCATCGAAGCGCTTCAAGGAACTCGAGGATAAAGCTGGCGTGGACACGCTGGTTCATCCTCACGCCGAGTACGACAATACCTTCAAGAAGATCGAAGTTCTGGCTTCGCGAAAGCCGGGCGATCCTAATCCATTCGTCGTCGGCAAAGACGTGGTCGATCGCTTTGCCGATCTTCATATCGAGTGCGGGGAGGCTCAACTCGCGTGGGCAAAGGGCGATTAGCCTGCGCGCCACAGGTACTCGAACAACCTGAATAGCCACGCCAAGCCATAGGGCTGTGGTGTGCGTTTCGCTTGACACTCAGCGCACTCCATGGCATTAATTCGTCCACGTTTTGGGGTAGGTGTTCGTCCGTTTGATGCGTAGAAGTATAGAAATTGAAGGGGGCGTTCTGTGAGTTACTCTCGTGATTTGAAATCGCGTCGTTATATCTCTGCAAAAATCTCTGGGCATTGGCAATGGCTCGCGCTGGGCTTGGCTATTCTTTTCCTTAGTCTCCCTCTTTTATCACAAAGCAGCCAGGGCACCATCCAGGGGGGCATCTTTGACCAGACTGGAGGCGCCGTCGCCGGCGCTATCGTCAGCGTGATCGACGTGGCTCGCGGCGTTACGCGGATTTTAACCGCAGATGGCGCCGGACAATACGTTGCCAACGATCTCACTCCTGGCACCTACACGGTCCGCGCGGAAGCCAAAGGATTTCGGACGGTGGAACACCCCGGCGTGCTGGTAGAGGTGGGACAAAACATCCGCGTTGACCTTGTGGTTCAACCCGGCGAGCAGACCCAGACGGTCACGGTCACCGGAGAACTTCCCGCGATTGACACTACCGATGCCACTTTGGGTGGAACGGTAAGCAACGAGTCGATCAACGCCCTGCCATTGAATGGCCGTAATTTCGACCGCCTGCTCCAACTGCGTCCAGGAGTGGTTTCCAGCGTGGGAGGCGGTAACGCCGCCGGCCCGCAAACGAACGGCCGTCGCAACACGGATAACCAGTTGCGAGTCGACGGGATAGCCGGAATGGCGCAGGCCCAGGGGTCCGATATTTTGAATGCGACCTACCGAACCGGGGATGCGGACTCCCTGATGCCCATCGACGCGATTCAGGAGTTCAATACGGAGCAGAATCCGAAGGCGGAATATGGCTTTCGGGACGGAGCGATCGTCAACGTCGGCGTGAAGTCCGGCACGAACAGCATTCACGGAACGGCCTATGCTTTTGGCCGCGACGCTGCCGCCACGGATTCGGCCAACTACTTCACTGGAGTCGTGAACCCCGCTACGCTGGAGCAGTTCGGCGCGACCGCAGGTGGACCAATCATCAAGGATAAGCTTTTCTGGTTCGCGGGTTTCGAGGGGCTGCGGCTTTCCACCGGAGACCCGTCGCAGGTCACGATCCCCGTTGACGTTGGCACGGGGGTAACGCCGGCCACTCTGGCGCAGGCCCAAGCGAGCACCAATATGGTCAACATATGCAATTTCCTCAAACAGCCAGCGAATGGCGGTGTCAGTCCGCTTAGCGCGCAATTGGCAGGCCGGGGAACTTTGCTACGGGCAGCGCCGGCAGTTGTACAGTTACGGCTGCTTCACCCTCGTTCGAGAATTTGTTCCCTTTCTCTACGACTGGACAGCTTAATCCTCCGTTAGTGACGACCGGGCCGCTCAATAACGGACTTTTCAAGGGCGATTATGTCATCAACTCCCACCATCACGTGGGCGGCATGTATTTCGTGTCCAAGTCAAACGCCCAAGCGAACTCCCAAGCGCAGCAAATCGAACCGCAGTGGGAAACCGTCGCTGTCAACGACGTCCAGCAATATGACGGGAGCTGGACCTGGACTCCGAATTCCATTTTGGTGAATGACTTCAGAGCCGGCTATGTTTATATGAACAACGCGACCGCGTACGCGGACCAGAACATGCCCGCAAATGCTCCTTGGCCGACCGGTTACGCAATCAATACGGGCGTGACGAACCCCCTGTATGGCGGGTTCCCCTATGTCACGATCAGCAATCTCGCCACAATGGAATTAGGGGCTGGGCCGCGCTCGTCGATCCGCGGGCCGGAAGGCGATGCCGATTTCGTGGAGAGCGTCTCGTATCTGCGCGGCAAGCACACATTCAAATTTGGCTTCGAGTATGTAGATGTGATTTTGGACGGGAACACTTATACCGGAGCTCAGGGTGTTGCTACCTTCCAGTCCTTGGAAACCTTCGTGGCGGGCTCCCCACTTAGCGGCTCGATCTTGACTGGCGATCCCACGGAGGAAGCTCGCAGTCACTGGTTCGGATCGTACGTTCAAGATGACTGGCGGTTGGCTCCCAAGCTGACCTTGAACCTGGGCTTGCGGTGGGAGTATTACGGCGCTCCGGTGATCCGCGGCAACTACTATGGAAATTTCAATCCCAAAGTAAATCCATCAACGACGCCGGCAATCCAGCAGTTTGGCGCCGGGGAACCGCTGGCCTCCGAATATAACGCCTCGCACCGCGATTTTTCGCCCCGAGTTGGTGTTGCGTGGGATGTTCAGGGCAATGGCAAGACGGTTGTCCGCGCGGGGGCCGGCGTCTTTAGAGACGGCGCGCTCATAAAATCATTCATCAGCAGCTCTCCTTTTGGGGCGACCTTCTTCGGTGGCACTTCGGCCAACCCTGTGCTACTCGGACAGAATAACAGCGGAACGGCAGCAAACGCCCATACCTCGGTCATTGATTCGCTCAGTTGTTCAACCGCAGGCCAATGCGGCACTCTGCCGGGTCAGTTGAATTGGACGCTAGCGGGTCCCATATTCCCGACTGTTGGCTCCTCTACGATCGGCGGAGTCGCCTATACGGGGCAAGTATGTGCCCCGACTGGAGTAGCGACCGGTCCATGTCCTACATCTGCTGTGGACCCCAACTTCCGCGATCCTTATTCTGTTCAGTGGAATTTGGATATTCAGCGCGCCATCAACAGCAAATTGACCTTGGATGTGGCGTATGTAGGGAACCACGGCGCGGATGAACAGGCCCAGATCGACCTGAACCAGCCAGCGCTCGGTACAGGGTGGAACACCTCGACCGCGACCCTCGCCACGCCCCTGACTGGCGGCGTTAGTCCGGCGGCTTATTGCCTCGCAAGCGTCAACGACCCCACTCCCTACGACCATTGCGGCGCGAACAAACCCACCACTGCGGCTGTGTCTGCGAATGCGACCGCCGCCGGGGCTTACCGAACCGAGTTCCCGTACCTCTCATACATCGCTTTGGCCACAAACGGAGACATCTCCAACTACGACGCCTTGCAGGCAACACTGCAAGGGCGCAACTACCACGGCTTGTCGTTCCTGGCCGGCTATACCTACTCCCATGCGCTTAGCGAAACCGACAGCGATATCGAGGGCTCCAACACGGTTGTCAGCGACAAGAACAATTTGCGCTTAAATTATGGAAACAGCGCCTCCGACCTGCGGCACCGCTTCACCTTTTCGCCGAGCTATAACATTCCCGGAATGAAGTCGCCGGCGCAGATGCTGCAAGGTTGGGCAGTCAGCGGCATCGTGGTTCTGCAAAGCGGGTTGCCCTGGAGCCCGAGCGATAGTTCCGTGGATTATCTCGGCACCGGCGAACTGGGCCCTGGTACCACGCAGCAATGGAATTTCCTCGGGCCTCCCTCGGCGTTCAACGTCACCACGACTCCTATTCCATGTTATGGAGCGGGTAAGGGCTGCACCGCATTTGGTGCTACGCCAGCGTCCATATTGACCACCTGCCAGAACGCCGCGACGGCTCCCTACGGCGGACCCGGCACAACGCAGGGTCAACTGGCTCTCGCTGCGCTCGCCAATAGCAGCTGCTTTATCCAAAATGGCGGCGTTCTGACGCCTCCGGCTTATGGAACAGACGGCGATGCCTACAGGGGCATCTTCCGTGGCCAACGCTATTACAATACGGACCTGTCGGTCTCCAAGATATGGAACTTCAAGGAACGCTATAGCGCTCAGTTCCGCGTAGAGTTCTTTAACCTTTTCAATAGGGCCGACTTCGCCGCTTCGGGCAACGGAGGCGGAACGCAGGCCGCAGGCACCAATCCCTCTTCCGGGAACGCGAATTTCGGCGTGGCCACTGTCACGCCGGATGCATCGAACCCGGTCTCAGGATCGGGCGGGCCGCGGCATGTTCAGTTCGGCTTGAAGCTGACGTTCTAGCGCCGCAACGTAACGACACAGTGGCGCGAGCCGTCTACATACATGTGCGTGCAGGCTTTGGGTTGGTCACGCTGGCGATTGTCCAAGCCGGCGGCTCTTGACCCTTTCGGAAAGTTGTCGTAGTTTCCTTGCCAGTTTTCTTATGGTTGTCGGACCGCTCGATAGAGGAGGTTACCTGTGAAACGCAGGTTTTTATTGGTTCTAATGTTAACTGCCGGAATCTCTTTCTCGCTGCCGTTATTCGCGCATCATGGGAACGCCGCTCTGGACATGGGCAAGAAGCTTGTGTTGAAGGGTGTCGTTACGGACTGGCGCTGGCAGAATCCCCATTCGATCCTGAAGTTTGACGTGAAGGATGAGAGCGGTAACGTGGTGAATTGGTCGGCGGAGATCAATAATCCGGCCGACATGGTGGAACGAGGGTGGACCGCGCACTCGATCAAGATCGGAGACCAGATCACCATCACGGTCAATCCGGTGAAGAGTGGCAAGCCGGTCGGGCGCATCGTGCAAGTGGTGTTTCCGGACGGAAGGACTCTGAACACGCAGTACGTTAATCAGCAGCAGTAGATCGTTGAGTCGTCGGAAGGGGGACGCCGCATGCGGTATCGTTTTGTCCTGATCGGATTACTGGCATTCGTGAGTCTCGGACTTACTCGCGTAGCATTCTCGCAGCAGGGCGAGGGCCGAGGCGCGGAGCAACAGGGGCAGCAGGAGCAGGGAGGGCGGGGTCGAGGCGCTCGTACGCCTGACGGGCAGGGCCTGAAGCCTTCTGGTCCTCCCGCTCCGCGGCATGATCTCTCCGGGATCTGGGCGCCTGCCCGAGGGCCGGGAGCTGGAATTCAAGCGGGCGGCGTGGCATCCGGCGGACCTCTCTATTCACAGCCTTACACTCCACTAGGCCTGAAGACGATGGAGTCGCACAAACCGCTGTATGGACAAAGAGCGGTTTTCCCCACGACGGCCAGCGACGATCCGAGGAATTCTTGCGATCCGCTAGGTTTTCCTCGTGCCGACTTTTATCAGATCCGCTACGAGCAGTTCATACAGAACGATCACGAGATCGTGCTCATGTACGAATATGAGAAGAGATGGCGCTCGATCTGGCTGGATCGCGAACTGCCGAAGCCGGACGAAGTTCCGGGGCCGCGCTGGTATGGATATTCGGTGGGCAAATGGATTGACGACAATACGCTGGACGTTCAAACGATCGGCATCATGGGAGAACCAAAAGCGTGGCTGGATGAGACCGGACGGCCGATCAGCGACCAGGCAAAAATCGAAGAGCAGTTTCACCGCGTGGACTTAAACGACATGGAATGGACTGTCACCATCGACGACCCGGTGATGTACACCAAGCCATGGATAGCGATGAATAAATTTCCGATGAAGTTGCAGCCGGCGACCCTTGATATCTGGAATAAGTATCAAGAGGAGATGATCTGCTCGCCCTCTGAATTCAAGGCTTATAACGACTCCATCGGCAGCAACGAAGAGAGCGGCACCGACGGGAAGTAAAGGGCAGCGAGTAACGTAACGAGCAAGGGCGGTTCTCACGGAAGACGCTGCTGGTTTCCGGGGCATTGCCGAACTCGCCGCGCTGTGATTTCCGCGAAGGCGCGTGAGCAGCGGATCAGCTTCGCGGCGCTTTCGCGCTTTCCGCCACAAGCCGAATGGCGTCCGGCAGTTCCTTCAGCGAGACAATCCCCCCGCTTGGCGCATATAACGCCAGGCGCCTGCCTTGCTCATAATCATTGATCATAAGCATGGAGTTGGCGCCGAGGTCGCGCGCCACTTCCAATCCTTCCATCGTGTCGGCCAGAGCGATGACGTGCTGCGGCTGAAGCGATGCGTTTTGCATGGCTTTGGCCAGCGGTATGGCTTTAACGCCGCCGGCGCTTCCGCGATCCCAAGTCGCGGAGAAAAATTCCCGCACGGGAAATTTCTCCAAAAACCGGCTCACCGCTGCCGCGGAAAGGGAAGACGCCAGGAACAACTGAATGTTCATGCCTTTCAGTTCAGCAAGCGCGGGCACCACATCTTCGTAGATCTCAACTTGATCTGCCGCCTGAACTTCTAGCTCCTCGGCCAGCTTTTGTTGGGAGGGATCGAGAGATTGGCCGGAGGTTTCCAGCAGATTGAGCACCCGCCAAAAGGCCTCGCTGCCCGAGGAATGGACGGACGTTTCGTGAAATAGTCGAGCGGCGATTTCATCGAATTCCCTAGCGGGAAATTCGGCCAGACATCCGACCGGTTCGAGCAAAACGGCATGGATTATCTGCATGGGGTTGAGGGATTGTACCCCCGCAGGTTTTTTCTGCAAGTGCTCATTCTAAACGCCTTCAAGGCGATGACGGGTAAGTGCGTGTTAGAAGGATTTGTACAAGAGAGCCTAACAGAAATAACGAACGATCGCTTCGCTCATTGGCCGCCTCCCCCTGTTTGTTCGTCGGCCTTTCTCATCTCCGCCAGAACGGCTTTCTCTTCCACTTGGCCTTCGGGCGTCTGAAATTTGCTTTGCCACTCACGCCAAAGTGCATTTAGCCGGGCGCGGCGGGCTCTCGGCGGAAGTTTGAGCGCGGCGTAAACAGCCTCGCTATGTATAAATTCTGTAGCTAAGTCATAACGCGCTTCACGCACATTCTCATCGTCCGGACATTCGGTGTGCCGGACCATAGCAATCAGTTCATCCGTCAAGGCGTCGTCTGCCTCAATGGCTCTTATCAGATGATTCTCCGAACAATTCTCAGTCATTTGTGTCCTTTGACCGGTCGTCACCGCCTTGAACAATGGTACCTGATTCTGAGCACAAGTCCGGCGACCGTTGTGGGAGTTAGGGCTGCTAGATGTCCCATTTGGGCATGAGCTTGGGCAGGGCGCGCGGGAAGAGCCTCCCCGAATGATTTGCGGACACGGAAATAGCTGAGGTGTGGTCGCGCACTTTCAAGGAGTTGCGGGGGACGTACGGGTGAGTTTTGGAACACGGGGGATGAGCCCCCTCTCAGCACGATCCGACTGCACGGATAGCGACAGCAGAATCAAACAAACAAAGTGTCAGGCTTCGCCGCCGGTTTCCTTCTCTTCATCAGGCTGTACATATTCTTCGGGTTTCGCCGTTTGGATTCCGCCACACAGTTTGTCTCTTTCATTTCTCGCGCCGGTCAAGAACGAAGTGGTGCAGCCCCTAAGGTCTGCCGGAACAGAAGTCGGTATCTTGCTTGGTTCTTTTGTGTCATCGGACATACCTTATGCTGCCACTAACACTGAAGGAATACTGTTCGATTTAGGACAATCTGTGTTGGCTGGTGGCGCATCCTTGAGTTTCAGGGGGTTTCAAGGGTGCGGGTTTTGCTCTCTTTCTCGATGGGGAGTCTATGCCCGCGGAAAGGATTATTCGGCGGGTTGGTGATCGGGGCCGACGCGTTCGTTGGGCGTGGCGACGTTGGCGCGATATTGCTTGTGGCATGTGGTGCAGGCGGCATTAAGCGGCTGCGCGACGGCGAGGAAAGCGTTGGTGTCTTTGGCGCCCGCCGCCTTGTAAGCCGCGGCGCCCGCATCCACGAGCATCTTGGAATCTTGCGCCCAGTCACCCTGTCCGCCGGCTGGGCCGCGCGCGAGGAGCACGGTTCCGGATTCGGCCAGCAGCACGGCGCTGCGCTTCATGGCCGTCCACTCTTGATCGTTCTGGGGGCCGCCGCGATAGATCGAGAGCAAGAGATTATTGGCCGAGGGATAGACCATGCTGACCATAACGTCGCTCATGGTGCCCACCGGCTGAACGTTTCCGGCAGCGCCGGAACCCTGAGCATGCGCGCTAGAGCGCCCGAAGATCAGAAGCGCCGCCAGCAGCAATCCCGCAAAGCTCAGTGTGCCATAAAAATAAGTTTTCATAGGATCCTCACTTTAGCAGCCCGCCTTGGGCAGCCGCTTCTATACAGTCGAGCGGGCCGTGCATTCATTTTGCCTTCGATCATTTTGCTTTCGATGACGATAGATCTTGGCCATCGAGTCAGAGCGCAAGGAATAGCCGCCATGTGAGGGCGTCGCCGATGCAGTGCTGGCGCCGGTCAGCGATAAATTGCATGTGCATCGATCTGCAGGCAGACGGCACGATCCTTATACCCGCGGCCGGCAACTGGGGTCAAGACCTATCCGGGCCTATCCGGTGCCGATCGTGGGTAAGTGTGAAATCAGACCTCTCGTTTCGCGATCAAAAAAATTCAAACTCACTACCCCTTTGGCGGAAAGTTTGACAATTTCCGCGGCCGGACTTATATAATGCGCAAGTTTTTGGGGGCAACGCTCCTCCAGGGGGATCCATGAGAAAACATTGGGGATGCTTCGGGCGACTCGGCCTCGCAGGCTTGTTCCTACTTCTGTGGCTGCCGATCCTATCGGTGCCGAGCTGGGCGCAAATTGGCTCGCAGGGGACCTTTGTCGGCACGGTGAAAGATGCGAGCGGCGGAATTATTCCGAATGCCGCCGTTGCGATAACGAATACCGCTACCGGTGTGGTGACGACCCAGATGACCAACGCCGATGGGATCTTCCGAGTCGCGGCGCTACCCCCAGGTCAATACAAGCTCGAAGCTTCGGCAAGCGGGTTTAATACCGAGGCGCATAATGTCGAATTAGCCGTGGGAGCGACACAGGAGGTAGATTTCGCTCTTCAGGTTGGCGCGAACGTCTCGGCGGTGACGGTAAGCGGCGAGGCGCCGTTGGTGAACACGACGAATTCCACGCTGAGCGACGTGGTGAATCAGCAACAGGTGCAGAACCTGCCTTTGAACGATCGTGACTATCAACAGTTGTTTTTGCTCACGCCGGGAGTTGGGAATACGACCGCATCGACAAATTCCGACCGCGGCAATATCCCTTTCCAAGTTGCAGGCGGCCGTCCCTCTTCGACGCGAATCATGATGGATGGGACGGAATTTGCGGGCGGCAGCAACACCAATACGCTCCCCAGTACGGCAAGCTCTAAATTCCTGGGAATCGAATCCATGCAGGAGTTCAACATCGTCCAAAACAACGGCGATGCGTCGGTGGGGAAAGAAGAAGGCGGGCAGGTCAATATCGTCACGCGCTCCGGCAGCAACACTTTTCACGGCAGCGCCTATGAGTTCTACCGAAGCGACGCGTTAGACGCGAAGAATTTCTTTTCGCCCGCGGGCCAGGGCAGACCAAAGCTGGTCCAGAACGAATACGGCGCCTCGTTGGGCGGCCCGGTACTGCCAAAAAAGAAACTCTTCTTTTTCTTTAATTTCGAGCAATTCAGGGATGCCGAAGACATTCCGGGATCCGTGCCCGTTCCCGATGCAAACACCCGCAACGACCTCATTGAGGGCGTGACGACAGCCGGGGCCTGCACCCTTACTCCCGTTGCCAATACGACCGCCGCCACTGCCGCCAGCCTGTCCGTTCTCAATTTCTATCCCAACCCCTCGGGCGGCGTGCAGAACTTTTTTCCTGGTACGACTTGTCCTAACGGCACCGAACAAGTGAACGTCATCGGACATAAGCAGACTCCCGATAATTTCTACCTAGGCCGTATCGACGACCAAATTTCAGAGAAGCAGTCTGTCTTCGGCCGTTACTTGATTCAGACCGGCACGAAGATATTTCCACAGAACGATCCTTTGGGGCAGATTCCCGTCGACGATCAGTACCGAGATCAGTTGCTTACCTTGGGGCATCGCTACACGTTCGCCAGCCAATTGCTGAATGAGTTCGACATCTCGTTCGACCGGGCTCGTTATCAACTCGGCGTCACATCCACGCTTCCGTCGGGCACGACTATTCCTTCCGCCTTTAACTTCATCACCCCGACTCAAGAGCAGAGCTATGGCGTGCCGGGTGACCCGACCGTAGTGGATAGAGGCGTCGTCGAAATCGGCACCGTAGGCGGCGGGAACACCACATTTAATATTCTGCCCGCACTCAACGACAATGCCAGCGCGGTCGAATTACACCGGGTGGCTCGTCAGGTGTGGGAAGGGGACGACCAGCTCAGCAAACCGATCGGGAAGCATTTCCTTCAAGGCGGTTTTCAGCTTCAACGCATCATGTCGAACGAACTGGACGGCAACGATCCCGCCGGCGTCCTGCTCTTTAATAGCTTGCTGCAGTTTGCTGAAGGGACAACCGCGGCCCTGCCAGCCACCGCGACTACCGCGGCGGTTGCGGCGGCGAGCTACACGGGTTATGCGCCGGGATCGAATTCCCAGCGTTCCTACCGCCAGACGTATTTCGGAATCTACGCGCAGGATAGCTACAAGATGAGGCCCAACTTCACGTTAAACGCCGGGTTGCGATGGGAACTGCTGAGCAATCCTACGGAGAGCCATGGGTTACTAACTCAATGGTACCCCATTGCCGGTGGGGACGGCGCTTGCCCGAACAGCGTCTGTTACCCCACTTTCCCGTCTCTGCCGTACCCAGCTTCGTTCTCGGAGCCCGGGCTCGTCTATCCAGCGTCCAACGTCTTCACCAAGAACAACTCCGGAAACTGGGCGCCTCGCATTGGTTTCGCGTGGAACGTTTTTGGCTCGGGAAAGACCTCTGTACGGGGCGGCTTCGGGATGTACTACGACCAGATTCAGAACCTTTGGCGCACGGCTGAATCGACCAATGTTCCGTTTTATAACGCGGTCACCATCAACGCTCCACCATGGCCCAATCCCGGTTTGGCGTTCTCCAGTGCGGTAACCAAGGCGCTATCCCCGAGCACGATTCAGCCTAATCCTCAAATCCCGACGATGCTGCAGTACAACTTGGATATTGAGCAGCAAATTGTGGCGAATATGGTGCTCACTGTCGGATACGTCGGAAGCGATGCTTATCATCAGGCGCGCGCCTCAAATTCGCAGATCCCCACTCCTGTTTTGACTCCCACCGGGCGGTTCATCATCCCGTACTCAACCGTCGCCGCCACCACCGCGACGCCCGTCAATCCGGCTCTTTCCGGCACGACGACGTTTGATACTTTTGACGCGAATTCCTCGTATAACGCTTTGCAGGTCACGCTCGAAAAGCGCATTAGCCATGGGCTTTTGTTCAAAGGCGTCTTCGCGTGGGCCAAGACGATCGAAGAAGACCCAGACCCCACGGCCACCACGGTTGGAATTACCAGCAGCGGCATACTTTCGCTGCCCGCCTATGACAGGGGACTGGCGGCCTTCAGCCTGAATAAAGTATTCACTTTAAACTGGGTATATGACCTGCCGCTTGGCAAACACAAGGGTTTTACCGGCGGGGCCCTCAACGATTGGCAATTCTCGGGAATTTACCACCAGCAGAGCGGCCTTCCGTTCAGCCCCCTGGACGGATCGTCGCAGGTTTTCAATGGCGGCAGCAACGCGACGAGCGGCAACAGCCGGCCGGACTGGAATCCAAATTTCGGTGGTCCGGTAATTCTCGGCGGAGTTGGTCCGGGTAAACCCTATTTCGCTCCGCAGGCCTTCGTGCCGGCGCCCGAAGGGGAATTGGGGGATGTAAGCGCGGGCGCATTGACGGGGCCAGGCTTGTCGGACGTCGATCTTTCGCTGATGAAGTTTTTCGCGCTGACGGAGAGGTTCCGCCTGCAATTTCGCGTGGACGCTTTCGACGTGCTGAATCACCCGAATTTTGAGCTGCCATCGAATAGCGTCTTCAATAGCATCGCGAATAGTTGCCCTACGGGCAATACTCTCGGCGGATGCAGCGTCACTAGCTTTAGTTATGGCGGCAGCGCCGGGATCATCTCTCAGACGCTCCCGGACGCGCAACGCGAATTGCAATTCGCTTTGAAACTGGCCTTCTAAGCCCGAGGATTGAACACGCCAAGAAGCGAAAGCTGTGCACCAATTTTTTGAAAGGGCGCGAGTCGGCGGGAACTAGACATAATCGGCTTGACAGTGGCGAAGAGCGAAGTGTATAAGCCGTAATATAAGTCTGCTTAGGGCTCAGGACATTTCTGGCCTTTGAAGGATGGCTTTTGGCATTCTTCCACGTCATCGCGCAGGCCCCCCTGCAGCTCACTATCTCGGAGAACTTTCATGGCATGTCACGCGATTTGCGTCCCGAGTTGCCGGGCCTCTCATTGGTTTGAATACCGCGGGTTTGAATACTGCGCACGAGTTTGAGGAGGTTTCACGATGGAATATTCTCGCCGGAATTTCATGAAGGCTGCGGGAGCGGGCGCGGCGGCGCTGACCACCACCGTGAGCGCGGTGGTGGCCGCCAGCGAACCCGTCGCGGCTGCGCCGAAGCCGTCTCCTCTGGAGATTCCCACCGCGATGACTAAGGAGACGAGCACGTTTAATGTGAATGGCAAGAACTATCCGGCGGAATACGAGGCGCGGACGACGCTGTGGGAAGTGATCGCGGTGAAACTGGGTTTGACGGGGACGAATCGCAGCTGCAACCGCGCCAGTTGCGGAGCGTGCAGCGTGCTGATGGACGGGGTGCCGTTCTACTCTTGCCACACGCTGGCGATGGAGGCGGTGGGGAAGAAGATCTTTACGGTAGAAGGATTGGGGGATGAGAAGAACCTGCATCCGTTGCAGCGTGTGGCGCATTTGTACTCGGCGGCGGAGTGCGGGTTCTGCACGCCGGGATGGGAAGTCACGGCGAAGGGGTTTTTGGATAAGAACCCCAATCCCACGGTGGAGCAGGTAAAGGCGGCGCTCGCGGGGCACATCTGCCGCTGCGCGGCTTATGCGGCGATCATACGTACGGTCATGGATACCGGCAAGGTGCTGCGAGGGGAGGCCGAAATCGCATGAGCGACAAGCCGACAACGAAACAGAAGATCGTATCCGATCCGGAGAGATGCATCATCATTGAGCAACCGATGGTGCGGAACTTTTCGACCGGCGGGGGACATGGGCCGGAAGACACGCTGGTTGAAGGCGACCAGAAATTCGTCACGCGGAAGTGGCAGGGCTACCCGCCAAAAGATTTGAATATCATCGGCAAGCCGCATCCGGCGATGCCGGAAGTGGGGATACCGCGGCTCACGGGCAAAGCCGAGTACGCCACTCGTGTCAATTTACCCAACATGCTTTGGGTGAAGCTGCTTACCAGTCCGCACCCGAGGGCTCGGGTAAAGGCGCTGGATGTTTCAAAAGCGGAGAAGATGCCTGGCGTGGCCTACGTCCTGACGGCCGAGAATGCGCCGAAGACCTATCCCTTTCCTACAGAACTCTTCTTTCAGGGCGAAATTGTGGCCATGGTAGCCGCGGACACCGAGGATCAGGCTGAGGACGCCGTTGAGACTATCCGGGCGGAATATGAAATTCTTCCTTTCGCATCCAGTCTCGAGCAAGCCTCGGCGCCTAATGCGCCGGACCTGACACTTACCATTAATGGCAAACCACGCCCTGGCGTCGTGAAGACGCTGTTTGAATGGGGCGAAGTTGACAAGGCATTCTCCGAGGCGGATATCGTCAAGGAGTTTACCTACTCTTTTTCGGGTGCGATCCCCGTGCCTATGCAGCCCAATGGGTGCGTTGCCAAGTGGGATGGCGACAAGCTAACGATCTGGGGCATGGGCCAGTCGATCTATAACTCGCGAAATAATGCAGCTAGAAAGTTGGGAATCCCGCCGGAAAACATTCGCTTTGTCGACAAATGGAATGGCGGCTCCTTTGGAGGGGCATTGCCAACCGGCGATAAGTTCTATGCTTGGGTCGCCTACATCGCCAAACAGACTGGCCGGCCTGCGAAATTAATGCTTCCCAAGAATCAGGAGCTGGCCTTCCTGCAAATAAAGCCGCAGACGCTCAGCAAGTTCAAGGTGGGAGCGACCAAGGACGGAAAAATCACCGTATGCCAGCGCGAGTTTCACGTCAGTATGGGCGCGAACAACGGAGGTGTACAAGAGGGAGGCGGAGGCCGGTCCGAGCTGTACCTCCATGTGGTTCCCAACTGGAGAGAGATCGGCGTGCTCTATCGAACCAACGTCATCGTCATGGGTTCGTCGCGGAGCAATTTCCAGCAGGAGTTCAAGTGGGCCTGGGAACAGATGATGGACGAAATGGCGGAGGCGGTAGGTGTGGACCCGGTGGAGTTCCGCCTGATGAACGTGCAAAAGCCGGGAACAAAGGTGGCTCTCAAGCAGGGCGGTCCAACAATCACGCCCATGCCCGAAACCGAGAACGGATTCCTGCACTACGACTCCTATGCCTCAGTGGAAGTGCTGCAAGAGGGCGCCAAGGCCATAGGATGGGACAAGAGGAATCCCGTGCCCGGCGGGAACTCGGGAAGGTTCAAGCGCGGATTCGGAGTGGCAATGTCTCAGCACCACGCGGGTCGCGTGGGCTACCAGGAAGGCGAGCCGGGCTACGATTGGGTGCTGGAGAGAAATAAGAGGCAAGGCAACGTCAATCCCGGCGGCGAGGGGGACATTTTTAACGCGGAATTGGAGTTGAATGCCGAGGGTCAGATCGTCATGCACTTTGCCCAGCCCGACAGCGGTACGAACCATGGCACCTCGATGTCCATCCAAGTGGGCGAAATCCTCGGGTTCACCTCTCTCGATCATATCCGCTTGATTTGGGGAGATTCGGAACAGGCACCCTCGGCGCCGCCTTGGCACAGCGGTCTGACAACGCAGCTGCAAGGCGGGGCGCTTTGCAACGCCGCGGACAAGATGCGCAAGGATCTGTTCAGCCGTGCAAGCAACGTTCTGAAGGTGGATGCGGCGAAGCTTCGGGTGCGAGACGGCGTGATCTCGTCGACCGAAGATCCAAAGAAAAAGATAACCTTCGCGGAGCTTGCCAAAGCCAACAAGGGAAGCATCAAGCAGGCCGGCCGGTGCCTGCATCCTGGGGCCATCGGCAGGGCGCTGAACCGCGGCATCGGGACTTGCTTTGCCGAGGTCGAGGTGGACACCTGGACGGGCGATTGGCGTTATGTTAACGCGGTGTACGCGCAAGACTCGGGTAAGGTGATGAACCCGCTCCTGGCCAATGCCGATCAGCACGGATCGTTGATCCAGAGCACTCAGATGGCTACGGACGGCATTCCGTGGGACCGCGAATTTCCGGGAACTTTCCACTACAGCGTTGGCTATCTATCGTACAGGCTGCCCACGATTATGGAGCCGCCGGAGCAAACCAACGTATTCATTAACAGTTTGGAGCCGCGTTGGTTCTTTGGCTCCAAAGGGTTCGCGGAGACTTGCATCGGTGCTGCACCCTCGGCGCTTGCCAATGCCATTTACAACGCGTGCGGCGTACGCGTCCGAGAGCATCCCATCACGAAGGATAAAATTTTAGCGGGCTTGAGAGCCAAGGGAGGAATCGTATGAAGCCGATCTCGGTCTACCGGCCCTCGAGCGTCGAGGAAGCTATCCAGATCCTTTCGCTGCACGGGACCCAAGCGGGCGTCTACGCCGGAGGCACCGACCTGCTCATTCAGTTGAAGAACCGCATCGAAGCGGCCCCGTCATTTTTGGTGGACATCAAGAAGATCGACGGCTTGCGCTACATCAAGGAAGACGGGCAGGGCGGCGTGCAGATCGGTGCGCTCACGAAACTGGGTGAAGTCGCCGAATCGGATCTGCTGGCGAAGAAGTACCCCATGCTGGTGACGGCTGTGCAGAAGATCTCCTCGCCGGAGTTGCGCAACGCCTCCACGGTGGGCGGAGACATGTTGCAGCAGGTGTGGTGCCAGTATCTGCGCGGCGGCTACTCCTGCTATCGCAATGGCGGCTACATCTGCTATGGAGCCATAGGGGACAACAGCTACTATCACTCGGCGATGGGCGGCCGGCTGTGCTACGCCGTGTATCCGGGCGATCTGGCGACGGCGCTGATTCCGCACGATGCCAAAGCCAAAGTAGCCACTCCGTTTGGAGTGAAGGAGATGACCATCGAGCAGTTGGTGCCCGGCGACATGATGGTGGACGGACGGCTGCAGTCGCACGTGCTGCGGTTCAACGAGATCCTGACGGAAGTGACCATACCGGCGCCAAAGCCTGGGTTCAAAGCGTCGTTCGAGAAGCTGCGGCCTCGCGGCGTATGGGACTTTGCCATGGCCTCGCTGGCGATGAGCGTGCAGATGCAGGGCAACACCATCGAGGATGCGCGCGTGGTGTTTGGCGGGATCGCGGGGAAGCCCTGGCGCGAGACGGCGATAGAAGGTTATCTGAAGGGCAAGACGCTGAACACGGACCTGACGCGAGGGGCATTAGCCGCTGCGCTGACGAATGCGGCGCCGCTGAAATACAACGCCACAAAGATCGACATGGCCAAGGGGCTGTTGGCTTCCGGCATCGCCAAGCTGGCCACCGCCTAAAGTTTCGCGCGAGCGCTGGCCGCGAACCCGCCTTGCGGCACTTTGGTGCGCTGCACGCTGGTAGGCTCCGCGATCAGTTCGACTCTTGCCGTCGTATTCGCACGATGATTTCGGCAAGTCGTGGACGCTGCGACAAGTTCCCAGATCCTTTCTTCCGCAATCTGAAGTTCTCTATGGCTCGATCTTTTCGCCCAGCTGCGGCCGACTGGTAGAATCGGATCACCATGCGTCAACTCGTTTGGAGCGAAGAGTCGGGCCTGCTGGGTTGTTCCGATTGCAATTGGGTCTTCCGGCCGCCGCGTCCTCCAGTAGACCAAAGTCCGGAAGAGATAGCGCGGGAGTTTCTTTTGCGACGCGATGAAGCCTTCGCCCGGCATCTTTGCGTCGATCACCCTAAACGGCAAAAACCGAGTTCGCCGAAGTCCACAGGCTGACGCCCTTTCACTCTGCGATTTGCTCGTACTCACCTGGCGTCACGGAATAGTGGGATTACTGCGGAGCCACGCCTGCTTTCACGCTGGCCTACCTGGGAGAGCGGGTCGATTCTAGGAGATTAGTGCGCGGCCTGCGGCTTTGCGGCGGCGGGAACAGCTTTCACGGCGGGTGTGCTGAACTGCACAGTATCCGCGACGAGCTTGCCTTCCGTGGGCTCCTTGGCGTGGATGACGACGCGATCGCCAACGTTCAGATCCGATAATTTAGCGGAAGTCTTATTCTTAGTGAACGTGGTCTGAGGCACAACAGCTACGGTCACCAGCCCATTGGCCCCTGTCTTCACCGTGATGGACTCCTTGGCCACACTGGCCACCGTGCCCATCACGTGTTCCTCGTCTCCGTGAGCCAGAAGGGCGGCGGGGATCAGCGAAATACAGAAAACCAGAAGCAAGAGGTGGGCTTTCATCTGTTTGATCCTCTGATCGATTCTAAACTTTGGATAGCCGGATGTCATTTCCAAGGGAATTGGACATTGTGGCCCTGGACGACGCCGTGGGGACGGCGCGCGTTGCCGACGGTCTAGTGGTTGGGAATCTCCACGGCTGCGGTAATCACGCAGAGCCACAGGAGAATTTCCGTCAGGGCCGCGAGCTTGGCGATTCCCGGAGCGTCAATCGTTTGTCCCCAAACGCGCGCCTTGCGCTGCACGAAAATATGCCAGAGGAGCGCCAAGGGTACGAACATGCCCAGCTTCCACTGAAAGGCAATGTTTTCGATAAACGCGGTCGCTATTCCCGAGAAGAGCATGAAGCCGCCGGTGAGGACGATGGCAAAGCCGATCCAGTTCCATATGAAGAGATCTTGCGCCACTTGCGCCGGGGTAGCTTTGCGATTGCCTATACCGAGCAGGCGTAAATCCAAGGCGAAGTTAGTTCCCAGCCAAAGCGAGAGTCCCGTGAAATGGGTGAGCTGCACCACTGGGTACGCCCAGATGGATTCGCGCGTCATCACGCCCCACGGAGTAGCCTCGCACCATTTCGCGAATGCAACGACGATATCATGCATAGACACGATCCTCCGCGCGTCTCACGTGCGCACTCATCCGAGCCCTTCCAACGCCGGGATTTCCGAGGCTGAAAGGATGGTGATAATCCACAACACGAGCGAGATCAGCGCAATGATCTTGGCCGCCTTGGGAATTTCGGGAGCCTGCGACCATTTGGGAACCTCCCGCTGAACGATCAGGGCGAACACGACCGAAGTAGTGATCAGTGCCAACTTCACATGGAAGACTCGCGACGGCGCCCAATCGGCGGCGTCCGTTGCAAACATCAGGAAGCCAGAGATTATCGCCAGCGTGAACGCGATCCATGCCCAGGGGAAAAGTTGTTTAGCGAGCTCCCCGGCATTCCGCTTCTTCGCGGCCAGGCCCATGACCCGCAAATCCACCAGGGCCACCGAGCCGACGCACCAGAAGATGCCGAGATAATGCGCTACCGAAACGGTTACATACATCCAGCCCGTGCTGCCGAGAGTTTTGATCCAAGCTACCTGTTCCAGAGCCTCCCACATTTTTGGCCCCTTTCTACTGACGCGATTCGAATTCTGCCGGTTGGAGACTGCGCCGCGAGCGCTCCCTTTTGCGTTATGCGCGCGGCAAATAAACCAATTCTGCCCTAGCTAGGCACGGATCATATACAGCTTGTCTGGCTCGGAGTGTTAAATCGGTGCAAAAATAGTTCAGAAAAAAAGTAGGCAAAAAGCAGGCTAATGGTGATGCCCCGCCGACGATGGCGGCGGCTCACTGCCGTTCAGGAATTGCTCTTCCTGCTCTTCCTCGGCACGATCCGCGTCGGTTTTGGGATTGAGGTTTTTCATTTCGTCCAGCTCTTCCGAGGTGATCTGCGGAAGATGGCGGATGAAGAGGACAAGTTTCCAGCTCTCGGCGTCGTTCGTGCCCAAATCCTGGTCCTGGGCAGGCCCCGGTGGGCCAAAGGCAGGCATGCCGCTCAAGCGCACTCCATTTTCGATCGTGTAATACAGTTCGCCATCACTCTTGTGCTGTGTTTCGGAAGTGCGCATATCCGGAGGCTTGGGATAAAGACCGCGTCCGAAAAGAGTATCTCCGCTGCCATTATTGCCATGGCAGCTGGCACAGTGATCGGCGAAATGCGCTTCACCTTCGTGAAGATTCTCGGACGTAGCGGGGTAGGGATTCTTCATCGCGTAGATTGCCGGGACGGCAAGTCTCCTGGCGATTCGTGCCGCAAAGGCTTCGGCCCAGGAAGGATTCTCGCGGGCGCTGAAGCCGCCTTGAATTAACATGCCTATGTAGACGCCGCCGGCTATGATGAGGCCGATCAGAACTGCGAGGGCGGCTTTCCACGGCTTCATACTGTCTCCTAGGGAAACTCCGCTGCTGCTCCCGAGAACTTAATTGGCGAGATACGGCGCCGGCCTAAACTCCAGAGCGTCAACGGCAACCGCCTAAGCGTACCGCTGAGAAGAATAATTTCAAGCGCTTGACGGAGGAATGCCAACAGCGATGAGCTGGGCGAAAGCAGATATTATGCCGTAACGCGGGTGATGAAGCCGTACAGCGCGAGGCCTAAGCCTCCGAGAAACATTATCGGCGTGAAATATAGAGTGATCGGTGGAACGGCAAACGGAAGATTGAAGGAGCCGCTGCGCTCGAGGACGTAATGAACCACAACGGCCAGCAGCATGTACAGAAGTCCGCGGCGGATTTGGCTACTTTCATTTCCCCGAGATAGCTACCGCGGGAGAGACGCGCACCTGTGGGAGAACCTCGCGGCAATGAGGGCAGTGCGTCGTATTCTTTAAAACAGGCTTGCCGCAATAGGCGCACTGTCGCGCCGCTTTTCGAAGATTGCTCATACTCGTCTGCCCAAGCGGATTCCCACTCTGCGTGAATAAAGCTTGACGATTTGCCGTGGTTTCGTCAATGCGGCGCGGGTACTTAGGCCTCGGCGGCCTGCCGTAGAAGTAACGGGTACCGCGCCTATTTTGGTCCTGGCCACTATTGCCATGTTCCGTCCCCAGCACCCTTGCTATGAGGCAGCCCAGGTAGGGAGGTGTAGTCGACGTTTACAGCTGCCGCCGTTTGGACAGTGGGGTAATTTCTACACGCGACTCTATCCCTCTATCTAGTTTAGGTACAACGAGATAGGTGGAGTTTCTTTGGCCCCGGCGCTGCTTTATCTATAGCCGAGGACAATGACGATGATCATCGAATGCATCCTGATCAGCGCTTCGCTCTGCAACGCGGTGGAAGCCAAGCCGAAGCACACCGATGTCCTCCCAAAGAGAGAGCATGCCATCGTCGCCATGCTGAAAGATAAGCCGGTCATGGCCCTGGCGGCATTGGACCTCACGGCCAAAACGATGGACTACCGCCAGACCGAACAGGATTTCCGGATGGGTGGATTTCAGGAGCAGAACGCGGTGCTCCGCCCGATGCTGGGCCACCCTGTAGCCATGGAAGCTTACGGCGCTGCCTACGCGATGGGCGCGGCCTTCCTGGGACACAAGATGCGCACGTCACGCTACAGCGTGGTGCGCAAGCTGTGGTGGTTGCCGCAGGTCTACAGCATCGAGCAGAACGTTTATGGATACACGTATACGCGCGCGCACTACCGGCGCTAAGAGGCGGCGCGAGAGAAATGCGCGCCGGCCTGCGGGTGAAATTCAGTGAAAGGACGTGAGCAATGATGGGACAAATTCCTGAGGGACAACAAAGTGAGGCCCTGGAGATCCCGCTGTGCGGAGGTGAGGAGAAACTCGAGAACGACACGGCATTGGCGACCATCTGCGTTTACGGATATGGTCCGACCAAGAGCCCGTTTTACGAAGAAGCGCAAACGGTGAGAGCAAATTCCGAGGGGGGCCTGCTGATTCTGGGCGCTCCCGTGAGCTGTGGACAAAAGCTGCTTCTCATTAACGGCCGAGGATCAAATCCGGTGGAGGCCCAGATCGTGAATACACGCACTCTGGGCGCGCAGATGTGCGAAGTGGAGGTCGCCTTTCCTTTTCCGCAACCGGAGTTTTGGCGGCCCCTGCGCGGAGGCGCGAAGAAAAAGGATGTGGAGAAGCGCCGCTTTCCGCGAGTGACCTTGCCGAGGGGGATGAGCATTGCCTGGAAGGTGAAAGAGGGGCACAACATTGCGCGCGTCAAGTCCATCAGTCTGGGCGGCCTTTTCATCGAGGAGGCGGAGCCGGTTCAGGTCGGCGATACGGTTCAATTGCAATTCGATATTCCCGGCGGCGCCATTCACGCTAAGGCTGTGGTCCGGCGCTCGATCAAAGGCCAAGGAATGGGAGTTGAGTTCACGGAACTGCCGGCGGAAGCCCGGGCGGCCCTGCACAAGCTTCTGCAGAAATTGCTTGGAGACGTTCGCACGAAGCAATAGGAGTGTTCTATTTTTGCCGGAAGATCAGACGGCGGATATCCGGCCAGAACTCCTTCGCTATGTTGTTAAGGGCCGCGGATTCCATCTGCGCTCCCCAATTGATCGCAGTCTGGCGCGCTCCGCGTTCTTGGGCGGGATAATAGGCATTGGACAAGCCTGCTTCCAGCGCATTGCCTCCGACTTCGGACCAGTTAAAGGTGGTGCCGCCGGAATCGGTTTTGGTGAGCACCGACTCGAGACAGCGCATAAACGATGCGGATGGGAACACTTCCATGTTCCATCGTGTAATATCGCGGGTCTTCCCGAGTTATCCAGGGCACGATGGCTTCCGTGAAATAAGTCCCCGAGACTCCATCGAGGAAATTGTGCCAATAATAGCGTGCGTACCCGGCCGTTCCTTGGCCGAACTCCGGAACATTCTTCAGACCGAACTCTTGCCCGGCGATAATTCCCGTCCAAATGAAGGACGAGTAATCGAAGCTGTCCTCAGTGGCAAGCCAAAACTTGCCCTTGGTTGAAAGACGCGGCAACTTTGTATTGGCGCTGACGGCCCCGAAGTTCGGGACAACCCACAACAGACGGTTGTCTGCTTGCCTTTCGATTCGTCTTCGGATTGCGAAGCGCAGGGATCCCCCGCGGTCCCGTCTGGCTTCCTCTCGGCGGTTCCTTTGTCCGGTTCTGATTCCCCTTGTGAGGGCGAAGAGCTTTGCGTCTGTTTGCAGGTGGCGTCAATGGCGTGACTGTCGGTGGAGCCGGGCGCTTGTGCCCATAGGGAAGTGGCCCAGAACAGAGCGGTGGCGATTACAGCCGCGGTTTTCATATTCCTTCCTTGACTGCTTGATGCGCGCACGCGCCGGGCCGGCAGTTCGAGCCACATTCAGTGCAACCTTGCAACTTGACACCAACGGCGCCCTCCTGTCAATGCTCGCTTTGTCCTAAAACATTTGATGAGAAAGGCCTTGGCGCGGTCCGCCTAACATGATTCGCGCCAGTCCTGGTATCCCCCGCGGAAAGAGCGACGCCGCGGCTCCGGACGAGGAGCCACGCCATCCGATGGATAAGTGCTGATATGCTGTTCATGTCTTTGAAGTACATCGTTCTCAAGCGGCTGAGACATTTTCGGAGTTCGCGTGGTCACGAATTTATTCAGCTTGAGTGGCTATTCCTTTAAGGAAGTTGCCGGCCGCACCTGGCAGGAGTTCCAAGGACGACGTGTTGCTCGCGCCGCGCAGCTGGCTTATTACTTCTTTCGGCTCTCTTTCCGTTTTTGATTTGCGTCATCGCAAGCCTCAGCGTTTTCGGGCTTGCCGACCGGGGCCGCGAACTGCTACTTCAATTTTTGCCGGCGGATTGCCGCCATCGGCATTCGAACTGATCAACGCAACGTTCACTGACATCATTCGCGCGAGCGGTCCGCTGAAGATGTCCTTTGGCCTCGTCGTATCGCTGTGGTCGGCGTCCATGGGAATGAGCGCCGTCATGGACACGTTAAATGCGGCGTATGACGTGAAGGAGAGCCGCTCGCTGCTAGAGCAGTATGCGGTGGCGGTTGGACTGACTCTTGGAAGTGCGCTGCTCCTGGTGATCTCCGTAGTGATCGTGCTTTTCGGAGATACTATTGTGGAGGCGCTGTCGCATGGAGGCGTGATAGCGGACGTTTGGAAAATCGCACAATGGCCGCTGGTCTTGGCGCTGATCCTTTTCGCTTTTGCGCTTATCTACTACCTTGCGCCAGATTTCCCGAACCGGCAGTGGCATTGGATTACTCCCGGCGCGATCCTGGGCCTGGTTTTATGGATGGCCGTTTCCGTGGCGCTGCGGATTTATCTTCATTTTTTCGGGGAGTTATAGCGCGACCTACGGCTCCTTGGGTGCCGTGATTGTCATGCTTCTGTGGTTTGACTTGAGCGGCGTCGCAGTGCTTTCCGGCGCGGCGCTTAACGGCGTTCTGCAGAAGCTAGCCGCCACGGCCAGCGTTTCCCGAAAGAGCAAACCCACCTCCTTCCGGGGCCAGACGATGCGACCGTCGGCGTAGGAACTGGGTTGCCGCTTACCCGAGCCAATTCAAATCGAGTGGGAAAAGTCGAATTGGCACGCCGAAGAGAGTAAGATTGAGCCACGCATTTGCGGGAGGTTTAGGGAATGAAGCGCTATTTTTTTGTCGCGGTACTCGCGTTGGTTGGGTTCGCGCCTCTGTTTGCGCAGGTGCCCAAGGGTTGGATGCTGCGAACCGATCGCAGCACAAGCGCCGCGGACCCGGACGCCCCGGGCGCCATTAAGCTTGTCCCCACGACATCTGGTTTCCATGCCATCACTCCGCAAGCGGCCGTGTTTTGGAATCCGGCACAGAACGCCAGCGGCAATTACGCGCTCAAAGGGACATTCACGCTCAATAAATCGAGGGGTTACCTGGAGTATTACGGCCTGATTTTCGGGGGAGCAATCTTGAGGGCGCGGGACAGGATTATCTCTATTTCGTGATAACAGACGATGGGACTTGGCTGATCAAGCGCAGAAACGGGTTAGCTACCGACGAACTGTCGCCGAAGAGTCCCAGTCCTGCTGTGAAGAAGCCGGACGCCAGCGGGATGTGCACAAACACGCTGGAAGTGCGCGTCATGAGCGATAAGGTTGACTTCGTGATCAACGGAACCGTCGTGCACAGCCTGCCTAAGACGGGGTCGGCGGCAAAAACGGACGGAATCTACGGCTTGCGGATCAATCACCATCTAGACGTGCAGGTGGATGGATTCGGCATCTCGAAACTGTAGGCCGAGGCCCAAGCGCCTAGAAAAGCCAGGTTCGGGGAAAGCGCCGCTTCAGCAGGCCGTCCAGGCCAAGAGAGCGTCCCGCCGAGGCTGAGACAAAGATCAAGTGGAGCAGGATCAGCACACGGTTGTAGTTGACCGTACCTCCTCCGGCGGCGTAGGCAACCGAAAAGAGAATATTGAAGTTATAGAAAGCGCCGAAGAGCGACGAAATCCTCACGAGCAAGCCGATGACCAGAGAGATTCCAATCGAGAGTTCGCCTGCAATCACGAGGTAAGTAAAAAAATGCGCGTGCGGGATTACAAACCCCTCGACGAACGCGCGATGCCATCCTAATGGGTCCTTCTGTACGCCGTTGAGCAATTGCTGAGGCAAGGCTTGGCCATTCACAAATCGTCCCGAGACCTTTGGCCAGGCGACCAAGAGAAATAGACAGCCCACGAGAATACGCAGTAGCGCCAGATAACCGAGATAAGTGCTCTGCTTGAAATTGGCTGCCAGGGACATTTTCTTGAAGATGTTCCGCAAGCCAGGATAGCGTTTTCTCGCTCTTACCTCACCAACCGAGAATGCAGCACCGGAACGAACGGCGCGATGATAGCAGGGAATTCCGAACCCGCCTACCGAGTTGGTCCGGGGCGCCAGCAGAGAGAAAGGGCAGCAGAGAACGGCAGGACAATTATTTTCCTCCGGCACAATATGGTGTTCAGATGAATTCGGTGGGTTTCCGGCACGGTTTTCGCGCTTGACAGAAAAATAGCGGGGCACAGAAAATGCAGTCGCGCCAAGCCGTGGAATATTCGCGCTTAGCCCTATTCTCGAGGCGTTCGGAGGGAAACTCCTGCTGCCGACGGAACGTATTGCATATTCACCCATTCCGGAGCGGCCGCGGCTGGCATTGCCGGGCGGCGCGAGACTTGCGGTCTGGGTCATCGTGAACATCGAGGAGTGGAATCCGCGCGAGGCCATGCCGCGCACGGTGCTCACGCCGCCGGCTGGCGGTTCGCCGATGCCGGACATTCCGAACTGGGCTTGGCACGAATACGGAAATCGTGTGGGCTTCTGGCGCATGCTCGAAGTTTTGGACCGGCTGAAGATTCGGGCGGCCGTAGCCATCAACGGCGGAGCGATCCATGCTTATGAGCCGATCTCTCGCGCGGCCCTGGAACGCGGATGGGAGTTCATCGGCCACGGCTTCGGTCAGAAGAACATGCAGAAAGTAGCGGACGAACGGGCCGACATCGCCAAGACAACAGCCGTGATCCGCGAATTTACCGGGCGCCGGCCGCGAGGATGGCTTGGGCCGGGCCTCACGGAGACTTGGGACACTCCGGACATTCTGGCCGAGGAAGGCTACGAGTACGTGTGCGATTGGGTGCTGGATGATCAGCCCGTCTTGCTCAAAACTCGGACCGGCAGCATCGTCAGCGTGCCGTACACGCAAGAGTGCAACGACGTGGCCATGATGCTGATTCAGCACCATACGGCAGCGGAGTATAAGAGCCGGGCCATCGATCAATTCGAGCAGTTGTACGCGGACGCGCAGCAGTCAGCACGAATTATGGCGCTGGTCATCCATCCTTATATTATGGGGGCTCCGCACCGGCTGCGATATTTCCGGGAGGCGCTCGAGCACATCCACTCCCGCCCCAACGTGTTGTTTTGGACTGGAGAGCAGATTCTGGAGTGGTTTACCAGTAACTCGAGATCGACCGAGGAAAAGCAAGCCGCCGGATTCAGATAAGAGGCGAGGAACGAATCCACGCTACAACAAAATGGCGGTTTAGCGAACCAAGAGGCGACGCAAAATAGGAGCCGCGCGTTCCATTCGGGCGCGTGATAGAATTCCGGCAGCTTAGCCATCGTAGGTTCCCATGGAATGAAAATGCGTGTGACGGCTTCGGCGACCATGAGCCGTCTGAGAAACTGAGTTCCGATCTGAGAGACGAAAGGACTTTGGAATGCAAAAAGGTCATATTGCTGCAATCATCGCGCTTGCTGCGGCCGCTGCATTTTCACCGTATGCGCGAAGTCAAACCGGTCAGGCGTCTTCCTCTCCCGGCCTGGTGCTTCTCGATGGATGGGGCAGGCCGGTGACGGATGTGCTGAAGCCTGGAGAGAAGCCGGCGCCAGCTCCGCGGCACGACATTTCGGGCACTTGGGAACCGGCGCGCGGGCCGGGCGACGGAATTCAGGCCAATGGCCCGCGGGACATGCCCTATGACGGCAAGCCCGAACACGATCCGCCGTATACACCTTTGGGACTGCAAACATTGCACTCTCATAAGGCGCTTTTCGGATATGCCGCCGTTCTCGAGTCGCTGAGCAATGACCCGAGAAATATGTGTGATCCGCTTGGCTTCCCGCGCGCCGATTTTTACCAAGTTCGCCACACGCAGATCATTCAGGACGACCGCAAGGTGGTGATTTTGTATGAATTCGAAAAAAGATGGCGCGTGATCTGGACCGACGGCCGCGAGCTGCCCAAAGAAATTCCGCAGCCCCGCTACTACGGATATTCGGTAGGCAAGTGGGTTGACGACAACACTCTTGTGGTGAACACGATTGGAACTGAGGGGGATGAGAAGATTTGGCTCGACGAAACCGGCCGGCCCGCCAGCGATGCCATGCACGTGGAGGAGCGCTTTCAGCGCGTAAACAAGAACCGACTGGAGCTGACCGTTACCGTCGACGATCCTAAGATGTATACCAAACCCTGGGTGGCGCTGAACAAATTTCCCATGCGGCTGCAATCGCCCGATTACGACGTGACCGAAATGATGTGCATACCTTCGGAAGAATCACAGTATTACAAGGATTACGGCGATCAGGCCAGTGGCGTGGAGAGTAAGCAAAGCAAATAGCCGGAATGTTGGCTGTGGGATTTCGGGAAGCATTGACTCGGGTTAGAATTAGGGGTAGGTTTTGCAAAGCACCGATAGGGAGGCCGAGCGTGAAAGCCAGAATCTCCATCGTTTTTGCGTTAGCCATTGCTGCTTTAGTTGTTTCGCCCGCGTTGTTTGCACATCATGGGAATGCTGCCTACGATACCGGCAAGAGAGTCACCTTGAAGGGCACCGTCACGGATTGGGTATGGGCCAACCCGCATTGCTGGCTGAAGTTTGACGTAAAGGATGATAAAGGCAATGTGGCGCATTGGGTGGCGGAGACGAACAATGCCCCCGATATGATGGAAAAGGGCTGGACCATGCACTCGTTTAAGTCCGGCGATGAAGTTTCCGTTACCGTCGAGCCGGTGAAGAATGGCAATCCCGTCGGGCGTGTCATTCAGGTTGTGCTTCCGAACGGTCAGACGCTAGGGATGGCCTACCTGCGCACGGGCCAAGATCACTAGTCGCGAAAAAAGGCGGCTCCCTCAAAGCAGGGATCCCCTTTTTCATAGCAACTCGACTAAAGTTCTCCTGAAGTGCGGCGCGTCCGCGCCGGTGCAAATTACTTCTGCGTTTTGCGCGGTACTGTTGCGTTGGTGTCCGCGAATACCTCATAGCGTGAGTCCCACAAGAATCTAGCCAATATCCGCGTTCTCTTTTCTGCTTGACAGACAAAGAGCTTCTGGACTATACGCCTAGCTAAATCAGCCGAACGGCCATGTTCGGTTGTTATAGGGTCTCTTTGGAGAATGCAAAATGACAGGTTTGGTGTCTATGCGCCTTCGATGCGCGGCGAAAGTGGTGGTGTTTTTTGGCGTCGTGTTCCTGCTGTCTTGCCTGCCTGCGAGGTCCCAGGGCAACCTGGGCAGCATCGTTGGAATTGTGACGGATCAAACCGGCGCCGCCGTCGCAGGGGCAACAGTGACCGTCCTCGACGTAGCGAGAGGCGTCACGCGAACCTTGGTGACCGATAGCGGAGGCCAGTATCTGGCCACCAACTTGATCCCCGGCCAATATACTGTAACCGCCCAGGCGGCGGGATTCCAGCAGTTCAAGCGCGAAAACATTACCCTGCTCGTCGGCCAGGAGGTCAGCGTCGACGTTCATCTCTCCCTGGGAGCACAAACCCAGACGGTCACGGTGAGCGAGGCCGCTCCCCAAATCGTCACGACCAACGCCACGCTGGGCGGGGTGATCGAAAACCAGGTTCTCGGCGAGCTGCCGGTCAACGGCCGCAACTTCCTGCACCTGCTGCAGGCCGTGCCCGGAGTGCAGATGAAGCCGGGGGGCGGCCCGAACTCTTACGTGGCTTTCGGGCAGCGCAATTCGGGCAACGATATCATGGTGGACGGCCTGTACAGCGTTAACCCCGACACCGGGAATAGCGCCATGATGGGCGGCAACTCGGGCTCGGGTGGACCGGAGCAGGCCAACAACCTTGACATCGACGCCATTCAAGAGATCAACGTGATGCAGAACCCCAAGGCGGAATACGGACCTCGCCCGGGCATGTACGTGAACATGGGATTGAAGTCGGGCACCAACAACCTGCACGGAATCCTCTTTGCTGACGGGCGGGACCAGGCGCTGGAGGCCAAGAATCCATTTCTCACCGACAAGCAGCCGATCAGCATCACCCAGTGGGGCGTGAGCGTGGGTGGCCCTATCAAGAAAGATAGGCTGTTTTTCTTTGGGGATTACGAGAGAGACGACTTCTCGGTTACGGCACCGAAGTCGACGGCGGTTCCGACCACGGCCAGCGGGCTGGGAGCGAGCAACAGCTTCCCGGACGCCATCGCCGACATGAACAAAAACGGCGTACCGATTAGCCAGCTCAGCTTAAACCTGGCGGGCTGCACGGCTGCAGGCGCCTGCGACGCGAGCAAGGGGCTGTTCGGCAACTCCGTAAATACCATCAATGGAGTTGCGGCCTATCCGGTGGCCAATACTTCGAACAATATGATTGGCAAGATTGATTACACTCCGACCGAGAAGCACTCCATTCATGGCGAATATATGTTCGGCCAAGGCAACCCCACGGCGCAAAACGGAATACGCATCCAGCCGTACTGGAGAGGCTTCTACCATATACGAACCCAAATGGTCCGGGCGGCCTGGGTTTACACCCCGAGTTCCTCCTGGGTGAATGAGGCGCGGTTCGGATATGACCGCATCCTTCGGACCGCAGACGCCGGTGACTGCTATGCGTCATTTAATCCTCCCGACTATGCGGCCCTGGGCTTTGAGACCGGCACGGGAGTGTGCGGGTTCCCCAACGTGACGATTACCGGCTTCACGGCTATGGGCTCCAACCTCGGGTCCTTTAACCCTATCCACTACTTTAGCGGTCTAGATGAGGCTACGCACACATTCGGCAAACACGTCCTGAAGTTCGGAACGGGCGTGCGTTTCTCGAATTTCGATGGCAGCAGTCCCAACAATCTCAGAGGCACGATTACGTTTAATAAGGTGGCTGCACCGAATCTAACCGCCCTGGAGGCTTTCATGGCGGGCATACCAAGTTCCAGTTCGACGGCCAATTCCCTGGGGGTTGGGAGCACTCTACAGGACCTGTCGTGGCAGAGTTACTTTGTTTTCGCCCAGGATGACTGGCGGATCACCCACACGATCACTTTGAATCTCGGGTTACGGTGGGATTATGAGGCGCCCATGACGGACGCTAATAACAACGGCGGTGGCTTTGACCCCACCACGCAGACCGGACTTTTCCAACAGACCGCTTCACAGCCTCTGTGGAATCCTCCCAAGGGCAATTGGGGACCTCGCCTAGGGGGGGCTTGGGACGTGAACGGGAACGGCAAGACCGTGGTCCGGGCAGGTGGCGGCGTTTTCTACAACCCGTTCACTGTGGCAATGATCGATAGCGAAGAACTAGTCTACGCGGTGCCGACCGGAGGGACTCTATTTTTGGCAAATGGGTCAACCATCAAAGGCCCGGGCACGCTGCAGAATGGCACGATTACGGGCGCGTCACTGGCAACTCAGATTCAAAACAACTGGGCCGTGAATAACCCGATTTTTGGGAATCTGCCCACCACCGCGACTATCCAATGCGGCAATGGCTTGAAGCCCACGAATCCGCTGCTAACGGCGACGAACCCGTCTCCGTGCTCTCTGGGCACAGTTGACCCGAATATTCGGCCGGCGATTGTAGGAGAGTGGAACATCGGCGTTGAGCGAGCCTTTACCAATACCATCGCGCTCGACGTCAACTACGCAGGGAGTCATGGGGATTGGGGACAGGGCGCTCTCGACCCCAATCAACCCACGCCCGGCGTGACAGCAGGTGAACAGCAGAGGCGGCCCTACTACAGCCAGTTCCCCTACTTGAGTCAGGTCCTTGTAGAAGGAGCCAACGATCCTTCCAATTACAACGCGCTGCAAACTCGCTTGACCAAGACAGCGTCGCAGGGGCTGACTCTGACCGCCGGTTATACCTGGAGCCACAACCTAACCATTCATGGGCTGGATGGTCAGGCCAGCCCGAAGAACGTGATGGATAGCACCCATCCGTACTTGGACTACGGCAACAGCGACTACGATTACCGCCACCGATTCACGATGACGGGAACCTATCTGATTCCGGGAAGACAAGCCCCTCTGCAACTTCTAAAGGGGTGGCAGCTGAGTTCCTCCCTGGACGTTCTCAGCGGCCTTCCCATCAAGGGGGCGGTACTACCTCCGACCTGAGCGGGACCGGCGAGAAAGCGGACAAATGGGATATCTCGGGGAACCCGGGAGATTTCACGGCGGGCACCCCGGCCATGCTGCCGTGCTACGGCATCACCGGAAGCGTGTTTGGCACGACAGCGGGCTGCACATCGGTGACAGTTGGGAGCACCGCAGGACTCGTGGATCCTGCGGCTATTGCAGCGGCCAAAGTCGCGAATATGCCGGCGGCTTGCGTCAACGTTGCCAAGACCTTGCCGACCAACCCGAGCGTGCCCACCTCGGACCCGAACTTCAACGGGCTGGCTGCGCTAGGCAGCTTCGGCTGTTACCTGTCGGGAAACAGCGTGATCGTTGCGCCGGCTCAGGGAACGTACGGGAATATGGATTTCAACGTTCTTCGCAGTCAATGGCTGAGAGTCTGGGACTTGGCCGTGGTCAAGAACTTCACGGTAAAGGAACACATGACCGTCCAATTCCGCGCGGAGTTCTTTAACCTCATCAACGTGGTCAATTATTCGGGCGCGACGGGTTCCAACCCTGCTACTCCCTCGACATTTGGAGCATCCACCGGCACCCCGGAGATCATCAGCAACGCGCCGGTGTTCGGGACGGGCGGGCCGCGCAAGATTAATCTTGGGATGAAGATTACTTTCTAGTTCAGCCGTGGCCTTCGGGCCCGGTGGAAAATGATAGAGTCTTACGCACGCCTTCGCGGCCCGTTCTAATTGACGTTCTGATTCCTCTGGATGGGCGGTCCTCGATTTGTGCAAGAGGACTGCCTACTCCTCGATGAATCCGTTTTTGTTTCCCTCCTGCTTCGTGGCGCAGCCTTGTGCAAATGCGTCGCAAATCGTGAGCCTCGCTTCTACCAGTGCTTATCGGAGCTTCGGGCATAAAAAGTTGAGCTTTCTAGTTGATCTTTTGGTCCAAAAAGTGTAATTGACGGTCACGCCTTAGGGGGCTTCCTTACAACCGGCTTGCAACGAAAGGATGTGGCTCATGAGTTCCTCATTTGTGAGTTGCCGCACGCGCCCGTGGAAGCAGGTAAAGAAAGCAGCGCAAGGGCTGGGATTCGTGATCGCATTTTGCCTGGCGTGTCTGCCGCTCTCTTCGCAAACCAGCCAGGGCACCATCCAGGGCGGAGTTTTTGATCAGAGCGGAGGCGCGGTCGCCGGCGCCACGGTGAGCGTCATCGATGTGGCCAGAGGCGCGACGCGCGCCCTGACTGCGGATGGCGCCGGACAGTACGTGGCGGTGGGCCTAACGCCTGGGACATATACAGTTCGCGCCGAAGCCAAAGGTTTCCGCAATGTGGAGCATAGTGGCGTGCTGCTGGAAGTTGGGCAGACGGTTCGTGTGGATTTAGTGGTGCAGCCCGGCGAGCAGACTCAGACGATCACGGTGACGGGAGAAATCCCTGCGGTTGATACCACGGATGCCACATTAGGCGGCACGGTCACCAACCGCTCGATCATGGAACTCCCGCTCAACGGCCGTAACTTCGAGCGCTTGCTCGACCTGCGCCCGGGCACCGTGAGCACGCCAGGGGCCGGTACGGGCAGCGCGAACTCCAACGGCCGACGCATCCAGAACAATACCTTTCGAGTGGAAGGGATTATTCAGATCGTCAACACCACCGGCTCAACGCTCATGAATCAGTTTTATCGAGGGGGAGACTCCGGAAGCCTTTTGCCCATTGACGCCATACAGGAGTTCAGCGCTTCGTATAACTCTAAGGCCGAAGCCGGATTCCGGGACGGCTCGGTGGTGAACGTTGGGATCAAGTCCGGCACCAACAGCATTCACGGCACGGCTTACGCGTTTGGCCGCGACGCCAGCGCCACGGATTCCTCCAACTTCTTCACCGGGCAGGTCACTCCGGCAAACCTGGAGCAGTTTGGGGCGACTGCGGGCGGGCCTATCATTAAAGACAAGCTCTTTTGGTTTGCGAATTTCGAATTAGTGCGCGACGTCACAGGGAATACGGGAACCACGCAAGCGCCCACGTCGGTGGCGGGCGCCGGAGTGGGCGATAGTTTCGTGGACACGTGCCGCTCTTTGGGACCGGCAGGCATTAACCCTCTTAGCGCGCAATTGGCGGGCCTGAACCCCAACACATGCGTAGTAAGTCCGGCGTCGCCGACGGTCGAAAATATTTTCCCGTTTTTTAACAGCGCCAGCACCACGTTTTTCCAGCCGGCTCCCAGCAATTTGCCAGTCAACAACGGCCTTGCCAAGGGAGACTACGCCATCAACGCCCATCATCACGTGAGCGGCTTCCTCTACATATCCAAGTCCTTCTCTCAAACGCTTAGCGCCAATCAGCTGCTGCCGCAATACTACACAGGCGGCGTAAACAACGTGCAGCAGTACTCGGGAGATTGGACCTGGACTCCCAATTCGATCCTGGTGAATGACTTCAGGCTGGGCTACGTTTTCAACAGGAACCAAACGGTCGCGGGCGACGTGAACCTGATCCAGGGGGCTCCCTGGCCTAACGGCTACGGCATGCCTACGGGCGTAACCAACCCACTGTACGGCGGGTTGCCAACGATCACGTTCAGCAACTTATCCGGCGTCGTAGGGGCCGGCGCAGTGGGGACTGGCTTACGGGGAAGCGCCGGAGGGCCTTCAGGAGACGTCGACCTTGTAGACGCCGTTTCGTACCTGCGCGGCAAGCACGCGTTCAAGTACGGCTTCGAGTATGTGGACCAGATTCACGATGCGGACAACTTCACGAACGCCCAGGGATTGCTGCTTTTCTCGAACGTAACTACTTTCCTGCAGGGCTCCCCAACCAACGGATCGATCTCCATAGGCAATCCGAAGATTGTGACACGAGCCCACTTGTTTGCAGGATATGTGCAGGACGACTGGCGCATCAAACCCAGACTGACGTTGAATCTTGGCCTGCGATACGAGTTCTTCACACCGCCGGTAGAACGCTACAACGATCTCGGCAACTTTAATCCCAACGTGAACCCGTTAACGACTCCCGCGGTGCAGCAGGTTGGCCCCGGCGCACCGATTTCCCAGGAATACAAGCCCGGTTTGGGATATCTGTTGCCGCGCGTGGGCGTGGCCTGGGACGTCAGGGGGGACGGCAAGACCGTGGTCCGCGCGGGAGCGGGTCTGTTTACAAACAGCGAGCCGATGGAAGGGATTGTCACCAGCACTCCCTTCGGAGCGAATTTCCCCAGCATCGGCGTCAACAATAGCGGTAAGGCAGTCAACGCCAACACATTCACGAGGGAAAGTTTGTCCACCGCCCAGCTGGCTCCAAACTGGAATCTTGCGGCTAACCTGCCCGCGGGCGTCACCATATTCCCCACGACCACCCTGCCGGTAGTTATTAATGGCACTACTTACACGGGAGTTACGTGTACGTATGCCGGCGAGCCTGGGCTGCCCCCCGCCGCCTTATTTACCCCCGTGCCGTGCCAGACGGGCGCGACGGACTCTAATTATACGCAAGCCAAGTCCGCCCAGTGGAATGTGGATATCCAGCGGGTGATCGCAGCCAACTTGACGGTTGACGTGGCTTACGTGGGCACTCACGGCTATCAGGAGCAATCCATACAAGATATCAACCAGCCGGTGATTGGCACGGGGTGGGATAGCAGCGCCGTCAGCGCTTGCCTGGGAAGCAGCGCAACCTTCTACAACAAATGCACGCCGGATACGAAGGCGGAAGTCGCGGCTGAGCCCTACGTCGGCAAATTTCCGTACCTGAGCCAAATAGACGACGTGACCAACGGGTCTTATTCCAACTACGACGCCCTGCAGGTGACGTTGCAAGGCCGGAACTACCACGGGCTAAGCTTCCTTGCCGGCTATACCTATTCTCATACTCTGGCCATCGTGGACGGCCAGCCAACTCTCGTCACGAACGTCTTGCCATCCGATAGCTATAATCTGCGCGCGGATTATGGCAATGCCACCTACGATCTCCGGCACCGTTTCCTTTTCTCGCCGACTTACGTTTTGCCTGGGAAAAAATCGCCCGTACAAATGCTCGAAGGCTGGTCGGTAAACGCGATCCTGACTTTGCAGCCGGGGCTGCACTTCAGTGTGGCGGATTTGACGAGGACCGACTGGCTGGGAGATGGCGAGACGCTAAACTCCGGAGACGGCAATGGCTCCTACCAGTTTTGGAACTATGTGGGACCTAACAACGCCTTTACGAAGAATGCCACACCGCCAACTAAGTTGACTGGGGCTGGCGCGTTGAGCAATGCCACCTGCACGGCTGACGCACAGGCGCCCTACTCCGGTAATGCGCAGCTCCAGGCTCTTGCCCTGGCTGCGATGGCTAATGGGGGTTGTTTCATCTCCGGTTCCGGGGTTCTAACTGCGCCCGCTTACGGAACTTTGGGCGATGCGGGCCACGGCTTCTTCGTCGGGCCAAGCTACAAGAACGTGGATTTCTCGGTCGCCAAACTCTGGAAGCTCAAGGAACGCTATAGCGCGCAGTTCCGCGTGGAATTCTTTAACGTTCTCAACCACACCAATTTCGGAGCGCCCGGCACCGATCCTTCAAAATCCACGTTCGGTTACTCCACCGCGACGCCTGATTCGGGTAACGCGGTGCTGGGTTCGGGCGGTCCCCGGCACATTCAATTCGGATTGAAACTCACCTACTAGGAAGGAACTACCCGCCTGTAGAAACAAGAGCGCCCCGAAACCACCGGGGCGCTCTTGTTTCAATATTGGTATGTGCGCTGCGCAACCAGATTTAGGAGCAGCCGAGGCGATATTCCCGACTCTATTTTGCCTTGGCCTTGGCTGCCTGTGCCGCCACATTGTTCGCATCCGTTAAATCCGACTCATTTGTGCAGAATTGCTCTTCCCAGTCGTCATTGGGGCCCGCCAGCGACCAGCGCCGCGGTGCTGAATTCCAAGGCTTGGCCAGCACCACGGGGTCCTCGACGGTCACTTGGTAAGTGATGAAGTTCATGGAGGGACGGTTGATGCGCTCGATCAGATGCTCCTGATCGCTGTGTGCCCACCCAGCGCCTCCTCCTGCTAATCCGTCCGGTCCCGCCAGTCCGGTTATGCCCATGGCCGGGTCCAGAGCGATGCTGTCGATTACCAGGGTGTCTCCGTCCCAGTGAGCGACGGAATCTCCGTTAAAAGTAGGATCCGGATCTTTGTGATGAGCACGCCCGTCGGTACGGATGACGCGAATGTCTCTGGGGAATTCGATCAGCTGTACGATCTGTCCGGGGGTTTGGATCAACTGCATGGGCCAGTTTTGAGTGATTTGCATCAAAATCGCACTGGGAACGCCCGCCCAGCTGCAGAGATCCGCGAAACCGACTAACTTGCCCTTACCCCGGTATTTTGCTTCCATCCCAGGCTTGAAGACAGGCGGTTCCTCCTGGACTACCTTGGGATCGAATTGCCTACGAACGTCTTTGCCAAAAAAGGTCATGTAGGTCCGCTGGAGCATTCTTCCGGCTCCGTTTGGATACCAGCGTCCAGTCAGGTCGGGATGTCCGTCCGCTGTGCGGGGCGCAGGCCCGCCCGGCGGCAACTCTTTCACCTGTTCGAGGCCTCCGGCGATCGGCTTGGGGGCGCCTCCTTGTTGAGAGTGAGCGGGCAGGGACGCTATGCACAAAACCGCCAACATGGCTCCAGCAGCGTGACCGCTAAGCCGTTTTTTCTTTTCCAGAGGTTTCATTGCTCGACTCCCCTTTTTCTAGTTCGCTGGCCATGGCCAACCGCCCTGAAATTTCCGAAATGTGTTTGCTTCTGGTGGGAATTGCTGACTGGCAGAGCGCCGTCAGTCGCCCATCATTTTTGCGTCATGTCAGGCAAATGTTGGCGCACTTGATCGGCATTGAGATTTTCGACGTTCTGTCCAAGAACGCGCGGTACGCCGTCGGTCATCTCGAGGAGTTCCACCTCTCCTTTGTACTTCGGTCCTCCAGCCTTACTGGGGCACGCCCTGAAGGCCACGGGCTTTCCCACACCGGCAAGGAAGTCCTCTTTCGTGCTGCCGGCGCGCTTCAAGCTATTGGGGGAGATGGTTTCAAAACTCCAGGACGCCACCTTCCCGCTGGCTTCTTTGACTTCGATGTGCACGTACGCGTGCGGATTCTGCCAATCGATGCTCGTCAGGGTGCCTTGCATATCGAAGCATTTCGTCGGGTCGAACTCTACGGTGAATCCGTGATGCGCAAAGGCCGGGCTCACCAAAATAAGCGATGCCAGAATCGCCATCAACAAGGCGGAGCGCTTGGCTCTCATGGTTACGATTTCTCCTTGGAAAACACCTTCGGGCCGCAGTCCTAAATTACCGCTGCTTATAATGCCGCAGCGCTCCCGTGTCAAGGCCGATTACTCTGTCCCAGCAAAATGATCGTTGGCATAGGCTTGAGTTCACCCTTAGGAGTAGGAGTGATCTGCCTCTAGTGTGGAGGCCGGGAATGGAGCACCGAAATCCGTGCGACATGGGAAGGTTGCTTGGATCGCCCAGTACGAAAACCGGACAAAAGAGGGACAACTGGTTAGAATAGAGCGCATGGGCGGTTAGCTCAGCGGTTAGAGCATCCGGTTTACACCCGGAAGGTCCAGCGTTCAAATCGCTGACCGCCCACCACGCAGGTCGCCCTCGTTCGCGACATCGTATCTCCGGAACATCGATGCGGTTTTATGGCGGCTGATCTTCAATCGCCACGGATTGCCGGACCCCGCTATGCACCATCTTGCGTACAGCCGTTCTCCGGATCTTCGAAAAGTACGATAGGAGAGCCGACAACCTCCGGTGCCATGCACTCATCTCTTCTACATGGCTACAAAAGCAAAAACAAAGACAAAGACAAAGACAAAGCGCAGGCGGTGGCTAACTTTGAAGGACGCGCTCCGAAATGTGCGAAAGGAACACCCAGGTCTCTCATTGGATCTGCAACGCCGCATCGCGCAACGCAAGGTGACGCTGGACGAATTAGCCAGCCACGTCGAGCGCTATCGGGCAGAGCACGCGACCTAGAGGCTCCCGCGTCGAAGTCGGCTGGTCAGCAAACCCGCTCCGCCCACGGGTGCTCGATGATGTGCAGGTGAAACCATTCGTTCTCTTGGCGCGTCGAACTGGTAACTCATAGAACACACCCCGGGAAGCAGCGGCGGTCGTACCAAAGCTGCTTCCTTTTTTTTGGTCGGCGAACCGCCCGCCAAACAATCCATCTAATCGGGTTATAGGGGACTACCGGCAGCTGCGCCGGATTCGCCCGCTCATCTGACAAGCGATCCATCGTCAGTGAAGTTCACAGGCCTATGTGACCGGGATCACCGAACCCCTCTTCATACCTGCCAACATCTTGTTGCACGCGGATTGCAGGGAAGGTTGCGACAAGATGATCTCTAGACTCTTAGTTCCCCCAGACGCACGCATCTCCTCAGAGAATCGAATGAGCCCAAAGCAGTCCGGCGAGACCTCCTGGTGCCGAGAAGGTTGATTTCCGCCGATGCACGGATTAGCGACGCGTCGACCGGAGTGGTCAACCCGATCAGCGAAACGGCGACTGCTTCACGCCGCCTGATGGTGCCCAAACTGCTGATTCCCCCAGGCGCGCGCATCGATACGCCGCTAAACGCCGGAAGCCCGGTCACTGCGACCGTCAGCACGAGTGTTTTTGATGAAGCCTTCTTGGGCGACTCATTTGGGGGACATCGTCACACCGTGAATGAGTGGCTGATCTCATTCAGCATCCATAGCGGGCCGCTGCACGTTGGCGGGGAAGTGAAACCTCCTCGAGAACTCTACAAACCTCCGCCCAAATATCCACTCCTGGCAGTGCAAGCCAGGATCGAGGGCGACGTCCAAATCGACGCGCTCATCGACAAGGGCGGAAACGTAGTCCAGGCGCGCGCCATCAGCGGCCCCGGAGTCCTAATTCCCGCCGCTCTCGAAGCCGTGAAGCACTGGAAGTACCAACCGACTTATCTCAATGGCGTTCCTTGGCCCGTCGAGCTGACCGTTCATGTCACCTTCTCGTTATCGTAAGGAATGAGACAGTAGCCCTGCCGGGTGGTGAGCACGCAAAAAGGCCCCAGGCCGGGTGGTTAGCCTGCAGAGAAGCCCACGGTGCCGTCGATCCTCCAGCGGCATCCCCATGCGCGTGATGTATTCGGCGCGCTTGCGACATGAGGTCGTATTAAATCCTCGTTAAGAGGCTTTGCGCCAATTTAACTTAGCTTTTTGTCGAAAGTTGGTGCATTATCTGCTGCGCAAGGGCCTGTGCCGTCGGAGCTATCATGGACAAGCGCGAACTTTACGGTCTCGGGTTCGCTTGGGCATAGGGGCGGAAATATTTATCACTTGCTATTATTATGAGTTCGAGAAATTTCGACCCTGCGGGGTACGAAAGCCAGAGGAGGAAATTCATGAAGTTTGGATCGATGCGAGCGATCCTCTACACAATGAGCATCTGCGCGATGGGAATCGCCGCTGTGTGCCTTATTCCTGCGGCGCCGGCGCGCGGCCAGGCTGGCCAGGCCGCATCAGGCGACAAGCCTCTTATGTCCGATCAAGCGTTCAAGAACGTTCAGGTGCTTAAGGGCATCCCTGTGAACGAATTCATGGAGGAGATGGGCTTCTTCTCGGCGTCCCTGACGGCCAACTGCACCACGTGCCATGGCGACGAGAGCGCCGGCAGCTGGGATAAATATGCCGTCGATACTCCGATGAAGCAGATGACGCGCAAGATGGTCCTGATGATGAACGGGATCAACCAGAATTACTTCGGCGGCAAGCGCGAAGTCACTTGCTATTCCTGCCACCATGGAGACGATAAGCCCAGGGTTACGCCTACGGTCGCGGACGTGTACGCCACTCCGCCTCCTCCGGAGGACCCCGATACGCTTCTGCCCGCGGCCCGCGGAGAGCGCACCGCCGACCAGATCCTGGACGGCTACATTAAGGCTCTCGGCGGCGCGCAGAAGCTCGCCAATCTGAAGAGCTTTCAAGCCAAGGGAACTTCCGAGGGATATGCGGAAGAGAAAATCCCGGTGCAAATCTACGCCAAGGCTCCGAATGAGCGCGCTGTTTTCGGTCAGTCGCCGAGCGGCGAACGCGTCACGGCCTATAACGGCAGTATGGCCTGGGTTCTCGCCCCGTCGGACGACAAGCCTGTGCCCTTGGTGCAATTGACCGCGGATGATCTGGATGGCGCCAAAGTAGACGCGGCCGTTACCTTTCCCGTGCAGCTCAAGCAGACGCTTACGAATTGGCGTGTGAGCTTCCCAACTCAGATCGGCGATACGGACGTGGAAGTGGTTCAGGGGACCATGAACGGGAAAACACCGGTGAATTTCTATTTTGATAAGAAGACGGGCTTGCTCCTGCGCATGGTGCGGTATTCCGATACGAAGGTCGGCCTTTACTCCACGCAGACCGATTACTCCGATTATCGCGACGTCGCAGGCATCAAGATGCCATACCACATCGTGGTGGCTTGGATGGACGGCCGCGCCGATATGATCCTGTCGCAGATTCAGCCGAACGTCTCGGTCGATGATGCGAAGTTCGGCAAACCCGCAATTCCGCCGCCAGGCAAATAGCAGGTGACAAGGAAGATCTACACGCCTTCCGATAATGTGGAGGGCGAATCGGGTCGTTAGGGCTCGCGCGCCGATATTTGCGGAGCAGCCATCTCTATTTGCCAGACGGGGCCGCCTGCATAGAATTGGCCTTCAAACTTGACGAGTTCGGGCGCGCGCCCGCGGAGAACCCAGCCCTGAAAGTCGGCCGGTTTCTTTCCCGCCAGTGCAGCGAACCATCCGGCCACGGCTCCGATTCTGAACTGAATCGTGTAATGCAGCGCATGATCCCTGATCGATCCCTTGGAAACCGATTCGTCGTTTTGCGGAGTGATCGCCAGATTTACCAGCCGGGGCTTGGGCGTGAAGGCCACTAGCGAAACCATTGTCTCAGCCGGCTTCGCAGGCATGTTTTTCAGCAGCACAAAGAGCAAGCCGTTGGCAACGTCTGCGGGGAGGCTCAACCGCTCGTTGAACGTCTCCTCCTTCCCATTGTCTCCTTGGGTATGAACGGTTACCTCGCCGGTCGCCGTGTCGATGGAGGTTTCCATCGGGTGAGGGAAAGCGGGGCCCTTTTGGCTAACTTTGTCGGTCAATAGCCTGAAACTACCGCGCTGCGAAAAGACTGTCGTCTCCTCAAAGGCCGAGCCATCCTTGAAACGAAAGGTCAGAACATCGGTTACTCGATCGCCTTGTGCCGTTTGCGTCAGTTCGCCGTCGGCGAGCAGTTTTCCTTCGACACTGCGGAGGGAGAGAAATCCATGTTTTACCCCCTCCTGATAGTGCACTGGTATTTGGTCCGCTAACGCCGCCCGTTGATTCAGCAGGAAAAAGCACCCAATGAGCGCGGTGAACAGCAGGAGTGGGAAACGTCTGGTCATGGCAACGGACAAAGCGTGAAGGGCGGCCCTCGAATGCGCGTCTACCATATAGATGCGTTCCAGAGCCTTCCGGACAGGTTCGCGCTCTATTGGATCGAGGCGTCCATTTTTCCTGGCGGGCTAAACCGCTTTTCTTTCAGCGGGATTGCAAACAGAGAGAAGGGAACCGCGATGAGAATAGACCCCGCGTGCGGACCAGCACGCTTTCCATCTGAGCTTGGTGTGCCGCTATTAACGCCTGTCAGTTGTCGGAGCCACCCATAAGCCCAATTTGCTGGCCGTCCTTCATCACTTTGCGGATGGCCATCGCGGGCGCACCGCTCCTTAGCGCCGAGCCAGTTATGGTGACCTCATCGCCAGGCTTGATCGTGCTCTTCGTCCAACCGGCTCGCGCAAGATGGTTCGGGCTGGTGAGTTCGCCCTCCCATTTCTCGATCTTGCCCGTCGAGGGATCCTTTACGTCCATGGCGATCATCACGTGGGGATTGACGAATTGGAAGTCCGTGACGGTGCCGGTCACCGTGACCATTTTCGAGGAATCATAAGCGGCTGCGCCATGATGCGCGAAAGCCGATCCTGAGACCACGAACAAGATACCGAACGCAATGAGAGATAACGTCGCCTTATTCCGCATCTGGTTGCACCTCCGAATAATCGGGAGTCTCGCACTCTTGCCCTACGCTGTCAATAACCGGCGCCCACGATCCACGTACTGTGGCAAAGATTCAATGTATTGCCTTCACATACGTCCGGGCGAAAATCAATTACCAATCTTGATTTCGGATTTGAATTCGTGATAGTTGCGGAAGTCAATGATATTGTGGCGGCACTCACTGGCGCCTCGTTCACAACCCAAGCTCTCGGCACGGGCCGGAAGCAGAAATGATGTCCCGCCAATCGACACGTAGGAATAGTCCACCGCGGATTCGACCGTATCCGTGGGGAAATCCGACGGCATGTTGCGGGCCTGCATCTCGATTCGCAGGACGCGCGCGGTTGTCGGATCGATCCAAACGGAGCCTCCGTATGCCGGAGTCACGGTCTGCGAGCCGGACTGCACGATCCAGTGTGAATTTTCACTCCGCACTTCAAAGTCGTAAACCTGCGCACGGAAGCCTGAAATGGAAGACGCACCACCGGAGCGGAACTGCGCGCGCGTATCGGGATGAAAAAGCTCCAGCAGCGTGGAGGCAAATTCTCCCGTGGACCAGGCCCCACCGATTTCCTGCATGCCCCGGTCCGTGGGGCGGTCATTGATCTTCACGTTACGATAAGTTTCGTGCCCGTCATCGTAAATGATGTCAGCCGAAACCACGTCCAGGGACATTTCCGGCTCGCGGCCTCTCTGGGTAAACCGCGACATAACCTCTTGGCAAATAAAGTTGGGAAGCTTCTGTGAAAACTCGAACGCCACCTCTCTGGCCCTTTCGATCAAGGCTTCGGAGGGATTCAGCGAACGCGTGGGTGCGGAAGCCGTGGTAAGCGGCGCGTCCGGCGGCGGGTCAGGACAGGGAGGCAGAGCCGGCTGCGTGCCTCGTTTCAAAATCGGGCGGCCGTTGGAGCAGGGAGGCGTACTCTGCGGTTGCGGTTGCGATTGCGCTGAGGCCTGCGGCGCGGAGGTCGCTGGTTGTGCTGACTCCGGCTGCGGCGAAGATCCAGTTTGCGCGTGCAGGAAGATCGGAGCACTCAGAAGGAGTGCGAGGAGCACCTCGAGGCAGCTAAAGCTCCGACCCGAGCAAAAACTACGCATGATCACTCCTCCAAAGAGCATACACCCAACCGCCACCTTTGGTTAGGCATTAGCGTGCGATTCTAATTCGAGTCTTCGAACAGCCGGCACTTTGCTACCAGTGCCTGTTCTCTCACGCAGAAAGTGGCCCATCGGACTTATCGGGACCTGGCGCCCGACTTGTATAACCCCGAAGGTACGATCTAATCTCTTCACCTAGCTCGGGGCGGAAGGCCTATGAGGTGAGCTACCGTGAGGTGACCTTATGATCCGACCCAATCGTCTGACCGGAATGCTGGCTGCCGCCGCAATCTGTCTGGCGGTGGCGGGCAGCTCGCATGCGCAGGCCATGAACTTCACGATCGACGGCGTGCAGCGCCAGGCGCTGCTTCTTGCCCCCGCCAATGCATCTCGCTCCTCGGAAGGACTGCCGCTGCTCTTCGCCTTCCATGGTCACGGCGGCAACATGGTCCAGACTGCCGCGCAGATGCGCTTCGATAAGGTTTGGCCCCAGTCCATTGTGGTTTACATGCAGGGACTTCCGACGGCAACAGACGGAGACCCCAGTGGCGATGAGCCAGGATGGCAGCGGGAGCCCGGACAATACGGCGACCGCGATTTGAAATTTTTCGACGCCGTTTTGGCCAGGGTGCGCAAGGTGTTTCGTGTGGATGACAATCGCATTTATGCCACCGGATTCTCGAATGGCGGCATATTCACGTACGTGCTCTGGGGCGCGCGAGGAACCACGTTCGCAGCGCTCGCTCCGGTTGCGGCGGAGAAATTCCCGGGCGTGCATCTGGCGGTGCCCATCCCGCTTCTCCATATCGCCGGCGAGCGGGATACGAATGTTCCCTTTCAACGGCAGTTAGAATCCATAACGATCGCGCGAGAAGTGAATGGCAGCGACTCCGGCCATTCTTGCGGCGAATATTGCACCGCCTACGATTCGAGTCGCGGCGCTCCCGTGATCAGCTACATCCATCCGGCAGGGCATGTTTACCCGCGTTATGCTTCGGAAATGATCGTCGACTTTTTCAAGCAACACATTCGGTCACAAAACGAATCGCCAAACGAATCGCACAATCAGGCTGAAATGACTGAAGCGGGAGAAAGGGGCGGCACAGCAGTTCATTCGGCAGCGGAGCTGCGTGTGTGGGTGCGATTGTTGTTTCGGCTTGCTTACGGCCTAATCGTGCAGGACCACGCTCAAGAGCGAGCTGTTGATTTGTAGCCCGCCGTCGTAATTGATAAAGCCTAGTTTCTTGAATTTGTTCATGAAGAGATTAACCCGGGAACGGGAAGTGCCGATCATGGTCGCCAGCATATCTTGCGACACTTTGGGCAGCACTCTTTGTGGTTGGTCTTGCTTGCCGTAGCGGGCGAGTAGCAGAAGGGTGCGAGCCAGTCGTTTCTCGGTGGAGTTAAAGAGCTGATCGATCAGGTCTTCCTCCACTCGGATGTTTCTGGAAAGCATGTAAGAGATGAAACGGTCGGAGAAGGCATGTTCTGCGTGGAGGACGCGAATCATCTCATTCTTATCGATGGTTAGTACCGTGGTCGGTGTAATCGCGATGGCCGAACCAATGCGCTTCGGCTGACCGGCGAGGCACCCTTCGCCAAAAAAATCCCCCGGCCCGAGCATCGCCACAACAGCCTCCCTACCGACTTCATTGACTACGCAGAGTTTTACGCCGCCCTGCTGAATGTACAGTACATCCTTGGCGGGATCGCCTTGTGCGAAGATGGATTGTTTCCTCCCAAACTCCGCGATCCTTCGCGACACACCAGCCGAATCAAGAAAAGCTTGGGCGTCGAAAAGTGGTGGACGAGGTCTCACTCTAATCACATCTGTCATTCGCTTCACACAGTCTTCCGAAGCTCCTATTGTACGGTCGGACCGTAGTGCAACAGTGTCTCGAATGGAACACCTTTTACTTTCATCTGCGCTGGTGGAAACCGGCTGCGACGAGATTACCCGCGTGTTTTTGCACTCCCGCCCGGAATTCGGATTTGTCCGCGCCCAAGGCAGTTCTGTGCGAATTGCACCAAACAACAAAATGTGTGCCTAAGCGAACAGATATTCATCGGCGTGTCTTCTAGGATGTCAATCAGCGGACGAAGCAACAGCGACGATTGGCGTGGCTGTGTGGCTTTTGCATGTTTTTGAGTCCTTCATTCTGCTTCACGGATCCACGTTGGGTCGTAATAAACCAGAGTGAGTGAATGGGGGCCAGATTCCCGAGTCGTCTTGCGTAGACAGCGGTTAGAAACAATAACCGCGCCAGATGCTCCGCCGAAGGGTGCATGAAAGCGCCGTATTGGAGGAAACACTCATGAAACCAGTTGGACTTATCAGCACGGCAGTTTTGTTCCTTCTTCTCGGAACTCTTGCTCCCTCGTACGCTCAGCGGGACCAACGCCAACAAGATGATAAGGGCTCCAAACAGGAGCAGAAAGCCAAGCCTGAAAAGCAGCAGCAAGAGGCTAGGCCCACAACAAGGCAGCCACAGCGGCAAGCCCAGGGTCAGCAACAGCCTAAGCCCACAACACGACAGCCTCAACAGCAAGCCCAGGGTCAGCAACAGGCTAAGCCCACAACACGGCCGCCACAGCAGCAAGCCCAAGGTCAGCAACAGGCTAGGCCTGCAACACGAGAGCCACAACGGCAAGCCCAGGGTCAGCAACAGGCTAGGCCTGCAACACTACCACAACAGCAAGCCCAGGGTCAGCAACATCAGCAGGGTAGAGAGCAGCAGCAACAGGCCAAAGGCCAGCCAGAGCAACCACGGCAGCATGCTGAGCGTAGTGCGGCCGAAGAACAGAGGCAGCGCGCGGTGCCGGCATTGCGGCTCAGTGCCAGAGGCAGAGATCGTATACCCGACGATCGTTTCCGTTCCAATTTTGGCAGAGGGCACGAATTCCGCATCGAGAGTCCCAGGATGGTTGGCGGATATTCTCGCTTTCAGTATGGCGGCTATTGGTTCGGATTTGTTGAGCCGTGGCCGGCGGGTTGGTACTACACCGATGACGTTTATGTTGATTACATCGATGGCGGATATTACCTGTGTAACCCGTCTTATCCCGGCTCTCGGATTGCCATTAGCGTCGTGCTCTAACTTTGCTCGGCCGCTTCTGAGGCAAGGGCAAGTCGTCGGTGTTTGGCGCTCGCAAGGGATGATCACTCTCTCGTGCGGTCGTAAACACGAGTGAATGGCTCGATAGAATCACTTCTATGGCTAAGCAGTTCCAGCTGGGTTTAAAGAGGCCAGAGCACGCCAGATCTCCCGGCGTGCTGTTTGGTGGGTGGCGCCTGATTTGCCTTGGTGTAGTCACGCTCCTGCTTGTTCTCCTGATGTGCAAAGGTGCCTTTGCATACTCCGTTCTGACGCACGAAGAGATCGTGGACTTGCTTTGGACCGGTGAAATCCGCCCCCTCCTGCTGGAGCGCTTTCCGACGTTGACGGAAGGCCAGATCACGGAAGCGCATGCGTATGCCTACGGAGGAGCCGTCATCCAGGACCTCGGCTTCTACCCGTTCGGCAGCAGGGAGTTCAGCGACTTGGTGCATTACGTTCGCAGCGGAGATTTCGCTCGCGAGTTGCTTTTGGAAAGCCAGGATGCGGATGAGTATGCCTTTGCGCTGGGGGCTCTGGCACACTATGCGTCCGATGTCGCCGGCCATCCCGCCGTAAACCAGGCAGTGGCCATCCAATACCCGAAGCTGCGGGCGAGGTTCGGTAACTCCGTCAGGTATGCGCAGGATAGGACCGCACACTTGAAAACGGAGTTCGGATTCGACATGGTGCAGGTCGCGAAGAACCGGTACGCCTCCCAGCAATACCACGATTTTATCGGATTTAAAGTATCCAAGTCCTTGCTGGAGCGCGTTTTCCCAGTCGTGTACGGAGTGGAATTGAAAGACGTGCTGCCGCACGAGGACCTCGCGATCGGCTCCTATCGCTTCTCTGTCAGCCGCGTGATTCCGGAGATGACCCAGGTCGCGCTGCGGATCCATAAGAAAGACATAATGCGCGAGAGGCCTGATCTTGCAAAACAAAAGTTCCTGTACCGCCTTTCGCGCTCCGATTATGAAAGAGAGTGGGGAAAGGACTACACGAAGCCCGGATTGGGCACCCGCGTGGCGTCAACGCTCTTGCGATACATGCCGAAAATCGGGCCCTTCAAGGCGATAGCTTTCAATAATCCGACGCCACAAACCGAGGATTTGTACTTCAAGAGCATCAATACAACCGTGGATCAATACCGCGCCTTTCTCGAAGAAGTGCGTGCGGATTCGGTCGTGCTTCCCAATCGTGACCTTGATAGCGGCAATGCAACTAAGGCGGCGGAGTACTCGCTGGCAGACGAGACGTATGCAAAGTTGCTGGACCAACTGTCAGGGCGGAAGTTCGATTTGACCACGTCGGCATTACGCGACGACATCCTGCACTTCTATGCCGACCTCTCCGCCCCGATCGAGACGAAAAAGGACAAGTTTCGCTGGCAAAAAGTGCTGACCACACTGGATGAGTTGAAGTCAAACGCCCCGATTACGAGCCTCACCGCCGATAGCCCCGTAAATTGAGCCCCATTACCGTTTGCCCCTGGGTAGCACTTTTGCCGTCGCCTTACACCACCCCGGGCTTTCCTTGACACTCTCTCGCACCTGCCAGTAGACTCAAAACGCGCGAATTTTTCGAGCGGAGTTCAAACCGAGTATGTTGTTGTCACGCGATTACGTCGGCTACATGGCCACCGAGGTGGTGAAGCGCCTCATCGCCAACAAAATGATCGAAACGGACAACCAGTCCGCGCTCGCCGAGCGCACCCGGGCGAAGATGGCCGAAGAGATTGGCGTCGAGGACCGCCTCAATGAGGAGGTCCGCGAAATCCTTAGCCAGCACGCCGAGGAGATGCGCCGCACCGGCGCGTCCTATCAGGAGATGTACAAAAAGGTGAAAGGCGAGTTGGCCCGGCAGCGCAAATTGATTTTGCGCTGAGTGCCCGTGCGCCATGCCACGACGATAATGAGAGCATCCCGCCGCACCGAGAAGGCAGAAACTCACTTCAACGTATGCGATTAAGCCGCGAGAAGACAATGCGCTTGTCCCACGTGATCACCGACGTTCTCGTCGCCGGCGAGGATGTCGAATTTATCGAAGACCGCGCCACCATTCGGCAGAACGTCGTGGATATCCTGATCGCCCTGCTCAAGGAAGAAGAGCAGGTCGATGCTCAGGTGCGCCAGAAAATCGGTTCCCAAAAGAAGGAGATCCTCGAGGGCAGTGAAGAATGGGAGGTTCTCTACCGCAAATATTACGCCGATGAGATGCGCCGGATGGGCATCGCACACCAGCCCAGCGCGGCCAGCGGCACGTCGTAGCTCCGCAGTAAGACGGTTTCCCTGCAGGTTTCCCAGTGAGAGAAAATAAAAAGGGCGCTCGATCGAACGAGCGCCCTTTTCTCAGTTATATCGAGAATCTTACGGATTGTTTTGGCTAGGCTGTCCTGTCTGACTGGGCTGACTGCCCGGATTCGGATTATTCGGATCGTCATCCGGACGCCTCTTCAGCGTCGGCCGGTCCGAATCGTCGGAAGATCCGCCGCTTTGCGCGTTCGGCTGTTGCCCGCCTCCGCCGCCCCCCTGCGATGAGGGCCCCTCGGTACGCGTACGCAGCGTCGGCCGCCCCTGGTTGTTCTTGTTGTCGATCAGCTTATTGCGGTTCTCGATTCCGCGGAGCCGCTCCCTCACGCTGTCGAATTCAGATGTGGTCACCACGTACTGCTCCCGCGCGGGCAACACGTTCTCTATCTCCTTCTGTATAGCCACCACGCGGTCTGGCGTCGGCGGATGCGTTGAGAAAATCTTGGGCACGGTTCCCGGCTGCCGCTTTTCTTCGGCTTCAATCTTCTCGAAAAAAGTCACAAAGGCGTTCGGGTCGTAACCAGCCTTGTACATGTATTGGAGACCGAGGTGATCGGCCTCATATTCATGCTCGCGCGAGAATTGCAGGAACGACAGCGGGATGGCGAAATTCAAACCCTGATAGATCCCATAACCCGCCCAGCCCGCAGGGCCGAGCAAGATGAGCGGAATGGTTGCCAATTGGGCCAGTTGGCCCTTGGTAGCATCCCGGGTACCGTGCCGCGCAGCCACGTGCGCGATCTCATGTGCCATCACGCCTGCCAGCTCCGCTTCACTATCGGCGCGCAGGATTAGCCCGCTATCGACGTAGAAAAACCCGCCCGGCAGCGCAAACGCGTTCACCACATCCGAGTCGATCACCTTGATGGTGAAGGGAACCTTCGCATCCGAATTGCGCACCAGGTTCTGTCCCACCCGATTCACGTATTCCGCCACCACTGGATCGTCCACGACTCTCGATGACCGTTCCACTTGCTGTGCCAGACCCTTGCCCAGAGCGATCTCGCGCTCAACCGAATAAAAGTTGACGCCTTTGCCCACCCCGCGATTCCCAATGGCCTCCACATCATCCTTCGATCCTGGCTTGACGTTTGGGTTCTCTTTCTGCGGAAGGGGAGCTTCATCTTTTTTAGGCGCCGCCGCTTGTGGTTGCGTATCGTCGTCCGCCGAATCGGACTTCTTCTTGTTCTTATCTTTGTTGTTCTTGGCCTTCTTCTCCGACTTCGTATCCGGCTGCTGTGAATCGGCCGGCGCTGTTTGCGCTGGCGGAGCAGGCTGCTGCGCAGACGGATCCTGCGTCGGTCCGGTGGGAGCAGTCTGAGGCGCCGACGGAGGCGCCGGTTGAGATGGCGCCTGAGGTCTCGCCAGGACAGGAAATGCGAGGACTGCGGATAGGGACAGGCCCAAAAGTCCCTGGCCTAAGAAGCCGCTTATAGTTGCAATGCGCGACTGTGTCATGTGATTTACTCCGACCGGCGACGTCCTAGCGATTATACATCCACGCCGACACGCCGAAACATCAATCCTCCTCTTTGATGGCTTCTCACTCAAGGGGGTTTCCCGGGTATTTCCGGTTTGCCCGCTTCTTAGATGACCTCGCCGGGAATGGTTGGACTGCGGCGGCCCGCAAATTCCTGGCCTGGCAACTTCGACTAGATGTGGCCAAGCCGCCTCCGCTTGTAGGGCGTTACAGGGGGAACACCGACAGGACCTGTACCTTCGTTCAGTTGACAGGCTAGGTCCTTTCCCCCAAGATTCCCTTCGAAACGCCCAAAATGTCTGTTTCCAAGGTTCAAGTCGGTCAGGTGTGGAAAAGGTCGGGCAGCGAGGAGTCTTTCCTCGTTACGCGCCTTTACAGTGAAGCCTTGGCTACCTTCGCCGTCCTTCGGCCCGCCGGCAGGGAAACCGCTTCCGTCCTTCGGATTAAAATCGAACGGAAAGGCGCTGGCCAAGCCATACCCGGCTTCTCCATGGCCCAGGATTCCGACGAGTTTTGACTGCTTTCCGCGTCTATCGCGGACCTTTAAGACCGGCTGGCCTCCCCGCCTGCTGCCTTAGAGGCCTTCAATTCCCGAAGAACGAGAATAAGCCCCAAAGCGCCAATTCCCATGGAAATCAGAACGAAGGAAGCTGGGTTCCGGGACGGTATTGCAATCGCCTCCCACAGACTGAAAAGTTGGAATTTTCAAATTCCCCCGACACCGCCATCCCCACCGCAGTTGCCAGCACGAAGGGGTGCAGCAGGTAGTGCCAACACGATTGTCGCCAAGGTTATCGTCGCTAAAAGCAAAGTCACGGTCCTCATCACCGAAGACCTCCAGTTTCTGATCCGGGTTTCAGCCGGGTAGTTTAGGCACAGTGAGAGCTGGGTAAAGCGGGTTCTAGCAGGTTCAGTACCATATCAGCTCGCGCTCAAGCGGAAGGGCTTACTCCCGCCGAGGAAGAAGAGACACTCGGTCAAAGACGCAAGAGGCTTCAAGCAGAGCGTGAAGCACGCAAGGGGGAAGTTGGTGAAGGCGCGGACAGTCCAGCGGTGCCGGAAGGCTATCCAGCACTTAAAACAAGGCTCAGCATGGCCGATATTCTTCAAGCGCATCCTGCTTCCGGTGCGAGTCGCTCTTCATACAATCTCAACAAAACTAGCAATGGTTTGCTGGGAATGCACGAACGACAGTCGACGCAAAGATCTTAGCGCCATGCAACAAGTTCAAAGCCAACAACCTGTGACTGGTGGCTTTATGAATGGCCATAACCATGATAGTGTGGCTGGCATGATGCTCCCTCAGTATCAAAACCACTATTCCGGTTTTGCCTACGGTACCGCACCAAATGGAAACAATTTTGCGACCCCCTACCAGAATCAATCGGCGATGAATTTAGGTCACTACTCTCAACAGCAGATGATGTTGCCAATGCCCTTTGCGAACCCTTACGCTGCCATGGGGTATAGCGGCTTGGGCATAGGATATCAGAATCCTATGGCCGCAAGTATGCTACAGATGCAGAGCTTAGGTCAGGAGCTGAATCCAAGGCAGATGGATATGGTAGAAAGATGGAGGCAAAGCGTGATGCAATAGGGACGGCTACATTTGCCATTACGATTCATGGAATAAGAGAACACTGGAAGTATAACAGAGACCACGGACTTCGAAAGCACATATATCTTGGAGCATGACTCGGCGTTTGGGAAGCGAGCGTCTCGAGCAATCATCCAGCGAGCGGCGAATGGT
>CAVPFR010000052.1:0-23314 GCA_963703785.1 uncultured Acidobacteriota bacterium | reverse complement strand
ACCATGGCCGCGCTCTTGGCGGCTTGCCATCGCGCTCAGTCACGGCAATGGCTCCGAAATCCGCCCGCCATGGGCATCGCCATCTGCGGTGGCTTGATCGTCAGCCGGATGCTTACGCTCTACACCACTCCCGTGATCTATCTGTATATGGATCGCTTCCGCGCATGGATCAGCGGCGGAAAAAAGCTGGCCCGCCTCGACACAGTCCCCCGCATTCCCACCCCCGCCGACTCCGCCTCCGACTAGCGCCGCGCATTTTCGCAGATCACAAAGTCGTCCTCTTCCGTCGAGCACTAAGGTTTAAACGTAGCGCTGCGGCTTTCAGCTCGTCTTCTCACAACTGAGCGGAGGCTTCCCCCAACGTGGTACAAGTCATTTGTAACCAGCCTGCTCCAACCGCCGCAAAAGCAGTGACACAAGGCTCAAGTGGTCAAGGCAAGTATCGGGGTGTCCACTATAGTTACCTCGTGGGCGCGCGGATTGCGAATGCCCTGCATACTCCCCGCTAAAACGAAGCGGTACCCATCCTGCTCGTCTTTTTCACTCGTCGGTTACTTGTTCAACTTTCTTCTGCCCGTGCCGCCATCGAAGGCAGTCATCATCAACTTCGCGAAGCCCTTTCAGCTAGGCCGTATGGTCTTGTACTTTCTTGTCGAGGTATTTGAAAGCCAGATGCGTCGTTCCGGAAAGTGGCCATTGTCAAGCTCGTGGACTTCGTTGGCAAACTGGATGGATATTCCCTAACCATCGAAGTGGGCTAAGCGACGGCGTTTTCTCGTGCAGCTTGTAGCCGGTTCTTGCCGGGGAGGCGGCGCCAGCGCGCGGGCGAGAGCCTCAAAGCGTGCAAGGCCACTTGGCATTCAATAGATTCTCGCGGATGCTGGCGGAAAATCCGGTCGCAGGTCTCTTGGCTCTGCTGCTGGGGGCAAATTCACCTCGATACGGACGGTTAGGCCGAAATCGTGCTGCGTTCCATTGCTAGTCCGTAGCTCCTTCGAACTCGCCATCAGGGGGCCGCTCCGCCCGCTTCGCTTTTCGTTTCCTTTTTGGCTTTTCCTCTCGCGACGCTTCGGCCTCGGTGACGGAGCAGGCCGCCATGCCTGGTGAGGCTTGCAAGGGTTTGAAAGGCGATTGCCTGCCTCCGCCCGGTTAATGCGCTAGTCCGGTCAGTAGTGCGGAAAAAGGTTATCAGGTCGTCCAGAGAGAGTCCCCGAAGCCGCATCGCCGTGCAGTTGAGAAAGCTTGGCGTATGCCTGCTTGACCATATCCGAAAAGCCCTTCTGGAAATCACCATCATTGTGCTTAGTAAAGACGGTGGTGCCTTTTTCCGGTCTCGTCGCCTTCAGGGTCAAGTATGCCGACAAAGCGCAAAACGTTAATCACATAGCTTTCGCCATTCGGCGCTATGCCTAGCTTCTTTAACGTCTTCCGAAGTCACCTTGGCGGGAAACGACCTTCGCAATTGCTGGACAGCGTGGTAATTCCTCCGCCGCCAGTGGAACTATACGGGTGTTTTTCAGCCAACGTGTGGATACTCCCTGGTTTCTAGTGGATTATACCCCAAAAAATAATGGCCGGAAACGTTGTGGCTCCGCCGCGTAAAGCGCCCAGATCAACCATCAAGTCCCCTGCCGCAGCCTTCGAGCCACTCCCCTACCGCCTAGCCGCGCCCGATGCTCACGGGCGGTCGGCAGGGTGTGATCTCCAACTCTCAGAGCGCGCGCGTTTCATTCCCGCCACCCAGAATCCTCAAGGTCAGGATTGCGGGTACGAAAAAAGTCAATCCAATGGCATTCACGTTCATCTGCTGTGGCTTTGTCGGACACTCTTCAAGGAGACGGAAAAGCCTGACAGCAAAGCCCGCTGCCCGTTCTTGCTGAATCCAATAGACCCTTCGTGCTCTTTGTCGTCTTCTTCAGATAGTCTATGTTCATCCTGCAAATCAGGTTGAGGCTTGTCCGATGTACATGGGCATCCGCCGTCCGTCGCGCTCGCCTACCAGTGCGGTAATAAAAATGGGGAACATCGTGCATTGGAGTTTATCCCAAAAGCAAAAGGCCGGGATAACCTTGCGGCCGGCACTGAACCTTGTGATTAATGGGATTGTTCTCCATATTGTGGCGCTACTTTGCTAGTCGCTGTCATCCCGAACCCAGCCGCGTCCTTTGCGGATACGGTGAGGGGTCCCCTTTTGTTTTTCGCGGTTCCTGAACCGATAGTGGGTAGTTTGAATTTTATTGATCGTGACACAAGAGGTCAAAATTCAAACTGACTCACCACCCCTGAACCGAATCGTTTGACCTTCGCGGAAAATGGATATACGCGTGCGCGGAACTGGCGCTCGTCAACATCTTGGTGGGGACCCTATACGCCGGTTTCACGCATGGGATTTTCGGAGTGCAGCGTGGGTGCCGCACCCTTCGGTTTCAAGGGTGCGGATTTCGCCTGTCGTGCCCCGCGCACGCCCGCCGAAGCGGACGACTTGCGGAGTAGTAAGCGGCTTAGAATGATACTACTTGCAAGCTTAACGGAAGATACGGCGCTAAAGGCTTTAGAATGATAACGTTTACACAAAACGACTATTCGGTGCCCCGACGCGAACATCTGCACAGGAGCAACTCCTGTAGAATCTGCATGTTGATCGAATATCGATCCCGAAAACAGGCATCCACTAAACCGCTTAGAATGATATCCTTGCAAAATAGCACCAATAAGTGTCCTGGAATGATATTCTTGCACAAAAAGTGGTGGGGGGGAGGGGGTAGAAGGCGCACTTATCGTGCCAAATGCGCCAACTGCTAACAAATGGACCCGGCTCGCGAACTCGCAAAATGGCTGATCTTCGGCGGCATGATCCTGCTGGCCTTCGGCGGGCTCCTGCTGCTCGGGAGCCGTCTGCCGCTGCGCCTCGGACGTCTGCCGGGCGATATCGCCATCCGCGGCCGCCATGGTTCGTTCTATTTTCCGATTGTGACCAGCATCCTGCTGAGCGTCGTGCTTACGCTCCTGATGTGGCTGGTCTCTTATTTCCGGAAATGATTCCGAAAGGATATTCTCTCGGCTGAATTCGTCGCAAACTTGCCCATGGTCAAACCCTTTCAGCTTCCGCTGATGCCCCGCCGTACCATCTGGTCGGTGAGCGACCTCACCGTGCGCATCCGCGATCTCCTCGCCGGCGAGTTTACCGACGTCTTCGTCGAGGGCGAAGTGTCCAACGCGCACGCCGCCCAATCCGGCCATCTCTATTTCACGCTCAAGGATAGTCGTGCGCAGATTCGCTGCGTCTGTTTCCGCACCCAGCTGGCGCGCCTGAAATTCCGCCCCGAGGATGGCCTGCACGTCACCGTGCGCGGCTCCATCAGCGTCTACGAATCCCGCGGCGAATATCAATTTTATGTCGAGCACGTTGAGCCGGTCGGCCTCGGCGCGCTGCAGCTCGCCTTCGATCAGCTGAAAAAGCGCCTGGACGCCGAGGGCCTCTTCGATCCCGCGCGAAAGAAATCTCTTCCCGTGCTTCCGCAGTGCGTCGGCCTCGTCACCTCGCCCAGCGGCGCTGCCGTCCGCGACATTGTGCGCATCCTCCAGCGGCGCTTTCCCAACCTGCACGTTGTGCTCTATCCCGTCCGCGTGCAGGGCGATGGCGCTGCCGGCGAAATCGTGCAAGCCATCCGCTATTTTGATCGCAAGCAGCTCGCCGACGTTCTGATCCTGGCTCGCGGCGGCGGCTCGCTGGAAGACCTGTGGGCTTTTAACGAAGAAAGCGTCGCTCGCGCCATTGTTGCCTGCACGATTCCCATCATCACCGGCGTCGGCCATGAGACCGACTTTACCATTGCGGATTTCGCAGCCGATATCCGCGCTTCCACGCCTTCCTCCGCCGCGGAGATGGTCGTTCGCACGCGCCAGGAGTTCGACGCCCACCTTGGCGATCTGCGCGACAAGATCGCCCAGCTCCTGCGTTACCGCCTGCTGCAATCCAGCCACAGGCTGCGCGATCTCAATTTGCACCGCGCCGCGCGCCGCCTGGAAGACGCACTGCGCCGCAAGCGCCAGCATACCGACGATCTCGTCGCGCAGCTTGCCGCGGCCCTGCGCGGCCAGCTCCAGAGCTTCGAGCGCCGCTTCGAGACGTCGCTGGCCCGGCTCGCCGCCGTGGACTTTCGCGCGCGCCTCAGGGGCGCCGCCGTGCGCTTGGAGCAGCGCGCCGCCGCGCTCGAGGTGCGCATCGGCCGCGTGCTCGCGGCCAAAGGCCAGTTGCTCGATAAATTTGTCGTGCAACTCGAGGAGCGCAGCCCGCTGCGCCTGCTGGAGCGAGGTTACGCCATCTGCTACGGCTCGGCGGGCAACGTCGTGCAAGCCGCCGATCAAGTCGCGGTTGGCGAAGAGATTCGCGTGCAACTCGCGCGCGGCCGGCTCGGCGCCGAAGTGCGAAAGCGAGAGCTTACCGACGCCGACAATTTGCAAGGAAATCGTGAACCGGACCCCGAAGTGCAACGAGGAGGAGAAAATCTGGCAGGTCCCGCTACGGCCGCGGAGAATGTACAGAAAAAATGAAGCCTATCGAATCGCTCGGCTACTCGTCCAAATCCGAAGACGAAGCCACCTTCAGCACGGCCAGGAACGCTTCCTGCGGGATGTCCACGCGTCCCACGCGCTTCATGCGGCGCTTGCCTTCTTTCTGCTTCTCGAGCAGCTTGCGCTTCCGGCTGATATCGCCGCCATAGCATTTGGCCAGCACGTTTTTTCGTATGGGGCTGATCGTTTCGCGCGCGATCACGCGGCTGCCGATGGCCGCTTGCAGCGGAACTTCAAACATCTGCCGCGGAATCAGCTTGCGCAATCGCGTCACCAGTTCGCGCCCGCGCTCGTAGGCCTGATCGCCGTGGAGGACCATCGTCAGCGCATCCACGGGCTCGCCGCCCACGAGCACGTCGAGTTTTACCAGGTCGCCTTCGCGATATCCGGCCAGATGATAGTCGAGCGAGGCGTAACCGCGCGAAACGCTTTTCAGGCGGTCGTAAAAGTCCAGCACGATCTCATTGAGCGGCAATTCGTAGGTGAGCATCACGCGCGTGGGCGAGAGATACTCGAAGCCTTTTTTGCACCCCGCGCTTCTCCGTGCAGAGCTGGAGAATCGCGCCCACGGAATCGTCGGCGGTGATGATCATGGCCGTAATCACGGGCTCTTCGATCTTGGCGATCTGCGCCGGTGAAGGAAACTTCGTGGGATTGTCCACTTCGAGCACTTCGCCGGCCGTGGTGGTGATGCGATAGCGCACGCTCGGCGCGGTGGTGATCAGGTCGATGCCGAATTCGCGTTCCAGGCGTTCCTGCACGATTTCCATGTGCAGCAGGCCCAGAAAGCCGCAGCGGAACCCGAAGCCCAAGGCGACGGAGTTTTCCGGCTCATAGAAGAAGGCCGCGTCATTCAGTTGCAGTTTGCCCAGAGCGTCACGCAGCATTTCGTAGTGGTGAGACTGCACGGGATATAAGTCCCGCGAACACCATCGGTTTGATGGCTTCAAAGCCGGGAAGCGGAGGTGCGGGACGAGCCGCCTCGACGATCGTATCGCCCACACGCGCCTCCGCCACGCGCTTGATATTGGCGATCACGAAGCCGACTTCGCCCGCGCCGAGCTCTTCCAGCACCACAGGCTTCGGCGTGAGCGCGCCGAGGCTTTCCACTTCGTATACTTCGTTATTGAAGCAAAGGCGAATTTGTAGATGCGGGCGCAGACAGCCATCCATCACGCGCACCAGCACCACGGCGCCTCGATAGGGGTCAAACCAGGAATCGAAGATCAGCGCCCGAAGAGGCGCTTCCGGCGAACCCGTAGGCGGCGGCACGCGAGCCACCACCGCATCGAGCACTTTCTCCACGCCCAGGCCGCTTTTGGCGCTGATGGCCAGCGCGTCGGCGGCCGGAATCGCCAGCACGGTTTCCATCTGCTCCTTTACCTCTTCGGGATGCGCGGCAGGAAGGTCGATTTTGTTAATCACCGGAATAATGGTTAGATTGTGTTGCGCGGCCAGAAACGTGTTGGCGACAGTTTGCGCTTCCACGCCCTGGCTGGCGTCCACCACCAGCAGCGCTCCTTCGCAGGCGGAAAGCGCGCGCGAAACTTCGTAGGAAAAATCGACGTGACCGGGAGTGTCGATGAGGTTGAGCTGATATTCTTCCCGTCCGCGGCGCGAGTGATGCAGGCGAATGCTCTTGGCCTTGATGGTGATGCCGCGCTCGCGCTCGAGGTCCATGGAGTCGAGCACCTGCGCCGTCATTTCGCGCTGGCTCAGAGCGCCGGTAAGCTCCAGCAGTCGATCGGCAAGAGTCGACTTGCCGTGATCGATGTGCGCGATGATACAGAAGTTACGGATGAAACGGGAATCCATGTGGATGCGTTATCTCGGCGCCAGGCAATTGTGCGGCTCGCCGCGGCGAGAGAGCAAAGCGCGCTGAGAGTACTCAGTTTGCCACAACTGGAGACGCGCGGCCAGGAACAGGAGCCGATGGGTTTCGGCGCAGGGCAGAATTGGCTCGCTCCCGACGTCAATCAGTTGATAGTGCGGCACGTGAACTCTCGCCGAAAGTTTTATGCGCAATCGGGACGGTATATATTGTCTTTGTCTCCGCCTCGCCGTAGGACCCGGATAAACGAATAGGCCGGCATCACTTGGCGAACTTTACATAGCGGGCTTTACATAGCGGGCTTTACATAGCAGCGTTACACGGTGGGCTTTACATAAACAATGAGCGTTGACGTCGGCAAACACCTGGACCGCGCCAAGCGGCACCTCGAGAAGAACAAGCTCGAGGACGCCGTGGAGGCCTATGAGTCCGTTCTCAACGAAGTGCCCGGCCATGCCGAGGCTTTGCAGGCGCTTGGAGATTTGTACACGCGGCTGGGCCAGAGCGATCGCGCCATCACCTATTACAACATGCTTTTCGACCGCTTCTTCGAGATGCACGAGGAGAACAAGGCCCTGGCGATCTACAGCCGCATACTCAAGGGCATTCAGCAGCCTCCGGAACGCCTGGCGCGCTACGCCTTGTTGCTACAGAAGCAGAACCGGCCCGAGGAAGCCGTTGAGCAATACTCGTTCGCATCGGAATTGTTTCTGGCTCGCGGGAAGCAGGAGGCCGCCCTCGATTGCCTGGAGCGGGTGGCGCAGCTCGATCCGGATAATTCCGAGCGTCAGGTGGCTATCGCCGAACTGGCCGAACACCTGGGTAAGAAAGCCCTCGCGGCCAGGGGGTTCCTACGCGCAGGCCAGCTCGCCGAGGCGTCCGGAACGCCGGATGCGGGAATGAGTATGCTGATGCGAGCCCATGAGCTTGTGCCGAACGAGCGCGGACCGGCGCTGGTCTGCGCGCAGGCTCTGCTGCGCCGCGGAGATGCCGCGGGCGCGCTGCCGCTCCTGGAGCCTTTTGCCAAGGGGGATCTGGATCTGGCGTTCCTGCATACCCTTGGCGAGGCGCTCATTTCCACGGGAGCATTACCTCGCGCACGTGAGGTACTCGAGCGGCTTCCGGCCAATCAGCCCGAAACGGCCAACAAGGTCTTCGAGTTAGCAAACCTTTATTTGGCGGACAATCAGGATTCGCACGCCGTGACGTTCCTGCAGAGATTTCGAGAAAAAATGAGCGCCGGGGGCCGGGACAACGACTTCGCTGCTCGGCTCGACGCTTTAGCGGACTCCCACCCCGCGTCACTTCCTCTCACCGAATTCTGGGCCGGCATGTACGCTCAGATGAACCGCGAAGCGAAATACTTCGACGCTCTGGTTCGGCTCTTCGATCTGTATACTGCCGCGAACGATATGGGGCGGGCTTGCGAGACATTTGAGAAGCTGGTGGACATCGACCCCTACGATGCCCGCAACCAGAAGCGGTTCAGCCAGATCGAAGCTCATGCCGATCCCGCCTTTCTTTCCCATATGCGGACTCGCCTGGGTCAGCTGGGCACGCACGCCGCCGAGGCGCAGCCCCCGGTCGCTCAGGGCAGTTCGGCTCCTGCTTCCGAGGAACAAACCAGCCCGGGCTCGCTGGACGATCTGATGGTGCAGGCGGAGATTTTTCTTCAGTACTCGCTGCAGCCCAAAGCCGTGGAACGGCTGCAAAGGATTGCGGAACTTTTCCCGGGCGAAGAGAAACGCAACCAGCGGCTGCGCAATCTCTATCAACTCGCGAACTGGTGGCCCGAAGGCTCCTCCGAAACACCTGCTGCTTCCTCCGATCAGTCCTCAGCGCCCGCGACTTCCGCCGTCGATTCGGCGGACAATATGCGCGATCTGGCCAAGATTTCGGAGATCAGCCGCGGGCTCTTTCGTCTGCCTTCGGCGCGGGCCATTCTCTCCGCCGGCATCAATGAGATCGGAAATCATCTGCGGGTCACGCGCTGTATTGCCGTGATCGGTCCTCCGGGCAAGCCGCCTCAGATGGCGTCGGAGTTTTGCGCGCCCAATGTCGAGCCGGCGAACGGGGCAGTGCTGGTGAGGCTTTTCAACCAATTGGATCGCGCCGCGCCGGACCCGCTCGGCGGCCTTCCCATGGACGCGGCGGTCGCACCCGCCCTGCGCGAATTGGGACTCGAAACGATCCTAGGAGTTGCCCTGATGGACCGCGAGACGCAGAGCCAGGCGGGCATGCTGGTGGTGGGCTACGCCTCTCCGCACCAGTGGCGGGCGCACGAAACTTACTTCCTGCAGGCCGTCGGGGACCAAATCCTCATGGGCGTGAACCACACGCGTCTGCGGAGCCTGGCACGCACCGTAGGGGTCGCGGACGAGAAGACGGGGTTGCTGGCAAGGAGTTCTTACCAGGAGTGCCTTTTGGCGGAGGCGCATCGCGCCAAATCCAATGGCATTGCTCTAGCGCTGGCATTGATTCAAATCGATGGCGGACCCGAAATGCTGCGGAAACAAGGCGAGATACAACTGGAGCGCTATCTGGAACAGCTGGCACGCGCCTTTCAGGCGCTCATCCGCCAGACCGATCTGCCCATCAAGTACACGGCATGGACCATCGCCTTCATCCTGCCGGATACCGGCCTTGCCGGAGCGCAAATCCTGGCGGAAAAATTGCGCGCGGCCGCTACTCAAATTACGCCGCCTTGGAATGGGGGCGGCGTGCCACTCACGTTCAGCGCCAGCGTGGCCGAAGCGGTCGCCCGGCCCGATTACGATAGCGAGGACATTGTCACCGAATTGATCAACCGGGCCGAGGGAGGGTTGGAACAAGCGCAGTCTCGCGGAGGCGACGTGGTGATTGCCTCCAGTTTGCGGGGAAATTGAGCGATGGCCATTGAGAAAATTGGCGTGGTGGGCTGCGGGCTGATGGGATCGGGAATTGCGCAGGCAGCGGCGCAGGCCGGCGTACAGGTGACCGTACGCGAAGTCTCTAAGGAGTTACTCGACAGGGGCTTTGCCAGTATCGACAAAAGCCTGGGACGACTGATACAGCGAGGGACGCTGACGGCGGCGGAACGGGATGCGGCGCGTAACCGCTTGCGAGGAACCACGAAGATCGAGGAGTTGGCGGACTGCGATATGGCGATCGAAGCCATCACCGAACAAATTGAGGCGAAGAAGGAACTTTTTCGGTCCCTCGACGCCGTGTGCCCTCCGCGAACGATTTATGCCAGCAATACCTCTTCGCTTTCGATCACGGAAATGGCCGTAGCGACGCAGCGGCCCGCGCGCTTCGTAGGCCTGCATTTCTTTAATCCGGTGCCCATCATGAAGCTGGTGGAGGTTATTCGCACGATTGCCACCGATCGTAACGTCTACGAAGAAGTGGCCGCCTTTGCCGCGCGGCTGGGCAAAACGGCGGTGCGCACCAGCGACCGCACCGGTTTTATCGTAAACCGGCTGCTGGTCCCCTATTTACTGGATGCGGTGCGCGCGCTGGAGGAGGGGGTGGCCAGCGTTCCCGATATCGATCAAGCCATGAAGCTGGGCTGCGGCCATCCCATGGGACCGCTGACGCTGCTCGATTTTGTGGGGCTGGACACGACGTATTACATCGCCAATATTATGTTCGACGAATTCAAGGAGCGCCGCTTCGCTCCGCCGCCGCTGCTGAAACGCATGGTGATGGCGGGGTGGAACGGGCGGAAATCCGGCCGGGGATTTTACGAGTACAGCGATCCGGAAAATCCCAAGCCGATGTCGCTGGCCTGAATGCCGATGGCCCGAATGCTAATGGAAAGATCAGCCGAGTCTTATATCGATCTGGCGGAGCCTGAGCCTGCATGCCTTATCAGAATTTGATTTTCGAGAAAAGAGACCATATCGGCACGATCACCTTCAACCGGCCGAGAGTCCTGAACGCGCTCAATCGGGAAACGATGGACGAGCTGGACGAGCTGCTCTCGGAAGCCCGGAACGACAGCGATTTGCGGGTGCTGATTCTCACCGGAGCGGGCGATAAAGCGTTCATCGCCGGCGCGGACATCAATGAGCTTGCCCGGCAAACGCCCACCAGCGGGCGAGAAACGTCTTTGCACGGCCAAGCCGTGCTGCATAAGCTTGAAACGCTCGGCAAGCCTTCCATCGCGGCCATCAACGGTTTCGCGCTCGGAGGCGGATGCGAAATGGCGCTGGCGTGCTCGATCCGCCTGGCGAGCCGCGCCGCAAAATTAGGGCAGCCGGAAGTGAAATTGGGCATCATTCCCGGATACGGCGGAACGCAGCGGCTGGCGCGGCTGTGCGGCAAGGGCGTGGCGCTCGAGCTGTGCCTGAGCGGCGAGATGATTTCGGCGGAAGAGGCGCAGCGCATCGGCCTTGTAAATCACGTCTATGAGCCGGGGGAACTTCGGGCGGCGGCGCAAGCCCTGGCCGCGAAAATCGCGGCGAATGCCCCGGTGGCGGTGCAGCTCACCATGGAAGCGATCGAGCGCGGCCCGGACATGCCGCAGGAGCAGGCCCTCTTTCTGGAAGCGGCGCTTTTTGGCGTGAGCTGCGCGACCGAGGATATGCGCGAGGGCACGCGGGCATTTCTGGAAAAGCGGGCGGCGCAGTTTCAGGGAAAATGAGCCCAAGGCCCGGCACAATTGCGGAGAGCCGATGAGCGACGATTTTCAGGCCAATGAGATTCGCGGCACCTACGACGCGTCGGGAATGCGCTTCGGAATCGTGGTAAGCCGGTTCAACAGCTTCATTACCGAACGGCTGCTGGCCGGGGCTATCGAGGCCTTGGAAAAAGGTGGCGCATCGGCGGCGCGCACCGACGTGGTGCGCGTACCGGGCTCCTTCGAGATTCCGCTGGCCGCCAAGAAGATGGCTCAGGCGCGGCGTTGCGACGCGATCATCGCCATCGGGTGCGTGCTGCGCGGGGAGACGGCGCATTTCGATTACGTGGCCGCGGAAGTGGCGCGAGGCGTTCAGTTAGCGCAAATGGACACGGGAGTGCCGATTATTTTTTGCGTCTTGACCTGCGACACGCTCGAGCAGGCCATCGACCGCGCCGGGCTGAAGAGCGGAAACAAAGGCTACGAGTCGGGACTTGCCGCGCTCGAAATGGCGCAGGTGTCCAGCCAGCTGCGGGCGGCCGCCGCGCCGATTACGGCCGTGCGCATCCGGAAGCGTCGCTAAAGATGCCCCAGCGGCGAAAGGCCCGGCAGTACGCGCTGCAAATGCTCTTTCAGTGGGAGATCGGCAAGCAAGACCCTGAGCGCATCGAGGACGGCTTCTGGCGCATCGCTCGCGCGGAGAAAAGCACGCGCGCGTTCGCGGACGATCTCTTCGAGTCCGTGGTGAAAAACGCGCCGGAACTCGACGCACTGGTCGCTGAACACGTCGACAATTGGCGCATGGACAGGCTCGCGGTGATCGACCGGGCCATCCTGCGGCTGGGCGCGCAGGAGTTGCGCTCGGGTAAGACGCCGCGCAAAGTAGTGGTGAACGAAGCGGTGGAGCTGGCCAAGACATTTTCGTCCGAAGATGCCGCGGGATTCGTGAACGGCGTGCTGGATTCGGTGTTGCACGCGCTGGCGGAAAACAAGAAGCCGAGTAGCGAAAGCCCCAAGAAGAACGACTGACGAGCGACTGGCGGGCGCGCGCCCTGCCGCGATCAGATTTCCAGAACACCTTCCAAAATCGGAACGGCGGCGCCGCTCACGCGGGGCACCAATTTTCCGTGCTGCGCGAGGACTTCCACGCGAATGCGGCTGGGGCGTTGCATTTCGACTCCTTGATGGATCTCGAGCGGAGTGGCGAGTTTGAGGCGGCCCTGGTGCACGAGATAAGCGCCGAGCGAGCCGGCGGCAGATCCAGAGGCGGGATCTTCTCCCAATTCCCAAGGAAGCATGCCGCGGGCGAAGACGGTATTTTTGTTTTCGGCCGTGAAGCAATAGGCGACCGTAGCGGACTCGCGAAGCACGCGCCGCAGCGCAGGCGGATTGGCCTCTATCCGGCGCAGGGCGGAACGCCGCTTTACGGGGACGAGGAGATTGAAAATTCCGGTGGAGACAAATTCGAGAGGCAGCGAGGAATCGAGATCGCGCGAGTCGAGAGAGAGCGCGCGAGCGAGCGCGGCGCGGTCGATACGAGCAGCGCGGAATTCGGCCGGCCTCTGAGTCATGGCCACGCGAACGGGCCGCCCCTCGCGGAAGGTGATATCCACGGGCAGCACGCCGGCGCCGGTTTGCTGCAGGACGTGCACGCTGCCTTCCTGCGCCGGCACGACGCCGAGCTGTGCCAAAAGAAACCAGGTGCCAATGACGGGATGGCCGGCCAGAGGCAGCTCGCATTTGGTGGTAAAAATGCGGAGGCGAGCGAGGGCCCGGTTCCCGGTGGGCTTTTGCACGAATACGGTTTCGGCAAGATTCATCTCCCGCGCGATGGCCTGCATCTGCCGAGAGGTGAGACCGTCGCCATCGGTGACGACGGCGAGAGGATTGCCCGCGAAGGGCTTGTCGGTAAAAACATCGAGCTGATAAAAGTGCCGTTTCATCTTCCGTTCTCAAATGCCGATTACAAAGACTGCACCAAGGCGCTGACCTCGTTCAAGAGGCGCTTGGTGGTCTCCGGGCGCGTCGTTTCCGAATAGACGCGCAGCATATGTTCGGTGCCGGAGGCGCGCACCATGACCCAGCCGAGTTCGCCAACGTACACTTTGATGCCATCGAGGTCCTCGCGGCGAACAATAGGCCATTCACCGATGCGGGCGAGGGTGGAATCGGAGAAATATTCGAGGGCGCGCTCTTTTTGTCCGGGACGCAACTCCAGATCGACGCGACCGTAATGATGTTCGCCGAACTTGGCATGCAGGAGAGCGACAAGTTCGCCGAGGGACTTGCGATGCCAGGCCATGACCTCGGCCAGCAGAAGCGCGCTGACGGTGGCGTCGCGTTCGGGCAGATAAAGTTTGGTGCCAATGCCGCCGGACTCTTCGCCCCCCAGCAGAATATTGCCCTCGAGCATAACCTCGCAGATGTACTTGAATCCGACGGGCACTTCATGAACGCGCCGGCCATAATGCGAGGCGATCTTATCGAGCAGCTTGGTGGTGGAAAAAGTCTTGGCCAGATCGCCGGCGATCTGGCGGGTTCCGGCGAGATGCCAAAAAAGGATGGAAAAGATTTGGTGCGGCGTAATGAACGTGCCGTCGGAATGCATGGCACCGATGCGGTCGCCATCGCCATCGGCGGCAAACCCTGCGTCGTAGCCTCCAGCGAGAACCGCTTCACGCAGCGCCGCGACGTGAGGCTCGATGGGCTCCGGATTGACGCCGCCGAAGAGCGGATCGCGAGTCCCACGTATCTCGTCGCAGGCGAGGCCCTGGCGCCGCATCAACGAACACAACAGCCCGCGAGCGGCGCCGTGCATGGGATCGACGACGAAGCGCAGGCGAGCGGCCCGCATTTTTTCCCAATCCACCAGCTTCTCGATCGTATCGAGATAGGGCGCCAGGATATCGAGCGAATGAATTTGCCCGGGACGCGGAGGCAGAGGGGGAATGCCAGCGGACAGCACGGTGGCTAACTCCTCTTCGATCTGCGCGACGATCGAAGGCAATGGCGAACTGCCATAGCTGGCCTTGAACTTGATACCGTTCCAGCGATAGGGATTGTGGCTGGCCGTGATCATGACGCCGCCAGCCGCTGCACGCTGGCGCACCAACAAGGAAACCGCGGGAGAAGGACAGGGCGAGTCGGAGAGCCACACGGGCACGCCCGTCGTAGCAATGGTTTGGGCGGCAGCCTGGGCGAAGCGTTCGGATGAGAAGCGATTATCGAATCCGACGATCACTCCGCGATCGGGCTTCTCGGCTCGGACGATGTAACGAGCGACGGCGTAAGCAACTTTGCGGACATTTTCAAACGTGAAGTCGTCGGCAATAACGCCACGCCAGCCGTCGGTGCCAAAGCGGATCGTACTCACGGGGCAAACAGTATATGCGAAGCAATGGCCCGGGCGAAGGACTCGGAGCTAGAGCAGTTTTTGCTGACGATGGCTTTCCAGCCATTTCACCACGCGGGCTACGTCCTGTGCGCGTTCGCGAGAGCAGACCAGAAGCGCGTCGGACGTTTCCACGACGACCAAGTTCGAGACTCCCACGGCGGCCACGAATTTTGAGGGGCTCCAGATGAAGTTTCCCGCCGCGTCGAGGGCAAGGAAGCGGCCGCTGGATACGTTTGCGCCCGCACGCTTGGCCAAGAGTTCGTAGAGAGCGGCCCAAGAGCCGATGTCGCTCCACCCGACCGAAGCCGGAATGACAAAGACGCGGCTGTGCTTGGAATCGCGCGAGGCTGGTTCGAGGATGGCGTAGTCGACAGAGATATTCTCGAGGCGCACGTATTCGCGCTGCAGAACGGCAGAGTATTTCGAGGTTCCGACGCTTTCGGCGAGACGCATCATGGCGGCGTGCGTTTTGGGCAGATAACGCCGAAGAGTTTCGACGAATGTGGAGAGCCGCCAGAAGAACATGCCGGCATTCCAGAGATAGCGGCCGGAAGCTACATATTTGCGGGCCAGTTCGAGGGAAGGCTTTTCCGTAAAGCGGCGAACGGGATAGGCGCCATCCACGGGTGATGCGGAAGACTGCCCGCGGTTGCGCGCAGCTCGTTCAATGTAGCCGTAGCCGGTCTCCGGGCGCGTCGGCGGGATTCCCAAGACGACGAGAGCATCGGGCTGAGCGGCGATTCGCAACGCCGCGCGGACGATTTGGCGATAGCGCGCAGGCTTGACGATGAAGTGGTCCGCGGGCAGGACAGCCATAAGCGCATCGCCACTGGACTCTTCCCTCAGCAGATGCGCGGCGGCAAGAGCAATGGCAGCTGCGGTATTGCGGCCGACGGGCTCGATCAAGGAGTGTTGCGAGGGAACCTGCCACAACTGGCGGCGCACCGCATCGGCTTGCTCGTGGTTGGTCACGGCCCAAATGCGGGAAGTGGAAAAGAGCGGGGAAAGGCGCTCAAACGTCTGCTCGAGCATCGTTTTTTGTCCGACGATGTTCAGCAACTGCTTGGGCGAACGGGTGCGGCTGCGCGGCCAAAAACGGGTGCCGCGCCCGCCCGCGAGAATGATGGCGTGCGCCGCCGGCGCCGGCGACTTCATTGGCGGAGAACAGCCGAGCGCTGCGATTCGCTGACGCCATTTTCGGCGAGTTCGCGCGAGAGTTGCTGCAGATCTGGTACGTAGGTGCGCAGGAGCTTGGTGGACGATTGGGCGATAAGCTGGTAACCGCCGAGAGCGGCCGGCAGCAGCCAGGCTTCGCCGCGACCATAAGGCATGGATTCCGAGCCCCAGCGGATTCGGCCTAGCCCATCCAGCAGAACCAATAACTCGAAGCGGTCCGGAGAGGTGGTTGCATCAACGGTACCGGAAAATTCCCAAATTTCCGTGGCGAAATAGGGACACGCCGCCAAATAGGTTTTCTGCAATGGACCCTGCTGAATTTGTACGCCCCGCGTTTTTCCGCATCGTTGCGTTCCGAACTCCAGCACATCCATAGCTTGATCGATGTGAAGGGGGCGGAATGAACCGTCCGCCTGCCGCCGCTGGTAATCGAAGACCCGGTAGGTGATATCGGAATGCTGCTGCACTTCGCATAAGAGCATGCCGGGACCGATGGTGTGAGCGCTTCCCGCGGGAACGAAAAAAGCGTCTCCCTCCTGAACAGGGAGCCTGCATAGGCAGCGTTCGACGTCCGCTTCGGCCAGGGCTTGGCGAAAGATATGGGGTGTAATGCCCGGCTCCAGGCCGAGGCGAAGTTCCGCGGAGGGTTGTGCGGCGACCGCATACCACATTTCTGTTTTTCCCACGCCACCTACCGCAGCTTCATGCTCGCGAGCGTATTCGTCGCTGGGATGGACCTGCACAGACAGCTTATCGGCGGGGAAGATGAATTTTACAAGGAGAGGTATGCGAGGCCGGCCTTCGATGCGGCGCCCAATCCACTCGGCGGAAAGCGTAGTCCAAGCTTCGCCTAGGGCGCGTCCTGTTAGCTGGCCGGAGGCGAAGGCGCATTGGTCCCCGGTGAGCCAAACTTCGCCGATCGGGTCACTAGCGGCCGGGATACTGTCAAAGAAGGGAGGCAGGCTCCGCGAGCCCCAAATGCGGGGCACAAAGACCGGCGTCAGGCGCGAAGGCGATACGCTCACGGAGCAACTGCGGCGGAAGCGAAGAAGCGCTCGAGCCTGCGCAATCCTTCCTCGATGCGATCGATGGACGTCGCATAGGAGAACCGCAGGTAGCCGGGCGCGCCAAAGGCGTCTCCGGGCACAACCGCGACGTGCTCGCGTTCGAGCAAATGCCGCGCGAGCGCCGTGGAATCGCCGGAGCCATTGACCAGATGCGCGGAGACATCGGGAAAAGCGTAAAAGGCGCCGGAAGGTTCGGGACAGGAGACGCCGGGAATGGCACTCAAGCCGGCCAGAATGCGCGCGCGGCGCCGAGCGTATTCAGCCAGCATGACGGGCACGGAATCCATGGGCCCAGTCATCGCGGCGAGAGCCGCGTACTGGGAGATGGAGGTGGGATTCGAGGTGGATCTGGCTTTGGACCTTGAGCATGGCGTCGATAATCGATTTCGGCGCGAGGGCATAGCCGACACGCCAACCCGTCATGGCAAAGGTCTTGGAGAGCGAGCCGACGACGATCAGATGGGGCTTGGAACCCTTTATGCTGGCTACGGAATAAGGACTCGCCGAGCCATAAGTGAAGTGCGAATAGCACTCGTCGGTGAGCAGCCAGATACCGTGGCGGCGGCAGACCTCGTAGATCTTTTCAAACTCGGCCGGAGGAATCACCGCGCCGGTGGGATTATTCGGCGAATTGATGATGGCCAAGCGCGTACGAGGGGTAATGGCTTCTTCCAACTGATCGGCGCGCAAGCTGAAGGCACTGGCGGCGTCGGTGGAAACGAAAACAGGCTCGCCGCCCGCGATCTTGACGATGTCCGGGAAGCTCACCCAATAGGGCGCCGGAATGAGGACTTCGTCACCCTCCTGAATCAGGGACATGACGGCATTGTAAATGGCATGCTTGCCGCCGACGCAGATGATGCTCTCGCTCGGTTCGTAAGAGCTGCCCAGTTGCTGCGCATGCCAGCGGCACACTGCCTCGCGCAGCGGTGTGATGCCCGCCGTGGCGGTGTATTTGGTGCGGTTGCGCTCGATTGCCTCGATGGCCGCCTCTTTGATGTGAGCGGGCGTGGGAAAATCGGGCTCGCCCGGCCCGAAGTCGACAACATCCAGCCCACGGGCGCGCAGCCTTTCGGCCTCCACGAGAACCGCCATGGTTGGCGAAACAGCGATACGGTTTATGCGATCGGCAAGTCGTTCGGTCATTTAACTCCCCTGAGAGGCTTACTAGATTACCTTGGCCCGCAAGCGGCGTTCAACGGCGATGGGCACGAGGCCACTGACGGAGCCGCCAAGCCGCGCGATCTCGCGAACCAGGCGCGAACTCAGAAAGCTGTATTCCACGGCGGGCAACATGAAGACGGTCTCGAGGCCGGGCTCAAGCTTGCGGTTCATCATGGCCATCTGCAACTCGTATTCGTAATCCGACACGGCGCGAATGCCGCGAAGGAGCACGTGAGCCTTACGCTCCCTGGCATAGTCGACCAGAAGCCCATGAAAGCAATCGATATCCACATTGGCAAAAGGAGCGGTAACCTCGCGCAGCATTTCGGTGCGTTCGGCGAGGCTGAAGAGCGGCTCCTTTTCGGTGTTCCGAAGAATAGCCACGGTCAGACGGCCGAAAATCTTAGCGCCCCGTTCGATCAGGTCGAGGTGTCCGTTGGTCACCGGATCGAATGAGCCGGGATATATGGCCAGAACAGGTTCCATCTTGGAATAAGTTATTTTATCGCAGAGTCATGCCGACAGACAAAAAATCGCCGCGCGTCTCTTGTGCGGTGGGGATACGCGGGGGCCACTGGCGGCCGCCGAGGCGCATTTTCCGTATTTTCGGTGTATCGAAAGGCGAGTAGAGGTTCTCCAAGACTTGGGAAGTCTGAATTTTGGACCTCTACAGCCTCAGCCTAAGTTATTGGCAGGATTGGGGATTCACCGGAGTGGCTGTGCCAACCTTTTAGCGATAGAATGAGAGCGATAGAGTGACGCAAATGGGCGTAAACCTGCCGATCTACATGGATAACCATGCGACCACGCCGGTGGATCCGCGCGTATTAAACGCGATGCTGCCGTATTTCGGCGCGAAATTCGGAAACGCGGCCAGCCGCAACCACTCCTTCGGGTGGGCCGCGGAGGAGGCGGTGGAGAACGCCCGGGGGCAGATTGCGAAGCTGATTCAGGCGGCTCCGAAAGAGATTATCTTCACAAGCGGCGCAACCGAGTCCAACAACCTCGCCATCAAGGGCCTGGCTGAACTCTATCGTGAGAAGGGCAACCACATCATTACGCAGGTCACGGAGCACAGGGCGGTGCTGGACACCTGCAAGCGGCTGGAAAAGTATGGTTATGCGGTGACGTATTTGCCGGTGGGCAAAGACGGCCGCATCGATCTCGACGATTTGCGGCGCGCGATCACGCCCAAGACGATCCTGATCAGCATCATGTACGCGAATAACGAAATCGGCGTAGTTCAACCGATCGAGGAGATCGGGAAGATCGCCAAGGAGAAGGGCGTCTTCTTCCATAGCGATGCGGTGCAGGCGGTGGGGAAGACTCCGGTAGATGTGAATAAGGACAATATCGATCTCCTGTCGATGACGGCCCACAAAATCTACGGGCCGAAAGGTTGCGGCGTACTGTATGTGCGACGGCGTAATCCTCGCGTGCAATTGGCCCCGCAGATCGACGGCGGCGGACACGAGCGCGGGATGCGCTCGGGAACGCTGAACGTTCCGGGCATCGTTGGTTTTGGAAAGGCCGCGGAGCTCTGTCAGAACGAAATGGCGGAGGAGGGCAAGCGGCTAGGCGGCTTGCGCGATCAGCTGAAGGAAGCAATCTTCAAGGGTTTGGAGGAAGTGTACGTTAACGGATCGATGGTCCATAGGCTGCCGCAGAATTTGAATCTTAGTTTCCCTTATGTGGACGGCGAGTCCTTGCTGATGGGCATGAACGACGTGGCCGTCTCGAGCGGTTCGGCCTGCACCTCGGCCAAGATGGAACCTAGCTACGTCTTAAAGGCGCTGGGCGTGAAAGAAGATTTGGCCCATAGCTCGATTCGTTTTGGGCTTGGCCGCTTCAATACCAAGGAGGAGGTCGATTACGTGGCCGAGCGGGTCATCGAAGTGGTCAGCCGCCTTCGCGAGATCTCTCCACTTTACGAGATGGCCAAGGAAGGCGCGCATTTGAGCAAAGCGACTTCCAAACCGGTGTAAGCTTGGGTTGTACGGTTGCGTAGCGGATTACATCAGAGGCAGCAAAAATGATTCACGTTACAGAGAAAGCAGCAAAAAAGATTCGAGAGCTTCTTGTCAAGGAGGGAGTGCCTGCCGGGGGCCTGCGCCTGGGCGTGCAGGGCGGCGGCTGCTCCGGGCTTACTTATGCCATGAAGCTGGAAGCCAAGGCGCGCGAACGTGACAACGTGATCGAGGAGAATGGTGCGCGCGTATTCGTGGATCCGAAAAGCTTTGTCTATCTCGAGGACGTGACACTGGACTTTGAAGAGACTTTGATGCGCCAAGGGTTCGTGTTCCAAAATCCTAGGGCCACCCACAGTTGCGGCTGCGGCACCTCATTCACGGTCTAAAAACTCAATCGCTCGCGACGCCGATCGTTTCAATTTTCTGGGCCAATTTTCTGGGATTGCCGGCGAACAAGTTGTTGCCAATTTTTTTGGCCCGTCAGTGAGGACGCCGCATTCTGGCGCCCATTCCCCCAGGCAGGATTTTGCGCAGTGCGAGCGTTTGTATTGCAAAGCGAACGATTCGGCTCTGGATCAAATTTGGCTGTGATCATCTGGTCAAAGGAAAGAATATGGGGAAGGAATATGGCACGGACGATTGGAATTGATTTAGGAGCAAGTTTCAGCAGACTCGGCTACGTGGATAAAGCCGCAGGCCAGCTGAAGTGTATCGCGGGTCCATACGGCGACGTTTTTTGCCCTTCCGTGGTGAGCGTGGACGGAGACGGCAGCGTCCTGGTAGGTGCTCCGGCCGCTCGACGATTGTTCAGCCAACCAGATCGCACGACGCGCTCGGTGAAGCACGCCATGGGGTTGCGCCAGGGCGAGATTCACGAAGAGCTGAGAGCGGCGTTGCGCCTTAATTCGGAGATGGGAGACGAAGCGTGCATTCGGCTGGGCGACAGCCTTTATACGCTGCCGGAACTAACGGCATTGTTGATTCGAGAGCTAAAGACTTGGGCGGAATGTTTTTTGGCGAGGCGGTGACCCAAGCGGTGATCGCCGTGCCGGCTGGTTTCAACGACGCGCAGCGCGGGGCCATGCACGAAGCGGGAAGGCTGGCAGGGTTCGAGCGAGTGCGATTGATGCCGGAGCCGGCGGCTGCAGCACTGGCCTATGGCTTGCACGAGCAGCAACGAAAGCATGTAGCCGTGTTTGATCTTGGCGGCAGCAGGTTCGAGATTTCCATTTTACGGCTCGTCGATGCGGGCGACGGCGACCGCTATCACGTAATTTCGACCCAAGGAGACCCGCGCCTGGGAGGAAACGAGCTGGATGATGTCTTGCTTGGCATCGCGCGCGAAGAGATCCGTATTCGCCATGGGCTGGACCTCGCCACCGACTCGCAGGGCGCTCACGCGCTGCGCCGGGCGCTCCTGGAGGCAAAACATGAGCTTTCCTTCGTTGAGCGCACTCGGGTTGAGGTTCCGCTGCCGGACCGCAGCCTATACGTCAGGGAGATCAGCCGGGCCGAATTCGAGGGCCTGGTGCAGCCGATTCTCGACCGCGCGATGAGCCCGGCGAGAACGGCGCTGGCGGATGCAGGGCTTAATCCGGGAGAGATCGACGAAGTGGTGCTGGCGGGAGGGTCGACTCACATCCCGCTGATTCAGCGCATGGTCGAGCAGCTTATGGGACGGCGTCCACATACTGAACTCGACCCGGACGAAGCGATCGCCCTGGGCGCGGCGGTGCAGGCGGATTTGCTCGAGGCCGCTGGCTCGGCGTTCAAAGCCGAAAGTGTTGCCGCGCGACAGCATTAGAGATTTCTCCTGCAATTCGTGCACGTAGGTCCCGGCTGTCCGATGGATTGGGCACGGCGGGCACTATGCTAAGATTTGCAACGCGGTTCGTTGATGGCTCGCGTGGCCCCGTGGTGCAACGGTTAGCACATCGGCCCTTCAAGCCGGTGATACGGGTTCGATTCCCGTCGGGGCTACCAACTGCATTTTAGAGATCGAGTTGCGAGAGCAGGGCATGGAGGTCCGATTCGTCGACGATGAGGTCGGGCCGCTTGGATTCGATCTCTTGCAGTTCGTCAAGGGCCTGAAACAGGCGCAGTTTGGCGACAGCGTACTCCTCGGTGCCCGAAAGCGGGCGGCCCGCCGCTCGGCCCCACTTCTCGACGGCCGACTGCTTCACAAAAATCTTCAGCGGAAAAACCTGTTTGCGGTCAAGCGAGACCATGTAGACGTACTCGGTCCCCGCGGAGAAGCCGCGACGCGCCTTTTGTACTTCGTAGAAATAATACTGATAGACGTAACCGGTTTCCGCCGAATAAGTTTTTACGCGGCGAACGGCTTCAGGACGGCTCATGAAGCGATTATTCCGGGAGGTTATTCGTATGTCAATTCAAGGAGGGACTTGGCGGTGGGTCCGTTTGAATCTTGACCTCTTGTGTCACGATCAAGAACATTCAAACTGACTCACTACTGGGGATTTGAAAGGCCGGCAAACTCGAAAGCGGCCCTCACTGGAGCGTATAGGGGCTGATTTCGGAGGCCAACTGCTGAGTTGTTTCCGTAGGCTCGTGGGCTGCGATCCACAAAAAGGCGGCGAGGAAGGCCGCTCCGATCAGGAAGGCGATGATCGCAATCTTGGCGATTGGCGGAGCGGCTCTGCCAGCGGGCGCAGCGCCCCCTTGATCCTGGGGAGCATCGGGAGCATCCGCCAGCGCGATGCGCACCGCAGAACCCTCGGGGACATCGACGGATTTGGCATCGTGCGCAGTGCTGATCGTCAGCTTTCCCTTAATCGCGGCCAGCGTAATGGCATCGGTGCTTTCGAGGTGGATCAGCCCCACGGCAACAGGATCAGCGGGACGTATGGTGGCATCGCCCCATATCGTTTCAATGGCTCCCGCCGGCGCGCCCATAAAGGAAACGGCGCCACGCTGAAGCGTGAAGTCCACTCCCGCCGAATTGCGCGCCAACAGGACGGTGCTGTCTGCCAAAACCTCGATCCGGCCACCGCCGGAAAGCGCAATCTGGGCACGACCGGACTGGCCCACGGCGACAGATTCTCCGCTGAAGACAGTGGATCCGGGAAGAAGCGGGGCATCGCGCGTGGTCGCGGATTGGCTGGCGATGATGGTGCCAGCCACCTGAGCCTGGGTCCAAGCCGGGGAGGCCATAAAGGCGATCAGGAAAGCGGCTGTTAACTGCCTAAGAATCTTAGAGATCGCCAAATTTAGGTCCTAAACAATAGAGAAAGGCCGAGGCAGCCATCCTAACAAAGGAGGTAGGCGTGTCAAGGTTACTGTCGGCTTTAGACGATAGTTGGATACCACCAGCCGCGAAATGGGCTAGCCGGTTCGATTGAATATAGCCGCCAGAGCGGGCTGCAATTCCGGGTACAGGAACCGATATCCTAGCCTCTGAAGCTTCCCGGGATATATCCTTTGGCTGCCGAGCAGAAGCGAATCCGCCATTTCGCCTAGCGCCATTCTCAACGCGAAACCAGGCGCAGGAAGAATTGCGGGCCTGTGCAGGAC
>CAVPFR010000051.1:0-29655 GCA_963703785.1 uncultured Acidobacteriota bacterium | reverse complement strand
GTCATCCCGAACCCGGTCGCTGCGTTGGCGAACGACGGTGAGGGATCTGCTTTTTAGTTTCTATAAGGTGTTCGGCGAGGTCTTGCCACGCGCGATTCCGACGGTTGATCAGCCAGAGTTTCTTTTCACGGCGCCAAGCCTTGATTTCCTTCTCGCGGGCGATTGCGTCGCGAATGTCGGCGAATTCTTCGAAGTAGACCAAGCGGAAGATTCTATAGCGCGTTGTGAATCCGGGAACACGTCCTTGGCGGTGTTCGATCACGCGACGCTGCAGATCGTTGGTTACGCCGATGTAGAGATTGCGGGAGCGGCTGGCGAGAATGTAGACGTAGGCAGTGTGGCTCATATTCCGGGTCCTAAAAAGCAGATCCCTCACCCCCGTCCCCCAAAATCGGGGGCCGGGTTCGGGATGACAACAACCGGGCAACATCGTCACGCGGGTGTAGAGGGTGGGGGAGCGGCTGGCAAGAATATAGACGTAGTAAGTGTGGTTCATATTCAGTCCCAAAAAGCAGATCCCTCACCCCCGTTTGCAAAAAACGGCGACCGGGTTCGGGATGACAGCGAAGCGACGCGGTAGGGGTCCGCAAGGGCCCCAAGTAGTCAGCAGCGATGGTTGCAGATGAAGTGAGCCTCGTTGGAGGCGCAGTGCGGAAGCTTGGCACTCGAGGACCGTTGTCCTTTGGTGAGTAGCTGTCATCCCGAACCCGGTCGGTGCGTTGGCGAACGACGGTGAGGGATCTGCTTTTTGGTTTCGATAAGGCGCGCGACGAGGTCTTGCCACGCGCGATTCCGACGGTTGATCAGCCAGAGTTTCTTTTCACGGCGCCAAGCCTTGATTTCCTTCTCGCGGGCGATTGCGTCGCGAATGTCGGCGAATTCTTCGAAGTAGACCAAGCGGAAGATTCTATAGCGCGTTGTGAATCCGGGAACAAGTCCTTGGCGGTGTTCGATCACGCGACGTTGCAGATCGTTGGTTACGCCGATATAGAGATTGCGGGAGCGGCTGGCGAGAATGTACACGTAGTAGGTGTCGTTCATATTCCGGCCTAAAAAGCAGATCCCTCACCCCCGTCCCCCCAAAATCGGGGGCCGGGTTCGGGATGACAACAACCGGGCAACATCGTCACGCGGGTGTAGAGGGTGGGGGAGCGGCTGGCGAGAATGTAGACGTAGTAAGTGTGGCTCATATTCCGGTCCTAAAAAGCAGATCCCTCACCCCCGTTTGCAAAAAACGGCGACCGGGTTCGGGATGACAGCGAAGCGGCCCGGCGGCGGCCGCAAAAGACCCCAAACGCTCAGAGCGATAGTTGACGATCAATGCGCCTTGTTGGAAGCGCCGGGCTGGAGGCTTGGCATTCGCAACCGCTTGCCCTGTGACGGTGGCGTGTCATCCCGAACCCGGTCGGTGCGTTGGCGAACGACGGTGAGGGATCTGCTTTTTAGTTTCTATAAGGGGTGCGACGAGGTCTTGCCACGCGCGATTCCGACGGTTGATCAGCCAGAGTTTCTTTTCACGGCGCCAAGCCTTGATTTCCTTCTCGCGGGCGATTGCGTCGCGAATGTCGGCGAATTCTTCGAAGTAGACCAAGCGGAAGATTCTATAGCGCGTTGTGAATCCGGGAACACGTCCTTGGCGGTGTTCGATCACGCGACGTTGCAGATCGTTGGTTACGCCGATGTAGAGATTGCGGGAGCGGCTGGCGAGAATGTAGACGTAGGCAGTGTGGCTCATATTCCGGCCTAAAAAGCAGATCCCTCACCCCCGTCCCCCCAAAATCGGGGGCCGGGTTCGGGATGACAACAACCGGGCAACATCGTCACGCGGGTGTAGAGGGTGGGGGAGCGGCTGGCGAGAATGTAGACGTAGTAAGTGTGGCTCATATTCCGGTCCTAAAAAGCAGATCCCTCACCCCCGTTCGCAAAAAATGGCGACCGGGTTCGGGATGACAGCCCCCGCCCGCGGCAGCGAGGGCGATGAAGTGAGCCTCGTGGAGGCGCAGGCGGAAGCTGGCACTCGAGGACCAAACGACGCGACGGGAGCCGCCCGGTTCGGGATGACAACAAGGAGAAAGAAGCCAAGAGCATGAGCGATTCTTCGCGCCCCGCCTCCGACGCGCGCGGTTTCTCTCGCGCGCAAGGATGCGCCCGTGCTGCAGGAGCCGTCAAAGAAAAAAGCAGATCCCTCACCCCCATTCGCGAAATACGCGACTGGGTTCGGGATGACAACAACCCAGCAACAATGGACGCGGCTGGGATGAAAGCCAAGCGGCGCGACGAGAGCGGCCGGGTTCGGGATGGCAGCCAAGGGGCGCGACAAGGGCGGCCGAGTTCGGGATGGCAACCCAGCAAGACAACAATGGACCCGGCTGGGTTCGCGAAGGCACAGACATGGGCGATCAGTAGCGATAATTGATGATTAGGTGAGCTTTGTTGGAGGTGCCGTTGCCCCAGGGTTGGCCGGTGTCGCGGCTCAAGGGCCAGGGGTTTTTCACCACGAGATCGAACCAGCCGGCGTCTTTCAGCAGGCTGGCGTCGATGGTGATTTGCAGTTCGCCGGGATTTACCACTTTGTAGGGTACCGGCGCGTCTTTGAAAAGCACCTCTGATTTGCGGACGAAGTTGAAGCCCTTGATGGTGACGGTGGCGGAGGGAGTTCCCTCGGTCAACATGACAGGCTCGATGGTTTCGATGGCGGGCTGCGGAGCTTCCACCGGATCGGGCAGCGCGGCGGGGCCCTTTCCTTGAGGGAACATTGCCTTTCTAAACGCTTCCGCCCACGCCAAGCCTTCCACCGGAGGATTGTAGCCGGAGATTCTGCGGAAGGGATCGGAGTACCAGGAGTGATATCCGAGCTCGACGACCTTGCCGTCGAAAATCACGGTGTCGATGGCGCGCAGATTGGTGATGTCCGCGAGGGGATCCTGCTTCACGACGATCACGTCGGCGATTTTGCCGGCCTCGACGGTGCCCAGTTCCTTATCCTTATCGATCATCTGCGCCGACCACTTGGTGGCGCCCTGAATAATCTGCATGGGTTTAATGCCGGCTTCGGCATAGATCATCATCTCGTGGTGCATGTTGATCCCGGGAACCTTGGTGGCGTTGGTATTGCCGCCGGGGGTGAGGTGGCCGCCGGCGTCCACAAACATCTTGTGGAAGCGCAGCGCGTTCTGAAACCCCTTCATCCTGCGCTCGTGCACTTCGGGCGTCTCGGGCACGTTGTAGTCCGCACATAGAGCGCCGCACCACGGTGGAATGCGGATGGCATTGTAAGTGGCCATGGCGGTAACGGCGCGGTCGGCCGGGTAGTAGGCGGCGAGGTTCGGGTCGCTGAGCAGTTTGCGATCTTCCCGCTCGAAGCGCGCCCAATCCTTGGGATAACCCGGATACTGCATCTTGAACGTCGGAGTGAGCGCGGTGCCGTGTTCCACCAAAAGCTGGATCAGGTCCTTGGCCTTGGCGTCGTCCATATCGGCCCAGACGTCTAGCTCATTGACGCCACGGCCGGCGGGAGGAGTTTTCGCCACGGCCGCGGCAATGCCCACGGAATGCGGGAAGTTCCGCGAGCCCAGCATGGCCGCTTCGCGCGCGCCGAGATTCGGTCCGGAGGGGCGCGTGAAGACGGGCTTGCCCGCCTTTTTGGCTTCGTCGAAGCCGGCCTGGTAATACTCGAGCGGCAGGCCGCCATCCTGGAAGATGATCATGTCCGCGCCCGCGGCGACGAAGGCTTTGACGAGATCGCGGGTCTCTTGCGCGGACTTGGGCGCGCGGCCAGGCGTCAACGGCGTCTCAAAGCCGGTGTCTTTGGCGGAGCGAGTGACGATTTGAGACATCGCGGTGAAGGGGCGCGGGCCGATGAGTTTGCCGTGGAGGATGGCGTCGCGATGGGGCGCGCCGATCTCTCCGGAATTGCCGATGCCGATGGTGGAAGTGATGCCGTAATTCAGCATCGGCTCGGCGTAGTACCAGTTGTAGATGGTCTGCGCGTCCCATAGGCCGGGAAGGATGAATTTGCCGTCGGCTTTGATTACCTGCGCGCCGGCCGGGTAGGTGGCCTGGCCCTTGCGCGACACGTTGGTGATGCGATTGCCCTGGATGATCACGACGGCGTCGCGCACGGGCGCGCCGCCGTTGCCGTCAATCAGCGTGCCGCCCTCGATGACCAGCGCGGGCTGCTGCGCTTGTGCCGCGACGCGGGGAGCGATTGCACAAATAAGAGCGAGGAAAACGACAGGGACGAGACGGATCGATCTGGTCAAGCTAGTCAAGATTTCTTCTCCTGGGCGTCCGGCACAGCGGGCCGCGATAACACAATCCTCCATGTGGCACGTGACTATGAATTAGAGCGAGGGCGGAGGGCAAGCAGGATTTTGCGAGGCATCCCTGGAGAGATTCTTAGCGGGCGGTGGGGGTTGGGAGAGAGCGCAGGTAGGCGACGATGGCTTGGGCGTCGGCGTGATTCAGGTGGTAGACATGCATCGGCGGCTGAATGGCGCGGCCGTTGGCGGCCTGGCCCATTTCCAGGACGCGCTCCATCTGCTCATCGCTATAACCGGGCAAGCCGGCGAGCGAAGGCGCGAATTGGGCCCAATTCTCGATGTGGCGCGAAGGCTGAATCCAGATGGGCGCGCCCTGAAGCCACTGGGAATGTTCGAGCTGCATATCGGCGTCGCGCGGCGTGTGGCACTCCGAGCATTTGGCGACTTCTTCGACGAGATAGCGGCCGTGCGCGAGCTGCGCATCGCCAGGGCGAGCATCGACGGCGCGGCCTGGCGTGGCTTGGGCGCCGTGCAGAACGCGCGCCGATTCCGCGCCGAAAATCAGCAACAGGCAGATCGCCGTCCATAAAGTTGATCGCATGTTCAGCCTCGCTTCATTTACGTCAATACTCTTTTCATCTACGCAATAAATATACGACGGGCGGCGCTTTTCTCTGGCAGGGGGCCCAGCTATCCGCTCGCCAAACTATTAGATTACAGCGGAAGGGTCGAGGCTGAGGGAAAGTTACAGGCGAAAAAAGTGCCGGCCCTTGGCTGCGAAAAGGCCGGCACCGGTGTGCGCCGGGAGGAAAGCAGATTAAGCGTTAGCGCGTGGCTGGCACAGTGTTGTTGCTGGGATACGTGGTGCCGTTGCTCGGCGCGTTGTTGTTCGCGGACTGCGTTACGGTTTGCTCCATCCGACGAGCCATCTCGAGATGGCTCTGCAGCGTAGGCAGGGTCTGCGCCGCGTAGTTCTTTATGGCTTCGTCGTGGCCGTCTTTGGCTTCCTTCTGGAAGTCGGCGACGTCCTTGGTGTGGTCCTTCACCATGTCGTGCGCATAGGCGCGATCAAAGGCATCGCCGGAAAGCTTGGCGAGACGGTCGTATGTATCCTGGGCATCTTTGTCCAGGCCGGCCGGCAAGGCCACGTTCTCGCGAGAAGCCGTGTTCTGCAGGACGTTCTCATTCTTGGAGTGATCCTGCACCATGCGCTTGGCGAAATCCCTTACAGTCGGATTCGTAGCTTTCTGCTGGGCGAGCTGCCCGAGCTTGACTTCAGCCATTCCACCCTGAGCCGCCTTCATGGCGAAATCCTGGTCGGAAGTAGTCTTCGTGTCCGGCGAAGTCGCCTGCTGGTCGCTGTAAACGCCTGGCGGCGACTTCTGCGTCCCGTGCGGCTCCGGGTCGTATTGCGCGAAGGCGGAACCCGCGCTGAATACCAGCGTTAAAGCTGCTACGCCGGTGATGAAGTTGAACTTATTTTTGTGTTTTTTGTTTGCCATCGTAAATTCACCTCCGTGGCAGTACTTTATCCAGCCTAGAAGTTAGAACCGGCGGCAACAATCAGGTGATGCGGGTAAAGTCGCGGGCTAAGTGCTTCAAGATGCAGCTGAATGCAGGCGATTTTGCGTAAAGCTTTCTCTTCAATGGTGGACACAGGCAACCCGAATCATTGACATGGGCAACCGAGACATGTACTCTACTCGCGGTTTTTGTTTATGACGCAAACTTCTGGAAGCTCCGCTCGCAACTGCGCCCCGATGGGCGCAAGCCTCTGTTGTTGTCGCCTCTAACGGCTGTCCGTTTGTCGCCGGCAGATTCTCTCTGCCTCAGCTAAAACCCAGAATCAAGAAGTCGCTTGCGAAATTGAGGATGCGAACGTGAAGGCGCAGAACGAATTCAGACCCGGCCAAGTGCAAGCAGTCGTTCTCTTCCCTACCGAGAGTGCCTCCCGGCGCCGGCGCCGCTGTTGTTGATCCCCAACTAGAAGCCGATAACGAATCGGCACGCCTGCGGTACTGCAACAAAATTAATTTTGGGGGGGATCGAAATGGCTTTTCACGGCAAAGGAATGCGAGTACGAGGGACAGCAGCGATATTCGTGTTGGTGGCGATTTTCACAGCGCTCGGCGCACCGGCAGCGTGGACTCAGGACACCGCGTCGCTTCGCGGAACGATGAGCGATGCGACCGGAAGCGCCATAGCGGGCGGCACGGTCCACGTCAAGAATACAGAGACCGGGCTTGGGCGCGAGTTGATCACGGATCAGGCGGGACGCTATGAGGCGCCCGAGCTTCCCGTGGGCGCTTATGAAGTGACCGGCGAGAAGGCCGGATTTCAGCCGACGCGAGCCAAAGTGAAGCTGGACCTGGGACAAAGAGCCAGCGTGGATCTCGTGCTTTCAGTGGCCGAATTGCAGCAGAGCATTCAGGTGCAAGAGACGGCCATCACGGCCGATGTAAGCACCATGGAGACTTCGGGGCTGGTTGGCGAGCGGCAGGTGAAGGACCTGCCCTTGAATGGACGCAGCTACGACCAACTGTTGACGCTCAATCCGGGAGTGGTGAATTACACTTCGCAGCGGGCCGGAGGGACGGGCACGTCGAACTCGGTGATCGGCAACATGTTTTCGGCGGCGGGGCGCAGGCCGCAGGAGAACCTTTACCTGCTCAACGGCGTGGAATACACGAGCGCTTCGGAGATCAACAGCACGCCGGGAGGAGCGAGCGGGCAACTGCTGGGAGTGGACGCGGTGCGGGAATTTTCGGTGGTGACGGACACGTACGGCGCCGAATACGGCAAGCGTCCGGGCGCGCAGGTGAGTATTGTAACGGCTTCGGGCACGGATGCGCTGCACGGGAGCGTGTACGAATTCCTGCGCAACAGCGCGCTGGACGCGCGGAACTTTTTCGATTTCGGCGCGATTCCGGAGTTTCAACGCAACGAGTTTGGCGGTTCGCTGGGCGGGCCGATCAAGAAGGACAAGAGCTTTTTCTTCCTGAACTATGAAGGATTCCGGCAGAACCTGGATCTGAGCGACGTAACCCTGGTGCCGGATAGCAATCCCGCGGATCCCCTGGGCTGGGCCGCCGCCGTGCCCAGCATCAAGGCGCTCGAACCGCTGTGGCCGGTGTCCAACGGCCCGGTGCTGGGCGGCGGAGTCGCCGAAGCCTTCACCAATCCGAAGCAGCACATCAGCGAGGATTTCGCCAGCGGGCGATTCGATCAAACGTTCTCGGACAAGGATTCGCTCGACGCTGTGTATACGCTCGACGCCAGCATTGGCAATTCGCCCACAAACAATCCGATCAGCTACGACTACGTCACGGAACGCGAACAAGTGGCCAGCCTGAGCGAGACGCACGTGTTTTCGCCCCGGCTGATCAACCGGGCGACCGTTGGATTCTCGCGGGGAGCGTTCTATTTCAACAGCTCGGTGACCGATGCGGCGTTGCAGAGCGGCGCGGGCTGGATCAATGCCGCGGACCCGATCGGCGCGTTCGTTGTCGGCGGCGGGACGACCTTGAATGGAGCGTCGGTAATTTCCAACGGAGGCACCAACGCGGGGAGCAATCTGAGCGCCATCCGCAACCTATTTACGATCAGCGATGAGGTTACGCTGACCCGCGGCAAGCACCTGATCTCGGCCGGCGTGTGGCTCCAGCCGATCCAGGCCAACGACACGCTGGTGCAAGACCAGTACGGACAGGCGTCGTTCTCGAGCCTGGCCAGCTTTCTGGCGGGATCGGTGAGCACCTACACGTACGCGCCGGGCTATACGCCGCTCGGCTGGAGGACGTTCGAGGGGGCGTTCTTCGCGGAAGACAGCATCCGTTTGAAGCCGAACGTCGAGCTGACTATCGGGTTTCGCGGAGAATCCACCAACGGCTGGAACGAACAGAATGGCCGCGCTTCGAACTATCTCTTCGGCCCAAGCGGAGTGATCGAGACGCAACCGACGATTGGCAACTCGGCGCTGGCCGTGAACAATGCGAAATTCCTGCCGGCGCCGCGCGCAGCTATAGCGTGGTCGCCTTTGCGGTCTAAGAAAACGGTGGTGCGAGCGGGCTTTGGGATGTATTACGACCTGCTCGACAATCTGAGCTATCGATTGGATCAGGATCCGCCATTCAACAACGTATATGCCGTGAAAGGAACGTCTGCGGGCGCGGCCAAGACGTTCAGCTACGCGAGCATCGGCCCCGCGGCGAATTATTCGGCGCTGGGCTTCAACAATTCGGTGGTGCCGAGCGGCGTGCAGCCCAACTTGCAGACGCCCACGGTGGAATCGTACACGCTGAAAATCGAGCAGCAACTCCCCTGGGGAACGACGCTGAGCGTTGGCTATATCGGATCGCGCGGGTACCACGAACTGCTCTCGATCGACACGAACGTGCCCGCCGCGGCGTATCCATATCCCACGCAAACGATCACGGCGACGAGCACGGGCCTGGCCAATCCCGCGGTGTGGAATACGACCAACTGGAACTCGGAGGGAGTGAGCTCCTACAACGCGCTGCAAGTGGACGTGAACCACCGGCTGGCGCATGGCTTGCAGATTCGCGGAGTGTACACCTTCGGAAAGGCGCTCGACGACGGCGACAGCCTGAATACCAGTGTGGCCACGAATTCGCCGGCGTTCGCGGACAACCCGCTGAATCCCAGGCTGGACTACGGGCCGGCGGCGTTCGATATCAGGCATTCGGGTGTGATCAACGCGACCTACAATCTGCCTTTCGGCCGCGGGCTTAAAGCGTGGGAGGAGCGGATCGCCAGTGACTGGCAGGTCAGCGGGATCGAAACCTTGCAGTCCGGACTGCCGTTCACGCCGCAACTCTCCTACAACCCGTCGAACGACGGCGACACACGGAATCCGGTGCGGCCTTCGTGGAATCCGGCGTTCAGCGGGCCCGTGATTCTCGGGTTGCCGGGCGAATACCTCAACCCAAACGCTTTCATTCAGCCGGCCAGCGGAACTTACGGCAACGTGGGGCGCAACCTTCTCACCGGGCCGAACCTGGCGACGCTGGATTTTTCCCTGGCGAAGAAATTCGCGATCAGCGAGCGAGTGGGCTTGCAGTTCCGCAGCGAGTTTTTCAACATTCTCAATAGGACGAACTTCAACAACCCGAATCCAGTGGTGTTCAGCGCCGCCGCACCGGCACTACCGTCGGTGACCGCCGGCGTAATCACCTCTGGGGCGACAACATCGCGGCAGATTCAGTTTGGGCTGAAGCTGCTATGGTGAGAGGCATGCGCGAGGGATGCTTCCGTCCGCGGCCGCGGCGAAATGAGCGGCGGCCGGAGGCAGCATAGCCAGAGGTTTTTCGTTCTTCCCCGAGAGGGCGCGGTCGCCAAGTGGTAAGGCAAAGGTCTGCAAAACCTTTATCGGCGGTTCGATTCCGCCCCGCGCCTCCAAACTTCTCTTGTGTCAGCGACTTAGATTGTCGAGGATCGCGGGGCTGCGGTTGGGCTCGTGGACTTCGCGGGCCATGGCGTCGAGCGATCCGGTTTGAGTGCGCGGAAATTTGATCAGGAAGACCGTGCCCGATTCGGAAGTGCGCTCGACGCTTATGGAGCCGTAATGGTCATGGATGATTTTGCTAACGATGGCAAGGCCCAGCCCGGTGCCATTGGACTTGCCCGCGCTGATAAAGGGATCGAACAAAGTGCCACGGATTCCCGGCGGGACGCCGATGCCGTCGTCGGCGATGCGCACCTCGAATGAACTCCCCGAATTGCCGATCTCAATCTCAATCCTGCCGCGCTCGGAAGTGGCTTCGCAGGCGTTGAGCAAAAGATTAAACAAAGCGCGCTCGATTTTGCGGGAATCGAAAACGCCGGTGGTATCGGCGGGCGCCTGAATGGAGATGGAACGCTTGCGGAATTCGGGCCGCGCCAGAACGGAATCCACGGCAGACCTGGCCACCGATTCAAGCGAGGCGGTTACCAGGGAGAGCGTGCGATGCTCGCGGGCGAGTTCGCGCAAGGAGTCGAGCAGTTCGGTCATCTGTTCCGAGGCGATCTTGATCTCCTGGAAGATTTCGTCGCGATCGAGCTTGAGCTGGTCGGCTTCGTAAAGAAATTCGGCATTGGCAACCACGGCGGCCAAGGAATGGCGCAGGTCGTGCGAAATCGAGCTGGCAGCCCTTCCCAAGGCCGCGATTTGCTCGGTTTCGATCTGCCGGCGCTGGAGGGCAAGCAGGTCGCCGCGCATCCTGGAGAAGGCAGTCCCCAGTTCCACTACTTCGGTGCCTCCACGAGGCGTGATCGAAAAAGTGTAATCGCCGCGAGCGAGGGCGCGCACGGCGGCCAGCAGGTTATCCATAGGCTTGGTGATCGTCCCGGCCACGAAGCTGAGCACCAGCGTGGCGAAAACGAGAGCCGAGATGCCCAGCGCGAGAATGGTGCGATCCAGTTTGCCGATGAAGCTCATGGGGCGCCGCAAAGGAATCAGCACGAAACATTGCACGGGCATGTGGGGATCGGCGTGGAGCGAAACCTCCGCGACCTCGTAGGGCTCGGCGCCCAGATCGACTTCGCGCGTGCCCGAATCCAAAAGCGCGGTGTATTGACCGAGATGCTGCTGCAGTTCGCTCTCTTCGCGGGCCGATAGCGTGGAGGCGATGACTTTGTCGCTGGTGACCAACACGATCTTGCCGCCGGCCACCAGCGCAAGCTGCTCCGCGACGGTGGAGTCCACCTGATAGCCGATCGCCAGCACGCCGAGCTGCTTGACGTCGGCGCCGGAGCCGGCCGTAATCGGGCGCATGAAGACCCAGTACAGTTGATCGTCGGCATACCACCAAGCGGCATCCTCATCGCCGCCGAGCGATTTGGTGAGGTCCTGGCCGACGTCCGCGCTATCGAGCGATTTCTTGGAGTGCAGCGCCATCATTTCGGCTTTCGGATCGGCAAGAACGAAAAGATCGCTGCCGGCGAGCTGCCAGAAAGGAAGCGAACCGTCGCGAATCGTCGGGGCATGATGCGTGGTCATCAACGCCTTCAGAGTGGGCAGCTCGGCCAACATCGCCGTGGTGCGGGAGAGCTGGTCCTGGCGCTGATTCTCCACGCTCTCGAAGGCGCGCACGGAGGCCGCTACGCTCTCGCGAACCTGATCATCGATCTCCGCGCGCACGGTATGGCGCACGATCAGGAGCATCGCGCCGGTGAGGGCGCAGATGATCATGAGCGTGGAGATCAACAGTTGCGTCTTTAAGCGCAGGCGGGACATGGTTATGGTTGGCTAATTGCCCTTTCCGGCGGCGGCGTTGGCCGGCACGAACTTGTATCCGGCGCCATGCATGGTGAGGAAGAAACGCGGATTAGCGGGATCCGGCTCCAGCTTCTGGCGCAAGCGAAGAATGTGGTTGTCCACGGTGCGAGTGGACGGATAGTTGTGGTAGCCCCAGACTTCATTCAACAACTCCTCGCGCGAAATCACTTTTTCGGGCCAGCGCGCCAGATAGTGCAGCAGCTTGAACTCCTGGGCGGTCATGGCAATGAGCTTGCCGCCGCGCGTGGCTTCCATGCTGGTGAAGTCGATCTGCACGTCGTTCAGAAAGAGCAATTCGTGATCCACCTCCTCGGCGGCGACGCGAGAGACGGTGCGCGCCTGGGCGCCGTTGCGGCGCATGGCGCGGCGCACGCGAGCGAGCAATTCGCGCGGGCTGAAGGGCTTGGTGACGTAATCGTCGGCGCCCAATTCGAGCAGCAGCACCTTATCTTCAATCTCCGCATTGGCGCTGAGGACCACAATGGGCACGGAGGGCATGTGCGCCTTGAAAGCGCGGCAAAGCTCCTTGCCGGAAAGCTTGGGCAGCTTTAAATCGAGCACAACGATGCTGGGCGTCTGTTTCTTGAAGCTTTCCAGTCCTTCGACGCCATCGGAGGCGATTTGCACGCCCAGCGAATCGGCCTCGAAGAGGCGCTGCAACGTTCTCTGCATGGCCCGGCTGTCTTCGATAACTAAAACGGTGTCCATATGGTTCCTCGTCGTTCTTCATATCCGTCTTCTTGCACGCGGGCCCCAATTCAGCTAGCTGGCCTCTCCTTAATATGCCGGTGATGACGCTCTGGGGTCATAGTCATTCCCATATTTGTCTTTGTGCGACCGGTCATGCCTCAAGACCGGAATCGACACCGACGGGAGCGCATTTTCAGCGGCGCCGACCTCGATGTTCTTCGCGGCATCGGTGAATTCGGGCGCGGCGTTTTCATACCAGACGTGCATCTTGTATCGCCCGGCGGGAACCTGAGGGATCAGCACACGGCCGCTTTTATCGGAGATGCCGAAGAGATCCGAATTCACGGTAAGAATCACCGCGGTCATCTGCGGATGGATATTGCAAAACAAAAACGACGGCCCGGGCTTGTCGAATACGACTTCCTTCTCCGATCCGGCCTGGTAGAGGCCCAGGTCGAAGCGCTTGCCTTGATAAAGCGAAAAGACGTTGTGGAACCAGGGATCGAGATTCGGGAAATCCACGATGCTGCCGAGCGGCACGACCAACAACGCCGGCTCGAACATTTTGTCGTGCTGCACCATGCGGAAGTGAGTCCTGGCGGAGACGGGCCTCGAAACCGTATCTGGTGCGTCGAGAGTTGCCAGCCAGATGGCAACGCGAGAAGCGTCGGTGGCAACGCGGCCGGAGCCGTTCTCAACCAGGCGCACTTTGCCCGTAACATCGATCCTCGGCGCGGGCGTGTCTTCGGGAATGGCGCCGCTGCCGCCGGAAACGCCGCGCGCGTCAGGAAAACCGCCAACCGGCTGCAAAGCAGCGGCCGCCAGCAAAGTCGCGATGAGAACTGGTTTGATCATGGTTAAAACAGAAATCCCGCCGCCAAGCCGACCTGGCCCGCCAGGTTCGGCGCGCCAAAAATGGCGCCGGTATTGAAACGGCGATACTCGGCGGAAAAGAGCAGATCACCGCGGGGCCGGAATATGTAGTTGAAGAAAAAGACGCGATTGCTGGGAGAAACGGCCAGCAGCAACGGATCGAATTGCGCCGCGGCACGCAGACGTCCCGCTTCTCTTTGCCCCAATCCGCCGGCCAGGTTGAATTCGCTGCGGCTATTCAACTTGAACTTCAGCTGCGACCAGCCCCCGATCGCGGGAATGCCGGCGAGAGTTGGCGCGGTAACGTAGAGATAATGCGAGTAATCCTGAGACTGGAGGGCGGGAAGCGCAAGACCACCAAAGCCGTCCAAGCCCTTGCCGCTGAAAAAGGCGCCGCTCAATTGCAGCTTCGCAGGCAGCGGGAACTTCCAATCGGCAAGCACGCCCGAAGCCCTTATGGTCCTTCCGGGAAAACTCAAAGGCGCGTAGATCCCCGAAAACCCAAAGGAGATGGCGCGATCTTCCATTCTGTTGTTCCCGGATAGGCGCACGGCGTAGACAGGTTGCCTGGAAGCTTCGCCGGGAGTGGGCACGCGATCCTGCGAGGCACTCGCGGCATAGCCCACGGAATCCAGGAATCCTCCCTCCACTTTAAATTCCGCCGAAGCGAAGTCAAATCTACGCTCCGCGCGAAGGTCGGGAGTCCAATTCCAAAGATTGCCGGCCGATGCAAAGGCGGGAACGGCGAGCGAAAGGTAAGACGTTGGAGAGTTGGGCGAAAAGAAAGGCGTCTCCAGCCCGCCGGTTATGGAGGCGTTCCGCCAGTCGAACTGCACCCGCGCGATGCGCAGACCCATGATGCCAGCCCCGAAGCCGTAGGGCCCTGCTGTCCCGTTCAGGAAATCCACTTGCAAGTCCGCGCTCGTACTCGCTCCGAAGACGCGCGGTCCGATGCCCCTGAGTCCCAGAAGCGATTGCCGGAAAGAGGCGGAGAGGCTGCCGGAGCCGTTCGCCGCCACGGCGATAGCTGTGCTCGGAGCGTCCAGGTTATCGACCTGACCGGAGGTATCGAACACGTTGAATAGCGCAATACCGGAAATCGTGAGGCGATACTTCGACGAACTCGCCACCTTTACTTGCTCGTGCTCTTCCAATCGAGCGTTCATTACCTGCCAATCGTCTTCGCTTATCTGTGCAGGAGGCGAGCTTGCGGCGGGAGCTTGCGGATTAGCAGGGGCCGAGGCACGTTCGCCGGCGGCGGCAGTAGGAGCACTCGGAGTGCCCTGGGCGCGGAGAACCTCCCCGAGCATCTCTCGGAGCTGCTGAATCTCCACTTCAGACTGGTGAAGTTGGCCCTGCATCTGCTCGATCGAATGCGTCAGCGCGTCGATCTTCGCCTCGATATTGGCGCCCAGTTCAGCCTGGCTTTCGGCGGGAGGTTGGCTCGCCGGCCCTTGTGCGCAGGCCGGCAAAACCGCGAACGCCACGAGGCACAGCGACGGCCAGAACGAGCGGAGCGGTTGTTGGAGAATGGCACGCATTAGGCACTCCTCTGTCGCAATAAATGGAAGGTGCGGCCAGGCGAAGCTATCACATTTGGAGAGATCGGGGCTGATCTCGCGGGGCCGAAAGCCGGGAGGTGCGGCAGATTCCATGGGCGGCAGCCGTCGACACGCAGCGAGTGCGCTCGGTCATCTATGAGTACGCTATTCACGATCGTAAGTCGGCACGTTACGTCGATTGGGGCCGAAAAATCTTTTAATTCTAGATGCTAGAAACGTTGTGAAGGTCTACTTTAGGGTAGAAACGAGCAATCAAGAGGCCTCAGGACAAACAGATTACCGACTGTTGACACAAAATTGACACAGTTCCAGAGCAATGCGCTTTTGGGCGCACCGCATCGGCGACATTTTGTTGGGACCGGACGAATTTCCCAATCTTCGTGTTGGCCTGAACATCTCGGCGCACTTCACTTTGGCTGCGCTGCTGCCGGAATTTCGGCAGAGGCGCTAGCTTGGGCTCGGCATTCGCCCAACTCCTTGGCGACACTCTTCACTTGGAAACGGGGATTCCCGGACTCGTTCTTCCTGATTTTCCCTTTCAATTCAACGCGCTCTCCGGATGTTACCTCTGCCGAGCCTTCAACAAGCTCAAACGTTCGTTTGCTCTTATCGTCCGTGAGGAGCAACCCTCCATCGCCTTTCACCACGCAGCCGGTGACCTTGCTGGAGCGGTGGGTGGCGAAATAGATGGCCCCGGCCCCCGCCGCAGCCGCTCCGACGCCAATTCCGATCGCCGCGCCGTGCCCGTAGCTCGGCGTGCTTGACCCCATTCCCGTAGTTCCGCCATATTGTGCAAATGCGGGCAATGCAACAAGAATGATGACGGCACATTTCATCGCCTGCCAAAGCGCTTCACTCGCTCCGCGGCGTCCTGCGCTTCTCCGCGCGTCGAAGCTGTTCGTTGCCTCCGAATTCATGGTGATCTCCTTTTTCGTTTGGTGAAATTTGCCGCCCAGCAGATTGAAACGGCGGCGGGTCCATGGCGCACGGACCCCACATTTTTAACCTGGTCTGGCAACCGATTTGCCCCACTGGCGTAAACAACCGGTCATTTTCTTGCTGGATCTTTTCTTGCCGGCTTTGGCCGGCTTTGGCCGGTTCTGGCTGGCATTCGTTTACTGGCGCGTCGGCGGGTACAGCACCTGGGGCGACAGTTTCGGCCGGGTGGCACTTCGCAGGATTTTGCGAAGGCGCATGCGCGCCTTGTGGAGCTGCGATTTGGATGTGCCGATGGAGCAGCCCAGCGCCTGCGCGATTTCGTGATGTTCGTAGCCGAGAACGTCGTGCAGAACAAAAGCCCTTCTGTATCCGCGCGGCAATTCTCCCAGGGCGCGCTCCAAGTTCAGACGGTCCACAAGGCCGGAGACGCCGGAGTCGACGGTTCCCACCTCCCTTACGGGCAAAGTCTCGCCGTCCATCTCGTAGGTGGCGTCGAGCGGCGTCTCGTTCAAATGCTTGACGCGCTGCCGCATCAAGACGATATTGACGGCCAAGCGGTGCAGCCAAGTGGAGAACGCCGACTCCGCGCGAAAGGTGTGAATCTTGCGGAACACTTGCAGGAAGGCCTCCTGCGTCAGATCCTCGGCGAGGGACGGGTTTCCCGTCATGCGCAGGCAAACGGCGTAGACGCGCCGGCTGTGTTTCGCGTAGAGATGCTCGAAAGCCGCCGCGTCCCCCGCTTGTGCGAGCCGAATGATTTCCAGTTCGGTCCGCTCGCCTAGCGGTATTCGGTTCGGATGGGCATCAGCCGAAGCCGGTAAAACCGAGAAGAGTTCCTGGTCCCACGAAAGCGTACTCATGAGATCGCCGCCTTTAGGGCCGCAGCAACGTGGTTATCGTCGCTTTCCACTTCGCTCTGCGGCAGTTCCACGAAAGCCGGGCACATGATCCCGGCAGTCCATCCAACGTCAAGGGAAATGCTAGGGGACTTAGGGGGGTGTATTTGTCACGAAAGCGTCAAATGCATGTCACCGATCCGCAAAATTGGCGAAGTTTGGGGCGATAGGCCGGGCTAAAAGCCACAAAAATCGCCGAGGTTGCACTTGCCAAGGAAACCTGCGATTTCGTAAAGCGTCAGCTAGCTAAACGGGGATGGAGGCGCCCTGAATCAGCTTGGCGTCGTTACCGCACAGGAATAGAATGACGCGAGCGATATCGCGCGGCTTTGGCCATTTCGCGAAATCCGCGTTAGGCATGGCTTTGCGATTCTCTTCAGTATCGATGATGCTCGGGAGAATCGAGTTCGCGCGGACGCCGGTGCCTTTCAGATCCGCAGCAAGCGAATCGATCATGGCCACAGCCGCCGCCTTGGAAGCTACATATGCCGCCGCGGAGCCCGCATGATCGATTGCCGCCATCGAGGCGACGTTGACAATTGCGCCGCGCCCCTGCTTCAGCATCGCGGGAACGACGGATCGCGCCAACACGTAGCCTGAGAAGAAGTTGAGCGATAGCATCTGTTGGAAGACCTTCGGCTCGGTCTCCCAAAGCTTCTGCCCAGCCGCGTAACTGCCGACGGCATTGGTCATGGCGTCCAAGCGCTCGTGCTTGGCGATAATGACGGCCACAAGCTGACGAACGGCGCCTTCGGCAGTAACATCGACGGCATGGCCTTCCAGACGTGGAGCGAGAGAACCTGCCGCGGAACGCAAAGCCTCGAACTCTTGTTGGCTTCGGTAAGTGACAGCAACCGTGGCGCCTTCCTCTAGAAAAGCGACGCTTACAGCACTGCCCAAGCCGCCGGTGCCCCCGGCCACCAACACGACCTGTCCCGAGAATCGTTCGTTCACTGGGGCGTTCACTGGGGCGTTCACTGGGGCGTTCACTGGGGCGTTCACTGGGGCGTTCACTGGGGCGTTCACTGGGGCGTTCACTGGGGCGTTCACTGGGGCGTTCACTGGGCGTTCACTGGGGCGTTCACTGAGGCGTTCACTGAGGCGTTCACTGAGGCGTTCACTACGGCGCTCATTGCGGCTCCCTTCCTCAAGAAGTTACAGCCTACACTAGTTTCTATTTGCGGACGAGCAGCGCGGAGTGCCTTGGGCCGATGCCGCTCGCATCTCCGATAGGAAAACAAAAAGGGGCTGTGAAAATCAGGCGAACGCTGTATGTGCAGCTGGATCAGAGCGTAGTACGACAAATCCTGCTCGCCCAAGGATTGCTCGAGGACGAACCCGGCAGTATTACCGCAACGGAGAGAAGCTTCTCACGACAGTAAGAAAGGATCTCTATGAATGCCGGATTCGCTCTGTTACTCGCTCTTAGTATCGGTATTGTCGCAGGGCTTCGTTCTCTAAGTGCACCTGCTGTCGTAGCGTGGGCGGCGCATCTGGGATGGATCAATCTCCACAGCTCTCCCCTAGCTTTCATGGGAACAAAGTGGGCCGTGGGCATTTTTACACTTTTGGCGTTGGTTGAACTGATCGTCGACCAGCTCCCCGGTACGCCCGCTCGCACGGCTGCGGTCGGCCTTTCTGCACGAATCGTAACGGGTGCCTTGAGCGGTGCATGCCTCGCGGTGGCTGGCGGGGCGACGCCGTGGCTCGGAGCGCCGGCCGGGGCGGCTGGCGCACTTGCGGGCGCATTCGGCGGCTATCATGCTCGGGCCGGCCTGGTTCCTGCTCTGCGCGTTCCAGATTTCGTCATCGCAATTCCGGAAGATCTGGTCGCAATCGGACTGGGAGTGTTCTTGGTTTCTCGATTCTGAAACTGCGATCCTCCGTGGGGGATGCAAATATCCAAGCCCCACCCAGGGAGGTACAGAAATGACACAACCGAGGAGGCAGCGATGAGCACGAATGTAGTCCCCACTAAGGCCACGAGCGTTGCGAAAGTCGACATGAAGGTCGAGGTCGTCGTCATCCCGGTGTCGGATGTCGAGCGCGCGAAGGAGTTCTACCAGAGACTCGGGTGGAGGGTGGACGTCACGCCCCCGGGCTCGGGCACCGTACAGCTTACCCCGCACGGCTCGTCGTGTTCCGTTCAATTCGGTAAGAACCTCACTTCGGCCACGCCCGGTTCGGCCAAGTCGTACCTGATCGTTTCCGACATCGAGGATGCCCGGAACAAGCTGGTCGCCGCCGGCATCGAGGTGAGCGAGATCTTCCACATCGGCCCGACCGGCCCAGTCAGTGGTTCGGATCCTGAGCATGGCACCTACCGCTCGCTCGCCTCGTTCAGCGATACCGACGGCAACGTGTGGCTGCTGCAAGAGGTCACGACCCGGCTTCCGGGGCGCATCGATTCTGGCGTGACTTCGTTCGGCTCCGCAAGCGACCTGGCGAATGCGCTTCGGCGTGCGGCGGAGGCCCACGGCAAGCACGAAAAGCGCATCGGCGAGGCAGATCCAAACTGGCCCGACTGGTACGCCGAGTACATGGTGGCGGAGCAGACCGGGACGGGGCTGCCGACGTGAGCGACTCTTCGTCTCCGACCGGCGCGCGATAGTCATCCCCACCCAACGCAGGAGGCAGCTATGAGCACGAATGTGGTCCGCAGTAAAGCCACGAGCGTCGCGAGAGAGGAACTCGCCGGGCAGACAGTCGTGGTGATCGGCGGTAGTTCGGGGATCGGGCTGGAGACGGCCAGGCAGGCACGGTCCGAAGGGGCCGATGTCATTGTCGCGGGCCGCGACCCGGAACGCCTCGAGCGCGCTGCAGGCGAACTCGGCGCGCTGAGCAGCGCGGCGTTTGACGCATCCAACTTCGATCAACTCAACAAATTCTTCGACGGACTCCCGACACCGATCGACCACGTGCTGGTCACCGGTCCTGGTCCCTACTACGGGACATTGGCAGAGTTCGACTTTGACAAGGCGCAGCGAGACGTGGAATCCCACCTTTTCCTGCCGATCCAGGTGGCCCGCCTGGCAGCACAAAAAGTTCGCCCGGCAGGGACTCTGCTCTTTATGGGCGGCACAGGCGGCCGCCACACAGCGCCAGGGATGGCCCTCATCGGGGCTCTGACCGCTGCGATGCCGGCCCTGACCAAGAACCTGGCGCTCGAGATGGCGCCTATTCGCGTCAACCTCATCGCCGCCGGCTTCGTCGATACACCGCTCTCAGCATCCCTGCTCGGCGATCAGCTGGACGCGCGTCGCGAGCAGCTCCGTAAGACGCTGCCGATCGGGCGCGTGGTCGGCCCAGCGGACGTCGCCGCGCTCGCCGTTCACCTCATGACCAACACTGCCCTAACCGGCGGAACGTACGACATCGACGGCGGCCAGCAGCTTGTGGAGGGGTGAGCCCGTGGACGGACGCGACTCTTACTTCGCCGGTACCTGCAGGGGTGCGGATCAGGGTGCGAGAACCAAATCATTGACAAATATGTCACGCAGTTCGCAGTGCGCTTCAACAATAACTCACTGAGTCATAGGAGACACGATGGCAACGACACAAGCGGCGGTAGTACCGATGAAGGCGGCGCAGGTTCCGAAGCCAGGAGCAGATTTTCAGATCGTCGAGCGCGAGATTCCCAAGCCGGGCGCAGGTGAGGTGCGCATGAAGGTGCAGGCCTGCGGAGTTTGCCACAGCGACGTCTTCACCAAGGAAGGCCAGTGGCCCGGCATTCAATATCCCCGCGTGCCAGGACACGAAGTGGTGGGCATCATCGATGAACTGGGGGCCGGTGTCTCCGAGTGGAAAAAGGAGCAGCGCGTGGGCGTGGGCTGGCACGGCGGTCACGACGGCACGTGTCGTGCCTGCCGGCGGGGAGATTTTCGCAATTGCGAAAACGTGAAAGTTCCGGGCATCAGTTATGACGGCGGATACCAGCAATACATGGTGGCCCCGGTGGAGGCGGTAGTGGCGATACCCGCAGGTCTAAGCGACGTTGAAGCGGCCCCGCTGCTCTGCGCGGGAATCACCACATACAACGCGCTGCGGCATAGCGGCGCCATGCCCGGCGACCTTGTTGTGGTGCAAGGTGTCGGCGGTGTAGGGCACCTCGGAATTCAGTTCGCGAACAAGTTTGGTTATAACGTCGCAGCGATCGGGCGCGGGTCTGAAACTGGGGCCCTCGCGAAGAAACTTGGCGCGCGCGTGTATATCGACAGCAAAACGACGAATGCGGCAGAGGAGTTGAAAAAACTGGGCGGCGCACAGGTAATTCTGGCGACAGCTCCAAGCTCGAAAGCCATGTCTGAGCTGTTCGACGGCCTGGGGCCGAACGGCAAGCTCATGGTCATCGGCGTGGCTTTTGATTCCCTCGATATCACACCGGTACAGCTCGTTACTGGAAGTCGAACCATTCAAGGCTGGGCTTCGGGAACTTCAGCCGATGAGGAAGACACGCTGCATTTCGCCGAGCTAACTGGGGTGCGGCCGATGATTGAAACGTATCCACTCGAAAAGGCAGCCGAGGCTTACGCGCGCATGATGAGCGGCAAGGCAGAGTTCCGCGTCGTGCTGACAATGTGAAGGTCGCGGACAACTCAAGCGACAAGCCGATCGACAGCATCGTGCGGCAGAAGGGGGAAAGATAAACGGTCGCGTCCACGATGGAGCGGGACTTCCGACACTTCCGATAGGAAGCGACGTGAAGTACGACGCGACTGAAGACATCGACATAGGTTGTCCGGCGGGCCATCGTCAAAATGACGAGGCCGCTTCATTCATCTTGCGAATTCACCTGAGAACACTAATGTGCTTTTCCAGGCGCAGCGCTGGAGCTAATTCACTGAGGATAAGGAGGCAGATGGTCGGGGCGCGCGGATTTGAACCGCGGGCCTCCTGCGCCCAAGGTTAACTCTAGAATGCTAAGTAGTTGGCACGGGGGATGCACCTGCTTTCGCGCTGGTCGCGAGGTTGGACAATCCGTTACCAATCTGCCCGAGGAACTCCGACCCAACGCCGAACCTCACGAGAGTTACGCAGATTCGGCACGTCTTTGAGCACCGCATCACGTGCAACTGAGAGGATTCTGAGACTAGGGACACGATTCAACGCCGTCTAGGCAGCCAAAGAATCCACGCAGTCTCGCCAACGGATGGCTTTTCTGTTCTCAATAGTGATGAGCGAGATGAACCTGTTGTCGCAGGGTGCGCCACTCGAAGGAATTTTGCCGTACACTTCGTATTCCAGAATCACGACACGACTATCCCGAGAGTGGTGCACAACAAGTGCGTCACCGGAGTGAAGCTTTATCGTCTTGCCACATCCACTGAAGCTTGATATTCAGACGGCAGTGCGCCCTCCGTCCACGGCAAGTTTTGCGCCCTGAATAAAGCTGGAGCGATCGGTTCCCAAAAAGACGATTGCCTCGGCAATCTCATCAGCGGTAGCCGGACGGCCGAGCGGTGCCTGGGCGGCCAACTGCTCCAGACCCTTCCCCATTGCTTCGGTACCTTCAGTGCGCGTGGGGCCAGGACTCACTGCATTGACACGGACACCGCTCGGACCATACTCAGCCGCCCATGCTTTGGTCAGCAAATTTAGGGCGGCCTTTGTTGACCCATAGAGGCTCATGCCGACTGCCCCGTAATCGGCGACCATAGTCGACACGTTGACGATTGCGCCTTTGCCATTCTTCGCCATCAGCGGGGCAAGCTCCGCCACCAGGAAGAAAGGTGCTTTGACATTGAGAGAATACGCACTGTCAAACGATTCCTCCGTCGTTTCATGGGTCCGGCCGAACGGGAAGATCCCTGCATTGTTAATAAGAATATCCACGTGGCCGCTTCCGAGTTCTAACGCTCTCTTCGCCACTTCGCGGGCGCTCGACGCATCTCGGAGGTCCGAGGCAATAAAATCGGCTTTTCCTCCTGATGCGCGGATTTCGGTCAGCGTCTCATCGCCGCGCACCGCGTTGCGGCCTACAACTAGGACGTGAATGCCAAGCTTCGCCAATTTTTTGGCAGTCGCACGGCCAATGCCACTCGTTCCGCCTGTTATAAGAGCTGTCAACGAATTTGTAGCCATTTGGAAATCCCCTTTTTGAATAGCGATCTATAGCGATCTATCCCGCGGAGCCGCAAGGTCTAAATGGGGTTCGTGGGCTGGAAATCCAGTTCCGTGGTGATGTCGATGGCTTGATGCAGCGATCGGTACACCGGACACTTGAGTGCATAGGAGGCAGTGACCTGCTGGGCTGCTTCGCGATGCGACGCGTCCGCTTTCAGGTGCGCGACCACTCGAATCCGGCGGATAACCGGCACGCCATCGTCAGCTTCTAATTCGCCGACGGCCTCCACCAGCAGACGGCTTTCACCGACGGGAATTTTGCGCATTGTCAACGCCCGGCCGAGAGTGCCCGCTAGACACCCCGCGGTCGCCCCAACGACGTAGTCGAGGGTCGAGGCGTGCGGTGTAAAGCTTCCCTCGGCCAGCTTGTAGTGTTTAGCTATAGCCCCATGCATGCCCATTGGAACGGGTACAGGCTCCGCAGGAAGAGAGACAAGTTTGACCCCTCCCGGCTTCGGCTCGACTCGAACGTGTGAGCGATATACCACTTCGACTCCTATTTGAGAATCGACTGCTTGTTGAGACATAACCGCCCTCCTAAACAGGCTTGTTTCGCCCGCAATTCCTTTTTACAACGCGAAGCGGTTCAGAAAGCCGAGCTTTCCGGAAAGCCAAGTCAGTCGGTTCATAAAAATTAGGCCGCCGACAAACAGGAGCAGTACGCCGCTCAAGACTTCGACGGCGTGGAGATAGCGTCGAAATCTCTTATAAAAATGCAGGAACTGGTTGATCCCGACGGCAGTGAGCAGGAACGGAATAGCAAGACCAGCAGAATAGATTGCGAGTAGGAAGACTCCGCGCAGGATTGTCTCGCTGCTCGCAGCAAGCACGAGGACGGCGGCGAGAATCGGTCCGATGCAGGGCGTCCAGCCAAACGCAAAAGCAAAGCCCAGCAGGAAGCCGCTTGTGACACCGGAGAGGGCACCACTCTTCTTCCCTTTCTCCTCGGTCCGCCCTCCAAGATTGCGGAAGCGCACGTCGCGGTTGAGCCAACGCGTCAACGACGGTCCAGCGAGAAAAATGAGCGCCACAGAGAGCAACTGGACCGAGCCGAACAGTCTTGCCGGGCCAAAGGTCTCTGTGCCCGAAAGGCGCCAAGCGACCAGCGAGGCGACAGCGAGTGCCCCGCCAATCACCAGCCCCGGTGTTACCGAGATTCTAATCAGCCAGCCAACCAGGTGAAGACCGAAGAGCAATACCAATGCCCCTGCCACCGGTCCCATAAGCGAGCGATTATGCAACAGAAATTGACCAACGGCGCTGGCCGATGCACCGAAGCTAATGAAGACGATCGAGAAGCCTCCCACGAACGCAAGTGAGGAAGCTAGCAGCCTCTTGTCTGAAGGCTGGCCGGCTCGGAGCTGTTCAATTCCGATGCCCGACAACATCGAAACGTACCCAGGCACCAGGGGCAGGACGCAAGGGGACAGGAATGAAATGATCCCCGCAAAGAGCGCGTAGAGTATCGACACTTGCATGTATCTCTCCGTGGCATTCAGGATCGGACAGCTAGCTTTTGTCGATTCGGTGAAGGCTCTCTACTTGTGCCGAATCTCTTCTGGTGCGCGTTCAGTATTGAGCGGTAGCACAGTGATCTGCCAGGAAACGGGCACACTTGCCGGGGGATAGCAGATCTTGCTGTCGCAAGCCTGGTAGCGAAGATTGCCATCCACGTTCAGAGGCGTTCCCGACGCGGGCCCGGCGGCTACCGCTTGCGAGAAATCCTTGTCGAAGGAAACGACGACATCCTGGGCGATCCTGAATTTACCCTCGAACACAGGAACCTTCTCACCGATGGCGGGCAGAAGCAGTACTTTCGACACCGGGTAGCTTGCAGGTTGAAACGTGGCGTGCGGATTAGAGTTCAATTCCAACGCAACTGGCTTATATCCCTGAACCCCTGGGGCGTACACATGCAGGTCCGCAGGCAACGTTAGTTCCGCTGCAAGTGTTACCCGGTTTCCAGGCGCCACGACATCGTCTGACTGCGAGAGCCTGAGCTGCAGGTGAGGTGCCGACACTTCTTTGGGTGCGACGCCGCCTAATTCGGGAAATATTTTCGTGAGCACGTTATTGCCAGTGAAGCGCGTGTGGTAGTCCTCCTCGAAAAAAGTCTCCTGCACGCGACCATCAGCACTGACGTATACAAAACCCGGGTACGACATCCCCTTGGTAAAGCCGGTGGCCGTGGGATTCAGGACTCCAAACCGTTCGATAATCTCCGATTGCGGATCGGCTATGAGAGGGTAGGTGATGGAGTGCCGTTCGGTGAAGAATTTTAGGATTTCCTGGCTATCGTAGCTGACGCCAACGAGACCGATGCCCCTTTCCTTGAAGCGAGCTGTGGCACGCTGAAGCGAAAGCAGCTGCCCCTTGCAATAAGGACACCAATCAGCGGAGCGGTAAAAGAGGATCACCAGGCCATTGGGGCCTTTGAGATTCTCAAAACTGCGGTCCTGACCAAATTGATCGGTTCCGCTCAGCAACGGAATCCTCTTTCCGATGGTCAGAGTCGAGTTGGCCTCTGATTTGTACTGTGCGCGCGCAGCTCCCGGATACATTACGACCGTAAGGATCAGGGGCAAGACAACCGAAACCAACCAACTCATCGAGGATTTCATCCGAGGTCTCTCCTTTCGGCAAAGCGCGAATAGACGAAGATTTCGCCTGCCCTCATTTTCGGGCCAAATTCAACAATTCCATTTTGGTCGGCGCGCCGGCCTGACTTAAGAACGGGGCAATCCGACAGCACAAGCCTCGTCGACACAGGGCAATTCCGGCTTGACAACACCGTTACGCTCCGCACCCTGCGTGGCGATCGCGACAGTCACACCCGCGTTTACCGCAGCAGCGACATCGATTCCCGCCACGAGTGTTTCGTAAGAGACGCCAGCTTCTAAGGCTCGCTTCAGTCTGTTGCCCGTGCAGGCAATACACCCTCGAGTCGTGGTGACCGCCAAGCCAATCAAGTGCTTCTCGCGATCTGTCAGATGCTCGGACTGTCCGGTCGCTTGAAGAAGCTTTTGAGTAGCAAATTCTGAGAATTCCATAGTGTGCCCTCCTACTTGCCGAATCCACTTCTCGATGCATGGACAAGATGCAATCGTGCGTTTCCCACGAACATAAGGAACGGAAGACTAAGGCCGGTCACTGGACGGTGGCACAATGCCCTTGATTCGCATATATGCCACCATCTGCCCGTACATTTCGTTGTCGTGTTCATCATTGAAAAAGAGCACGGCAAGCTTCGTACGGTCGTGCCCAAACATCTTAATCGTTTGCGCGCCTTCTGCGTCGGTCATGGAGTCGTATACCGGATCGCAGTAGTCGAACGAAGCTTTGAGCGCAGCGGATAGATCGACCTTCGAAGTCTTCCCGGCGGCGTCACCCTTCTTTGACTCGCCCTTCACCATGCTACAGAGCGCGATTTGCGTGTCGGCGATATGAGCGATCATCTCGCCGTAAGTGCGCACTTGGGGCGTTGTTCGGAAGGAATAGTTTTCCTCGGACATCTTAGCCGCGGATGTGAGCAGGTTGTTCTTGATACTGATGTAGTCCGATTTGGCATCGGAGCTGAGAGGATTGGATTGGGCGTGCAGACTCGCGACGCCTGCAACGAGTGCTATCAATACCAGGCCACACAAGCGGTTCAGAAAACCAGAGACTTCCATGATGTGCCCTCCTACTTGCCACCATCTGTGTTCGATATGTCGACAACTATCGAACAAAGAGTACCACGCAATCCGAGTTCTGTACCACTCTCAAAATAATGGAACTTTGTGGGTCGACTAAGGTCTCAAGGAGAGATATTTTTCAAGCGCTTCATATACTGGTTCCAAGTTTTTCGTCGCATCCGCAAGAACATGTACTTGGATTCACGTCGTGTATCAATGAGACCGGCTGTTGCCAGTTCCTTGATATGGTGGGACAGCGTTGCCCTGGAGATTGGGACCTTCGCCCTCAGGTCAATGCACGAGATCTCGTCCTTAACAGCTGCTATTCGTTCCAGAATTTCGAACCTCCTTCCGTCGACGAGGGCTCTGGTTATGCGGAAAAACGTTCTTCTGTCCATCCACGAATGATACCTTAAACTCCCGGCCGCAGTGCTCGCCTAAAACTCCCCTTGCTTTATTGGTCCTAGCTCTGGCGCTGACAGGTCGAGCCAGGATGTAGCGGCAGTCGCGTTTCTCTCCTTCGGCGCCCAGGGGTTTTCAAGCGCTCTGGGCTGAGCTGTCGAAGATGAAAGTCTGCTCCTCGGCAACCAAGAAAATCGGCGTCCCACCGGATGAAATCGAGACGGCATGCGCGAGCGTCTGTTTCCCACCTTCGGACGCGGCGCACGACTCCAAGGCTTGTTTTGACGGGAAATATACTTCCACAATGCGGTGGAATGGAGCTGTACCTTGCGGAGAACTCAGGACCTCGGACGCGACAATCTTAGTTTTCCCCGCTAGTTTTTCGACAGCCATCGGAACATGTTCGTTCTGATAGACTTTCTCGAAGGCTTCGATGTCTTTAGGACGTGGATACATCACAATAAGCTTTACATTTTTCATGCCATCCTCCTCATTGAGATGAGATTTGAACTGCACTACCTTTACGCCGCACTCTCACTGCGCGCAAGAGTTCGCCGACGCACGCTTGATGGCACATGACTAGGTGGAGGCGGACTGATGCTTCTCGTTCAGCTCGCGTTCTGCCTGGAGCCAATCGTCCAGGTCGTAGCCGTGTACGCAACCGGGTTCGAGGTGCAATTCATATGCTCGCTGCCGGATTTCATCCAGACTCAGGGTGCTTGCGAGTTGTGGTTCGGTCCTTGCAGATTCAGCCACCTCTTGTTCCCTCTGTTCCATACCTGCCGCCACGGCTTTCGCTTTCATGTGATGTCCGCTCTCCTTTTGAAATGATCCTAATGGCACATTTACTAGAACCTATTTTTGTCAGGCGCTTTTCATCTGTCGTCCCTCACTACCTCCCGCATAAACTGGGAATCAGTTCGAAAGCCGGAGTGAACCCACCCCCAAAACCCTTCCTGCCGCCATCTCTTGCACAATCGCCACGACTCTCAAATTCCTAGGATTCGCGTTTGCTGAGCTCACCTTGACCTCGCCGGAGAATGCGCCACCACGACTAATCGTTCCCACTTGGGTCAGGCTTCGCACTACCGCCACGTGTGTCAGAATTCTCCCCGCGTTCTCTCCTCTTCTCACGTTCGATTGATCGTTGTCGTCGGCCAACGCGAGCAGGACATTCGCCGATTTCGAAGAAGTCGAGGACGGCAACACTCCAGTCTCTACGTGCGCGACAAGCGTGTTGCCTTCGAGATGGACCGCAGAGAGAGCTACCGGAACCTTTTCAACTTTGGCCGCACCCTCGGCAAGCTGAATGGCCCGCCGCTCATCACTGCCAACGAACTGCGCGTCGCCGTCCACAACCATTTGGGGTGTATAGGCGCTGTCGAGGCGAAAACGATGAGCGTAGTCGCCTTGACGAATGCTGAACTCATGGGATGAATACGGATCTTTCCATCCGATATCGTTCCAGTAGTCAACATGCTCGCTCAGGACGACTAGCTGTGTGTTCGGTACGGGCTGGGACCGGTCCAGCTTTTGCAAAAGAGCATCTGCAGGAGGGCAGTCCGAGCAACCTTCAGACGTGAAGAGTTCGATCAGCACAGAAATGCGCGGAGTGGCGTTGCCAGTCGGGCTCGATTCGGCGCTCACAAGTCGAACGTATCGAAGCGGGAGTAGCGCTAGAAGAACGGCAGCGACCGTTACAATGATTGGAAACGTGAAACGCTTCATGGCAACCCTCCTTCAACTACTGCGACGTTGCTCGCCATTGCCGGACACGGACGTGGAGATGACCCCCACAGTGCCCGATTTACGATTGCATTCACGCGACTCCCCGTTCGTAGAGAACTGGGTTCCGCCCTGTGAGATTCACGAGGCGGCTGAAAGTTTCATGGCTTCGGCCTCGCATAGTTGAGACTGTCCGAAGTAGCGGTTCAGCATCTCTCGAAGCGTTAAGCGGGCGCGACGGGAGCGCGATTTGACTGCCGACACGGACAAACCCAGGATCCGCGCTGTTTCTTCGGTTGATAACTGTTCCACGTCGCGGAGCTGGGTCACGACCCGCAAGCCCGGACTGAGCTGGCCCACCGCTTCACTCAGAATGCGTTGCTGCTCTTCCTGCGAGTACTTCTGTTCAGGCGAAGGACCCCAATCCTGAAGTTCACGAACGACGAAATCGTTTTCGGATTCTCTCTCATCGTCGAGCGACACGGTCGGGCGGCGCCTGCGCAATTTCATCAGCGCTTCATTTATGGCGATGCGCGTCAGCCAAGTAGAGAATCGGGCATCCCCCTTGAAACCTTCCAAGTGTGTGAAGGCCCGAAAGAATGCGTCCTGCATGACTTCCTCGGCATCCTGGCGGTTCCGGGTCAAGTTTTGCGCCAATCGAAAGATTCTGCGATCGTGCCGTGCAAGGAGTTCCTCGAGGGCAGCCGCTTCCCCATTCCTGGCTGCCGCCACGAGCATTGCGTCAGGGTCCGCCGGCGAGCGAGCGGCTCGTGTGGTTTCACCTCTTGCAGTGCCCACTTGAATCGTTAACTCGAGTGACACTTCGTCGCCTCCCGCTCGCTAGTCGAATCTCTCTCGCCGCCGCGACAGCCCCGCTCGGTCTCGTTGAACTTGCTAACCCTTTCGCGAACGTCCTTGGTGCCTGCGCATGAGAGTAGTGAAGAGGAATAAGGTTTCACGAACCGCATTGATTATTTTGGCTATCTTTTCGGACGGACCGACTTCTCTAATAGTATCGTTCGTTTGTTCGGCCTTTCGCCCAATCGCAGCAAGACCATGCATACAAGTGTGCGCCGCCGCAGTGTGATGCCACGAAAAATCCATGTGCGCGTTGAAACCTTTTCTCGTGTCGGCTATCGGACGTGCAGGAGGAAACACTCATGAACACTCGAAAAGCGATTATCACCCTGGGCCTGGTGCTTGGATTTTAATCGTGCTGCCAGTAGCACACGC
>CAVPFR010000050.1:0-112635 GCA_963703785.1 uncultured Acidobacteriota bacterium | reverse complement strand
GCCGGGTAATCGCCGCAGCCGAAAAAAAGGCGACTGACATTAAACAGCCCATGAACATAGCGGTTGCCGACGAAGGTGGAAATATCGTTGCCCATGTGCGGATGGATGGAGCGTGGATCGGAAGCATCGATATCTCGCAAAAGAAGGCTTACACGGCGAGAGCGTTTGACATCACGACAAAGGACCTGGCGGTACACAGCCAGTCTGGCGGCCAGTTCTTTGGCATCCATGCCTCCAATGACGGGAAAATCATGATCTTCGCCGGCGGAATTCCCCTAAAGAAGGATGGCAAGGTAGTGGGGGCAATCGGCGTCAGCGGCGGATCTGGAGATCAGGATCACGCGGTTGCCGAAGCTGGCGCTCAGGCCTTCTAATGCATTCGAACAACCTTATCCAACTCAATCTGTAGGCCGGCCACATTCCGATAAGCCGACGCGTCTGGGAGTTGGCGACCGCGTGGTTCTCAGTGGGCCGTTATGAGTGTTGTTCTGAAGCGCTGTTTTTGAAATACCCGCTGTTTCTTCCACAGACGCCCCAATAGAGCGTAACGAGTGTCCCTCCAACTGCTGTCGCCGCTGCTTATCGTAGTCACTCGATCCTATGAGCCCCTTGGGGGGCTTCCCATCAACGAATCGACAGAGCCACGGTTGCGGGAGCGCGTCGGCTTAGGAGTGCGCCTACGATTAGACTGCCGAACAGGACCGTCTGGACGGCCGCAGTATAGGCCAACGAATCCCAATAGCGAGGATCACGAAGAGCGTTCCCCGCCAATTCCAGGAGCCAAGGGACTCTGATCTCCACCAGTTCTCCGAAATCCCAAAAACTGAGTGTTGCCGCAAAAGCAGCTACGGCAAGAATCGGATTCGTTGAACCGAGGCGCCCTATCGCCCAGCCGATTCCCGCCAACACCGAACAGTCAAGTATTAGGCGAACGGTCGGAAACCAGCTCGCACCGAGTCTTCCCGCGATCAAAATCAGGAGCGGACGCTCCAATAGGTAAGAGGCCAGGAGCAGTGTTGTCCAGCCCAACAAGATTGATCGCGCTGCGAGGAAGAGTCCTTGCCGCATTCTCGCCATAATCTAGCAGGTTCCTTATCGTGAAAGGAGAGCCGAACCGCCAGGTCCGGCCTTGCGATTACCGGATTACCGCTGCGACCCCGCATTTGAGCCCGACGCGCATCTGCTGACTGCGCGGTTGGGTCCAGGTTCCGCGAAGGCGACTCTTCAGGACAACCCGACTTATAAAGACTGGAATTCGCTGACGTTACCGAAACGGACGGAACACGGTTGCGATCCACAATTCGCTTCTCGGCGTGGTCCTGCACGATTGACCGAGTGAAGGGCCGAAGAAACTCTTTTCGCAGGCCTCCGTACCCGCTATCTTTAGAGGGATTTACTGGCCGGCACAACCATTCCGTAAGGCACAGAGGCAGACGTCATGGCGAAGGACAAAAGTGGGAGCGAGCAAACGCGGCTTGAAGCGCAGAGGACACGCGACAAGGCCGAAAGCGAGAGTCAGGTGAGCGAAAAAGACCGCCGGCTCACGGAGGAAAGCCGCGTGTCGGATGAAGCGGCTCGGGGCGACTCTGAACAACTCAGGCGACACGCCGAAGAGTCACGAGAGATTCACGAACAGCATCGTGAAGAACTCGAGCAAATGCGGCAGGAGCGCGAAGAGGCGCGTTCCGCGGCGGAGGCAGCGCGGCAGTCCGCTGAAGAGGCACGCAAAGCAGCCGAAGAAGCACGTCACGCCACCGTCGCAGCCGTGGCCGCCACCGCCGATATACTCAGCGCTAACCTCGAACAGATGAAGTACCTGGAGGAGATGCGGCGCGTCTACCATGAAGTGAAGGACCTGATCAAGAAGCCGCCCTCAAATTAAGCGAATAGCTCGGCGATACTTGCGACGGCGTACCTGAGTTAAGCTGGGGCCCGTGCGCGAGCCCTCCGATATCGCCGTTTTGATTCGCGAGAACGGCCCCAGCGCAAGCGTGGCCGTCAACCATCCGGGCCACGTCCTGCTTGCCAGCCTGATCGGTACGACGATCGAGTTTTTCGACTTCTACATCTATGCTACGGCGGCAGTACTTGTCTTCCCCCGGCTGTTCTTCCCCGCGTTTGACCCAGCGTCCGCCACGCTCGCTTCTCTGGCGACTTTTGGGATCGCGTTCCTGGCGCGACCGGTGGGCTCCGCGCTTTTCGGCCACTTTGGCGATCGCGTCGGCCGTAAAACGACATTGGTTGCGGCGTTACTCACCATGGGAGTCTCGACGGTCGCGATTGGCACCCTGCCGACATACAACACCATCGGCGTGGCCGCGCCAGTGCTCCTCGCGCTGTGCCGCTTCGGCCAGGGTTTGGGTCTTGGAGGCGAATGGGGCGGCGCCGTGCTGCTCGCGGTAGAAAATGCGCCTCACGGGAAGCGTGCCTGGTACGGCATGTTTCCGCAGCTCGGCGCGCCAGCCGGATTTCTCTTCTCCGGGGGTGTGTTCCTGGCGCTTTCCAAATGGCTCAGCGATGAGCAATTCTTCCGCTTCGGTTGGCGCATCCCGTTTCTGGCGAGCTCCGCGCTGGTGCTTGTGGGCCTCTACGTGCGGCTGAAGATTACCGAAACGCCGGTATTCCGCGACGCCCTCAGCCGGCGAGAGCGCGTGAGGGTACCGATGCTGGTGGTGTTCCGCGACTACTCCGGGGCGCTGCTGGTGGGCACGCTCGTGTCGCTTGCAACCTTCGTGCTCTTTTATCTGATGACGGTTTTCGCGCTCTCCTGGGGCACCACCGCGCTCGGGTATAGCCGCGACAAATTTCTGGTCATGCAGTTGTCCGGCATTGTGTTGTTCGCGCTGACCATTCCGATCAGCGCGGTCCTGGCCGAACGAGGACGGCGGCGCACACTCCTGTGGGTGACCTCGGCGATCGGTGTCTTCGGCCTGACGATGGCGCCTATGTTCGTCGCCGGGACCTTCGGTGCGGTGATGACGATGGCCGTGGGCCTCTCTTTGATGGGCCTCACCTACGGCCCGCTGGGCACGGTGCTCTCCGAGCTTTTCCCTACCTCGGTGCGCTACACCGGCAGTTCGCTCACGTTCAACTTCGCTGGAATCTTCGGCGCTTCGCTCGCGCCGTACATCGCCACATGGCTCGCCAAGAACTATGGGCTGCAGTACGTGGGTTATTACCTCACCGCGGCATCGGTCTTGACCCTGATTGGGCTGCTCGCGACGCGCGAGACCAAGGACGACGCACTCTGATCAGAACGACTGACGGTGACTGACGGCGTGCGAAAGCTCGCGGCACATTCCCGCGGAAATTATGTCCAGAGAGGCGTTAATTCCGAGTGTAGATTTCAGTCCAGGGCTGAACGACGCGAAGGCCCTCCAGGGACGATCCTGGAAAATCGACGTCGTTGCGTATCGTGAGCGTTTTTGAGTTTGCGGAAAGCTCCCAGCGTTCTCTGGTGCGGGTGTCGAACCCCGGACGATTGCGCGCCGGATAGGTGGTCACTACCGATTCCAGGATCAGGTTCCTTCCCTTTAATTGGCCTTTGCACTTGCCCTGCACCCCGGTCGGACTGGTGTAGTCGCCCTCCGTGCCGTCCAGCGGAAATCGATTCACACTCGCGCGGCCGTCCATCACTCTGGTTACTTCGATTGCGGCTCCGGTCTGCATGACGCTCAAGGTCCAAACAGTGTCTTTGCTAAAGTCAAAATCACCTTTGGCACCCGTCATCGTGTAAGAACCCGAGAAGTTTTGTCCTTCCGCTGCCCCGAGGCTTGGCCCAAGCAAGAGAAGCGCGGCTATAAATACGTGGAGGTGCGTGCGCATCGCGGAGTGGCCTCACAACCGTCAAAGCAGGCTATTGCGACCTTGGGGTGATATCCACGATTCCGTCGAGGTGCCATTCTTCGACCCTGGCCTTCCCCTTGTCACCGGGTATCAGAAGTTCAATCTCGCTCTTTTTGTCATTCTGGCGACCACGATAGATTTTGCCCTTGTCGAGCGGATGACACGAACCGTTTCTCGACACGTTTATAGCCACGTCTTGTTTGGCTTGATCGCGCAGGGTTACCGTACACGGTTTCTTGCTGCTGTTCATCACTTGATATTGAACCGGATAATCTTTTTCGTTGATTGTCTCTGCCCAGATTGGAGCGGCTAGAATTAGAAACGCAAGGAACACCGTCGCCAAAGAAACTAATTTCATGGCTTCTCCCTTCGCGGAATCCGCCGCACGTACCGTGGGAGCCTACTCCCGAAGTCCATGAAACACCAGATGAGCGATGCGGTTTCGACATGTATATAATTGTTACCGCGGTACCGGCGTCCGTCGAGGGCCGCGCGGCGCGATTCGATGCGAAAGGTGTGCGCCATCACCGCTTCATCTGCGACCGCTGCGGCGATGTTGAGAAGATGGTTTGAGCAAGCGAGGCCGGCGGCGATTACCGGTGGGAAACCCGCGATGAGTGGGAAGATCGTCAAACTTTTTGATTTATTCGAGGAAAGGTGAACACATGGAGAAAGAACTGAGCACCTCAGCGGGAGCGCCAGCGGAATCCAAGTGCCCGGTTGCGCATGGAGCTCCGGCACACAGGAACCGCGATTGGTGGCCAAACCAATTGGACCTGCGGACTCTTCAACAGCACTCCGCCCTATCCGACCCCATGGGGAAGGATTTCAATTACGCCAAGGAATTCAAGAGCCTCGACCTCCATGCGGTCGTTAAAGATTTGCACGCTTTGATGGTGGACTCGCAGGACTGGTGGCCCGCCGATTTCGGTCACTATGGAGGGCTAATGATCCGCATGGCGTGGCACAGCGCAGGCACCTACCGGGTCGCTGATGGCCGCGGCGGCGCTGGAGGCGGGCAACAGCGGTTCGCTCCCCTGAATAGCTGGCCCGACAACGCGAACCTCGATAAGGCGCGGCGCTTGCTCTGGCCGGTCAAACAGAAATACGGACGGAAAATTTCTTGGGCCGATTTGATGATTCTCGCTGGAAACGTCGCCCTTGAGTCTATGGGATTCAAGACGTTCGGCTTCGGAGGTGGCCGGGTGGACACTTGGGAGCCCGAAGAGCTTTACTGGGGTCCTGAAGGAACCTGGCTGGGCGACGAGCGTTACAGCGGCGAACGCCAATTGCAGCAGCCCCTCGGTGCAGTCCAGATGGGCCTCATTTATGTAAACCCGGAAGGGCCCAACGGCAAACCAGATTTCATCGCCGCTGCCCACGACATCCGCGAGACCTTCTCCCGTATGGCCATGAATGACGAAGAGACAGTGGCGCTGATCGCCGGTGGACATACTTTCGGCAAGACGCATGGCGCCGGCGACCCGTCGTTGCTCGGCCCGGAACCCGAGGGCGCACTGATCGAGGATCAAGGTCTCGGTTGGAAGAGCAAGTATGGGAGGGGCTTCGGCGGCGACGCAATCGGTGGAGGTCCCGAAGTAACCTGGAGCCAAGACGCCCGTCGAAGTGGAGCAATTACTTTTTCGATAATCTCTTCAAATACGAATGGGAACTGACCAAGAGCCCGGCCGGCGCACAGCAATGGAAAGCGAAGAACGCGCCCGCCACCATCCCGGACGCGCACGATCCTTCCCACAAGCGTGTGCCGACGATGCTGACGACCGATCTCTCCCTGCGCTTCGACCCGATATACGAGAAGATTTCGCGGCGTTTCCACAGCATCCGGATCAGTTCGCGGACGCATTCGCGCGCGCCTGGTTCAAGCTAACGCACCGCGATATGGGTCCGATCACGCGCTATCTCGGCCCGCTCGTACCCACAGAACAGCTGATCTGGCAAGACCCGATTCCGGCCGTGAATCATCCGCTGATCGGCGAGGCGGATATTGCGGCTCTGAAGGCGAAAATTCTCGCATCCGGACTTTCCGTCTCGCAGCTCGTTTCCGCTGCCTGGGCCTCGGCATCGACCTTCCGCGCTTCGGACAAGCGCGGCGGCGCCAATGGCGCGCGCATTCGGCTTGCGCCGCAAAAGGATTGGGAGGTGAACAATCCACCGGAGCTCGCCAAAGTGCTGCAGACGCTCGAAGGGATACAAAAGGAATTCAACAAGGCACAGACGGACGGCGAAGGGAAGTTTCGCTTGCGGACCTCATCGTCCTGGGCGGCTGTGCGGCGGTCGAAAAAGCCGCCAAAGACGCGGGCTTGACGTCAAGTTCCCTTCGCGCCGGGCCGCATGGATGCGTCGCAGGAACAGACCGATGCTCGCCTCCTTCGGTCCCTCTCGAACCCAGCGCGGACGGTTTCCGCAACTACTACCGCGGCACGCCGCTCATGGCGCCGGAGGAAGCTTTTAGTGGACCGCGCGCAATTGCTGAAGCTGACCGCGCCGGAGATGACAGTTCTCGTGGGCGGCCTGCGCGTACTCGGTGCGAATGCCGGGAATTCCAAGCACGGCGTCTTCACCAAGCGGCGGGAAACCCTGACGAACGACTTCTTTGTCAACCTGCTCGACATGGGCACGGTTTGGCAGCAATCCAGGAATCGAAGGCTCCGGAGCGGTCTACGAAGGCCGCGACCGGAAGACCAAGAGCTCAAGTGGACCGCTAGCCGCGTGGACCTGATCTTCGGCTCGCATTCCCAATTGCGCGCCTTCGCCGAAGTCTATGCCTGGGCGGACTCCAAGGAAAAGTTTACAAAAGACTTCGTTGCGGCGTGGACCAAGGTGATGAACCTCGATCGTTTCGACCTGGTCTGAGCTATACCGAAGCTTTTTCCTAGCTCAAGCCAATAACGTGGATGGATGTTCGACTCTGCGCTGGTCACAGGCGGAATGGGCGAAGTGTAGGGCGCGCGTGATCAGCGCCAAATTGTCCCCGGACATGCGGAGACACCGGCATTCGATCCGGCGTTTAAGCCTTCACATACGCTGCGCCACATCGGAACACCTTTTCGGCTGTCAACTCCAGGACCCATGCGACCCTGGCCTTGAAGAAAATGGCCGCTCGCCCTCAGAGTAAGGTAGCGCCACTTCAATCATCGACTTTTCGGCGTAGCGTTTGGAACTCCTGAAGCAAAACCCACCTCGCGATAAATTCTCACACGTAACGATCTCCTGCGATCCGGAATAGCGGATGCACGCGCTAAAGTTGACCCTGGCGCGAACGTCTTTGCGCCTATTCTCGTGACGAGATGTTGGCGTCGCTTCGCTGGCGGGCTCTTTTTTCGTGTCGTCTTTTTTCGTGTCCTCGTTTTTTACATCGGGGAAGGATGGTTTGGTTTCGATTGCGCCGCTGACTTCCTTCCAGGAAGTCGGTGTTCCGCAGTTTGCGCAATACCGCGAAACTGCCTTATTAATCGCGTACACGTCCAATTCGACGTCATTCGGATTGACTGCCTCGCGTTCATGGCAAGAGGCGCATTCAAAAAGCATGCTCTTTGCTCCCTCATCTTCAGGCTGAGGAGCAAACTCCACATTCCAAAGGTTAACGCTCGGGTCTAGAAACACCACGCCGTAGGTATAACCTTCGGGTGTGCCTGCTACCTGGTCAATGACGCGAACGGCTGCTTCCTGGTTTGTTTCCACAGAACGAACGATCAAGACAGCCTGGGGGGCCAGCTTTTTAGTTGAAAAGATGCCCGCTCCATGCCGGCTGAGCACCAAGGTCCTGGTTTGCTCGGAGAATTGCTGACCGTCGATGTCGCTGCCGGACAGCAGGATAGGGATCGCCTTCAAAATGCGTTTGCTTCGCCGCCGATCTGTTACCCGAGATATTATTGCCATAACTGTACACTTGAGATAACGCAAAAAGAGTAGCCGCAAATCGCCGCCCTGAATAGCGGCCGCATTTGCGGCCAGTGTCCTGCGTATTAATACCCGACCGGCTGAGCTGGCAACGTAGCAGCCGGATACGGGAATCGGCGTGACGTGCACTTACGATTCGATCTTCGCGGGGCACTCAGGAGGAGAGCCCGTCGGCCTATTCGGTGCTGAAAACGACAAAAAGGGGAGAATAAGTCCTCCCCTTTTGCCTTTGCTGCCCGGAGGAATTTACCCGATTGGGGTGCTGTTCACGCTCGCGCCCGAACCGGACGCGTCCGCGCGGACCACGCCCGACTGGTCAGTGAAGAACATCCGCTGACCGGTTGTGCCCGCGACGACTGGCGTAGCTGTAATCGAGTAGGCGTCAATGTTGCCGGCTGAGTCGGCGGTACCTGGCGTATAAGCAAAGGTGTAACCGCTCTTGACGCCGGCCGCCAACACCGAGTCAATCAATCCTGCCGACGCTGACGTCGCAGTGCCGGTTCCGCCAAGAGCGGGCAAGGATCCGGGGAAGCCGACGCCGTACGTGGTCGAGTACTCAACGCAAGACGTATTGACCGTCCGCAGAGAGCCTACCGCAGAAGCCTCATTGGCGGCCATCTTCGCCCTCAAGAGGTTCGGGATGGCTATTGCGGCGATAATCAAAATAATCGCCACCACGATCAAGAGCTCAATTAACGAGAAACCCTTTTGTTTCCGCATTTGAATTATCTCCTCCCTGGCCCTTGATCAACGGACTGGCATCGGACAGACGGCTTCGGTACAAGGCGAGCGCGTCCTCAAGGTTCTTGCAGGGTTTGATTTGGGATTTATCGAGCTTGAGCAAAAAAGCAGCGATGAGCAATAGAACCTTGGAACAGGTGTTCTTGAGTTCGGCATCGCAAAAACAACTGTTCCCCAAGCCCTGTCCTACACCGAAGAGACTATCGCAATGGCGGAACCCACGGACTTCTCGGCAATCGGGTTTTGCTGCGGGACCACAATCCGAATGGTGTTGTATCGACCGTTTGAGAGGGCAGACCTTTTCTGAAACTGGTTTTTAGGGACGAACCTACGTTCCGATAAGCCGGGAGCTCGGCTCCTGAAAGACGCTGCTACCTCGCCTACTGCTTTGGCTTGGGCGCATCGTATCGCCGGTTGCCCCAGCTCTCCGGGTGGGTGTCGCCACGGTGGCAGGTGTAGCAGGTCACTTCCTGTTTCCCACAGGGAAGACGCCGGTGCCTGGAAACTGTGCATTGATCTGCCGCACCAGCAAAATCATCTTTCGGGCCATATCCTTGCGCGGGTTGGCGTCAAACTCTTGCGGCCTTCCGCCGCCGTGACAGTAGTTGCAGTCCACGCCGAGCGCGTCCCGGAATTCGCCCATCACCGAATCCGCGCCGTGTACGGGCGTATCCGGCGGCAAGACCTTCAGGCTGACGGCGGGGGCCTCTTCCGGTTGGATCGTGCCCAGAAAGTTGGCGCGGTTGTAAAATTTCGTGGGCGCCGTGGTCACTGGCTTTACATTTCCCCGATGGCAGGTGATGCAATCGACTTCGTGATATCCGTCGGGAAAGGCTCCGCCGCTGCTCGGGAAGCTGGTATCGATCAGCCGTCCCATGGCGATCATCTTGCGCGCCATCTCCTTCTTCGGATTGGTATCGGCGGCGAAATCGCCTTGCACGTGACAATAGGTGCACTGCACTCCAGCGCCTCATTGAACATTTGCATGATGAAGGGGATGTCGGACCTGGGGCCGAGAAGTTTCAGGTTCTTTGCCGCCGCTGCCGGAGCCCCGCCGCGGCCACCCCCACCCGGTTGCTGAGCAAACAGTGGCGCGGACACAAGCATTCCTGCTGTCAAGGCCAGCAGGCAACCGGCCAAGGCGAAAGCGCTGATTGAGCGTGCTCGGTTCATCTTTCCTCCATCTCTGTCAAAACGACTTCCACGTGTCCCCGCTTGGATGGCTTCCGGCCCAATTCAAGCAGCCCCAATTCAGGCAGAGAAGACCAGCCTTCTCACCACCCAGAATCCGGGAGGGATAATACTCGGGAATAATGGATCTGTCATTGAGAGCTTGCGAGTCCAATTCCCTACTGCTGAGGAGCGCGGTTCTCGGAAACTGGTACGAATCCGCTTCCATTAGGCCGGGGCAGCTTTCCGGCGCATGCGAGCGTGCGAATGTAGCGAGTCTCGGCGATACGCTCGCCCTGCTCTCCCCGTGAGTGGGATGCGTTACCATAGCTCCGCTGTCGGCATTATTACGGACTGGCACAGCGGAGTCCTGGGCATTTCCACAGGCCGCAATCGGGAGTCCGAATACGGAGGAGACGAGAAGGTGATGCGATGACAGGATCAGCGAAGGTGTATGAATTGCGGGTTTATCAGGCCGCCGCAGGGAAGCTGGAAAGCCTTGTGGCCCGCTTCCGAGACGATACGGATCAGCTCTTTGCGAAACATGGAATGAAGAGTCTTGCGTACTGGACCGCGGTGGATGAGGCCGCGAAAAACAGCACCTTCGTTTACATTCTGGAGCATCCGAGCCGCGAGGCGGCGACCGCGAACTGGAAAGCCTTCCAGGATGATCCGGAATGGAAAAGCGTGAAAGCCAAGTCCGAAGAGAATGGCAGACTGGTGGAGAAAATTGATTCGACCTTCTTGATGCTGACCGATTTTTCCCGGCTGCCGCCGATTTGAGAGATTCGACTGGCTGCCGGCATTTGCCGGGGTTGGCCGTTAGCAATCTGTAACGGCGATGTTGAGATACAATTTGCGGCATGGATGGGAAGGAAGTGCTGCGGCAGGTTGGGAATGCCTACGAGGCGCTGAGGAGTCTCGAAGTGGAGATTGTCTCCATCATCGAAGATGGGGATGAGAATCAATTTCACCGCACTGAGCAGCGGGCCAGAGCGTTTTTCGCAGCTCCCGACAAGGTGCGCATCGAACAGAGCGGCCGACACGGCCACCTCAACATAACAAATGGCGGCGATATCCAGCATTACTGGCCTCTCCAGAAGTCTTTCAATAAGACACCGACAAAGGGGACAGAAATCAGACTCGGAGTATTCCGGCCTGACCTTCCTTCTTTCGGAAACGAAGCATTCCTATTCACCGAATCGCGGAAACAATCGCCGCAGCGGAGATTTTGCGGGAGGAAGCGATCCCTGGCGATGGCGGTGACGTGCTATGCCACGTCGTCTCGGTGAAGTACGAAACAAATCCGCACACCGCTATGATCATGTCACCTTCGCCAGCCACGTTTTGGGTGGACAGGCTCACGCATCTCGTGCGGAAGGTCGCAGGCGAGATCACGATCCGGCTTCCAGCAAGCGAGGAGAAACAAACACAGAAGCACACAACTTTGTTCCGGCGCATGATTGTGAATCAACCGATTCCGCCGGAAACGTTTGAGTTCACCCCACCGCCGGATGTTGCCACAAATGTGGGGGGCGCCGCGTGCGGTACCGGCAGTATAGGCGGCGGAATAAGACATGGCCGCGCTGGTTTGAGCGGAGACCGGAAAACCTGGATCGAGAGTTCCGAATCCGGCGATTGGAGCGGCGACGCGTATGTACAGCGGGGCAAGTTGCGTTTGCAGGGCGTGGAACTCGTGTTTGAGCGGCGCATATCTTTTTCCGAAAGCGCCAAGGAAATCCGCATCACGGAATGCATTACGGGCCCCAGCGGTCGGGCCGAACACGAGTTCCGCCTTCCGCTGGCGTGAGCAATTTACGAATATAGACTTGGGGCGAGTTGCTCGGTGCCTTCATGTTGAACTCTGGAAGCGGTTCCGGAATCCGATAAGCTGACTTATCTGGCGGCTTACCGTAAAGCCTGTGCGGTTACGCGACCAAAACGAGGCTGGCGTCCAGCTTTTGCGTTAGGACCCGCATTGCCCGCCTTCTCATCGTACCTAGTATGAAAGATCCAAGATGGGCCAGTATGAAAAAACCCAGTACGAAAAAACAAAGATGGGCCGGTCCCTTGAAAGCTTGCGGCGTTCTTTGCCTATCCGCCGCGTTGCTCTGCGGGTGTGCCAAGACGGAGAAAGATCAATCCTCCCAAAAGACGGGGAGCGTGCCCGCTTCGGGCAAGGAAACAACTCAGAACAGCAAAGACCAAAACGGTTCGAGCGAGGGACCGCGCGCTGGACCGGGCGAAGCAGACAAGGTAGCCGTGAGCAACAATGCCGCCAGCCTGCTACACGACTTGCTGGGCCAGGAAAAGAATGTGAGCAAGATCTTGCTCATCAAGAAGAAGGCGCCGGCGTTCGAGAAATTGATCAAGGACATATCGAAGACGGCGGATGACGGGGAGAAGCAGTTGGATCACCTCGCGAAAGACAACCCTACATTCGATCTGCATCAGATGAGGTTGCCCGCGGGCGAGGTGGCCGCGCGCGAAGCCCAGTCCAAAGCGGAAGAACATACGCTTCTTGCCGCCAAGAACGAGACGTTTGAGTTCGATTTGCTGCTCACGCAAGCTCAGGCGCTCGATTACGCATCGCACCTCGCCGGCGTCGCGGCGGAAAATTCCACGGTTCCGGGCGAAGAGCGTGAATTCAACGCGCTGCAAACGGATTTGAACGGTTTGTATGTGCAAGTGATCGCCGAAATGCGGGCATTGCCGCGCGTCACTGACCGGCGCGATCGCGATAACAAGAAAAAATCGCGAAACTCGTAGGGCAGCGGGGTGGTCGCTGCGATGCCACACTTGGCTCTGTTTCTACTTCGGCGGGCCGAAAACGTCGCGTAACGCAACATCGAGGTCAGCGAGCGCCAGGGCACAGTCACCTGTGAAGCTCGAGCCGTGCATGATGGCGAGCGTCTTGGGCTTCAGGTCGGCGAGCTTTTTCAGGTTCTGAGCGGTGAGCGGCGTGTAGGGCACATAGTCCGCGAGTATGCCCGTCTGATATTCCTTCATCGACTGATGCGAGCGGCCCACGACATCGGTGGAGGTGAGCGCCTCGACGTCGCCGGCCTGATGGAACAGGTCCGAGCAGAGCAGCGTCTTCTGCGTTTCTTCGAAGAGCACGCCAGCGTCCCAACCGTGAGGCAGATGGGGAGTCCGGCAATAGCGGAACCGGTACTTCCCTGTCGCAAAGGTCCCGCCATCGGCGAGGGCGCGCGACTCTCGGCCAGTGAAGTCGTTCACGCAAACGAGTGCGCCGACCTGGCTGCAGATGACGTCGGCATTGGGCGCGGCCGCCAACCATTCGTTGAGCGAGCCGCACTCGTCCGACTCAAAGTGGCTGAAGCTGATGTGGCGCAACTCCGAAAGCTTGATAAGTTTTGAGACCGCTTCGCGAATTTCCGCGTGCATTCCCCGCAGCCCGGTGTGGAACAGCAAGGGCTCGTCGTCGTTCACCAGGAAATGGTTGAACTGCAGATGGGCCCATTCAGCAAAGATCGAGATGCGATAGATATTCGGCGCGATTTCCGTGGTGACCGCCATGGTGCCTCCTCACTGCAAGAGAAGTGACTAGGCTGCGGCCTTGGCGGTAACGGGGCTGCCTGTCGAAATCCCAGTTTCCGAAAACGCAGGTATAGATACGGGCTCCCCGAGTGAGACGAATTCTTATTCGGAGAGCAAGTGTGATGGCGCCCAGGAAAACGACTAGTAGGGGGCTTCTTCTCCGCCACGTCCGCCGCGGCCACCGCCATCGCCGGTACTGCCTAGCTTAGTGCCATCGGCGGTTACGGCCGAAACCATGCGGCCGTTCGGCCGCTCATTCCTCGCCGGCTGCACCATGACGGTTACCTGATCCCCAGGCTTGAAGGAGTCCTTGCGAAAACCCTGGGGGTAAACGGTGCTGGGAGCCTGCGTTTCGGCGATCCACTCGACCATTTTGCCGTCATCACCCTTGACGTCAAACGTCAACAAGCAATGGGGATTAGACCACAGCCAGGTCTTGACGGTCCCTTTCAAGCTAACCGTTTTCGTATCGTAAATCGAGGCTGCACCGTGGTGCGCGGAGAGCGGAATCGAAACCATAAGTCCAACGGCCAAAGTAAACCCGACGATCAGCTTGTTTGTCATTTTGCTTATCATTGCGGCGCGTCCCTCCATTTTATGAATCGCCATTCCATAGCGAATGTACCCAGCTGCATCTCGTAGATGAATCTTCTCAAGCTTCGGCTTACTTACCGCTCACCGAATCACCATAGGCCTTGTTGTAGGCGTCGATTTCCTTGGGCGAACAGTAGCGCGTCAAGATGTCGATCCGGGGATCTTGCGCCCTCATGGTGATCTTCATGGTCTGCCACGGTTTGGTAAAGATTTTCGGATCGTCAAGCACCTCGGTCCACTCCATCGTGTCATTGTCCACGCGCCGGAACGTCTCGGTAATATGCACCTGGTCGCTGATGGGCCGGCCGGTGTTATCCAGCCATACGCGGTCGTCCGGCATGGTCCCGATCGTCTGGACCTCGAGGGTGGTATCGTCGAGCCACTTGCCCACAGAATAGCCCATCCAGCGCTGTTCATGGTACTCGCCGTTTATTTCCACGCCGCCATCGAGTAACTTGGGGAGCGGCCGACCGTCCGTCCAGATGATGCGCCAGCGGTTATCGTATTGGTAGAGCATGGCGATGGAGTTCTGGTCCTGAAAGATTCGTACCCCAAGATCGTAATGATTGTACCGAGGCAGGCCTAACGGCTCGCATTTCACTCTGGGGTCGTTATTGTAGGCTGGACCCACCGCGTCAAAGCCTTCCAGTGCCTTATGGGACTTGTACAGCTGTAAGCCGTAGGGAGTGTAGGGCGGTTGATTCTCCGGCTTGCCATCGTTTGGATGCAACTGGACGCCTTTGGCCTGGTTCCCTTCTCTGGTATTGGCCCACAGCCCGGCAAGACTGTGTGGCGGAGCTGGCTTCTTATCCTTCTCCGCAGTTGGCTGGCGATTCTCCTTCGGGTCAGGCCAAGCCTTCGTACCCGTCTGGGCAAATGAACTACAGGAAAAGATCAGCGCCGTTCCCAGAAGGCCGCCGATCACAGCCAAAAAACGATTTAGCATTCGCAGAGTCTCCCTCGGACAATCTGGCTTATTTTGCCACTTTTCCGGCACGCGCGCCAACGGCGGCTTACGAACGAATAGAACTGGGGTAACCGAGCGCACAGTGCCCATAAAAGTAGATTTGTTCACTGGCGAACCTCACGGGTGGCGGAACTTGACAAGAGGTTGATAGGGACGTAATTTCTAATTGGCGTATTTGAGTCCATTTCCATTTCGCTTCGAAGAGGACATCGCAATGAAGGCTAAGCTACCGGGCGTTTTGATGGCATTGTTTGTTCTGGGGGCAGCAGCTCCCTTGTTTGCACACCATGGATTCGGCGTGGAGTTCGACGCAACCAAGTGTGCGGACCTGAAGGGTACCCTCACGAATATTACTTGGGAGAATCCGCACGCCTATTTTGATATGGACGTAACCAATCCCGACGGCAAGGTGGTGACGTGGCATCTGGAAATGGTCACCCCCAACGCCCTGAAAAGGACCGGCAGCACGAAAGAGGTTTTCCTCGAGAATATCGGAAAGACGATCAACGCAAGGGAGTGTCCGGCCAAGGGCGGCGAAAACAGAGGCGCTGCCAGTTACCTGGCACTATCTGATGGTCTGATACGCCTCGTTGGACAACAGGTGGAACGCAGGAGCGACGCAGACAAACACTTCTAAGGCGCGGGCGCGGGCTCGATTTACAAAAGCCTGCCGCAGGCGCTTTGGCGTGATTGTCAGGTATGCGGGATTTTTAGGCACTGGCAACGGTGCGTGAGGTCGTAGTGCGCGAGGGTTAGCGGCCCGAAAAGGAGATTTTCAATGACAGGAATTACGCGACGGTCCCACTATTGGCTCGGGGGTGGGGTCGCACTGGCAGCTCTGTGCGGAATTTTGGCTTTCAGCCCCAATTTGCCCGGACAGGGGCGAGGAGACGGACAAGGGCAGGCACAAGGGGACGGGGCAGGGCGCGGCGGACGGGGCCAACGACCGCCAGTCGCCGAGGTACCGAAAGGGTTCTGGGACCCGGGCCTCAATACGCATCTATTGCCGCCGGGCCCCCCGACCCCACGTATGAGCGATGGTCACGTGGACTTCAGCGGACGCTATTATCCAAATGGCGTCGGGAGAATGGTAGGTTCTTATACTCCGGGCGGCGTCGACGCAAATGCGGCTAGCATCCTGCCTCCCGATGCCAAGCAGGAGAACCCGGTGTTCAGGCCCGAGACAAAAGATAAATACCAAGTCCCAACGCCGTATGGGACCTGCGCTCCGGGCGGCACGCCAACTTCGATGACGACCCAAGCCACCGAGCACGGCCCTGTACAACTCATATCTCAGCCAGGAGCTTTGTGGGTACTGACGGAGTTTCCGCAGGCCATTCACTGGATACCTACCGATGGACGGAAGCATTCCGCGGACCCGGATGTCAGTTATGGCGGAGAGTCGGTCGCGCACTGGGAGGGAGACACGCTGGTCGTTGACACCGTGGCCATCGATACGCGAATGAGAAATATCTCGGTGGGGGTATTCGGAGACGCAGGCGCATGGACTCATAGCGAGAAAGAACATGTCATTGAGCGCTTCAGCCGGCCATCGAAGAACTTCCTTAACTACCAAGTCTATGTTGAAGACCCCATCGTTCTGGTTAAGCCCTTTACTTCGGGGGTGGAACGCTGGTCCCTGGCTCAGGGAAAAGATGACGACTGGACAGAATACCTCTGCACCGCGAACGAGGACTCCGACGCCTATAAGAAGATCGATCCGACATACCGGGAGAAGTACGAGAAAGGTCAGACTGGGACGGACAGTCAAGGCAATCCCATTAGATAGAGAGTTCTGACGCCTGCCTGCCCCAACGCAGCCGCAGACGCCAAGTCCAGGCGAACGGGATTTTCGGAAACTGGCTTTGGAACCGAATCCAGTTTCCGAAAATCCGACTTCTACGGTTCCAAGCCCCCAGACAACTCCTGCACACGCAGCGCATGTTTTCGGTGCCCATGTAGGCGACGTACTTTTCCTCTTTTATCATGGTGGCCGTAACGACCTCCGCCACTTCCCAAGCGTTTATTAGGCTCTTCAGGATAGGCGCCGGCACCTGAAGAAGCTGTGTCGCCGCCAACCAAAGAATGTGCGTCGCGTGATCCAGAAGGCTTGAAAAGCCACAACGGTCAATCCGTATGTGATTGCAATAGAAGGAAATACTCTGAAGACGATATTTCCGCTCATGACTTCCTCAATGGCACACATGCATTCTTTGAATTGGACCGTTCCCAATTAGCTGTGCCACCGTAAACGAGTAGTACCTGGAGACATGCATGACAGGCGAGCAGACAACTGGTAAGCGCGAAATACTATTGGTGAGCGACTTCGATCAAACGCTCAGTTACAACGATTCAGGGATCGTACTGTGCGAAATGCTGGGCATCCTTGGTTTTCAGGAACGCGTTGCCGGACTTTCGAAGATCCACCTGGTTCAGCAGGGCGGCGAACTTCCCTATCTCCTGCTCCATGATCCCGAGTTTCGCCGTGTCCGCAAGGAGCACCTCTCTGCGGTTGGCAAGAGCATCCGCCTGAAGGCCAATATCGGGTATTTGCTGCAGCTCTTGGATCAAATCGACGACTATCACTTTACGTTTCACGTCGTCTCGGCCGCGCCGGAAGAGGTGATTCAATCCGCGCTCGAGGGCATCATTCCGGCGAAACACATTCATGGGACGCAGTTCCGTTACGATCCTGCGATCGGCGAGATTCAATCCATTATTCGCGTTCCCGCCGGTTACGGGAAGGTGGCGGTCGTGGAAGATTTGCGGGCGCACCTTGGCCTTAGCCATGATTCCGTCGTCTACGTGGGCGACGGCAATTCAGACATCAACGTGATGCTGCACGTCAACCGCTTCGATGGACTGACCATCTCCGTTTCCGAAAAAACTTCCGCTGCTCAAGTCGCCAAGCGAACGGTTCTCAGCGAAGACGCTTTAGGCGTCCTGGTCCCGATTCTGCAGGACATAGCGGGTTGGAATTCCATGCAAATCCGCTCATTTTTTAGTTCCAGGGGACTCGTCCTTCAGGATTGGGATCGGGTTCGCACCGATTGGCTAACGATTCGTAGCGCTGGGCCCCCTGATACTCCGCTCCTGGAAGGCCGGACATGATCAATGTCAATATGATCGGATGGGTTGCCACGGCCGTATTCGCCATCTCTTACTTTTTTCGACGGCCCGCGACGCTTAGGAAAATTCAGGCGTTCGCGGCGTGTCTCTGGATCATGTACGGCATCGCCATTGGCGCCTTGCCGGTGATCGTCGCCAACATCATCGTGGCCGGTGCGGCTCTGTATTCATCGTGTCGACGTGCGGGGAGTACCCCCGTGGTGGAGGCCGTGCCTATCGGCCAAGTCGAGCGACGTGAGCCGGATGGGGCCTGAGAAACGGCTGGCGCGAGCGCGGTGCAATCCCAGGAAAGACTGATGCGGCGCTCCCTCACGTCAGTCAACCGCTTTCGGGAACCATCGGGAGATCGGTAAGACATCATTCCGCAAGCGCTTGATCGTTCCGGGAGAAGACGATTTTCCGGGTGTTGGCTCAGCACTTAACCCATATCCATGCGATTCCCAGGCGATTCCGAGCAGTGAAACGCATTAGGACGCCCCTGAGGCGACGGTAGGGCGCTCTCAGGAGTGCCATTTGTCCGCAGTGTGCTTCAGGCGAAGTTCCGATGCCTATATTTGTGTGGTTTTGTAAATATGGAAGCACAGGAGTGGGTTAAGAAATCGCAGGAGGAATTGTTTACAGACACACAGGAAAGGAAGGATCAGATGACCAAGATTGGAATTTTGGCGGCCTCGCTTATGCTCTTCGCGGGCGTCGCTTGGGCGAAAGACAACAACTCGGGAGCTAAAAGCGACGAGTTGAATAAGGCCACGCAAACATTGCAGCAAATAACAAGCTCCAACCAAATCCCGCAGCCCGTGCTAGCCCAGGCGGAGTGCGTGGGGGTAGTGCCAAAGCTGACCAAAGGCGGATTCATCGCCGGCGGCGAGCATGGAGATGGAGTGGTGAGCTGCCGAACGTCGGGCGGCTGGAGCGCACCGGCCTTCTTCAGCATCTCGGCGGGAAGCATCGGTTTGCAAGCGGGAGCCGAGGAAGCGCAGATCGTGATGCTGATGAATCACGATGGTAAACAACAGCTGATGAACGGGAATTTCGAGCTGAGCGCGAACTTGGTTGCCGAAGGTCCGACCGGCAGCAACTATACCGACTCGGCATGGAAAGCGCCCGTGCTGTCGTACGAGATCTCCCACGGAGCGTATGCCGGCGTCAACCTTCAGGGCTCCAAGATGGCGATCGACAATGGCGCCATGCACGACGTGTACGGTTCAGGTAGTTCCACGCAGCAAGTGCTGGGTGGGTCAGTGCACACACCGGAACAAGCGCAGCAGTTTACGTCTGAACTGCCACACGCGCGCTGATCGGCACAGCAACGATAAGGGAGCGCCGGGTATTCCGGCGCTCCATCTGTTTGAGCAAGGCGTTGAAATCGAACTAGTCCCCGCGATACCACCCCAGGCCCCTCCTCGGGCCGAGAGATTTACCGCACGCTGCGAATGCAACTTAGGGTTCAGGCTCACTACATTATGTTTCCCCTGCGGCTTCATTGATTAACCGATAGCCTCAACGCGCGTGTTCACCGACGATGCGGAATCCTCTCTTCTGTCAGCGGTCATCGGAACCAAACATTCGATGTACCGCAATCTTCGTCAGGAGAAGCCCATGCAACACCATCAAGTCAAATACAACCTAACAGCGCTCTTCGCTGCGGGACTCATGGGACTGCTTCCCCTCCAGACACAAGAGAAAGCGCCTTCCCTAGCGGCGCCAGCGCACGTGACGGTCACAGTTCAGCCACTCGGTGAGAACAAGCGCATGCCTGACATAAACCGCGAAGATGTAGTGGTCAGGCAAGGCAAAGACCGCCTCCAGGTGACCGAGTGGACTCCCGCTCGGGAAGATCACGCCGGCCTCGACTTGTTCTTCTTGGTCGACGATGCCTGCGACCCGAGTCTCGGGTCTCAGCTGAATGATTGGCGCGCCTTCATCAATGCCCAACCCCCTACAACAGCAGTGGGCGTGGGTTACATGCGAAATACGACGGTGCAAATCGTACAGAACTTCACCAAAGAACACGAGCAAGCGGCGAAAGCATTGCGGCTGCCGACATTTGGTTATCGGTTCGTCTACCCGAAAGCTCAGGCGGCCGAGATCGCGACGACTTGCAATGAGCCCGTTCCTGAAACACCGGATGCGACTGCAAAGCGATGCCGATCTCACTCCCGATCAACTTCGCGCGCTGGAGAAAACCTCGGTCTACGTCGTCACTCCGGCCAAGCAGGAGGAAAAATATGACCTCGCGGAGCTTTCCAGGGGAGACGAATCGGATCGGGGCGGATTCGATGGTGGAAACGAACACTAGGCGGTCTTCTTGCTCTCCCGGGCGCGGCAGTCTCAGTGGGATTATGCGAAGACTGGCAACGCTTCTGGCCGTCGCACTTTTCGTAGCGATAGTTGTAAATGCCGCGAAGAAGTTTCCGTTCACGGCGGCTCCGAACGTACCCGCGGCTCGCGGCCATGTAGAATTCAGTTCCGACAAGAACGGAAATAACAAGGTACAAATCAAGGTGGAGCACCTCGCACCGCCAGGCAATTTGACGCCCGCTCGAAACTCCTACGCGATCTGGTTTCAGCAGCCTGATCGCGATCCCACCATTCAAGGCTTTCTAAGGGTTGATAAGAATCTGAAGGCCGAGTTCGAAACTACAATTCCGTGGAACAACTTCGACGTTTTCGTCACCGCCGAAGACGCGGCATCGCCGCAGGCGCCCGCTGGCCCGGAAGTGTTGCGCGCAACAATCAGACAGTCCGGTGGAAAGCTGTAGGGACTCTATGGACGTCGGAGGCCGGGTTGCTTTGGCTGATCGCACATACAGAGCTGTTTTTCCCGATCTTGTTTATCGGCTTGGCGCTCCTAGTCTCTCGTATCCATGCGGACCTGTCTTATTCTAGGTTACAGCATGCAAATGCGCCCGACCCCGGGGCTTATACAGCAATTACCGTATGGGAGACGGTACGACGCCCACGTATGATCGGGAAACCTGGACGACCAATTGAGCTTCACCGCAGGCTTGAACTCCGGGAAGTGTGCTTGATGGGCTGAAACTGGGCGGAAACAACCGGAGTCTAGGCACCCGTTAGCCACATTAACATTGGAGATTAAGGAGCATCGAGAGATTGATTCGCCCAGTGAAACAAATAATACTGCCCTAATCTGAAGGAGTGGCATGGAAACTAACAGCAACTTGGACCAAACAAAGAAAGGCCACGGAGTTAGCTCTGACCATAACGTAGCGGGGCCCCACGGCGCGGCGGCAGGCCAGGCCGAGCCCTGGTGCGGTCTTTTATCCGGCGCCGCACCGCGCGATCACATCGTCCAGCTTTATCAGGATCAGCAGTTTCTCAACCGGGCTGTCTGCCGCTTTGCGGCGGCCGCGATTGCGAACGGCGAGGGCGTAATTCTAGTTCCGACGATCGCTCATTGGGACGCCTTTCGCCCTCGGCTAGAAAGCGAAGGCGTGGATGTGAAGGCGGCGGAGAGCCGGGGACAACTAACGATCGTGGACGCGGACAATCTCTTGCCCACCTTCATGCATGGCGGGATGCCGGAGTCGCCGGTGTTCCTAGGCTTGGCGGCAAACGTAATCACGAAAGCTCGCGGAGACGGGCGTTACCCTAAGGTGCGCTGGTGGGGCGAGATGGTCAATATTCTTTGGGAGCGAGGCGACGTAGCCGCCAGCATGAACCTCGAGGATCTGTTCGACCAGCTCGCGCACGAGCACGATATCGCCATCTTCTGCTCGTTCTTGATGGATAACTTTGACGGAGACGTACACGCTCGCATGCTGCCAAGGCTCGGCGAGAATCACTCTCATCTGATTCCTGTCGAGGATTACGCCCGTCTGGAGCGAGCTGTCTCCGAAGCGCTTCGAGAAACGGTGGGCCCGGACGAGTCCCGTGTCCTGGAAGGCCAACTCCTCTCGCGCTACCCAGGTCCGCTGGACATGCCGAGATCCCAGGCGTTGCTCCTGGCGTTGCGTCAGACTCTCCCACTTGTCGCCGATGACGTGCTGCGGCGGAGCCGTACTTTGTATCAAGGTGATCGAAGGGCCGATTGAAAGGCCGATTGAAAGGTTAGACCTACGCGATGGCCAAGCAGGACGAGGTGTCTGGAGCCCGCACTGTGCGAGGCGGCGCTACGAGGTTAGACGGGATCAGCAACCATATTGGCGTCCTCGATGCGGTCGATCTCCCGATCATTTTAATCAGTCAGGATTACAGGGTGGCCCGCGTGAATCGCGCCGCCACCACTGTGCTGGGGTTAGAGGTCTCGGATATTGGCCAACCTCTTGGCACGATTCTCGCTGGCCGCCTGGAGGGTCTCGATAGGCTCTGCGCGCAAGTGATTGCGGACGGAACACCATGCCGGAGCGAAATTCGCGACGGCGATCGGTACTTTCTTCTTCGGATCGCCCCGTACACCGGAAGCGACTGCCAGATTGTGGGCGCCGTGCTCACATTTACCAACGTCACGGCTTTTCGCGCCAGCATCGACCAAGCGATCTACGAACGGGAGTACACCAAGGCGATCCTGAATACGGTGATCGATCCCCTGGTGGTTCTCGACGCGACATTGCGAATGCAGACGGCGAATCGGGCCTTCTACGACTTGTTCGGGGTTTCACGAGATGAAACGCAAGGCGCTTCGATCCGGGAGCTAGGGAACGACGAATGGGAAAGGTCCGACGTTTGGGAATCGATAGAGACAACTCTGGCGGACCGTGCCGCATTTCGAGCCGTCGAGATCGAGCGCGAATTCCCTGGGATCGGACGCCGGACGGTTGTGCTTGACGCACGGCGGTTGGCGCGCGACGGGGATTCCCTGATTCTTCTGGCGTTCCAGGACGTCACGGAACGGAAGCAAAACGCGGAGCTATTGCGCAAGAGCGAGGAGCAGCTGCGCGTACTTGCGGATGGGCTTGAAGTCCAAGTGCAGGAGCGAACCCGGGAATTAGAACAGCGGAATAGAGAAGTCCTCGAGCGCTCTCAACAGCTTCGAGAACTGTGGAAGCGTCTGGTACGAACACAGGACGAAGAGCGGCGGCATATTGCGCGGGAGTTGCACGACAGCGTAGGCCAATATCTCGCGGCTTTGAGCATGGTGTTGGAGGCGGCCAAAGATAAGGGTTCGGACAATCGCAAAATCGAGGATGCGGTTCAAATAACGAACTCTTGTATCGCGGAAATTCGGACACTATCTCACCTGTTGCATCCGCCGTTGCTGGAAGAGGCCGGCTTGGCGTCCGCGGTGGATTGGTATGTAGAGGGCTTCGCCGAGCGCAGCGGGATTCGAGCCAAAGTGGAGATTGCCACACCACTGGGCCTGTTGGGACAGGAGATTGAGCTTGCGCTGTTCCGGGTTCTCCAGGAGTCGTTAACCAACGTTCACCGCCATTCAGGAAGCAAAACGGTTGCTATTCGCATGGGCACCGATTCGCAACAAGTCTGGTTGGAAATAGAAGACCAAGGCAAAGGCCTCGCGAATGGCTTGGTTCGGCCGGGTGTTGGGATCGCGGGAATGCGCGAGCGAGTGGAGAATATGGCTGGTAACCTGGAGTTCAGTTCGAAAGAGAGCGGTACTCGTGTGCGCGTCGTCCTCCCTCTGGCTTCCGCCTCCCGCAGTGCGGCGCCCGCCTCCTAATCGTCCCCAGTATTCAGTCAGATCAAGGGTCCACGTTCTGACAGAACGGCTATCTCGAATACTGCGAATCGGTGAAGCACGCTTGAACTACGTCTACGTGGAAGCGGCCTGGACCTTGGTGCCGTAGTCGAGGCTGGTGTACCAATTGCCGCGGCCCTGCGGAGTCAGGTCCATGAAGTGCCAGATTGGGTTGAGCAGGTCAATGCCTCGTTCCTTGACGTCGGGGGCCATCCAAGGGTGCGCGGTATAGAAGTGGCGCAGGGTGCCGTCGGCGTCGCGGCTGAAAACGGAGACGGCGGAGTCCTGGCGTCCTTCGCGATCTTCGCTGCCGAGGTCGTACTTGAATGTATTGTTTCCGGCGCTGAGGAGGCGCAGCCTGTCCCAACCTCGCGCGCGAGCGTGGGCGCGCAGAGTAGGCAGATCGGCGGCGGCGGCGAGAACGAAGTCCAGATTCTGAGCGAGGTGATGGGCGACGCCGTTGGCAGCGTCCATCCAGGCGGTGCACATAGGGCACGCTTTGACCTGCCGCTTTCCGTACATCAGGTGATAAATGACGAGCGAGCGATCGGGCTTGGTGAAGAGTTCGCTCAGGCGGACGGCGCGCACCGGCGCGTCACCGGCGTTCAGGTCGCGCGGGCCCTCCTCAAATTGATAGTCCTGAATAGGAGCGCCCTGCGGGAGATGGCGGCGCAACTCAGCCACGCGTTCGCGCTGGCGCATGAGCTCGATTTCCGCGAGGCGAAGCTCCTCACGCTTGGCAAGATACTCGGCCGATTCGTTGGTCAAATTGGTTTGGGGTAACTTTCCGTCAGCTGTTGCGTGTAGCATGGTCCGTTATCTCCACGTGTTCATTTCTCTTAGGCAACAACCAAGCCGTTTCCTATAGCGTAGGAGCCCTTGCCTCGGCTTTCAAGGGTTTCCAGTCCACCGCGCACGCTTGAACAGAGACTGAACAGAGATAAGTTAGCTGAATCCCGACAAAGGACTTACTGGGGAAGACGAGGTCGAAGACGGCGAGAGAATAGAAGCTAATCCGCCTGCTACTTGAGACAAGCGCAAATCGGGCCTACACGCGCTTGACGCGCTTGAAAACCAACCTCTAGAAACTTAGCCTGCGGCGAGCGAAGCCGGCAAGACCGAATAGGCCCGCAGCCAGAAGACTCAAAGTGCCGGGCTCAGGCATAGCTGAGGTTGAAGCTCCAATACCCTGCCAGGAGACGAAGCCTAGGTCAAACGTGCAAGGATTCGCAGCGGTGCATTCTCCCGGAAGGGCAGTAAACGTAACGACCGTTGGCGAGTCCATGCCAGGGTGATTTGTATCGTCATGGCCGAGGGAGAACTTCGTCCCGTCGCTATTGACGCCCAGACATCCCCCGAAAAACGACGCGGCGCCGCCATTGATTTGGCAGGAACCGTTGTCACCCGAACTTCCGGAATAGATGAACGAGAAGCTACCGATGGTGTCCGTCACTATAAACTTCTCCGTGCCACTCACGTTACTTATACCCCCGGCGAGAAGGGTGTTCAGGGCATAAGGAACAGCGCCATTACAAAGGCCCCCACCAATGCTCCCAGGGCAACTAGTCGCAGCCTCGACTTCGATAATGTCCGCTGATGCCGGGCGAGCCCCCACCCAAAAGATAACGAAGAACACGGCTGCCACGGTCCAGAGGTTAACAGTGAGTTTGCGCACGGGCCTCCTAGCCATGAGGGGTCTGCTAGCTACCTCTCCGCTGTACTGGGAGCAATTCGCTGACCAAAACTACGAGGGCACCTATCTCGTCCAATTCCAATACGATGACCGGCCATCACATGAGCCCGTGCGCAACCTTTTTGTCATTAGTTCTGGTGCTTTTCTGAAACGAGAGCCGCACACAAGTGGGAATGCAGCCCGCCTCCCAAGCTCTCCAACTCAAGTTAGCAAAATCGGGCGAGCTTCGGTTAGGACTGGGGTTACGACTTCAATTGACGGGCGATGAAGGCCTTGACCATCTCCCGCGCGCGGTCGGTTTGCGGCCCCTCTTTGGCGACCCACTCGTGCTCGGCGCCCTCAAAGATCTGGAATTGGCATTCGCCGCCGGCCGCCTTGTAAGAGGCAACGAACTTCTTCTGAATCTCGGGCAGTACGTTGTCGTCGAGCGCGCCCGCCATGATGAGCAGCGGCACCAGGGTGACGTGCTCATGACGATCAAGAATCTCCTGTGGGTTGGACTCGTGGATGGTCTCCCACGGCTTGAAATAAAGAACGTGATTCTCCATCATCTCGTCGCGCTTCAGCTTTTCCGCATTCTTGTAGCGCGCCAGGGGGTCGCTGACCGGAGAGCGCATGGCTACGAAAGCCACGGTGGCGTCCACCTTAGGCGCACCGGGCAGCGGAACCGCGTTGTAACGCGGATCGTGCGGGCGCATGGCCAGGAGTTCGGCGACGTGGCCGCCGCTGGAACTTCCGTAGATACCGAGCTTGGACGCATCGCCATTCCACGAGGCGGCTTTCGATTTCAGCCAGCGCACGCCGTAGTTGGCGTCCTGAACGGAAGCGGGGTACGGCGCTTCCTTTGCCCAGGTCATGTCAATGGCCACCACCAGCAGGCCGCTGGACGCCAAAGCGCGGTCCATGGGCTCCTCGGCATGGCGGTCTTTGGCGTTCCACGCGCCGCCATGCAGATCGAGCACGGTTGGGAACGGTCCCGTACCCTTCGGCTGCCCTATGGGCTGATAGATGCGGGCCATCAGCATCCGTCCCGCCGAGTTGCGCCGCATCTCAACCTCGCTCACGGTGAGCTCGAAATGCGCTGCCGGGTCATATGCCGTCTTCACGGTGGCGGCAGCCGCGGAAACCAGGCGCGATCCAAAAACCGACGCGCCGGCGGCGCCGATCGCCGTCATCTTAAGAAAATGCCGGCGTGCGACAGTGTGCTCGTTCATAAGAACCTCCATGCTCAACGATCGCTTAACTGGCGCGAACTGTGTCTCACAATGGGTCACCAGGAGCACTCCGCGGAACAGCCATTGGAACCACCAGCGTTCGGGGGTTAGGCCCTAATGAAAATCGTTATACACCCGTTGCCGGCCGAGAAAAAGACTTCATTACATACTTCTGCACGATGAAGATGACGAAACCAACGAGGGCCACCATGATCGCGAAACCGAGACGAAAAGAATAGGCGTAGGCAATCTCCGCCGCCGCAACGCCCCACCAGGGGGTCTGTCCCCTCAAAGATTCGGGCCAGTGCGGTGTCGCTCCGGACGCGGGAAGGCAGGGCCTGATCGATGGAACCAGCCTGGGCGCAGCCCGCCGATAGGCCAGGAATCGCTCGCCTTGTTTGCGAGAAAGCTCTTTTTCCTCCCGTGATATAAGGCGATAGCAGAAAACAATCGCAAGAATCATCTGCACAATCCAACCCGTAGGGCTGAACAAGAGACCAGATCCAAAAACCGCCAATAGCGATCCAAAATAGATCGGGTTTCTCGTATATCGAAACGGCCCATCGGCAACAAGGGTTTCGCTTCGCACTGCCGAATCGTGCACCACAACGGCTCGCAGGTATGCACCTCCCCAAGCCCGAATCATCGCGCCTGTGGCGACCACGAGCGAGCCGATTGCAAAGAGGATTCGAACGCTCGTGTCTAGATTTCGCCGCGCTAGGAAACCGACCCATACGTGCAAACTTCTCCCCAGGGCTTGGCCGGAATTCCGCGGATCAATCCAGTAGCAGGCCAGAGCGACAAAGAAAATTCCGAAAATAAGCCAGGTACGGTTGCGAAATTCGAAGTCACTGGCAGGCATGACGTGTGCGCGGTTTCTACCGCAACCGGGGGATGGCGTCAAGATATAGAAGCGAAATCTTTCGGATGGCGCTCGCGTCCGCCGGGGCGTAGCGGCTTCGAGCTTGCGCTACCAGTTGAAAAATCAGCGGGCGGCGAAGGAGAGTGACGGCGCAAGAAGCGCGCCTGCTGCTGAAGCAGAGGCTGACCGCGGACACCTAACCCTTTAGCGGCTCGCCCATGTCTCTTGGGCAAGATATGGCAGATCGTGCACCCAATCTTCCTGTTTCATACCGACTGGGTAGATCACGTGGGCCAGATTGTCTTTCGTGTATGCCAGGACAAAGGCCGCGTGACCTACTTCGTACGCTCCATCGGGTCGTACCGCGGATTTCTTGGCCACAGGAAGGTTCGCGGCGGTTTGAGCAGCATCGATTGCCGCCTGGCTTCCCGTCAAGCCGATAAAGCGCTTGTCGAAGTGATCCAGATAGCGGCGCAGTACCTGGGGACTGTCCCGGTCGGGATCGGTGGTGACAAACACGACTTTGAATTGATCCGCTGAAGGCAGGGGTATCATCTTGAGGGCGTCCGCGATCATATGCATCTGCAGCGGACACATATCCGGGCAATTGGTGTAGCCGAAAAACAGAAGTGTTACGTATCCCTGAGTCTTCGCCGAAAAGTCATAGGCAGCGCCTGACGTATCGGTCAGAGTAAATTTGGGCTTGGGCAGAAGCGGAGAAACCAAGCCGCCACGATAGGTATTCGCGACGGCGGGCGATGGGCGTACCGGCGCAGACCCCGCCTTCGGGGCCTGCGCCGAAACACCGTGGTAAATCCCCAGCAGAAGGGCCAGGATCACCAGGGTCTTGAACCATTGCAGCTTCATGGACCTTATCGGGATCGGGTTACCACTCTTTTTGGGCGCCCTCCACCACGACCTTGCCCTGCATGCCGTCCACATCATGCAGCGCGCAATGGTAATAGAAAGTGCCCGCAACATTGAACGTTATGCGAATACGGGTCACGCCCGGCGCGTCCTGCGCGCGTCCAGCCGCGTCTTCAGGCGACGCTTCCAGGAAGCCGGAGGTTACCCCGGTCGTATTCGTGGCGTTTCCGAAGTCACTGGCCGCGTTCACGGTGCTGGCAAGCGCCCCATCGGAACCCGCGCTCGCATTGACCAATGCCATATCGTTGGCAAGGGTATCGGCTGTGCCCGACGTCACGGTGTGAGGCTCTTCCGGATCGACGTTCGTAAATTCGACAGTCTCTCCCTTCTGGATATAGATCGTTTCCGGGAAAAAGCGGACGATGGCCAAGTACTGCCGTCCTCCGCCGGTTGCCACTAGTTCACCGGTCATGAGCACTTCATTCCGGGAACGAGGAAAATCCTTCAGCTCTTCGGTTGGATTGTTGGGGTCCCGGAGGATGTCTTGCGCCTCATCTCTAGCTTGCTTGTCATAGTCCCACTGAATGTAGGGAAGAGGCGCGGCCTTACCGAGAACGTGGACTGTTCCATTCATGTTCGTGTGGATCAAACAGACAAGCTTGTAATTGCCTGTATCAGGGAATGTCACGGTAAAGGTTGAGGGGGCTGTGCCGCCATTCAACGCAGCGCTGGACACACAGGCAGCGCCGGTGTACGTGGCCGTACCACCGTTATAAGGGTTAGGGCTTGGACACTCAGCCGCACTCCCGAAATAGAAGGGTGGCCCGATGGGCGGCCCAGATGGTGGTCCTACTGGTGGCGGCGGCGTTGGACGCGTCTGTCCGGGCTTCAAGAAAGTAACCGTGTGGATTTCGTTTTGGGGTTGCCAGGTCCACTGGATGCTATCGCCGGCGTTAATCCAAATCTCGTTCGGCAGAAACGCATCGGCCTGTTCCGCTTCATCTTTGGTTTCCGCCCCTACCTTCGCATACCAAGTTCGTTGGGCCTTCGCCACCTGCGGAACGATTGCAACTGTCCCCATTACCAACATCCAAAGCATACTGCGTGACAACAAGATGCCTTTCATAGGCACTCCATAGCTTGGATTTCTTCCCGTGGTGAATTATTTCGGGGTGCAGCGATGCTGGACTTACAGAGTGACGTTGTCAAGTTAAAAGCTCGCCAAACGACCAGGAGTTCGCTCCGCCAGGACTGCTAGGCCGGGTACACTCCGTAGTTGCCGAGTAGAGAGCCGCGCTACGGCAAGCGGGCGGGGGAAGTAGTTCCCTTTCGCGGCGAATTCTATGGATGCCGTTCGGAGCGCGAAGTTGCGTCTACGGCGGTGCTGCTTCGCGTCGTCATTTGCGTTAGCTTCCAGCCACAGTGGCCGCAGGCAAAATCGTCCTGGGGCTTGGGCTTAGTCGCCAATTTACCGCAGCGCGGGCATTTCATCGTACACATGGTTGACCTACCTGTGGTGCATTCAGTTCTGCATATTGAGCAAGTCTCATACCAGGGCCACGAGACGTAAGGCACAGGGCAAGCCACTGAATGTAAGCGTGTTAGAACGGCGCGGTAAGGCGGCGGGCGGGTTCGTTGTGTGCAATCTTTTACCCAATACGGCAAGCAGATTTACTAGCCCCGGTCAAAAGCGTTGTGCTGGCAGCACTCTCGGAACGAGATGAGCGGGGACGGGCCGAGAACCGCAGATTTCACATTTTTGATTTCAGAAACGAAGCTCGCGCCACTGCGCGCAGAATGACAATGGCGGAGTGCCGGTCGCGGATAAGGCCGCGACACACGAAAAGATGCGGCGAGCCGAGGTTACTTCTTGTAGCGCGTAACGGGGATTTGGTAGCATCTGCCCAGTTGTCGGAATTGGGTTCCCTCCCCGCAATTGGCTGAACAAAAGTTGAGCGCGCAAGAGCTTCGCTGCGAAGCCTATTGCGGCCCGGAGTTAGGTTAACGATGTCGGAGATCTGGGCACGGTTGGGCAGCGGCCATGGCCGCGGAAGTAGTCGCGCGCGTGCGGCGGGAACGCGGCCGGCGCGGACCTGGTTGGTAGCATTCCTCTCATCCATCGCATTCACCTCACTCGTCGTTTTTCTGGGGACCTCCGGCTTATTGGCGCAAACGTGCGCGGTGAGCCAGCTTCGAGTTTCCGTGAAAGACCGGACGGGAACGCCGGTGGCGAATGCGAAGGTGTGGCTGGGAGACGATTCGGAGGCCGGCGCACGGACGACCGACGACGATGGCTTCGCCGAATTTCAGAATCCGGGTTGCGGCCACGTGGTGGTACACGCCGGGAGCGACGGCTTCAAGACGGTGGAAGCGCCGGTGGAAGTCGCCGGCGAGGAGCCGATCTTAACGGAGCTGACGCTGGCGCCGGAATCGGTGCAGGAGAACCTGGAGGTTCGCGCCAGCACACTGGGGATGGAAACGAGCTCTTCGGAAACCGGCGAGCTGCAGCCGGAAGTGATGAAGGAACTTCCCACCGTGCCGACCACGGTGGCGGACACGCTGGCGCGGCTGCCCGGCCTGATGCGGTCGGCTGACGGCGAGATCAATATCAGCGGCGCGGGCGAACAGCACGGCGCGTTCGTGGTGAATCAGGCGGACGTAACCGATCCGGGCACGGGAAAGTTTGGCCCGACGCTGCCGATCGACGTGGTGGAAGCGATCAATGTGGAGAAGGCGCCTTTCCTGACGGAGTACGGACGATTCACGTCGGGCGTGGTCTCCGTGGAGACGCACCGGGGCGGCGAGAATGGGGCCGCTTCGGCGCGCCGTTGAGCGTCTATATCCTGCCGCTCGTCGAATTTCATACCGGACTGCCTTACGCCAGCGTAGACGAACTGGGGAATTACGCGGGCACGCCTAATGTGAACCGCTATCCCGCTTTTTTCTCGGCGGACACGCGGTTCGTAAGGGATTTCAAAGTCCGGACGAAGTACACGCTGCGGGTCTCGTTGAGCGCCTTCAACCTGTCGAACCACTTCAACGCGCTTAGCGTTCACGCCAACGTCGCCGATCCTCAGTACGGGGTTTTCTTTGGGAATTACACGCGGCGCTATCGCGGCGATCTTGAAGTGCTCTTCTGAAGCGCCGTTGTGGGCAGAGAGCATGGATATTGCCAATTGATCGAGGAACGGGACGCGGGGGCACGGCGCGACTGTGTGTACTGCTCGCGGGGAAGGCTTCGAGTACCGCCGCCGGTGAGGGGCGTAGCGGCCTCGTTGCTTCGGGGTACCCATAAGGGCGGGGCCGCCGCTTCGGATTTCAGGATGGCGTGGCAAGATCCAGCGCCGCCATGCACCACGCCTTGAGCGCCTTCATCGCAGCGAGTCCACGCCTCAGCGCTTTGGTTTTCTTCCTGTAGATTCCGCGACCCGCTAATTCAAAAGCGTCCAGAACATACAATATCCAGCTGGCAACCGACATGAGTTCCTCACCGGGTGGGGTGATCCCCTTGCCCATTAGTTGCTCGAAGGGACCTCCAGGGTCACGGAAAAAGCGCACTGACGCCCAAATGCGAAAAGCCTCAGGTCTCCCGCCAAAATCGCGGGACGACCTGAGCTACAAGCTGCAGGCGCAGAGCCAGGAGTGGCTGTGCCACCACTTCGCTCAGAATGAGACCACGGGCATGCCGGGGAGTGAGCCGGTCACAGAAGCTTCGGTCACAAAAGCCTGAAGATACCCAAGATGCTGAAGGTGATGGCGGCGGCGGCGACAAAATATACAGCGTAAAGCAGGTAGAAGAGATTGCGGCGATGCTTTCTCTGCAGTTCGTCCATGCCGGCGGAAGAGTCCTTGAGTAGCGAACGATCAAAAGCTCATCAGTTGTCGGTAAAAGCCTATCAGGAATCGGAAGAGAACGGCGATTGTGCCAGTGAGGCGAGGCAGGCGCTATCGGTGAAGGACTGTAAAAGCCGGGTGGGCCACGGTCTCGGTGATCCGACCGTCGTGAAGGCGCGAAGGCTGCTGATGCCCATGACTCTCGCGCGAAGAGACGTCCCTAGGAGGAAGAGTCCGGCAAGGGTCCATCCGCGAGAAAGCACTTTACTGTGGCAAGCAATTCCACAATTCCGGCCGATTTAGAGACGAAGGCATCGCCTCCCAAAATGCGACAGGCCGCCGAATTCTTAGGAACGTCGTAATTTGTGAAGAACACGATTTTGATGGAAGGGTCAACGCGGCGTATCTCGTAGGCGGCGGCTACGCCATTTACGTTTGGCATGTAGATATCGAGAAGAATGAGGTCGGGGTTCAACTCTCGGGCCTTGTCAATGGCTTCGCTGCCGCTTATCGCTTCGCCGCAAACTTCGATGGAACCGGACTCGAGAATGGCGCGAAGCTGAGTGCGGGTGGGCCGATGATCGTCGGCAATAAGAACAGACGGCATCCAGAGTCCGCTGCGACTTCCCTTGAGGGCCTGACACGCAAGTTACGCCCATGTTCAACTTTCCACAGTAGGGGAGTTGCTGTATCGAGGCGAAGATGAAAACCGACGAAAGGATCGAAAGAGGAGCGATGAACGATTTGTATCCTACCTGTCTACTTGTACTTATCAGGTTGTACGATCAGGGCAAGTGCGGGGCCATGGACCGCGGGGGCCCCCAAAAGCAGAATGCAAAGCGGAAAGACGCTAGGAAGTTTCCGCTTTGCGGATATCCAGAAGCGATTGGACCACCTGGAGAAGCTTTGAAGCGACCTGTGATTTGGTGATAAAGGCATCCGCTCCGGCCTCTTGCGACTGATTTCGCATCTGGGCGGAATCGTGCATGGTGAGTATGACGATTCTGGTGTTCGGAGCGAGGCGGCGGATTTCCGTGGCTGCTTCCAAGCCATTCATCACAGGCATGCTGATATCGAGAATCACGGCATGCGGGTTCAGCTTTTTGACCTGCTCGATCGCGTCAGAGCCGTTTGCGGCTTCGCCGCAGATGACGAATTGGGGATCGCGGGAAAAGATGAAGCGTACGCCCTGGCGGATGAGATCGTGGTCGTCCACGATCAGAATGCGAAACGGCGAAGAACTCTTCAAAGCCTGGTCCTTTACCACGTGAGCGACCTCGACCTGGAGCGAATTGGACTCAGGGGCCAGCGGTGCCATGTTATCAGAGAAGCGGTTCCCTAGGCTCCGGGCACGGGCAGGCGATGCTCTCTTCGCTGTCCGGTTCTTCCGCCGTGATTGCCGGCTTCACTTGAGCAAGCAGTCTACGGAGCGACAGCAGGGCCTCGCCGATGGCGACTACGGTCAGCGTCTCGGGGTTGGGATAGCGATGCAATCAACGAGACGTTTGGCGCGCAGCACTGCGTTCCGCGCGGCGTTTGCGGTGGAAAAGCCGGAACGAATCTCGACCAGGCGATTCTCCGATCCGCGAAGTTCGTAGGCCCAGGCATGCCTAGACCTCTTTGACGACTGTAAGCTGCGATTTCCGGCCCGCCAAAAGCCAGTATAACACTATGCCGCGTCACGGATTAAGCAGGTGCGCTGCAATGATTTATCGCTGGATCCGGCCGCGCACAGGACTGCGCGGAAGCGTGTCGAGGATAAAAGGAAGCGGGCCGAGGTTCCAATACAGTGGGTTACGCACGAATAAAGAGCGAACGGCGGGCCTCGGTGCGCCTTCCGAGGAATGGTCGTCAGGGCTGCGATCCCTCAGAGTCTTGATCGCCGACCTAAGGTCGCGGGAAATGCGCAGTACTACTGCGACGAAGACAAGACGCGCTTCGGCCGAGCCGACGAAGGTTTTGGAGACAGAGAGGCTGAGCGCGTTCGCGCCTCGCCGCTTTAGACGGTGAAAGAGCTGCCGCAGCCGCAGGTGCTTTTGACGTTGGGATTATTGAACTTGAAGCCGGCGCCCTCGAGCGTCTCGATGTAATCGATCTGCACGCCGTCCAGGTACATTTCGCTCATCTGGTCGACGAACACTTTGACGCCCTCGTACTCGTAGACGTTGTCGGAAGGATTTTCTTGATTATCGAAGGCCATGTGATAGCTGAAGCCGGAGCATCCGCCGCCCACTACCGCAACGCGCAAGGCTGTCGGCGCAGGATTCTGCTGGGACATAATTTCCTTGACCTTGCCGGCAGCTACTTCAGTGAGTGAAAGCATCTGTGAGTTCCCTCCCGTTTTTGGGGCCGCCGGCGGTATGGGCTCGAACGGCCTGAAATCAGTATAGCAAAAAAGGCGAACCCGTTGCTGGCGCAAACAGGCGCAGTTCATTAGATGGAGTAGCGGGGAGGTGGTCGCAGCAATTTGAGGCGTGCGCAACCCCGGCGCATGGGGCGCGGTGAAGACGCAATGGTTCACTTTCGGCGGGGATTTCGGTAGGCTCTAGGCGCGCAGGTTCAGGAGGGAACGATGAAAACGGCGATGCGGGGCACGGCGATTGCGTTGTTGGCGTCCGCGGCGATGGTTTTGGGGCTGGCATACGGGGCGGCGGTGCGGAGCGAGGCGAAGGCCCAGAACGAGGCAGGCGCGAAGGGCGACGTGACACTGATCGCACCAGGCGGGATTCGCGCGCCGATCGAGCAACTGATTCCGGCGTTCGAGAGCAAGACGGGATACAAGGTGAAGGCAACGTTTGGGTCGGGAGGGGGTACGCACAAGCAGGTGGTGCAAGGCGACGCGTTCGACGTGCCCGTGGTGCAGCCGCCGTATCAGGACGTGCTGGATTCGGGGAACGTGGTGGCGTCGAGCGAACGTCCGCTGGCGAGCGTGGCCGTGGGCGTGGCGGTGCGCAAGGGCGCGCCGAAGCCGGATATCTCTACGCCAGAGGCGCTGAAGAAGACGCTGCTGGCGGCGAAGTCCATCGCCTATCCCGATGCCGCGGCAGGAGCGGCGGCGGGCGTGAGCGTGGAGGCGATGCTCAAGAAGTTGGGGATCGCGGACCAGATTCAAGCGAAGATTCAGCGCGCGCAGGGCGGCGCGGGCGCCATGGCGGCGGTGGCCAAGGGCAATGCGGAGATCGGCATGACCTTCCTCAGCGAGATGGAGGATCCGGGAATCGACGTGGCCGGGCCGCTGCCGAGCGCGGCTTGCCCGCCAACGCGGCTCGTCGGGTTTGTGTCCACACACGCGAAAAGTCCCGAGGGAGCCAAGGAACTGCTGGCGTTTCTCTCCTCGAAGCAGGCAGCGGCCGCTTACAAGGCGCAGCACATGATGCCGGGAAAGTGACGGCAGGGCTGAAGACCTACTTTCCGGTTGGCTGCCGAACGTCGCGGTCCGGCTCGTCTCCGCCCTATTTTTCGGGGCCCCTGGTCTGGGGGCCAGGTTTTCGAACGATCACTATGGAACAGCCGGCGTGACGTGCAACAAATTCCGTCACACTCCCCAGTAGAATGCTGGCCAAACTCGTGCGGCTCTGCGAACCTAAAACAATAAGATCTGCATTCCATTGCTGGGCGATCTCTACAATTTTGCTCGGCGCCTCGCCATCGGCTACTCGGATTTCAATGTCCCTGAAGTCTGCCGACTGCAATTGCGCTGAAGCATTTTTTAGGAAGATTTTCGCTTGCTCCTCTCGTTTCCAGAGGCTTTGATCCGGCTCAAGAACCGCGGGAGGTTCGAGGACATGCAAGAGGAGTAGGTGTGAATTTTCATGACGCATAGACCCCGAAACCGCCTCGACTGCCCTAAAAGAATGGTCCGATTCGTCCATTGCAATTAAGATACGCATCGCCCGAAACCGCCTTTCACCAAATCAGATGAATCACCAGACTTCCGGGCTTCCAGCAGATGTCACGAAGTGGAGGCGCGCACGGAGTGCAGGCAAAATGATTCGCCGCTGGTCTCCGTGGTCGCGGTTCGCTAGAGGGGGGATTGTCAGATCGACTGATTGCTTAGGTATCCGTGCCGAGGGATTCGCCGAGGGGCGAGGACGTGCGGACCACAAAATAATTTTCAGGCTGGAAGGTGCCGTGGCACAAAGGGCAGCAGTTATCGGCGGAGACGTTGAACGGAAATACCGGCAGCCCGCTCCCAGGATCCAGGAGCAGTTGCAAGATGAAACCCATCTTGCAGCGTGGACATCGCCTGCAGCAGTATGCGAACACCCATTCTCTCCGTATGCGGATGTCTTACCCTGAGCTTACCGATCACAAAAAACAGACCGCCTTCTTTCGCTATCTGAGCTTATCTGGCGCCGGAGCCCGCGAAATGGTGCTGGGCCTACCATGTTTGATGCTGGGCGCCGCCGCTTCGTTGGCCCACTTCCTCGACCCTTGGGGCGCCGGCAGGCCACTTCCCTGCCTCTTTATGTGATTTGTCTTACTTCGATTCGGATGCTGACGCTTTCGCTCGCCTGAAGGCAACGAGCCGGCGCCCTTTTTCGTCGCTAGACGAGCATAGACCTTGTCGCCGTGCTTGGCGCGAACGCGCGGGGGCGGAGTCAGGTTAGAAAGCTCGACGACCATCAGCGTGGTGACGAATCTCCGCAGGCCGTGAAGATCGAAATCGATGGAAGTCTGCTGAGTGTCCGATTCGGTGACCACACCTAGGCCGTAGCGGTAGTGCTTGACGTATTGGCCTTCGGGAATAGCGTTCATATGTGAGCTCCTTTATGAACTTGCGAACGTGCGAGAAACCGATCTGTTATGAGCGACCAACTGCGTCATGAACGACAAGCGCTTTCACAGCGCGTAGACGAATTCGACGGTGCAGGTGCTGCCTTCCTGTGCCGGGTTCATGAGGCGCCTCTTCAACCGCTTTTCAGGGGCGTTGCTTTTCAGGGGCTTTTGAACGCGGCCAAAGTGCGTTGCCGCCGCGTGAGACAGAAAAGGGCGCTGCGGGTGATGGACTCGCAACCCCTCGTGACGGATCAAAAGGTTTTACAAGAGCAACAAGCGCAAAACCATCATAGCACCGAATGGTCCGGAGCAGGGGAGAAAACTCGAACAAATTACCGCAAGTCGCCGCTGAACGCGCGATTTCTGGTTATGCCACTGCCCTTGCGCTAGAGGCCTGGCAAAAGACGAGCAGATCGGCGTTGATCCTGTCCGCGTTAGTCGTGGGCATCCCATGTGGAAAGCCGGGATAGACCTTCAGGGTCGCGTTCTTCAGTATTTTCGCCGAGAGCGGGCCGGCGGCCACAATCGGGACGATCTGATCGTCCTCGCCATGCATGACCAGCACGGGGATGTCGATCTTCTTCAGGTCTTCGGTGAAGTCCGTCTCCGAGAACGCTTTGATGCAGTCGTAATGGGCCTTGACGCCACCCATCATGCCCTGCAGCCACCAGTGTTCGCGGATGCCTTCGGAGATTTTTGCGCCGGGGCGGTTGTACCCGTAAAACGGGAGCGTGATGTCCCGGTAGAATTGCGGCCGGTTGGCAGCGAGCGCCGCGCGGAGCTCGTCGAAAGCCGCTACAGGCTGACCGGTGAGATTCTTTGCCGTTTTCAGCATCAGCGGCGGCACGGCGCTGATGAGCACGGCCTTGGAGACACGCTTGCTTCCATGGCGGCCAAGATATCGGGCGACTTCTCCGCCGCCGGTGGAGTGGCCGACCATGATGACGTCCTTCAAATCCAGAGTTTCGAAGAGCGCCGCGAGATCGTCAGCGTAGGTATCCATGTCGTTGCCGTCCCACGTCTGGCCGGAGCGGCCATGACCGCGCCGGTCGTGTGCAATGACGCGAAAACCACGCTGGCCGAAGAACAGCATCTGGCCGTCCCAGTCGTCCGCGGTGAGTGGCCAGCCGTGGCTGAAAACGATCGGTTGTCCCTTACCCCAGTCCTTGTAATAAATTTTGGTTCCGTCTTTTGTCGTGATGGTAGGCATGAGATCTCCTTTGAAGTGAAGCAGAGCGTTTAAGCGAAGCGGGTCTTTGAGTAAAGCAGGGCCGAAGGGGGATTATGCTCCGCCAACGAGGAGTTGTCCTGCTATTCCGCGACAACCCAGGAGATTTCCACAGATGCACCGCTTTTAAAGCGGATTTGCAATCGTGCCTTGGCCATTCCTCAGGCACGAGGGAGGAATAGCAGGGCGGTCAGGGACTTACTTGGGTGGGAATCACCGTGGTTCCGGCGCGCGTGAACTCAAATCGCAAAGTCCAGGTGCTCAGAATACTCTGGCCCGCGACCTTTGGCGGCCGGAATCCCCAATGCTGGGCGGCTTGCATGGCTAGAGTGGAGAAATACTTGCTTGGACCGCGATTTTCGAGTTCCGCAAACTGCACTTCGCCGGATCGATCCACATCGACCCTGACGGTAACCCTCACCGTGCCTTGAATCGTATTTCGGGCGCTTGGGGGGACATCGGGCATGACTCGCTCGATGATCTCACCACCCGCTGAGGTATCCGCCGCTGGATGGATTGCAGCCTCGTTTTCGGCCGTCAAGGGTGTTCGCAGGTTCGATGTTGGCTGACTGGCTGGCGCTTGGAGCGTATCGGCAGGAGCCTGGGCGACGTGGGCGATCTCGGGATGGCGCCGGAATAGTTTTGGCGCGAGCAGAATTGCAGCCAGAAGCAGGCCGATCACAATGGGAATAGCGTAAGCGCGCCGCTTAGCGGGCGCGGCTTGCGGCCGGGAGGCCCGTTGTACCGGACGCGACGGAGTGCGGACCTGGGGCACCGGAGCGCGGTTTTCAAGCCGTGCCGCAATCTGGGCGACTGTCCATCGGTCTTCGGGCCTTCGAACCAGAGAGTGACGCGCGATATCGAGGAAGGGCTCGGGTAACTCGGCCGGCAACGGGAGATCGTTTCCCTGCCCTGCCGCGTCGCTTACGGGCAAATTCCGCGTAAGGACTTCGACCAGCGTCATGCCGAGCGACCAAACGTCACATGCAGGCGCCACACCGTTGGCCGGCGGGACGAATCCCGGGGCACTCTCAGGCGGGTCGTATAGGTTTGCGTGCGCGACGGGCGATTGGTCCGCAATGGCGGAACTGCCATCCGATTCGCCGGCTTGGAGAAGGCCGTCGCTCGATAGCTTGAGCTCGTCGCCGATGGCCATGATGTTGGCCGGCTTGATGTGGCCGTGCACCAACCCTTTCGCGTGAACGTAGCCGAGAACATCAAGGAGAGGCTCCAGCATGGCGCGGGTTTCCGCGGGCGTAAGCGCGCGCTGGGAAAGCACCTGCCCAAGGTTCTCCTCGGCACACTCCATTACGACGTATAGCAGCGGAATGCCGCCCAGCCCGCAGCTTCCCGTCTCAAAAAGCCGAAGCAGGTGAGGATGAGAAAGCTGCGCCGTCATACGCCAGCGGGAAAGTTGGAGTTCGCTATTTTCTGGGGCTGCCGGAATGAGTTTGATGGCGGCTTTTACGATGCGGTCGCCATCGTGCCGCTCGGTTAGAAAAACGGCGGCGCTTTCGGAGCCACCCAGGAACTGAAGCAGCGGGAAGCTCCCTTCGACATTCTGACCGATGAACTGTTCCCAAGTGTGGGACACGATTCCATCCATTCGCATGTATGGCTGGGGGACTGGGGACGCTCATTGTACCAAGCATCCCACCTGGTGTGACCGAATCCGGGAGGGCATGGTGCTCACGTGTTCACTCCCCGGCTAGGCTTCAACAGCGATCTTCTATGGATTAAGGGGTATAGACTAAAAGGCACGATCGGCAGGACACGATAAGGGCGCGAAGTGCATTGACATCGGGGCGGCCGTCGGCAAAAATGGATGTTCAAACTTTGTTTTCGCGCCACATGACGTTGTCAACGCGCCCGCCGTTATGATGCGACGGGCTCCCGATGATGCAGTGTAAGGCCCTAATAAAGGACGGATTGTGAGCTACGCAGCACCCACCATAGAAGAGTTCGTCGCGGGCGAAGTGGTCAAGTACGAGCCGAAGTCGGACGGCACGACCAACAAGCGCAAGCGCAAGCCGCACATCCTGGCCATCATCAACGAAAACTGCACGGGCTGCTCGGGCTCGCCGGCGTGCGTGGAGTACTGCCCGGTGGAAGACTGCATGTACTGGAGTCCCGACGCGGACCACGCGCCGTTTGGCCGGATCATCGTCGATCCGCTGCTGTGCATCGGCTGCAAACTCTGCACCAGCAAAGGGCCGGACGGTGCGTTTTTGGAAGGCTGTCCCTGGGACGCGATCGACATGGTTCCGCTGGCGGAGTTTGAAGGACAGAGCGGAACGCTGCCGTACTAAGTACCTCAACACCCCTCAGATCGAACACTCTTTCTAAGCGCGCAGGCTTCCCTCTGCTTGCGCTGACGCCGAAACGCATATCTGGAGCGAAACCGAGGCGCCGGAGAACGATCAGCCTCGGGTGAGGAAGTAGAAGCTGCACCTGGTACAGGTACAGGGTTACGCATTCGCACAAGTGGGACGCGTGTGTAACCCGCAGGGGGCGGACTCCGTCTAAGATACTGGCTGTCGAAACACTAGCCAGCCGCGGAAAGCTTGCCGTTCGATGAGGCTCCGCGGAAACCGCAGTACGCCATAAGGCCGTCTGGAACGAGCCAAGCAGCACTTTCCAGCCGACCGGTCGAGTCCGATTCTTCAGCATGGCTTCGCCGTGCAGGCCCTATTCCTACTATTTTTAGGGCACTTATCCTCGGGCTTTCGACGGGAGGCTTCCGACGGAGCATTGCGATGGCGCATGCGTGTGCCAAGTGGCGACCGTTGCGGCAGCTGGTTGATCGCAGAAAGTGGTAAATAAAAGGAGAGCGAACGATGAGGAAAGTAGCATTGCAGTTAGCTTTGGCGGTGGCCTGCTTGGCGCTGGCGTTGCCGGTGCTGGCAAAGGCCGACAAGACTAGCTCGAGCTCGAAACCGAAGACCGTCACGATGAATCTTTACGACCAGACCATGATGGGAAGCACGATGGTCAAGCCGGGCACCTACAAGTTCGTGCTGGAGAGCGACAAGGTAACGGTGGAGACCACCGGCAATAAAGTGGTCGCTACCGTGCCGGGCCACTGGGAAGATAAAAATCAGAAGCAGAGTTCGACGGGATTCAACCTCGATAGCGGCAGCATGAAGGAAATCTTCGTGCAAGGCAGCACCAGCGTATTTGTGGTGGGAAGCTGAGCCGACAGGCAAGCAGCGGGAGGTTGAGGGTTAGCGAGAGTTAAGAGTTACGAAGGCGAGAAGGGGCGCGGAAGCACGCGCCCCTTTTTTGTTTGCGATGGCGACTTTTTCAGGAGCGAAAAGCAGATCCCTCACCCCGTCCAAAATGCGGCGGGGTTCGAGATAACAGCGCTCAGCGGCAGGCAGAACGCCGTGGTGTTTAATGCGCGAGCCGGGAACGGATGGCGGACGCGGCGATTTCGGCCTGCTGTCGGACTCTTAAGGGAACATCGCCGGCGCCGCGAGCGATGTTGTCGAGCACGGGCAAGTCCTGGGCGTCGCCGACGAGGTAGAGGGCGCGGAGCGCTCCCCAGATTTCGTCGTTGCTAGGATCGACGAGCAACACAGGCTGGGAGGGAGTTACCGAGGATTTGTCGGGAACGAGCCAGCGGTCGATAGTGCCAGGAATTTGCGAGCGCAGCTCGTTTTTCGTATTGCCCGACTCGATGCGGCCGACCAGCGTGCCGGGGTTGATGGAGTCGCCAGGCTTGAGGCGCTGGTCCAAAGAGCCTGCCTGGGGCGCGACGACGTTAGAAGGCTGAAGCATGGAGCGGATTTCGGCAATTCCGGAAGCATCGTGGAAGCGCACCAGGGCGAGCGCGGCGTTGCGGCGGACCATGGGATTGGGATCCTGCAGCAGGCGCAGCAGTTCCTCCTGAAACCCGGGCTCGGAACTATCCTGGCCCATGACCCAAGCAGCGGTGAGGCGGAGTTCGTCCTGGCCGGTCTGGGCGATCTGGACCACCTGGGGGTAGAACGGGCGCGCGGAATCGCGCACGTCCGGACTGGGGGCCAGAATGCGGTCGGCAATTTGCGAAAGGGCGTGCTGGACTTCGCGCGGGTTGGCGCGGTCGTTGAGCGATTTGGCGAGCTGGGCGTTATCGAGGGGCTTGCCGAACCAGGTGGCCTGCCAGAAGAGAAACGGCATGAGCACGAAGAGGAACGTCAGCGCCAGGATGACAAAAAGCCAGCGGCGCTTCAGGCCCGGTTTGGCAGGAGCGGGATTGGGTTCGACGGGCAATGATTCATGTTAGCAGGTCTGGCGGAAGTGAACAGCGTGGGCGGGGGAACGGAGCGCCGATCTTTTCCGGATGCTTTTTCCAGATGCTCTAGATGGCGACAGGGGCGGAGCCGGTAGAGCGCAGGCGCGGAGCCTACTTCCCTTCTCCCGGCCGGACGGAGACAGGTTCTACGGGCTGCGGTTTGGCCGCAGCCGGACGAGCGGCGGCGGGAGCCGGAGCAGCTTTGGCGCCGGACGCGGCAGCGGCGGCGGATTCCTTCTTGTGGCCCGCAGGCAGCCAGCCTTGTTCCTTGGCGATGATCAAAAGCATGAGCAGGAAAAGCCCGGCCATGAGCAGGCTAACCATAATGAGCAAAAGGCCATCGAGATCCAGATCGAGGCGAGTGAGAACATCGGAAACCAGACCGGAAACGGAAAGCACCACGATCACCAAACAGATAGCTACCAAACCTAGGATGCCGTGTTCTTTCTTCATCGTCTGTTGTCCGACCCCTTAGAGACTTTTTTGGCCGCGCGAAAGCTCCTGATCCGCCATTTTGCTGGGCGGATGACTTTCGCGCGAAGAGCGGCCTTTCGTACCGACAATCATCCTCATCTTGAGAATTTATCGAAGACCATGAGCGCAAGCAAGAGCGGCAGATGCACCACGGTGGCGTGCATCAGCCACTTGGCGCGAACGTTGGTCCTCTCAGCCGAAGCCCACAAGCACACTTTGACCAGCATCAATCCCACGACCAGGGCGTAAAAATAGTAGTGCACGCCGGCAAGCCCGGTGACGGAAGCCAGCAGGCTTACGGGTATGAGAGCGGCGGCGCAGAAAATAATCTGGCCGAAGGTGACCCGGCCGTCGCGATCGACCACGGGGAGCATGCGAATTCCAGCGCGGGCGTAATCCTCGCGGTAGACCCAGGAGATGGAATGAAAATGGGGCACTTGCCAGAGAAACAAAATCGCGAACAGCACATAGGCGCCCGGGCCCAGCGATCCCCGCGCGGCGGCCCAACCGATCACCGGCGGCAAAGCGCCGGGAAAGGCGCCGATGAGCGTGGCGGCGGTGGTGCGCGTTTTGAGCGGCGTGTAGAGGCCCAGATACAAAACGCTGGTAAGCGCGGCGAGGGCGGCAGCCAGCGCGTTTGTGGTCAAGAGAAGCTCGACGGTGCCGGCGGCGACCAAGCACGCGCCGAATAACAGCGCTTCCACCGGGGCCAGGGCGCCGCTGGGAAGCGGGCGCGCGGCGGTGCGGCGCATGCGGGCGTCTGTATCGCGCTCGAGATAATGATTGAGCGCGGAAGTGCCGGCGGCAACGAGCGTGGTGCCCATGACGGTCTGGGCCATGCGCAGCCAATCGAGGGGGCCCACGGCGCCGAGAGCGTAGCCGGCTAGCGTGGTGATCACGACCAGGAAGGAGACGTCCGGCTTGGTGAGCGCGACGTAGCACATGGCGCGCGAGGGAACGGCGACGGGGATGGCGCGCGTGGTCATTTGGGTTGGCTTTGAGAGAATGATCTAACCCCAAAAAGCAGATCCCTCACCGCCGTCCAAAAAGCGGCCGGGTTCGGGATGACAACATGCCGGCCCCTGGGATGCGTGCTTTGGAGATATCGAGAGATCATCATGACATTAGTCCGCGGCGGATGGGCGCGTGGCGGGCGCGGCGATAAAGGCCCCGGCCGGCTGCACGATGCGGTAGCAGACCAGAGTAACGAGGACGCAGCTCACTAGAACCAGAGCGCCGGTTACGACGTGCGCAACCGTGAGCGTTACCATCACGGGAATGGGCTGTGGAAACGAGGCCGCGTACAGGCGCGACCAATAAGCCGCGCCGCCGAGAAGCAGTTGCAAGCCAATCAGGATGTGCAGGCCGCGCGCGGCAAAACGCAGTTCGGGAATGCCGGGGAAACGGCGTTTCAGCGCGCCGGCGAGCCAAAAGATCAGGCCGGTGACGACAACGGCGCCGGCGAGATGGGGCACGATTCCGAAAGCTTTATGGCGAAAGGCGGCGCCCAAAATCAGCTGCAGCAGGACCGCGGAAGCCGTGGCGATGCACAGCGCGTGAAGCGAGGGGCTGCGCAGATCGGGAACCGTCAGGCTCGAGTCCCGCTCCCACCATGCGCTGGTAAAAAGGGCGATGCTGGCGACGGTGGCGAAGAAAAGCTGCGCCAAAGTCGCGTGCGCGGAGGAGACCGCGGGCGGAAGGTAGAAGAGAACGGTAAGGCCGCCGAGCAAGCCCTGCGCGATGACGGCGCCGAGCGCGGCGACTCCCAGCCAGCGCAGCCAGCGTTCGCCGGGCGGGCGGCGCGAGTACACGCGCCACAGCCAAACGGCCAGGACGATGCTGAGCAGGCCGACGAAGGAGGCGACCATGCGATGGCCGTGCTCATAAAAAATGCCGCCGATCATCGGCGGCATGAGCGAGCCATACGAGAGCGGCCAATCGGGAACCGAGAGGCCGGCATCGTTGGAGGTGACCAGGGCGCCGGCGATGAGCAAGAAAAACGTGCAACATGCGGTGAAGACGGCGAAGCGATGAACGTTCTGGTTGGGCCGGCGGAGCCGGCCGGTAACATTGGCGCGAATTGTGCGCGGCGTATTCAAGGAAGCGTTACCAGGAGCGAGGCTGCCGAAGGGCGGGGCAAACCCCGCCCTTCAGCGCGTACTTTAATCCGCTGAGGCGGAATTGGCCTTGTAGGTGATTGTAACCGTTTTGGACTCGCTGGGGCCCACGGTGACGCTCTGGTCCATGGAGCCGTACTTCTCCTGCCAGGCCGTGACGGTGTAAGTTCCCGGAGGCACATTCTTGATGGTGAAGGAGCCATCTTTCCCGGTAACCGCGTAATAGGGATTATCGAAGACGGCGATATAGGCCTTCATCCACGGGTGCACGTTGCACTTGACGGGAATAGTGACCTCGGGACGCGCGAAGCTCTGCATGATCGGCGGGGCTCCGGGCGGCTGCGACTCGTTCCACTCGCGATTGTCCTTGGGAACGGGGTGAATGTTATGCGTGGTCTGGTCTGAATTGACCACCTGCAAAGGCTCGGCGGTCTGCAAAGCAAGCACGTGCGGGTGATACTGGCAGCCCTTCTGATCGATCTCCTGGGGCGTAGTATTGGGCGGGAATGAGTACTGGCTGAAATCGCCCTTCAGATAGACGACCACGTTCTGCAACGTGCCGCCTTCGCCGGGAACAACGTCCTCGGTTTCCGCGGGCGTGGAATGCTCCTTCGCGCAATTGGGTTCGGCGGCCATGTTTATTTTTCTCGGCTTGGGCGGGGTGCCATCAAGCTTGATCATGCCGGTCACCGTTCCGGCCGTGGCGCTATCGACCGGTTTGCCGGAAGGATTGGCGGCCGGAGCGGGAGCTTCGGACTCGTTTCCCTTCCCTCCACAACTCACTAAAGCGGCCGCGAGAACTACGCCCGCGGCAAAAGACAACATCGTCCCGGAAAAGCGGCCGGGACGCGGAATACGCGATTTATTCATAACGTGTATGACTCCCTCCTAGAAAAAATGACAGCGGGCCCATGGAATTAAACAGTCGTGTTGCCCGAGCTTGAGCGTTGCGCAGCTGCCTATTGATTATAGACGGCGACGCACGCGGGAAAAGCAGATCCCTTTGTCGCCGCGGCGACCTGGGGATGACAACATTGCCTTTGCCGTGGCTAGCGCCAGACATGGCTACTTGCTCGCCGAAGTCGTGGGAGCGCGGCCCAGCAACTGCCGCTGCTCTTCCGGCGTGAGGCCGAACATATAGCGGACCAGCAAGTCCGCATGATCGCCCGAGTAGTTGCGCATGCTTTCGGGAATGGGGCCGGAGAAGACCCAGCGGTCGTTCTGGCGCTTGAAGAGTCCCGAAGGCATGGCCGTGCCGGGAATGATCAGCTGCGGGTTGGTGATCCAGCGCTCGGTCCAGGCCGGACGGAGGCGATCCTTGGCCAACAGGAAATTGGGGGCGGTGGCGTCCTTATCGTGAGCCGGATCTCCGGTGGCGTGGCACTTGAGGCAAGGCGCGGCGGTACTGGTGAAGAGCGCGCGGGCCATGCCGGCTTCCGCGGTAGTGAGAGGCTCGACCTTCTGCGGAATGAAGGGTTGCGCCTGATGCGAGAGCGCTTCGAAGAAGAGAACCAGGCTGCGAATCTCGTCGTCGGAGAGGAAGAAGGTGGGCATGCGCACCTGCAAATAGCCGCGCACGCCGTCGCGATTGGTGTCCGTGGTGCTGAGCGACGGATTGGCCAGGAATCCCTTGAGCCATTCGGGATTGACGCGGGCGCCTTCGCTGGTGAGCACCGGCGGCAGACCGATCTTGTCTTGACCCTGGTACATGGGCAAGCCCATGAGCACGGACTTCTGGCCGATATCGATCTGATGGCAGCCCATGCAGTTGTACTTGCGTGACGATCCACCAGCCTCTCTGGATGGCGGCGCGATCGTCGGAGGGCCGGTACATGTAGTCGGGCGGCAAAGAGGGATCGGTGCTGCCGAGCAGCATGGTGGTGATGGCGCCGATGTCCTCGGCGTTGACGTTGGGCTTGGGCATGCGCAGGCGGTCGAGCGGATTCGGTTTGTACTTGCCGGTATCGAAGACCGCCGGATTGGTCAGCTTGTGTTCGAGGAAGCCCTTCGTGTCGTACCAGGGACGGCGTCTTCTTGCCGTCGACGTCGACGCCGCGCTTGGCGTCTTCGGTGAAGAGCGCGAAATCGAGGCGCTCGATAGGCTTGCTGCCTTCGTTGGTGAGCTCGGTTCCGACGCGGCCTTCGTCCTCGAGGCCGGAGATTTCATGGCATCCGGCGCAGCCATAGAACTGCACCAGGGCTTTGCCCTTGGCCTTGAGGCTGGGATCGTCCATGAACGGCGCAGGATCGTACTGCGCGTCGGGATGCTTCAAGGTGATGAGATAGCTCGAGACGTCGCGGGCATCCTCGACGCTCAGGCGCAAGCTGGGCATGACCGTGGGCTGCTGCACGACGAGCTCGTGGCCATCGTTGGGGCTTCGCGAATGATCGAGGTCGAAGACGAAAGGCAGATTGTGCTTGGCGTAGTCTTCGGGACCAAGATCGCGCTTTTCGAAGGGGCTATAGGGGCGCGTGCGCTCGCGCGGATTGTGCACCCAACGCACCAGGTAATCGTAATTATCCTTTTCGCCGACGCGGCTCAGATTGGCGGCAAACGTTCCACCGATCATGCTGGAGCCTTCGCCCACGGAATGGCAGGCGAGGCAACCACGCGATTCGAGGAGATCCTTGCCATGCTGCGGCATTGCCCATGGGCTGCTTGGGCAGCTCCGGACTGGCGATCGCCGACTGCCAGATAAACGCGGCGATAGCCTGGACTTCATCGGGCTGCAGACGGAACTGCGGCATCTTGGTGGTCGGGCGGAACTCATGCGTGTGCTGGAGCCAATACGGGATCCATTCCTTGTGGATCTTCATGCGGACTTCTTTGAGGTCCGGGCCGACTTTCTTCATTTCCTGGAGCAGGTCGTGGGACTTGCTGATCGAGCTGCTCGACCTGCGCGTCCATATTGCTAACGGTGACGGTGAGGTTGGTGGCCTGCGATAGTAATTGTTGGCAACGTCGTTGCTGGCGGCCGAATCGCCCAGCTTATTGAGGCGCGGGATCTCCTGCTGATCGGCAGTGCGGGCGCTGTCGAGCTGAGTGATCTGCTGGCGCGTGGAGGTGAGCAGATCGTCCTGGTTATCGAAGCCCTGGAACTTGTGGCAGCCGATGCAGCCCTTTTCGCGGAAGAGCTCCTTGCCGAGATTGAGAACGGGAGCGTGCTCGGTAACCATATCCGCAGCGTGGCACTGCTGGCAGCCGGAGTCGTAATTCTCGGGATAGTAGAGAGGCCAGAGCCAATGCTCATAGCGGCCGTGGGCGCGCTCAACCGTGTCCAGAGCGCGGCCATTGCCGCCGTGACAAGGCGAGCAGCCAAACTTTTCGAGCGGATGGAACGTCAGCAGAGCGGGATCGGGATGGCTGGAGAACGGCGCATCCTTTTCCCTGGCCACGCCGAGATCGTTCTTGGTTAACGTCATGACCACGGGAACGACCAAGGGGTCGGTGGCCACGTGGCAGGACTGGCAGCGATCGACTAGCCCGACGCCGCCGATGTAATTGATCTGGGTGCCGGGAGGATTGACGTTGATCTGGCGCAGCTTCACGTCCATGCCCATATCGGCGTTCAAAAGCCCTGTAAGATCGGCCGCGCCCAAACCGGGCAGGCGATCCTTGACGAAAGCGTCGAGCACGTTCTGCGCGTCCTTGGCGGGCTTATCTTGATCGCCCCGCTGGGCTACCAGCGCGGCTTTCTGGGCCATGATGCCGGTGAACGTATTATTCAGATCGTCGTAATTGAATTTGCGAACTTCGAGGCCGGTAGCGTTGGGCCAATTGAGCTGATAAGTGTCGGCCCTGGCGATGTTGAGTTCCTTGAGCTTGGAGGCTTTAGCGCTTTTGTCGCTTTCGGGAATTTGTTCGAGCTGATAGGTGAGGGCGCCGACCTTGCCGCGCGCATCCTGGAAGTCCGGCGTCAGCACGGCGCGCTGGCGATCGAGCAAGTCGATCTGCGCCTGGATCTGATGATCGGCGGGTAGCGAAGCGGAGCCGGCGGAATCCACCGTGGCCTTCAGCTTCTGGTAATCGGGCGTGGCGAAAAGGGCTTGCTCGGCGGCGCGACGCTGGGCGATCTGCTTACGAAGATAGCTGGAGTACAGGGTGCGGAAGCGGTTCTGATAGGTGCGCCAGGGGCGCAGGCCAAAAAATTCACTGTAAAGAGACCAAGCCACCGTCAGCAGCAGCAAAAAGGCAGAGACCAGAATCAGCGTGCTCAGCGAGCTACTGGTGACGGGATCGTCTTGCGGGGGCAGATCAGGCAAGCGATTCCTCCTCGGGCATTTGCAATAAAGGCGTTACAGAAAAAGACAGATGCAACGGCTGCGGGACGCACGCGGCGTCAAACGCGACACCCCGAAGCGCTCCCACGGTGCGAGAGCGCTCTTCGCGGTCTCTCAGCGTCAAATGCTGAACCATGGGGTTACCCAGATATATTTGATCCGGAAGACCAGGCGCAACAGGATTTTCACCGGCAAAGCCATCATTAGGACCAAGAGCAGATCGGTGGTGACGATCTGCAACAGGGTCATGCGGCGAAAGATGCGCCGCGCGAAATCGGTGGAGTTCATCACCAGATAGACCAAATAGGCGGCCAGTAGAAAATAGATGGCGATGGGGAAGAATCCAAAAATAATGCGCGCGAGAATCGGCGCGTAAGCGCGATTCGCCGCAGGCATCAGATGCGCGATCCAGGAGCCGTTGATCTGGAACAGGCCGCCCGTGAGCGCGGCGGGAATCGTATCCAGATTGCGGTTCACCGCGTACTCGACGCGTTCCGCGTCCCACGTCGATGTGGGCCAGAACCACATCCATCCAGGGCCGCGTATGAAGGTTCCTATAAGATCATGGCGACCCACAGGCCGATGAAACCGGCGCAGAAAGTCCAGATGGCGAAGCGCCGTTGCCTATATGTGTAGTAGCCATTGCCGAGGGGATTGGCGTCGATATAAGGAACAGCCATCAACCCGACGATGATGAGCGTGGGCATGACCACGCCGGCGATCCAGGGGTCGAAGTAGACGAGCATCTCCTGGAGGCCCAGGAAATACCAAGGCGCCTTGGCCGGATTCATGGTCACGTTCGGATTGGACGGCTCTTCGAGCGGCGCGTTGAGCGTGAGAGACCAGACCATCAAGAGCACGGTGATCAGAATCGCGGCGACGAACTCGATGCGCATCAAGTACGGCCAGGTGTGAACTTCGCGTTCCCACTTGGGGTGATACGGCTGCGTCTTGCGGTACGCCGTCTTGGCCGCCGCGGGATCGGCTTCCAATTTTTCGATCAGGTCGTCATTGGCGCGCGCCTGACGGAACGCGTACCACACGTAGAACGGCACCAGGAACAATAGCGCCACGATGGGCACGTTGTCCGGCGCCGACGCGATCTCCCAGAGCTGATGCCAATCGCCTAGCATTTATATCTCTCTCCCATCCAGTTTCATCGGCAGACTTTTTGTCGCGACAAAAGCGGCGCGGACGTTGTTAACGCGCGAAAGCTCCTGATCCGCCATTTTGCTGGGCGGATGACTTTCGCGCGCACATGGTGTGCCCAGCATCGTCAGGTCATACCGCTAGGCCGCATGATCACCGGCCGCGGTCCTTTCTCTTCCTTGATCTCCGACTCCAGCATCACCGGCGCGGGTCCCGAAATTCCGCCGTCCTTGCGCACGCGCCAGAAGTGCACGCCCATAAAGATCGAGGCGATCAAGGGAATGGCAATGCAATGCCAAATGTAGGCGCGCAAGAGCGCGTTGGCGTCCACGATGGACCCGCCCAACAAGGCGAAGCGCACGTCGTTATACGGCGTCATACCCAGAAGCGAACCGAAGGGCCCTTCGTTCCCCAGGCCGGGAGTGGCGCGCGCCATGTTGGTTCCCACGGTGACGGCCCAGAAGCCCAGTTGATCGTCTGGCAGCAAATAGCCCGTGAAGAGAGGAGCAAGGTCAGCACCATGAGCAGCACGCCGATGCACCAATTGAATTCGCGCGGCCGCTTATAGGAACCGGTGAGGAAGACGCGAAACATGTGCAGCCAGACCGCGATAATCATCAAGTGCGCGGCCCAGCGGTGCATATTGCGCAGCAGTTTGCCGAAGGGAACGTCGTTCTCCAGATACAAAATGTCGCGGAAAGCCTGCACCTTCGTGGGATGGTAGTAGAACATCAGCAGCACGCCGGTGAAGGTGAGTACGATGAAGAGATAAAAAGTGATTCCGCCCATGCCCCAGGTGAAGTTGTACTTGGTGGCGTCGCGATTGACCTTAGCGGGATGAAGATGGAGAAAAACGTTGCTGAGAACGCCGAGCGAGCGGCTGCGCGGAGTCTCTTCGTGCTTTACGCGGAAAATGGAGCGATAAAGCTGGGTTTTTTCCGGGTCCTTGAGTCCCTCGATCTCTTCCTTGCCCTTCTCCCGGACCAGCTTCTTTATGTCTTCGGCGTCTTCGCGCACCCGGTCCAACAAACCGGCGCGCTTGCCCCCGTTTTCTTCCGCCATGATTCCCCCCTGACCTTACCCGTTGCCGACGTCCTGGCGGGACGCGCTTGGCCGCATTTACAGGCTTATGTAAGCACCTGGATCGTTGAAATGGTTGACGCCGGCATTGGGGTCGTCCACGTACAGACGGCTGGTATCGACGATGGTTTTGCCGGTGGCGTCAACTTCCACGTGCGCGCGATCCATGGGACGCGGCGCCGGTCCCTCGAAGTTGATGGCTTCCGCATCGTAACCGCTGCCGTGACACGGGCACTTGAACTTGTTTTCGCTGGGCTTCCACTCGGGCGTGCAGCCGAGGTGAGTGCAGCGGGCGAAAATAACGAAGAGCCGGTCCGGTTCCTTGATCACCCACACCCTGTTGGTGTTCAGGAATTGCTGATTCACGCCGAGCGCAAAATCCGCGGGAAAGCCGATGGAGAAGACTGTATTGGGTTCGTACAGCGCCCGCGGAAAGAAGAAGCGCAGGAACATCAGGAAGTTGATACCGAGATAGCCGCCAATGGCCGCCCAGATCACGCGTCGACGCATGCGATCGGGCGGAGCCTCCGCCCCGGCCTTTTCGGCGCCAGGTTTCGACGGGGGCTTGGCTGCCGGAACGGAAGCGGTTCCGGAGGGTTTAGCTGCTGAGCTCGGGATCTCTGCGGTTTTTGTTTCGGCGTGGTCCGCCATGGAAACGACGTCAACCTCGTACTAGGAAAGCAATATAAATGCAACCAACTAATTTAGAACACATCGTTATATGACGGCAGCGGCTTTGTGTCAAGCCGATTTGGGAATACCGAGGACTGAAGATGCCCAAAGTATCGTATTCCTCCATATCGCCCCTCATCGCCCGTCCCGTTACGCAGCGGCGATGAGGAGGGCAATGCGGCAGTCACTCGTCGCGACGCTATTGCTGGAAGAGGTCGATGACCGGCGTGGGCGGAATTGGCGCCGGGCCGGCGGCGCCCGGGTTCAGCATGAGGAAGCTCGTGGGTCCGATCAGGTAATAGATGTCAGGCGGGTTCGCAGTGTCAATGGCGCGGCCGTTGGAGCCAACGGTGATAGTGAACGCGCTTGGCACGCCGCGGTGCAGCGAGTTCGCCGGGCCGCCATTGAAGCTGACGTCGAGCGTGATGCTGGCGAATCCGTTTCCTGGTGAGAGCTCGGCGTCGTTGATCACCGGGATGCCAAGCGACTTAGGCAAACCCGACTGTACGTAATTCAATGTGGACTGCACGGTGGGCGGCACGGTGCCGCCGAAGTAATTGCCGTTGATGGAGCCGGCGGAAAACGGCCCGGATTGCGGCTGGAAAAATCCCATAGTGGCCGAAGTCGTGGTGGACATGATGAAGCCTTCGTTCGCGCTCACGAGATAGACGATGGCGGGCGCAGGAGTGCCGCTGAACACCGCGCGGCCATTCGCGGCCACGCCGGAGGAGGTCAGCGCTCCGCTTTGCGAGCTAAGCGTGCCGCTATCGTCGGAATCGCGATTAACGGCGGCAGTTGTGCCGTTGGTGAAGGTGATCAGGCCAATCGCGGCCAGCGGCCGGCCGGCGGTTGAGCCGAGGCCCTGCTCGTATTCGACGGAAACACCGTTGAGCGACGCGTTCGAGAACGGTGGTGTGGACTGCGCGAGAATTTGCCCGGCCTCGAGACCGGAGACGCTCTCATAGTCGGCTTCCATGAAAAGGGCCTGCGTGGGAGAGACAATATAAAGGTAGCCGGTCTGGGATATGCCGGAGGTGAAGGTCACCACCAATTGGCCGAAGGTGGTGGTGTCGGTTGGGTTGGCCGTATTCGTGGCCAGCGTAGCCGCTAACGACGTGATGTGTTGTGAGCCACTCGAGGCCATGTTGGTATCGAGTTCGGTGCCGGTGAGATCGCCGTTGCCGTCGGCCGTGAATGCCCCGGTGGTCACGTACCAGGAGCCGGGAGCGGTTTGCTGCCCAAAGAATTGGAAGGCATACGGGCCGCTGATGCTGGAGAGCGCGAAGGCTGACGTATTCTGAAGATAGAACGAGCCGGCGGCGCGCTGGCTGCCCGAGCCCGAACTATCGTCCCATTCCGTCATCCTGCCGACGGTGGGCACGCCGGAGCTAAGCGTGCCGGTAGAGAACGTGAACTGGTTGGATAGGCCGGCCGAATTGACGAAAGTCATGAGGCCGGGACTTTGCGTGCCCGTGCCGGTTGTGTAAGTGCCGGTGAAGGTGAGCTCGGCTGGCAGGGACATAGGGAAGGCTCCTGTCCCACCCGGAGGTCCGTTGATGTCTTCGACGCCGCTGGTGATATGGCCCATACCGTCGGTTACGAAGCTGCCGATGATGGCCACTTGATCGCCGGTGGCGTCGTCAAAGCCCTGCACGAGGAAGGCATATTGGCCGCTCAGGGGCGCGGTAACGGTCAAGGTGACACCGCCGCTTGTGATGCCGCCGGCAGAGGCGGAAATCGTAGTGAAGCCCGGCGCGACAGGAACGATCGCGGAGGTGCTGGCATTGATGGTGGCGACGTTTGGATTGCTGCTCGTCCAGGTGAAGGTCAGTCCGTGATGGCCACGCCGCTGCTATCGGCCGCGCTGGCTGTAACCGTTTCGGACATGTCGGTGTCGGTCAGAGTCGTGGACGGACGCCGTTATGGTGATGCTTGCCAGGGCGCCCGGTGTGGCGGCAGCCGGGGTAGTCGTGGAGCTGGAGTTGTTCGAACAACTCGCAAGAAAGATGAAGGAGGCCGCGAGCAAAAGAAGCGTCAGGGGAATGCCGGGAAAACGCGGACGGCGGGATGAGATCGATGCTTTTTCAGTCATGCGCCGGCCGAACTTCCTCCGACAACGATTTCATGCAGCACTCCTTCGAATCGCGAAACACGCTGGAGCCAATCGCGAAATCCGCTGAGGCCGCTCGCGAAATGCACAGGGGACTTTAACATTATTGGCTTTGGTTGTGTCCGGCATTCGCGACGAAAAGCGCGGACGGCCTAGCTCCGCAGGCCTTCGACTGAACTCAGAAGCAAGGTGCGAGCGCGGGGTTGCCTGAGCGCGAATTACCGGTCTGATCTCATCTCTGGACTCGTGCGCGAGAAGCAAACCTTGCCCCGGAATTGGCGCAAGCGGGCGTACGTCGGCGATGCGGCAACGAGCCGCAGCCCCGCGAGGACTGTGTCGCTGATGTCGGCACCCGTGACGCCCCGAGCTTTGTCAAGAAGCTCAGATTGCACCCGGACAGTAATTTTGCGCACCGGCTTCATCGAAGTAGCCATGGAACTCGGCCCGTGGCGTGTATGGATATCAGGCCTCTTAGTTCTTCAATTTGCAGTCCGCTCATTGCAGCTTTGGGCAGAAACAAAGTCTTGCGTTTGATTGTTGCGAACATGAAACCCCCATCGAATTCGTGGATATCAGCGATGTCCTTCCAACTTGCGGCCGTTTCACCGACTTGCCCCCGCAATCTAATGGATTCACCGTCGATCGTGGCCGAGATCAGCCGTTGTCCAGGTTCCCCGGAACCCTTGGCGCCTATCCCATGGTATGCGCACATAGTGTTGCCCGTCACCGCTAACGGCCGCGAGAAATATCCACGGACTGGGCTTTTATCCGGGCGCGCGACGGCTAGAGCAATAGCAGGGGCTACAACGGCGACTGGATAGCGGAACCACCACAGAAAGCGCCAAGGGTATCGTTTCGAATAGAAAAATGTGCCGTAAGTAGTCGGCCTCGCTCAGGCGAAATTGCAATTCCATGATGTTGTTTAAGTATTCGCGGGCTGGATGGCCATCAATTTGTAGAAGTGTCGCGACAATCAGCTCTTGCGCCATAAGCCTCTGGCCGCCGGGGTCGGGTCGGCGTTGGGCTTGGCGGCTCCGGTGACTGTTCTGGAAGCGACGGCGGTCCGGACGAGCAAAGCGAGCGCGGCGATGAAGTCGGGCGAATCGTCGAGCGCGGGCATCATCTCGAATTGCTCGACGCCCGAGGCGAGCGCATGCTCGCGCGCCTCGATATTGATCTCGTGCAGTGTCTCGATATGTTCGGTGACGAACGAGATAGGGATCACCAGCAGATGCTTCTTCCCTTCCCTCGGCAGCCTTTCCAGTGTTTGGGTGAGCGAAGGCTCGAGCCATTTCTGGCGGCCGACGCGGCTTTGAAAGCACAGCAAATGTTCGTTAGGCCAGCCGCCGCGAGCCATCACGGCGGCGACGGTCTCCTGAACCTGGCGCTGGTAAGGATCGCCGCGCTCGATGAGGCTGAGCGGCAGGCCATGCGCGCTGAAGACGAGCTGCACCTGACGCCGATCGGAGAAACGGCCGAAGGCGGTTTCGATATTGCCCACGAGCGCCTGGAGATATTGCGGATGGACGTGGAACTCCTTGATCACGATCTCGCGCGGGAAGGACGACGCGGCCGGGCGCGCCTGCGACTTGACGCGGCGCCACTCCTTGAGGCTGCTCAGCGTGGTGGCGAAGGAGTAGTGCGGATACAAAGGGAGCAAGACGAGCGCATCGAGCGGAGCTTCACGATGCGCGGAATGCATGAGCTCGAGGGCTTCGCGCGTGAGCGGATTCCAATAGCGCATGGCGATGGCGCAACGAACGTCGAAATCGGGCGCGAGCGCCTGTTCGAGTTCGCGCGCCTGAAGTTCGGTGAGCCGGCGGATGGGCGAATGGCCGCCGATGGCGTCGTAATGTTCGCGCACGATCGCAGCGCGGCGATGGGCGATCCACCAGGCCAGCGGGCGGCGGGCCAGCGAGGCGCCCGTGAAATTGATGATGTCCGGATCGCAGAAAAGATTGTAGAGGAATCCCTCGACGGCCTGAGGCGAGTCCGGTCCGCCGAGTTGGAAGAGCACGACGCCGAGTCGAGGTTTGGTCATCCGGACCGTTACTGCTTCAGGGATTGTTTGAGGCGCGCGAGTTCGTCCTGCAAGCGCGCCAGGCGGCGCGCGATGGTGAAGTGATAGACGAAGAAGATGGCCCATACGGCCATATAGGCGGCCACCAGGCTATCGAGATTTTTCATCCTGCCTCCTTTTCTCTGTGCGCCAAAGCTCGATTCGCCGTCGACCTTCGTCCGGTTGCCATCACGTCACCCCAAAGAACGCTTCCAGGCGTGGTCATGCGGAGCCGCCTTTGTTGCCGACAGCCGCCAAGCGCTGCGGCTCGGGGCCGGGGCGATCGAGGTTGAGCCGCAAATGATCGAGCTCCCAGCGCATGGCTTCCAGGCGATAGCGCTGCACCAGCAAAAGCGCCAGCAGCGCCAGCGTGGCGCCCCAGGCGAGCAGCAACACGTCCAGCATGCGGGGATCGAGCGATCCGCCCGCGCCGATCACCGGCTGCGGATGCTGGGTGCGGAAAAACCAAATGGAAAAATAGACCAGGGGAATATCGAAGGCCGCGAAGATGGCGAAGACGGCAGAGACCACGGCGCGGCGTTCGGGCTCGTCGATGAGGGTGCGGAGGAGGAGATAACAGACGTAAAGCACCCACAGCACGAACGTGGAAGTGAGCCGCGCGTCCCAGGTCCACCAGATGCCCCACACGGGATGCGCCCAGATGGGCCCGGTGACGAGCATGACGGTCACGAATGGCACGCCCACTTCGGCGGAAGAGACCGCCAGCCAATCCCACTTCGGCGTGCGGCTGCGGAGATAAGCGATGCTGGCAACGAAGTTGATGAAGAAGGCGATGAAAGCGGACCAGCCGAAGGGCACGTGAAAATAAAAGATCCGCTGGATCAGGCCCATGGTGCGTTCTTCGGGCGCGACCAGAATGGCCGCGTAAACCGCCGCAAAGAGCAGCAGCGCGACGCCAACGGTGGCCAAGGCCTGGCCGGCGGCCGATCTTGACGGCTCCCTATTTTTCGCGTGCGCGGCGGATGCCATGGCCCGGGTTCACTCCTCCAACAGATAATCGCCGAAAAGCCAGGTGACGGTAAGAAATATAGTATCAAAAGCGGCCAGAACTCCGATCCAAACCGGCGCCAGCGCGGGCTGGTCCTCGAAAAGGCCGGCGGTGGCTTCGGCGCTGGCGATGAGCGCTGGCGTCAGGAGCGGCAGCAGCAGCAGCGGAAGCAGCAACTCGCGCATCCGCGCCTGCGAAGAGATGGCCGCGAAGACGGTGCCCACGATGCAGATGGCCAGCGTGCCGAGCACCAGCACGGCGACGAGGCGGCCCAGCACCGGCAGAATGTGCAAGTTATAGAGCGCGGCGAAAACGGGCAACAGCAGAATCTCGGCCAGAAGCAGAAAGCAGAAATTCGCCAGAATTTTTGCCGCGATGATGGCCACCGGCTCGATGGGCGCCATGCGCAGGGCGACCAGCGTGTCGTTGGACTGCTCGCGCGTAAACGATGGATGCAGCATCAGCGAGCCTGCGAACAAAAGCGCCAGCCACAGCAGGCCGGGGCCGAAGCGGCGCGATTCGACGCTGGTAGGATCGAAGGTGAAGCTGAAGAGCACCAGCACGATGAGCACGAAGACGAGCGTGGTCGCGAGGAGTTCGCGCGTGCGGAATTCGGTGCGCAGCTCCTTGGCCAGCAGAATGCCGATGGGCCGGGCCAGCGCCATCAGGCCTCCTCGTGCGCGGCCAGGGCCGCGGCGAGCATGGCCCGCGCATCGCCGGAGACGGCGGAATCTTCCACGACCGATCCGGCGAGGAGCCGGATCGCACGCGTAACGAAGGAGCTCGTTTCGCCGGCGCCGTGCGTGCTCATGAGCACGGTGCAGCCGCCTGCGGCGAGATCGCCAAGCGTCGCGCCGAGCCATTGCTGGCCGGCGCGATCGAGGCCGGTGGAGGGCTCGTCCAGCAACAGCAGACGCGGACCGGCGAGCAGCGCGCGGGCAATCGCCAAGCGCTGGCGCATGCCCCGCGAAAAGTTGCGCACCAGATCGCCGGCGCGAGCGGCGAGCCCGGCAGGCTCGAGAGCGGCGCGAGCGCGGTCGTCGGGCGCATCGAGCCCGTAGAGACGCGCGAAGAGAACGAGGTTCTCTTCGGCGGTGAGCTCGTCGTAAAGCAGGATGCTATGCGAGACAAGGCCGATGGAGCTCTTGATGGCGCAGGAGCCGCCGCCGGCATCGCCGGAGTTGAAGTCCTCGGGGGTGCCATTGGCGTTCGCGTGCGAGAAGCGCACGCGGCCCGCAGACGGGCGAATCAGCAAGCCCGCGGCCTTCAGCAAAGTGGTTTTGCCGGAGCCATTCGGGCCGACGAGAGCGACGCACTCGCCGGGAGCGATGGAAAGAGAGACGCCGCGCAGGGCAAAGCGCGGGCCGTAACGTTTGGCGAAGTCGATGAATTCGAGGCCCAGTCCGCGGGGCGCGCGACTTGCGGGGTCCCCAGCGCGCGCCGATTTTGCGGGCGTTGGGGTGGAGGAGCCAGGTTGCACGGGGGCGGCTATCCTCGCACGAGTTCGCGCAGGATCTGCTCGGTGCGGGCGCGCTCGCGGGCGTAATCCTCTTCGGAGATGGTGCCCGCTTGGCGGCGGAGTTCGAGGCGAAACAGCTTGTCCTTCAGGCCGTCGAGGCCGTTCTGCACTTCGCGTTCGACGGCAGGCACGTCGACGGCGGATACAGCGGATGCGACGGAGGCAACCGAGACAGCCGATCCGGCCGGCGCAAGGCGCGGCTGACGCGGCGTGCACCGAAGGCGCGGGCGTCGCCCCAGACGATGCCAGCGATGAGAACGAAGCCGTTCTGGCAGGCGCGCTTGGAGGCGCGGCGGCTTGAGAAGCCCCTTGAGAAACCCCTGAAGAAGCCATTGATTTGCGCTTGCCGCGCGGGCCAGACGGTGAAGACGAGGGCACAGGCATGTCCCCCGCGCCCGCCGCGGCGCCAGGAACGAAGTCCGCCTTGCGCCAAAGTATGAGCACGCCGAGCGCGAAGAGCGCGGCGAATCCTCCGATGATGATCCAGCGCAGGCTATCGAGACGGTTGGGCAGCGCTTGGACAGACTCGTTGACGCGGCTATTGACCGTGGGATCTTGATCGTTGCCCTGGCCCTGGCTTTGGTCCGGCGAGGCCTGCGGCGGAGGAGCGGTGCCGGAGACGGATACGTCGAACGGCAAACCCGCGGGGACGGAATCGCGAGTGTAGAGATTGAAGCCCTGCTCGGTGCCGGCGGGCATGAAGCCGGGGCTGTTTACTTGCACGCTGGGCGCGGCGACCAGGAGCACGCGGCCGACGGAGTAGGCCGAACTCAGGCGCACGTCGGCGTGATTCGAGGGATAGGGGACCTGATAGGAAAAGCGCACGCCGTTATCGCCGGGCTGGAAGGCGTACGCGATGGCGTACTTGCCCTTGCCGCGGTCCATGGTGCCCTGCACAACGGGCATGCCCGAAGGTCCCCAGGAGGAGACCTGCGAAAGCTGCGAGCCCTCGGGAACCTGGAAATCGAAATCGCCCTTCTCGTTGAAATAGGCCTTCGGCGGCTGGGACTGGTTTTGCAGGGAATACTCTTCGCCGACGACGAGCTTGTCGCCGTTGGGCTGGAAGACGATGACGCGCGAGCCCACGTTAACGATTTTGGAATCGGAGGAAGGATCGTAGACGGTGACGTCCACGGTATCGTGCCCGGGAACGAGCGGCTGATGGAACATCACGCCGTGATAGACGGCGCGAATGAGCATGGGCCCCTGGCCGATGCCGGGATAGTCGAATTTGTACTGGCCTTTGGCGTCCGATTTCGTGTTGGCCACCGGCTGCATGCCGCCTTGCAACTGGATCAGGATGACGTCCACCCCGGGGGCGACGGCGTTACCGTTTGTGCCGTTATGGATGACGCCGCTGACGGTGCCGGCTGAGGCAGCGGCGGCGCAGGCGATTAGCAGCGCGAAGCAGGCCAGGGCTCGGGATAGGAAAAACCGGGCGGCCAGATTCGCCCGCCTCGATAGACTCAGGATGACACGATGATTCGCGCGCGGCACGGCTAATTCCCTGCCTTGGGCGCGGCGGAGACGGCGCGGGCCCGCACAGCCGCGTCCGAACGCGGCAAGGCCGAGGGATTGCCGGTGACCTGCTCCATTTCGGCGAGCACCAGGGCGGCTTCGGTTTCGAGAGTTTGCCTCATCTGCTCGTAATCTTCCTCGGCGAATTTGCCGGTGCGGTATTCGAACTTCAGATCGCGCAGATTATCGTAAATAATGTCGCGGCGCTCCATGAGCTGGTCGAGCAGCGAGCGATGCGGAGCGGAATCGCCGGGATCGGGTTCGATCATGAAGACGAAGATCAGGACCGCGGCGGTGAGCGCCACGCAGGCGACCACGGCGAGCGTATCGATGTCGATTGCCGCGATGGGGAATGCCATTGCCAGATTCATTGCCATGCCGGCGGGAGTCCGATCTTCAATCGTCGCGCACATCGCGCGCGATTTGGCGGCGCGCGTGTGCCAGCATTTCGGCGGAAACAGCCAGCCCAGAAGCGGGCGCGGCGGCGGGACGATGCCGCCAATTCCGAATAATCATTATGACCAATCCCAGGCCTATAGCAAACGCGACGGCCGGGAACAAATAGGCGAACCAATTGAAGCCGCTCACGGGAGGCGCGGCCAGCACCGCTTCGCCATACTCCTGCACGAACGTTTTCAGGATCGAGTCGTTCGATTCGCCGCGGCCGACGCGCTCGTTAATCTCCTTGAGCTTGCCTTTGGCCACTTCGCAGGGGCCCGAAAAAGCCGCCCCGGGATGGCTGCACGATCCGGCTGTATCGCCGCAGCCGCAGGTGCACATGATCTGTTTGCCGATATCGCGGGCCCGGCCGGTGGGCAGCGCAGCACTATTCGCGGGCTCGACCGGCGGCATATTCATCTGCGCCGCGGGCGGCGCGGTCTGGGCGAAGCCCGGCGCGACGGCGAACCCGGCAATAAGAGCAAACGCCAGAAGGAAAAAGCAGATTCCCCGTCGTCCGCCGCGGCGGACTCCTCGGAATGACACCATTGCCGTGCGCACGTCAATCATGGCCATCGTAGCGCTGCGTGGGTGCGCGAGCAGGCGAAAGCCCGGAAGGGGCGCCTGCAGGATCGACCACAGCACGCAGCGCCAGCGCAGGCTGGCGATTGGGCACCATGGCCAGCAAAGTACCCAGCGCGACAATCGCGCCGCCTAGCCAAATCCATTTCACCAGCGGGTTCAGATAAGCGTGAATCACAGGCTGGTTCGTTTCCGGGCTGCGGCCGGCGTAGACGACGTAGAGATCTTCCTTGAGCGTCGAGTAGATGGCCACCATGGTTCCCGATTCCTGGTTGGCCGGATACAGACGCTTCTCGGGATAGAGCATGATGATCTGCTTGCCCGCCGCGATCTACGGCGATGGTGGCGCGATCCGCGGTGTAATTGCCGACCTGCGTGCTGTCGAAAGTCTGGTCCGTGAGCCGGTAGGGGCCGATGGTCATCTGCGCGCCCGGCGGCATATCCATCTGCTTATCCTGGTTGAATGCGGCACCGGAGATGCCCAGGAAGATCAGCACGATGCCGAAGTGCACCACGTAGCCGCCGTAACGGCGGGTATTGCGCATGGTGAGCTGGGCCACGCCCGAAAAGATATTGGTATTGCCGCGCGAGGAGATCACGCGCGCGCCGCGATAGAACTCCAGGAGGATCGTCAGCGTGACGAAAACAGAGAGGATCAAGCAGGTGGTTACGTAAAAATTGCGCAAGCCCATGACCATGCCGACGACGCCCGCGGCAATGCCGACCAGCAAAGGCCCGCCGAAATTCTTGCGCAGGCTGGACATGGAAGTTTTGCGCCAGGCGAGCAGAGGTCCCACCCCCGTAAGGAACAACAAGAACAGGCCGATGGGCAGATTGATCATATTAAAGAACGGCACGCCGACGCTGATCTTGGTGCCGCGCACCCATTCCGAGAACACCGGGAACAACGTTCCGGAGATCACGGCCACGCAGGCGACGAGCAGGATGAGATTGTTGAACAGGAAACTCGATTCGCGGGAGACGAGCGAATCGAGCGTATTGTCGCTGCGCAGATAGTCGCGATTGCGCCAGAACGAGACCAAGCACACCAGCAGCGTCAGGATAATAAAACCGAGGAACCAATTGCCGATGCTTGATTGGGCGAAGGCGTGCACGGAATTCACCATGCCGCTGCGCGTCAGCATGGTGCCGAAGATGGTCAGCAGGAACGTGATGAAGACCAGCCAGACGTTCCACACCCGCATCATGCCGCGCTTCTCCTGCATCATCACCGAATGCAGAAACGCGGTGCCGGTAAGCCAGGGCATCAGCGAGGCGTTTTCGACCGGGTCCCACATCCAGTAGCCGCCCCAGCCGAGTACTGCATAAGCCCAGTGCGCGCCGAGCAAAATGCCCACGCCCTGGAAACCCCAGGCGATCATGGTCCAGCGGCGGGTGAGATGAATCCACTTTTCGCCGGGATAGCGGCCCAGCAGCGCGCCAAGGGCGAAAGCGAACGGGATGGTGAAGCCGGTGTAGCCGGAATAAAGGACCGGCGGATGGATAACCATCTCCGGATACTGCAACAGCGGGTTGAGTCCATTGCCGTCCCCGCGCATGATCCACTGCATGGCGCCATTGGGAGCGGCCGAGCCGAGAATGTGAAACGGGCTGGCGACGAAATTATTCAGAGTCAGGAAGAAAAGCTGCACTCCGACCGTGACCACGCCAACGTAGGGCATCAGCTCGGGATGCTTGCCGCGATAGACGAAGAGCACGGAGAAAACGTAGATCGAGAGCAGGAAGCTCCAGAAAAGCAGCGAGCCTTCCTGCCCCGCCCAGATGGCCGCGAATTTGAAAAAGGCCGGGAGCGTGCGGTTGCTGTGCTCCACGACGTAAGCAATGGAGAAGTTGTCGGTCTGGAAAAGATAGGCCAGGCTGCCGAATCCCACCCAGATGAGCGCGCAAACCGCCATGCCGGCGTGGCGCGCGCTCTTGATCAGCAGCGGACGGCGCGTGATGATGGCGGCGATTCCGCCGCCAAAAGCATAAAGTCCGCAGAAAAATGCCAGGAGCAGGGCAAACGAGCCAAAAATATCCAACGACTTCCCCCTAGATCTTCCGACGAAAGTCTAGCAACAAGGTGAGCTTTCGCCAGTCGAAAAGTCAGCTCTTGCGGTCCGAGCTAGGAGCGGGCTGCGACGACTGGGTGCCGCCCGGTGCCGCTTCGTACTTCGAAGCGCACTTGGCCTGCAGCTGTTCGGCGACGAAGCGCCCATCGGGCATAGCATGGCCCTCGACCAGGCATTGCGCGCCGTCCTTAAAGGTATCCGGCAGCGGGTCCGATCCGACATAGCTCACCGGCAGGGTCTTGCCCTCTTCCGTGAGAACGAAATCGATGCGGCCCGGCAGGTGCTTGATCGATCCAGCGGCGACATCGCCGCCCACGCGAATGCGCTGATGCATGGCGGATGAGCTGAGAGAAGAGATCTCGGCGACGGTGTGGTAGTAGGTTTGGCTCTGCTTGGCGCCCATCCATGCCAGGGCCGAAAGCGATATCAAAATCACGCCTATGCCAATCCCAAATTTTGTCTTGGCTTTCACCAGACCTCCCCAGGTTTCCCTTGTAACGCGTGATCTTACCACAAGATTGCCGGACTGCTACAGAGCGGTTATAAACAAATAGCCTTGCAGGCTGGGGCAAGGGTCGAGCCGATCTCAGTGTAGAATCGTACCAACCGAATTTGGTTTTGGCCTTCTGGAGTTGCACCATGAAGCCCGTAAGGCAACAAGCGTTCGCTGCCATCGCCTGCGCCGGCCTGCTGGCGGTGTGCGTCACGGCGTGGTGCGCGCCTAGGAACCCGCAAGGAGAACCGCTGGATACATCCGCTGAAAGCATCGCTTACCAGGCGGCGCGCAACGAAAGCCATGCGCAAACCAAGATCAAACTGCTCGACGATTTTGCGGCGAAGTATCCGGATTCGTCCCTGTTGCGAGACGCTTATCACGACGAATACATGGCCTATTTCTCGCTCGGCGATTATCCTGAGACTGCCGCGTATGTAGATCAGTTTCTGGCATTCGGGGACAGAATCGATTCGGCAGATCATCTGGAAGCTTTGATCAAGCGCGCAGAGCCTTTTCTGGCGGGCTGCGTCGATGCCGTCTTCCGAACGCCGCAATCTTATACAGCCGCAAAAGCGACCGCCGCGCAGGGACTGGAGACACTCGCCCGACTTCCGAGCCCGCCTGACTGTCTGCAGCCCGGCCCTTGCCGCGCAGAACGGGAACGCGTGCAGTCGCTTTTCAATTCCGCCGCCGCGGTTGCCGAATCCGGTTTGAAAGGCGCGAATACGGAGTCCTGCAAGGGGCCGGGCAGCCCTGCCGTTTTTGATCATGTCATCGACAATATAAGGCAGCAGGGGCGTGGGAGCCCGAACGTGCGATAACCCAGAAAGCCCCTTTAGTTCACGCTGCGATGACGACCTCGCTTTCCCACTGACGGGCAAACTTCCAATTTAGTTAGCTGGAGTTGGCTGCTGGGGCCGGTACTTCGAGGAAGCGGCGCTGGCTGTCATTGGTGACCAGCGCGAGGGCGCGCGGAAACTTTGTTTCCGGTCTCTCGCTGCCGATCTGGGGAGGGTTCTACCTGCGCGAACCGCAACTGGGGTACTTCTTCCCTTCCGATCCTATCGTGATATGGCTGTGAGGACGGCGGAGGGCAAGCTACTTCTGCAGAACGGGCCGAAGGCAGAGCTTCAACTCGGGGCTGATCTCGGTGATCTCCATGCCCGGCATGACCATGAACTTGCAGCTCAGCATCTCCCGCGGCTTGGTATCGTCCGGGAGCTTGGCCATCACGCGACAATATTGGCAATCCTGGTTCCAGCAGAACCGGCCGTAAGGGATCGTCTCCGGGCTCAAAAACTGGAAGCAGCGCAAGAGCGAGTTTCGCTCCGGGACCTCCACAGTCTTGTTGAGCACCTTGATCTTGACGAGGCGCTCATAAGGACGAAAAGGGTCGGTAACTTGCGTAATTTCCACGTCCTCTTTTATGGGAAGCATCGCTGCCATAAAGTAGCCCAAAACGGGAGCGCCCACAATTATTCCGCTATGCAGACGTTTCTAATCCGGCACGTGCATATTCAAGCGCTTTTCGGCCAAAGTCGGTAACCAGCCGCCACGTTCCGGGCGGCCCCTCATTCTCCTTTTTTGAGTCTTTCTGCCGAAAACTCCTATCCCATTGGTGTGGCCAATCCATGTTTGTGTGGCCAACGGGTGCAGGCATGCAGTGAGTTCGTCTCTCCGGCTTCGACGACGATCGGCCTTTTGGCCCGAATGGTGGCAGCCGAATCGTTCACAGCCCAAGCCACGGTTGCACCGAAATTACGAAAGGGAGAAACGAAATGAAAAGATTCGGAATTGGACTTATCGCTGCGTCGCTGCTTCTTCTGGGAACCGGCTACGCGCAAAAGGAACGCACGTTCACCGGCGAAATCATGGATAGTCTATGCGCGAAGGATGGTTCGCACGCAGCCATGGAAAAAGCGCATGGCATGCCCGCCGACAAATCCGGCGACAAGGCTTGCACACTCGCCTGCGCCAAGGTGGGCGGCAGTTTCGTGCTCTACGATCCGGCCACCAAGACGGTCTACCAGTTGAGCGACCAGACCAAGGCCGAGCAATTCGCGGGAGACAAAGTGAAGGTTACGGGCGACTATGAAGAGACCAGCCAGACCATCACGGTGACCAAGATTCAGCCCGGGTCGTGATGCTTTCCTAAGGAGCTGCCCAGGGCCCCGAGATCGGCTATGTCGGCTGCCTAAAACGCGATCGCACCGAGGACAGAAAAGAGCGCGTCTATTCTCAAATAATCTAAATAGTGTAAGAATCTGTCTCTCTGTGCTCCTAATGAAGTGCCCTTCTGCCCGGGCGTGCGGAGGTAGTTCTCATGCGGCGACTTTCACGTAATTCCCTCTTCTGCATCGGGCTATGTCTGGTCTTAGTGCTTTCCGCGAGCGCGCAAGGGACGAAGGATCGCGTAGCCGACAACCCAGTATCAGCTTATCCCGATTCTCCGGAAGGCCTGAAGGCGCTGATGGACGATATCCTCGCGGCGGTGAAAGCGGGAAGAAACGACAGGGTTTCGGAACTACTCAACAATTTGGCTATTCCTGATTACAAGACGTGGTTCGTGAAAGAGTTTGGCTCGGAGGAGGGGCAGAGGCTGGCCGGAAAATATCAGGAATTGTCTCCCCGCCTTACCTTTGAGGCAGAAAAACTCTTTAACGCTGCGCTGTCCGAGGGGAGAACTGAGGTATCGGTGACCACGCTGCAGAAGCCTATCGATCAGAGCGTTAGCGGACTCAACCGTGCCATCGTGGAGGCTATGCAAGATCCTCTGACCCTTTACAGCGCGTCTGGTAGATCGCCGAGCCAAACATATGCCCTACTTCTCGGCCACTATTTCTATATTGAGGGAGGATTTCGGTACTTGGACAACGCCGTACTCCAAGCACTGAGCACTGCTCCGCCGCTCCGGATCAAACTCGGAGGCCAAGTGGTGACCTCGAAACAGCTTCACAAAGTTGAACCGATTTACCCACCCGAAGCTCGGGCATCCCGCACCGAAGGCCCAGTCGTTCTTCACGCGATCATCGGAACCGATGGGTACGTCAAGGAGTTGAATGTAGTGAGCGGCGATCCAGTTCTCGTGGAGGCGGCCGTGACCGCCGTTCGCCAGTGGCAATATCGTCCGACGAAGCTAAACGACGTTCCCGTCGAAGTGGACACCACCATCACGATAACGTTCCGAATGAGGTGAACAAACAAGTTGGGATGGCGGGAAGGTCCGCAGCTTCAGCCGGAGACGGCGCCGGCAAGTTGGCCCATGCGGCGGAATTTGGCGTAGCGGCGCTCCAGCAATTCCGGAACCGGCTTCGCGCAAAGGTCGTCGAGCGCGCGGACGAGCACGGGTTCGAGCATCTGCGCGGCGGCTTCGTGGTCGTTATGCGCGCCGCCTTCGGGTTCGGGGACGATTTTATCGATAATGCCGAAATCGCTGAGGTCCTGGGCGGTGATGCGCAGCGACTCCGCCGCGAGCTCGGCTTTGCCGGCGTCGCGCCACAGAATCGAGGCGCAGCCCTCGGGCGAGATCACCGAATAGATCGAATTCTCGAACATGTTCACTTGATCGCCCACGGCGATGGCCAGCGCCCCGCCGGAGCCGCCTTCGCCGGTGATCGTAACGATGATGGGCACGGGCAGGCGCGCCATCGCGCGCAGATTGACGGCGATGGCTTCGGCCTGGCCGCGCTCCTCGGCGTCGAGACCGGGATAGGCTCCGGGCGTATCGACAAACGTGAAGATCGGGCGGCCGTACTTGGCGGCGAGCTTCATCAGCCGCAGCGCCTTGCGATAGCCCTCGGGCTTGGCTTGGCCAAAGTTGCGCGCCACGCGCTGCTTGGTGTCGCGGCCCTTCTGGTGGCCGAGGACCAGCACATGGCGGCCTTTGAACCGCGCGAAGCCGCCCACGATGGCGGGATCGTCGCCGAAGGCGCGGTCGCCGTGCAGTTCGGAAAAATCGGTGAAAAGAAGGCGGACGAAATCGAGCGTGTAAGGCCGCTGCGGATGGCGCGCCAACTGCGTGCGCTGCCAGGCGCCCAGATGCGTATAGAATTCGCGGCGCAATTCGGAGACTTGCTCGCGAAGCTTTTCGAGGTCGCCGTTCTGGGCACCGTCAACCGACAGATGCCGTAAACTCTCCACTTCGCGTTCCAGTTCCTCGAGCTGCCGGCGCCGCTCTTTTTTTTCCATCAGCGCACCACTTCCACGGGGCCAACGCCCGGCATCTCCTGCAAACGGCTCACCAGACGATCGTCGATGCGAACTCTTTGGTTGGACGCCAGCGTGGCCCGCGTGCCGTCCGGATCGATGAGGTCAAAGGCGATGGGGCACGGGCCAGGGGCCTGGGTCAGCACCGCCTTGATCTGATCGAGAGTGTAATCATCCATGGCGCTCAAGTCGATACGCACGCGCATCTGCGCGGTCGCGGCCACTGTGCCGGCGACGCGGTCGAGCGGCTGGCCTTCCTGGATGGCCACGCGGGTGCCGGCGTCTTCCACGTTGACGCGGCCTCGCAAGAGCAGCGGCGCACCCGATTTTAGCAGCGTTTCGAGGCGCGCGAACGCTTCCGGAAAGACCAGGGCTTCGAGCTCGCCGGTCATGTCCTGCAAATTGAGGATGGCCCAGCGATCGCCCTTGCGCGAGCGCATGGGGCGCATGGAGGAGACCAGCGCGGCGATGACGACGTCTTCGCCGTTGCGGCGGCCCTCCATGGCAGCGAGCTCCACAGCTCTCAATTCCTTGAGGCGCGCCGAATATTTATCCAGAGGATGCCCCGAAATGTAGAAGCCCAGCGTGGAAAATTCGTTAGCGAGCAATTCGTACTCGGGCCATTCCTCGGCATCGGGAAGCTCGGGCTCGGGCGGCTCATGCAAGCCGCCGCCGGAGCCGAAAAGGGCGTGCTGCGAGCTGGCTCGATCGCGCTGGAGCTTCTGGCCGCGCTCCATGGCGCGGTCGATTACGGCGTAAAGTTGCGCCCGGCGGGCTCCGAAAGAATCGAGCGCGCCGGCCTTGACCAGACTTTCGAGCACGCGCCGGTTCAGCAGCCGCGGATCGACGGAATCGCAAAGCTGAAAGAGCGAATGGAAGCGGCCGAGCTTCTCGCGCGCTTCGAGAATGCCGCGCACGGTATTTTCTCCCACGTTCTTGATGGCCCGCATGCCGAAGCGAATCTGTTCGCCGACGGGCGTGAAGTCGACGTCGCTGGTGTTGACGTCGGGCGGAAGCACGGTGATGCCCATGCCTTTCGCTTCGTGGATGTATTTCACGACTTTTTCCGTGTTGCCGGTTTCCGAAGTGAGCAGCGCGGCCACAAATTCGACGGGATAGTGCGATTTGAGCCAGGCGGTCTGATAGGCCAGAAGCGCGTAGGCGCAGGAGTGCGATTTGTTGAAGCCGTAGCCGGCAAATTCGGCCATGAGATCGAAGATGCGCTCGGCCTTTTTCGGCGGAACCTTGCGCAGGGCGCAGCCGGCGAGAAACTTCTCGCGCTGCGCGGCCATCTCGTCGCGGTTCTTCTTGCCCATGGCGCGGCGGAGGATATCGGCTTCGCCGAGCGAAAAACCCGCGAGACGATTGGCGATCTGCATCACCTGCTCTTGATAGAGGATGACGCCGTAGGTCTCTTCCAGGATCTCCTTCAGCTCAGGCAGATCGTAGGCGACTTTTTTCTTGCCGTGCTTGCGGTTGATGAAATCGTCGATCATGCCGCCCTGGATGGGGCCGGGGCGGTAGAGCGCGTTTAGCGCGGTCAGGTCTTCCAGGCGCGAGGGCTGATAGCGCCGCAGAATGTCGCGCATGCCGTGAGATTCAAACTGGAAGATGGCCGTGGTATCGCCACGCGAGAAAAGCTGATAAGTGGGGGCGTCGTCAAGCGGCAGCGTTTGCAGATCGAGCTCACATTGCGATTGGCGGCGATAAGCTTCACCGTGTCGGAAAGAACCGTGAGCGTGGTGAGGCCGAGGAAATCCATCTTCAGCAGGCCCAGGCGCTCCAGACCCTTCATGTCGTACTGGGTGGTGATTTCGTCGCGATTGGTCTTGTAAACGGGCAGCAGTTCCGTGAGCGGCTGCGGCGAGATCACCACGCCGGCGGCGTGCGTGGAGGCATGCCGCGCCAGGCCTTCCAGGCGCTTGGCGATTTCCAGCATGTCCTTGAAGCGCTCGTCGGAATCGATGGCCGAGCGAAGCTGGGCCGATTGCTTGAGCGCTTCCTCCAGCTCAATGTTGATCTGGTTCGGCACAAGCTTGGCGATGCGGTCGACGTCTCCATAGGGGAGATCCATGGCCCGGCCCACGTCCTTGAGGGCGGCCTTGGCGGCCATGGTGCCGAAGGTGATGATCTGGGCCACGTTGTCGCGGCCGTATTTTTGGGTGACGTAATCGATCACTTCGCCGCGGCGTCGCATGCAGAAGTCGATGTCGATATCGGGCATGGAGACGCGCTCGGGATTTAAAAAGCGCTCGAAGAGCAGATCGTATTGCAACGGATCGACGTCGGTGATTTGCAGCGCGTAACTCACCAGGCTGCCCGCCGCCGAACCGCGCCCCGGTCCCACGGGAATTCCCTGGGCGCGCGCATAACGCATGAAATCCCAGACGATCAGGAAATACCCGGCGTAGCGCATCTTCACGATCATCTTGATTTCATTGGAAAGCCGCTGCTCGTATTCGGCCAGCGGCCGGCGCAGCCAGCCCTCCTTGGCGAATCGTCTCGAGATAGGGCACCCGCGCCGCGAATCCTTCGCGGGCGACGCGCTCGAAATAGCTGTCGGCGGTATAACCCTGCGGAACCTGAAATTCGGGGAACGAGTTGTGCACCGGGTCGATCCGCACATTGCAACGTTCGGCGATGGCCGCGGTGCGTTCGAGCGCGTCCGGAAATTCGCCGCCGAAGATTTGGGCCATCTCCTCGGCAGTCTTGAAATAAAACTGATCGGTGGCAAAACGCATGCGCTGCGGGTCGGACATGGTCTTGCCGGTCTGAATGCACATCAGGACTTCCTGCGCGCGGGCATCGGCACGCGTGAGGTAATGGCAGTCGTTCGTGGCCACCAGCGGAATGCCGCTTTCGCGCGAGAGGCGCGCCAGTTCGCGGTTCACCGGGCCGTCGATTTCGAGACCCTGGTCCTGAACTTCGAGAAAAAAGTTGCTCTTGCCGAAAATATCGCGCAGGCGATAAGCGGCGGTGCGGGCGTCCTCGTAGCGGCCCTCGGTGAGCGGCTCGGCCACCGCGCCGCTAAGGCAGGCGGAAAGCGCGATGAGCCCGGAGCTGTGCTTGGCCAAAAGGTCGTAGTCGATGCGCGGCTTATAATAGAAGCCTTCCAGAAAGCCGGCGGAGACCAGCTTGATGAGGTTGCGGTAGCCTTCCGAATTTTCGCAAAGCAAGACCAGATGATTGTTGCCGCGCCCAGCCACTTCCGGACCCTGCCCATTTGGCTGCCCGTTGCCGGCTGCCGCCGAAGAGGCGCGGGAGCCACGAGCCTCGGCGCCGTTGGTTTTTTCTACGCCTTTATCATGGCGGCTGGTGCGCGCGACGTATACTTCGCAGCCGATGATAGGCTTCACGCCACGCGTGGAAGCTGCGTGATGGAAATGCTCGGCGGCAAAGAGGTTTCCGTGATCGGTAACGGCTACGGCAGGCATGCCCCGGCGGGCGGCTTCGTCAACCAGTTCCGTGATGTCGCAAGCGCCGTCGAGAAGACTGTAATCGGTGTGCAGATGTAGATGTACGAAACGCGGGGTCGGCATCGGTGCCTCATTCTAGTCTGCGCCGCGCGATTTTTCCAGACGAACGCCAAGATATTCGTCACGGAATCCACAACGAATGGGCGGCCACCAGCGGCAGGGCGACGATGACGGGTAGAATGATCCTTCCGCGCGCTCTCGGCGCGCTCCAAACCCGTGCGCTGCCGCGGGAGCTTTCAACAGGATCACGACGAGGCCTGTCTTCCCATAGGCTATTGACTATGGCGCCAGTCCACCGTAGGATGCTGCCCGCCATTCGGCCTTTTCTTCGTGCTAGTTCTCGCTGTTCGCGGCGCATTTGCCAGGCTCTAGTCGCTCACGTTGCGGCGGTGGCGCTTGTCCAGAGTAAGCCGATTTTGCGTGTGCATAGTTGTCTTTCTCTCCGTCTTTGCCCACAGAAACAATCTTCGTGCGCAGACCCAGCCGGCACGCCGTCTGATTACACAGCCGATTGACCGAAGTCGCGTGGTTGTGCTTCCGGGCAACACGCGCCCAGAAGCCAATACCCGAAACGATCGCGGCGCGGTTGTCGACAATCTCCCCATGGAGCATATGCAGCTTCTGCTTCGCCTCCCGCCTGAAAAGCAGCAGGAACTCGACGATCTGACGCGCGATCAGCAGGACCCGAAATCGCCCCAATACCACAAGTGGCTCACTCCGGAACAATTCCGGCAGCAATTCAGCCTGATGCCACAGGACGTCCAAGCCATCACCACGTGGCTCCAGTCCGAAGGTTTCGCGGTCAATGGGGCCAGCCCCAGATCGATCGATTTCTCTGGGACCGCCGGCCAGGCGCGCACTGCGTTCCATACGGAGATCCATAATCTCGACGTGAACGGCACAGCGCACGTCGCCAACATGAGCGACCCACAGATTCCGGTGGCGCTCGCTCCAGCAGTGGCGGGAATTGTCTCGTTGAACGATTTCAGGCCGCGGGCCATGAACCACCCGCGCGCGGAATACACAACGGCCACGGACCTCAAGCTTATAGCCCCGGCGGACTTGGCAACCATCTACAATTTGAATCCACTTTTTGCCGCCGGCTATTCGGGCCAAGGCCAGACGGTGGTGATGCTCGAACCGTCCGATGTCTACAGTGTCTCGGATTGGGACGCCTTTCGAGACACGTTTGGCCTTTCGGCCGCCTTTCCTGCCGGGTCGCTGACGCAAATACATCCTCCTGGCACGGGCGCTGATAACTGCATCGATCCCGGGGCAAACACCGCCGATGTGGAGGCTATCGTGGACGCGGAATGGTCCAGCGCGGCGGCTCCCAGCGCGGCGATCGAGGTGGCCTCCTGCGCCGATGCCGCTGTGCCCGGCATTTTCATCGCTTTGCAAAATCTCCTGAACAGCGCTATGCCTCCCGCGATCGTGAGTATCAGCTACGGCCAATCGGAACCGGAGATCGGCGCCGCTGGTAACGCGTTCATCAATTCCCTGTATCAGCAAGGAGCGGCCGAGGGCGTCTCCATTTTCGTATCGGCTGGCGACCAGGGCGCCGCCAGCTCTGACGCCGCCACCGGCGCTACACACGGGATAGCTGTCAGCGGCTTCGCCTCCACTCCGTACAACGTAGCCGTTGGCGGCACGGATTTCGCAGATAACGCTCTCGGCATCACTGGACCAGCCTTATGGAGCGAGATCAACTCCTCGAATTACGGTTCCGCGCTTCACTACGTTCCCGAGATTCCTTGGAACGACTCTTGCGCCAGCGTCGTGCTTGCCGATCATTATGAGGTTTTGGACCAACTCCCATACGCGCCGACCTATGGTTCCAGTGGCTTTTGCAACGGCTCATTGGGAGAGCAATATTTCCTGAATACCGCTGCCGGAGGCGGAGGTCCGAGCGGCTGCGCGATGGGCGCGCCAGCTACTGCCGGAATCGTAGGTGGGACCTGCTCCGGATATCCAAAGCCGGCGTGGCAGTCCTTTGCCGGCAATCCGGCTGATGGCGTCCGCGACATTCCAGACGTCTCGCTCTTTTCCGGCAACGGAGTGTATGGACATTACTACGTCTTTTGCTGGTCCGACCCCGCCTATTCTACCGAGGGGTCGGCGCCCTGCACCGGCACGCCTGATAACTGGTCGGGCGGCGGCGGAACTTCATTCAGCGCGCCGATTATGGCTTCCATTCAGGCGCTGGTGGATCAAAAAACTACGAAGCGGGAAGGCAATCCCGCGTCCATATATTACCGTCTGGCAACTAGTACCGGCTGCAATTCTGTTAGTTTCTTCAGCGCCTTTCCCTTCACCTCTTGCGTATTCTATGACGTCACACAGGGTGACACCGACATACCTTGCACAGCTCTCGCTGCCAGCCAGGCTCTTTCTAACTGTTACTTGCCTTCCGGAACAAACGGCGTGCTCTCCACCTCGAATACCGCGTACCAACCGGCCTTTACGGCGCAGGCCGGGTGGGATTTTGCTACAGGTCTGGGGAGCGTCAATGCCTACAATCTGGCGTTCAACTGGCCCACCAGTATCGCGGTAGTTAGCGGCACGCCGCAAAACGCAACGATCCTGACCGCCTTCGCGGCGCCTTTCGTTGTGGTGGTCAAGGACCCACAAGGAAATCCCATCAGCGGCGTGACGGTTACCTTCACCGTTATATCTACTCCGCCTTGGCTTGCAGCCAGCGGTACGTTTGCGGGCGGAGTGAACACCGCCGTAACCAACGCTTCGGGCATCGCTACATCGGCCACTTTCACCGCAAATAGCGGCGCCGGACTATACACAGTGCAAGCGAGCGCGCCCAGCATCACCGGAGTCGCGAACTTTGCCCTGACCAATACCCCCGGACCGCCCGCGAAAGTCGTTCCGAACTCGTTTCCCCAGAGCACAGCGATCGGGACACCATTCCCCTCTCAATTGTCCTCCGAAGTCACCGACGCAGGCGGCAATCTGCTGAGCGGAGTGACTGTAACCTTCACGCCCCCGGCCAGCGGAGCAAGCGCCTCGTTCGCGGGCGGGCTCAACACCGGAGTTACAAATAGTACCGGCGTCGCGACTTCAGCACTCCTCACCGCGAACAACACCATCGGTATGTATGCCGTCATGGCCAGTGTTGCCGGTGTAAGCACGCCGGCGGCGTTATCGCTTTCGAATACCGCAACCCAAGCGACAACCATAACGGCAACCAGCGGAACCCCTCAGACCACTCCGATTCTGACGCCTTTTGCTTCCCCCCTTGTGGCCTCGGTTAAGGATGGAACCGGAAACCCCGTGGGCGGAGCCATTGTTTGGTTCTCCGTGCCCCTTCAAAGCTACGCGACCTTTTCCAGCGGACCCGACTCATACACTTATCTGTTTGCTGCGACGACGAATGGGGCGGGTATTGCCACGTCCGGGACGCTCCTTGCGAACAAACTCGCCGCCAGCTATGCGGTTCACGCGGTCATTCCGGGCCAACAGGCATACGCCACCTTCTCGATGACGAATATCCCAGGCCCGCCAGCGACGATTACTACCTATATCTTCCCGCCCCCGCCAGAAGAAAACGCGGTCGTTGGCACAACGTTCGCCTATCCGATCTCCGCTACAGTGACTGACGCGGGCGGCAATCTTCTGAATGGCGTCCCCGTGACTTTCAGCGCCCCCGACGCCGGCCCGAGCGCTACCTTCAACGGGAGCGGCACGTTCACAGCCGCGACCGCGGGCAACGGTTCGGCGGCCACACCGAGATTCACGGCAAACACCGCAACCGGAAGTTACAACCTGCTGGTCAGCGCCCCGGGCATAGCGACTCCGGCCAGCTTTCCCCTGACAAACGTGGACTACACGTTGGAGATGCACACGCCGGGCGTCGTTCAAATCACAGGGGGAACGCCTGCTCCGATCCGGCTGGATATGGCTACCATTCCAGCGAACACGGCTATGCCAACAACCGCCTCCTTGACCTGTGCTGTCCCGGGTTCTCTCTTCAACGCATACTGCTCTTTCAGTAGCCCCGCGGGACTATACGCCGGAACCGCTCTGGCGGCCGTAACGCTAACGATTTACACCAAGGGTGGCGCGACCAGTTCTTTGCGGCCGATAAACAAACTAGACGCTGCCCGACGTCTGGCTTCACCTGGTGACCCCCTGCCACTGACTTACCTCCCGCCGCTTTTAGCCGTCGCATTTGGTATCCTCGTCTTCTCCCGCAATGAACATCTGCCTCTGCGCCAAATGCCGGCCCGCACAATGCTCCTGGTGGTCGTGATGGCCGGAGGGTTACTGAGTTGTGGTAGTGGCGGAGGATCGGCGTCCAGCTCCAACGTGCCAGTTTCCATTCCCTCCCCCAACACGCCTACACCGCGCGGACCGTCAACCGTGACCGTGACTTCGACCGTTCCCACGAATAACGGGCAGCCTGGAGGCGTCTCCAAATCAATCACCATCAACATCAATGTGAACTAGCTGTATTCGAATCAATGCGGGCGCATCTAGCGCGGGTCGCCTCGGCCGCCTCCGCTTTAGAAAGGTCCTTGCAGCGTGGAATTGCCTTCGCCTCTTAGAATCGCAGAAACAAACTAGAGCGGATAAACTCACTGCGCCCGTGCATGGTGCATGGACCGCGGCTCGCGCCGGGCGGTTAAGGCTAAGGCCAAGCGTAAGGAAAGGCGGATCATGTTCTTCAAACGTAAGCGGAAGAACGCGGTGGCGGCTGTGGAGGCTCCTCGCAAGCCCTCCGCGCCAGTCCCCATCGACCTGAACAAAGTGACCGTGCTGGATTGGCTGCGCGGCAGAATTCAGGAAGAGCCGTATTGGTTCCTCAAAATGGATCTGCCCGGCGGATTGGTCACTCCAGGATGGAGCGATCCAAGGGTCGATAAATTACCGCATTACTGATTGCCCGCGGACATGAAGGGAATGCGCGTTCTGGATATTGGCCACGCGGAAGGCTTTTTCAGTTTCGAGGCCGAGCGACGCGGAGCGGAGGAAGTAGTGGGAATAGAAAATTATCCGCCCATGGCACGCAAGTTTGAAATCTGCCGCGCCGCCCTCGGTTCGCGCGCGCGATCGCACTTGACGAGCGTCTACGATCTTAGCCAAAAACCTTTGGCACCTTCGATCTGGTGATGTTCTTTGGCGTTCTCTACCACCTGCGCCATCCCCTGCTGGCCCTGGAGAAGATTCATTCCGTTTGTTCCGGGACGCTGCTGATGCGAACCGCCGTCGCCCAAAATTGGAGCAGCAAGCCGATGGCGGAGTTTCATCCGTTTGGCATTACCAGCGGGCCTCCGGAGAACCCCAGCAGGGACCCGACCTGCTTCTGGTTTCCAAATGTCGCCGCTTGCAAGGCGATGCTTGAGCACGCCGGCTTCAGGGACGTGCAAATGATCTCGCCTAACCCCCGGCGAGGCGTTTTCCGCGGCAGGGCTCCGGTGCCAGAGAAGGGACGCGGTCCGGTGGAAGAGACGGCGCCGTGGTCCTAGCAGGGCAGGCCCTCCTTTGCTTGAGTGCAGCAGAAAGAGCTGGAAAGAGGAGCTTCGATCGATGACCAAACGCGCGCACCCATTTTGGATTTCCCCATTTTGGATCTCATCGATGAGGTTGCTATTGGCTGCCACTCTGCTGGCGCTTTGCCCGGCGCTCGTTCGTGCCCAGGGCAAATCCGATGCGCCGCAATCCGCGGCACTCAGCACACCAACTCCTGGCGCGGATACCACCAGTAGCTCGCTGGGCCAGGCCAATGAGCAGAGCGCCCTGGAACTGGTAACGTTGGTTTTGAAATTGAATGATTCGCAGCAGGAGCAGTTGCACGCGGCTTTCAATGCCGCGCTCAAGGAAGCGACGCCCATCGCCGACGAGATGGAACACGCCAAAAACGCGCTCTTCGCGGCAGCCCGTTCCGGAAAAAGCGAGGAGGAGATCAGGCGTCTGGCGGACGAGCAGGGCCAGCTCACGTCGCGCATGCTGTTTCTGCAAGCGCAGACTTTCGCCAAACTTTGGGCCCTCCTGGATAGCCAGCAAAAAGGGCTGGCAGACGATTTTGTTTATTCCAATATCCGCTTGTTCCTGCCTGCCGACCCGCAATGAGATTATCCAGAGACTCAAGCGCGCACCTTCGGGGCCTGGACGTGGCCAAGCACGATTCGTGGCGGATCAGTGTTAAAGTAGCCAGGCACGTCCACGAACATGGCACACCCGAAACATATACTGCTCTGGCGCGCGGCCGTATGTTCCTTATCCGTGGCTCTACTGGTGGGCGCGACGGGAACCGCAATGCCGCCGCAGGCCGATGCCGCAAGTCCCACCGCGTGGTCCGGGGTCATCCTCAACAGCGGCTGCACCCCCGACGAGGCCTTTGCCGAAGCCGCCAAATGCACCGAGGACACGCCCGGCGCGAAGCTCGTCCTGTACGACGACACGACGCGGCAAATGTTGGCCCTCGATCCTCAGGACAAGGCCGTCGGTCATCTGGGGGACAGCGTAACACTTCGCGGCACCCTCAACGGCAACGCCATTCGCGTCACGTCGCTCGAGTTGCTCACCGCTATCGGTCTTCCCGTGGGGCGCAAGGCGCCTCCCTTTTCGCTTCGCGACCAGTTTGGACACGAACAAACTCTGGAGAGCCTGAAAGGGCGGCGCGGCACGGTCTTGCTCTTTTTTCGTTCCGCGGACTGGTGACCCTACTGCAAGGGGCAGCTCGTGGAGCTGCAAAATGCCAAGGCGCGATTCGAGAAGCAGGGACTCAAGGTCGCCGGAATCAGTTACGACAGCGAAGCCATACTCAAATATTTCGCCGACCGCCGGAAGATCGATTTCCCTCTGCTTTCCGATCCCGGCTCCAAAATCATTCGCGCCTACGAGGTTCTGAACGCCGAGGCTACCGGCCAATTCAACGGCATGGCGCGGCCCGGGTACTTCTTCGTGGATCCCGGGGGCGTGATTCGCGAGAAGTTTTTCGAGGCCAAGTATCGCCAGCGGCTTTCGGGAAATAACGTCATCGCCAAGCTCTTTCCGGAACTAGGCCAGGAAGTCACGAATACCGTGGAGGCGCCGCACCTTCAGCTTGCGCTCGAACAGTCCGACCGCACCGCCTTCCCCGGCGGGCGCATCACTCTGACGGCCGAAATCCGGCTTCCGCCTGGCGTGCATGTCTATGCTCCGGGTACAAAGGACTACAAACCGATCCAATTGATGGTCGAGCCGGCGGCGGGGCTGCAAATCGAGCCTGCGGTCTACCCAAAGTCGCGAATTCTCTTTCTGCCGGCGATCAAGGAGCGTGTCCCGGTCTTCGCAGGCCAATTCCGCATCAGCCAGGACGTGCAGGTGGTGAGCGCGAACGCCTTCAGCAACTCTCTAGGCACGGATGGAAAGACGATCCCCATTGCCGGCGAGCTGCAGTATCAAGCCTGCGATAGCAAGATTTGCTTTCTGCCAGCGTCGATACCTGTCCAATGGCAGTTGCAGGTGTTGCCGCTCGATCGGCAGCGCGCTCCCGAGGATATTCGCCACAAATAGCTCGCCACAAATAGCTCGCCACGATGACCCTCCTGTGAGCATCACATAGGTGGTGTGGCAAGGTAGTCAGTTGCTTGATGACGACGGCGGAATCGGCCTGGGGTACAAGGCTTGGCAGCCTGGAGGAGATAACTATGGGCGACACAGACGAACGGAAATCCGAAGAAATCGCGGGCGAGATGGAATCGGAAGCAGAGGTACGGGATGAGGCACGAGCCCAAGACGATCGATCCGAACGCGAAGATCTGAATCAGGGCATGGACACGGGAACCCATGACTCCATACATCGCGGAGTGAACTGGGGTCCGTCGTACAGAGTCCGGCCTAAGGAAGAAAAGCCGAGCACAGAACCCAAGCCGTAGGGTCGCGAACGGGCGCCTCTCCTGCAAGCGCAAGCCAGCTAGCGCTTGCGGGAGGCGGCTGCTTTGGGCTTGTTGGCGGGTTTCGCCGGAGGCGCCGCTTGAGGCGGCGCAGGCGCAGGTTTGCCCTTTCGCGCCGCTTTCAACCGCGCGAGCGCATCGGCGGCAGGCGGCTCTACCCTCCCGGGCTGAATGGCAGCGGCCGGCGGAGCTGGGGCTCCCGGCTTCTTCTTCGACGATTTTTCCGGCTTCTTCTTTTCTTCAATCTTCTTCTTGGGCGCCTCTTTAATTCCGGAAAGCTTGCGCAGGAGCTTGATGCGCAGCTCGGGATTGCGCGCTTTGCCTGCGAGTTGCGCCTGGAAGAGGTCTTCGATCGCCTTATCGAATTTCGGGCCATGCTCCATGCCGATGGTTTCCAGTTCCAGCACGGCGGCGGGCAAAGCCTGGCGCAACGGCTTCCATTTCGTGAGATAGGTACGAATCTTTCCCACGGCCTTGGAGTTCGAGGACTCCGCCAGAATAAACGCAAGCAGATCGCCTGGCGCCTTCTCCAGAAAAGCGTAGGCATCTCCCGGAGACGCCGTCTTGCGCCCGGCCAGTGCCGCGGTAACTTTGGACGCGCGGTCTTCGACCGTGGTGATCGCCTCGATTTCCTGGGACCGAAATTCGAGGTGACTCAACGCGCTCGTCAGTTCGCGGTCCTTCAACCTGCCGAGCATGGCAAAAGTGACCGGCGCGAAGAGCCGGGGACGGATTCCGGCGGCGGCCAAATCGTCGCGCGCGCGTAGAATGCGGGCGAGCATTTCGTAGTGCGGATGGCGCTTGGCCAACTGCGGCGAGATGGGCTCGAGCAGGTCCCGCGCCTCCCAAGCCTTTAGGATTTGCACGGGCTTGTCTTCGCGGGCCGCCTGGCGCAGTTCGCTGCCGGCGTCGGCGGAAGAGATGGCTTCGCGCTTCCCTCTTTCCAGCGCCAGCTTGAACCATTCTTCGGTGCGCGGTTCGAGTTTGAACTCCATGCGCGCGGCATAGCGAATGGCGCGCAGCAAACGCACGGGCTGATTGCTGAAACTATGGATGGAGAGCGCGCGGACCTCGCGGCTTTCGAGATCGGCCAGGCCGTTGGTGGGATCGAGCAGCAGACCCCGCGACGCGGCGTTCAGAGAGATGGCTACGGCGTTAAGAGAAAAATCACGCCGCCGCAGGTCCTCCATGATCGTGGACCAGCGCGTTTCCGGACGGGCTTCGGGCCGCGGATAGATCTCCTCGCGCGCCGCGGCCACGCTGCCCTCGACGTCGCCGGCGAAAATCATCTCCACGTGCCGCAGCTTTTCATCCTCGTGGACGACGCGCCCTCCGCCTTTCTCCAGTTCGCGCGCGAAACGCGAGGGATTGCCCTCCACCGTGAAATCGAGATCGCGGATGGGCATCCCCGAAATCACGTCTCGAACGGCGCCGCCGGTGAGGTAGACGTTGGTGGAGGTTTCCACGGCCAGCTCCTGCATGCGCAATAACACGGCGCGCTGCTCGGCGGAGAGCCGGCTTTCGAGCATGTACATGTAATCAGGCATCGGCCATTCTCTTCCTTAGACAAGAGTCGCCCACGGTGGTCACGCGCGCGGGTGGTGCGCTTTGTAGATCGCCTTCAGGCGCTCCTCCATCACGTGCGTATAAATCTGTGTCGTCGAAATATCGGCGTGGCCCAGCATCAACTGCACCGACCGCAGGTCCGCGCCGCGCTCGAGCAAGTGCGTGGCGAAGCTGTGCCGCAGCTTGTGCGGCGAGAGACGCGCCCGTATGCCAGCCCGCCGGCCGTAGGCGCTTAAGAAACGCCAGACGCTGGTGCGGCTCAAGCGCGTGCCGTGCCGATTGACGAACATCCACGACGCGGTACCAGAAGCCCCCGCCGCACGCCCCTCGGCGCGAGACGATGCTGGGGAGCTGGAACGAAGCCGGCCACCCTGGGGCGAGGCTCCATCCTCCCGGCGCAGTAGATGCGGCCGCGCCTTCTCCAGATACTCCTTCACCGCCGCCAGCGCTTTCCGCCCGGTTGGTACCAGACGCTCCTTATCACCCTTTCCGACGCAGCGCAAGCAGCCCATGCGCATTTCCATGTCGGATACCTTCAAGTTAATCAATTCCGAGACGCGCAGGCCGGTGGAATAGAGCACCTCCAGGATGGCCCGGTCGCGCAATCCAAACGGGGTGGCCGGGTTCGGCTGTACCAGCAGCCGGTCGATATCTTCCATGCGCAAATAGACGGGCAAGGTCCGCCGAGTCTTGGGCGTCTCCAGGTTGAGGGTGGGATCGGAGGCGATGGCCTCCTCGGCCAGGGCAAAGCGAAAGAAATTGCGAAGGGAGACCGTGTGCCGGGAGACGGTGTGGCTATCAAGGCCCAGCCGGTAAAGATCGCCGAGAAAATCCACGATGTGATCGCGGCTCACCGTCTGCAAATCCAGCCCCCGCTTCTGCGCGAAGGCCTCGAATTTACGCAGGTCCCGGGCATACGCCGCCAGCGTATTGGCGGCCAGGCCCTTCTCCACCTTGACGTAATTCAGGAAGCTGACGATGGTGGCGTGTAGCTGCATCTTCACAATTCCTGGCTCAGGCCGCCGAGCGTGGCGGCCTGAGGCTCGGCGTGCATGGCGATGCCGTAAATCTCCCCCATCTCACCGCAGCGCATGGCCCAGGCCAGCACCAGATAGGTCCCGGCCGCACCGGCGATCAAGACGGCGAAAATCCCGAGGCGCGGCAGAAATCCGGCATAGGCGTCAAACCCCGACACGCGCAAGCCTAGCCAGCACACGCTTCCCATCAGGGCGGCGCAAACTCCGCTGCGCGCCAGCGAGAGCAGAACGTCGAGCGTGCCCAGTTGGCCGAAGCGCAGCCGGAAGATCGCGAAGAGCGAGAAAAAATTGAAGTACGCGGCGACGACGGTGGCCAGTGCCGGGCCGCCGTTGCGCACGAAGGGGTAAAGCCAGCGCAGGAAGACCGCGTTCAGCGCGATGGCCAGGCCCAGCGAATAGGCCGCGATGCGTACGGGCGTGCGCATGTCGTGGGTGGAGTAAAACGCCGGCACGATCAGCTTGATGGCGGCGAAGGCGGGCAGCCCAAAAGCGTAGTAGAAGAGGGCTCGAGTGGTGAGCGCGGTGGATTCAGCCACGAATTCGCCATGCTCGAAGAGCACACGAATGATGGGCTCGCGCAGCACCACCAGGCCCACCGCCGCCGGCAGGGTGATGAACGAAACGATGCGCAGCGCGAAGGAGAGCGTCGACTTCAACTCCTCCATGTCGCCGGAGGCCGCCTGGTGCGACATCATGGGCAAAATGGCCGTGGCCACGGCGATGGCGTAGCCGCCCATGACCAGCTCCATCACGCGCTCGGCCACATAGAGCGCGGTGACGCTCCCGGTGGGCATCCTTCCCGACGTTGCGAAAATGGTGCCGACGAAAAAGTTGATCTGGGCCACTCCGATGCCGAAGAATCCCGGCGCCAGCAAGCCAGCCACGGAGCGCACTCCCGCGTCCCGCAGCGATATCCCGAAATGAAAACGCATTCCCCGCCGCACCAGTTGCGGCAACAGGACTAGAAACTGGAGCCCTCCGCCGATCAACACGCCCACGCCTAAGGACACGGCCGCGCTCGAAAAATGCCGCGATACTGCCGCCACCGAGCAGGCGATGATGGAAATATTTAACAGCGCCGGCGTCGCCGCGGGCGTCCCGAAAACGTGAAAGCAATTCAGGATGGCCATGCCCAGCGCGGAGAGGCCGATAAAAAAGACGTACGGGAAGATAATCCGGTTCAAATAGATGGCCTGCTCCATGGCCGGCTGGCCCGGAGCAAAAAACGTGAAAAGACGCATAAACGGACCCGAGAAGGCCACGCCCAGAACGGTCACCCCGGCCAGCACTACGGCCAGCGTCCAAAACAGGCGCTGCGCAAACTCCCACACCTCCTCGCGCGGCTTATTGTTCAGATAGTGCGCGAAGATGGGGATGAAGGAGGCGGTCATCGAGCCTTCGCTCACCAGGCGCCGAAGCAAACTGGGAATGCGATATGCCAGGACGAAGGCGTCCGCCGTCGGGGTGGTGCCCAGCAGCAAAGTAATGCGCTGGTCGCGAACGTATCCGAGGATACGGCTGACGACGGTGACGAGAGAGATGACCGAGGCCGATTTGAGGATCTGCTTCTTCTGGTTCAAAAGGGGCTGTGTCTCAGCCTAAGTCCAATGATAACAATATGTTAACAGCATTACGGGGCCATACGATAGCACACCGCGCAACGCTTTGCAACATGGCGCGCTCCTCGCAACCAAGCAAACTCGGTGTTATGGAATAGCGATCAGCAACCCGCCGCTGATGCCCACCGATTGCTCGTGCCCGCGCCCGAAGCTGTAGTCATAGCCCGGTTCGAGAAACCAGCCGAACCGATGCTTCCCGCCGGGCCAGAACATGAAATCCAGCGCCGCTTTCGACGACGGCGATCTCTTTCTCTGGCTTCTCGGGCTCGGCCGATTGCGCCGATGCGCCTCCGGAGCACAGTCCCGACCATGGGAGGAAAGCGGCCAAGGACACGAGTCTTGCCGTCTTCACGCCGCCAACCCGTGAAGATGCGTTCTCAATTTTGCGTCTTGGAGACCTTGGTGCCGAGCAGCTTCAGGAACTCGTCGTTGGTGCCGACGTGTCCCTCGATCGGCACGTGCTGGGCGACGTCGAGTTTGTATTTGCGCATGTTCTGGTACAGCGTCAGCATCGACGAGGTCGGCGTGGCTGGCGGCTGCGCGCCGGGTTCCGGCGGCGAGTAGAGATCGGCATTGACGAGCATCTTTTCCCTGGGCAAGTAGACCATCAGCATGTCATTGCTGTGATTGCCCTGAGAATACGAGTTGTCGCCCAGTTCGTAGCTCATGTCTTCGACGAAGAGAACTTCCATCATGTGGTCGCCGTCGGTGATCACATATTTCGTGCTGCCGCTCGATCCCGTTCCGGGTCCGCCCGCATCCGCGCTGCCCACCGTCTCGATCGGAGCGGGCCGCCGGCTGATCATGTACATCGGGCTATAGAGCGACATGCGATCCGGCTGTAACTCCCGCGGCGCCGGATGCAACATCACGTCGAGGTAATACTGCTTGTTCACCGCATGCGTGACGATCGTTGTCCCCTGCGACACGTACGTCCGCAGCCCGCCTGCGTGGTCCATATGATGATGGGTGTTGACCAGGTATTTGATCGGCTTATTGGGGGCCAGCCGGTCCGCTTCCTCGATCACCGCCAGAGACCGCGCCTCATTGTTGGGCGCCTCGACCACGGCCACAAAGTCCTTGAACTCCACCAGCACGCTATTGTGCGTCCCGCCCCCCAGCAGCCACACGCCGTCGGCAAGCTTCCGGCTCTCCACCTTCACCGGCGCCAGGGTCGCCGCGCGCACCACCTCCGGCACGGGCATCGGCGTTACGGCAACGTTCGGCTTCACGTCCGTGATGTCGTACTGATAATAATTGTGCGCGGGATTCAGCCTCGGGTCGCCCTGGTGCACGTGGACCAGCGTCGGGAACATCACGCCACCGAAATTCTTGTAGCGCGTGTAGCGCATCTCGTAATCCATGTCGCCATACACAGGATTGGGAAACCACGTGTCGGTCAACTCCACGAGGTTCTGGTCGTTGATCGTTCCATTCACGCGGTACTTCCCCAGCGTGAACGAAACGACGGTCACTTTCCTGCCAAACTGCGACAGCCCAAAATCGGACGGCCCGATAATCGGCAGAGTGATGGCCGTGGCATCCTTGGCCGCCAGGGCCATCTTCAGAAATCCATGCGGAGTTATGGCAATCTCCAGCAGGCGCAGGTCGGCGTAAGGCACGCCGTCGAGATAAAGGCGGGTGAAAGGCACCGCCTTATCGCCTTGCATGTCCCACGCGTAGTTCTCACTTAAAATCGACGTGATGTGCTCCTCGGGCATCGGAGGCCGGCCCAGCAGCGGGTATTTCGCTTGCCTGCGCGTGTACTCCTCGCGCGACGACTTCGCGTCGTAATCAATGGTGCGGGTATAGTCGGCGACCTCATATTTCGGCCAGTCTTCGCTTAGCCCGTAGGTCTGCCCGATTCGCGACGACCAGCCGCCGCCCGAGTACTGAATCGTCTTCAGGTTCGTGCCGCCCATCGCCTTGAGTGACGCCTCCAAAACCGAGCGGACATCCTTCACCTGCTGGGCCGATGCGGTCAACGCCACCAGCATAAACAATGCGACCATAACGCCTGTTCTGCGGTTCATATGGACCTCGTGAGTTCCGGCGTGAATGATGGCGCCATGCTATTGCCGCCTGCCGCCTCTGTCAATCGGGATCGGAAGACCCTGCCCGGCTCAGGGTTCCTGCCAGATGCCGTGTTTGGCAGTCAGGACCCGCCAATCTGATGAAATTCCGATCTGATGACAAACTTTTTACAGATTGCGAACAGGGGCGCAACAATTGGAGACCAAACTGAAGGTAGTGTTGCCCATGCGCCGCCGCATGGGTCAATTTCGGCGCAGGAGGAAAGATGTTTCTCGATCAGGAAACAGTCTGGAGACAAGTGGATGACATCGGGATTACACCCGAGCCCGACATTTGGGACGAGCGCGGCCCCGCTTTTGAGGCCCGGGGACTATTCGCATTGCTCGGACGCGAAGGCAACACGCCTGACGGCATCCGCCGGCTGATCGAAGTGCCCCCGGAGGTCGAGGCTTCGCTGCGCGCCTTCATTCGCCTGAATCCGGAAGAAGGTTTCGAGATCGAACATATGCTCTCGTTCCGCCAGAAAGTGGCCGAAGAGTTCGAGTATTTGCTGTCGATCAGCACGCTGGTCTCCCTTGAGGGTTCCCGAGATCGCCTAGGTTCAGGTTGTTGAGCTGAGCGACCCTATGCAGAGCCGCCCTCACTGCGTCATATCCTCTGAGATCCACTTCCGCGCCTTGGCCTTCTCATCCACCCGAAAAACCTTGACTACTCCGGGAATCACAAAACTAAAGGCTCGGAACGTGTACCCAATCCATTCCAGATCGGTAACTACGGCAATGCGTTCCCAGCGAGCGAGATGCTCCATCCCGACCTTGAAATCGTCCCACTTGACGCGGTCAAACCCGGAAAAGTCAGCATCGATCTGATAATAAAGGCGGATCTTGCCCTCGTGCTTGAGTGCTTCTTCTACAGCGGGAATCAGCACATCTTCGTAATCGTGTTTCGTGACGTGTCCTTTCCAGGAGAAGACAAGGACCTTGGGGGGAAATCCCTTAAGCGCTTTAATCATGTCCGGGCTTTGTTAAAACTCAAGACGAGTCGACCCCCCGCAACTTTGTCGGCTACTTTACTCCGTGAGTGGAGCTTCGCCGCCGCGGCGGGAACATTATGTCGCACGTTCCAGGAAGGCCAATGCAATTTTTCGATGGGAGTGATTAAGGCAAATGATGCAGCTGTGCGATCGGGCCAGGCGCAGCCCGCTCGAGCAAAAGATGCCAGGTATCTTGCGAGGTGGGGCTGAAGATCCAGCTGCTTTCGGCACGTTCGCTGTACCATGCCCCCAGACTTACTTCATCCTGGAGCTGTTCAGGCGCCCACTGCGCGCGGCCCAGGAATACGCGCATATCCACCCCCGCCTTGGGCTTCTTCAGCATGCCCACGATGAAATCCCTATCGAAGCTGATATAAACGTTTTCGTAGAGGTGAATGGCTTTCTTGGAAGGCTTTGCCGCGCGAAACACCGCTCCCGGCGTTTCGATCTCTACCGGACCGCCGAAGTACACGGTGTCTGAGCGGTCCCGCAGGCTTCGCTCGCTGGGGAACACCTGCCCCAACGGTATCCGTCCGGGTTTATTGACAATCAATCCGATGATCAACCGCGGCTCTCGATCGTGCAAAGGAAGCATCAAGACGACCGATTCCTGAAAGAAAGGATTGTGCAGCTCGGGACGCGCCACGAGGTAGAGCGGCTTGCCCGTGGCCTCTTGCGCGGCACTGCCAATGGCGGCCAGCCCAAGCAAGAGCAGGCCGAGAGCGAGCGCGAACAGCAGAAGAACCGATCGCGGACGTCCGGAACTCATGGTGATTTCGATATTCGCCTACGTCGTCCGGCTGCAGACGCCGGAGCGAAGTATATCCCCGATTGGGCTATGATCTTGGAACAGTACTCTCCGCAAAGGCCGCCCGGAAAGCCTGCCCCGAAACCTGGAGGACAGGCGTACGGGCGCGAAGGAGGATTCCACGTGAAGAAAACCGTGTTCATGTCCATCGTCGTCGCTGTATTGGCTCTGTTGCCGCTTGCGCCGTCGCATGCTCAGCAGGCGCCTGCCGTTTCGGCGAAGCAGGCCACCACGAATATCAAGATCATCTCCAGCGCCGGCGCGCGCGCCCTGGTGGACGCCTGTTCGGCCTGGGCCGAACAGAACAAGCAAGTCGTGGCCATCGCGATTCTGGATTGGGGCGGCAACGTCGTCGAGTCGCACGCCATGGAGGGCGCTTCGGCCAACTCCATCGATACCGCTCTGCTGAAGGCGAAATCGGCCCTGCGCTGGCGCCGCCCCACCTCGGAGACCAACCAGAGGGTCCGCAGCGGCGAGAACCTGGCGCCGACGTTCATGCGCGACTTCCCGCAACCCGGGGCGCTTCCCATCATGGTCGACGGCCACATTGTGGGCGCAATGGGCGTCTCCGGAGCCGACGGCGAGAAGTGCGCCCAGGCAGCCATCGACGCAGTGTTCAAGGCGCCGGCGGCCTCGTCTTCGCGATAAGAAGTAAAGAAACAACGCCGCCTTAAGGAGGTGGGCATATATGGAAGAGAGCCGTAATTCAAAGTCTCTCGGCTTCCACGGTGTCGCCATGATAGCCACTGCCGTCGGTGCCGTCGCCGTGGGCGCATTCGCGATCGGAGTGCTGGCCATCGGGCGGCTGGCGATCCGCCGTGTAGTGATCGAGAGCGCCGAATTCAAGTCGCTGGAGATTCAGGACCTCACCGTTAAGCGGCTTCGCGCCGCTGAAATCACCGTGAGCGAATCGCTCCAACTGCCTGACGAGGAGTCCGCTCGCAAGATCTCGTCGTGAAAGGGCTGCTGCATACAAAACCTAAGTCGGAGGAAACGATGTCACGCGAATCGCGCATGCTCGGCGGAATCCTTCTCGTCGTTATTCCCACAGTGATGTACGGCGGCTTGACTCTTCTCTATGCTCTCACGCGAAACGTGCCGGGATACAACGACAATCCGCTGCGGCACGACCTGTGGCGCGCCGGCCACGCGCATGCGGGCGTTTATTTGGTCCTGTCCCTGGTGATGCTCCGCTATGTCGACGAGGCTGTGCTTTCACCGTTTTGGAAATGGCTCGCCCGAACCGGCGCGCCGATCGCCGCAATTCTCATACCGGCAGCATTCTTCCTCTCCGTCGCTTCTCCTAATGCGACAGCGCCAAACGCCTTGATGAATCTCGCCTACATCGGCGCGCTGTTTCTCGCTGCCGCGGTTCTTACCCTCGGAGTGGGGTTGATTCGCTCGGCACAGCGCATCGCCCAGCACATCGAACGATGAGGCTTCCCGCGGCAAGGAGGCGCCGCCCAATGAGCACCCGAAGCGGCGCGCCGCCAGCAGAACTGCATCTATCTCGTGACTGTACCGGTTCTGCGAATACTCAATCCCAAAATAGTAAGGAGACCTCCATGGCGCAGGCAGCACCGGCAAGCGGCAGAGGAATTATCGATACGCCCAGCAACCACTCCGTGGACCAAACGGTTGAGAAGCTCAAAGAGATCCTTCAGGCCAAGGGAGTCACCCTATTTGCATTGGTCGACCACAGCGGCGAGGCTGAGAAGGTCGGAATGAAAATGCGACCGACCAAGCTGCTGATCTTTGGCAGCCCCAAGGCCGGCACGCCTCTCATGCAGGCCGCTCCCAGCGTCGCCATCGACCTCCCTCTGAAGCTTCTCGTTTGGGAGGACGGGCAGGGAAAAGTGTGGATTTCGTACAACAGCCCCGAATACCTAAAGGAGCGGCACGGGCTGCCGCAAGATTTGCTCCAGAATATCGCGGTCGCGGGAGCCTTGGCCACCAAGGCTGCCGAATAACGACGCTGCGTTCTCAGTGCTCAGAACGAAGTCCGAACAGATCTCGAACCAACAGCGGCGTTACTTCGAAGCGGCATCGCGCTGTTCGGCTGCCCGCTCCAGCCCCTTTATATCGATCTTGGTCATCTGCAGCATGGCTCTCATCACCCTGGCGGATTTTTGAGCATCCTTATCGGCCAGCAATCGGCCCAAGGCGGAAGGGATGATCTGCCACGACAATCCGAACTTGTCCGTCAGCCAGCCGCACTGCTGCGTCTTTCCCCCGTCGGAAAGCCGCGCCCATAGATCGTCCACTTCCTCCTGCGTTTCGCAATTGACGAAGAATGAAACTGCCGGCGTGAACTGGAACTGCGGGCCGCCGTTCAGCGCGATAAAGTCTTCTCCCTGCAGCTGAAATTCCACGGACATAGCCGACCCTTTTGGCCCCGGCCCGGCCTCTCCATAGCGCCGGACCGTGCCGATCCTGGACTTCTTGAAGATGGAGGTATAGAAATTCGCGGCCTCCTCCGCCTGGCCGTTGAACCATAAGAAGGGCGTAATCTTCTGCATACGTTTTCTCCCGATCATTGGATTGAAAGACGCCGGATTGAAAAGCGCCGCTCAAAGAGACTATGGCGCACGTGAGAACAGGCCGTCACGGGGCCACGGGGAGGACCAGGTGAGAAGCGGGATAAATGCGTTGGGTGGCCTTCGAGAGATCCTCCGGCGACACGGTCATGATACTGGGAACGAATTTCTGCGGGTTGCGGTCGTAGAGGGGAAACCATGTGCTTTGCACCTGGACCTCGATGCGATGGCCCTTGAGGAATGTGTGATCGGCGGCATGAAGGCTGAAGCGATATTCGAGGGTGGCGTTAGCCGGAATCGCCTCGGGATGTTCGAAGCTCTGGCGGTAACGGCCGCGAAAAATCTCCGCATTGATCATGAGCTGATAGCCGGCCATGTTCGGCTGAGTACTGGTCGCAGCGGGCGCGGGCGCAACAGCGGAATCGGGATATTCGTCGATCAGCTTTACAACCCAATCGGAGTCTGTGCCAGACGTGGAGGCAAAGAGATCCGCAATCACATCGCCTGCAACGGTGACGTCGCTTTCCAGCGGCGAAGTGGTCCACGTCGCGACGTCGGCGCGTCCTGAAACGAAACGCTGATCCTCCGCCATCCACGTGTACCACTCAGATCCTGGGGCGTAGGTGGCCTGAATCGGCCGATGGCGGTACGGCACGGGATTCGCGGGATCGGAGATATATTCGCGATAGTTCGCCTGGCCCGAGTTAGCCTCCCCCGAGTTAGTCTCCCCCGAGTTAGTCTCCGAAGACTTCGTCGGCTCCGATGAAGAGAGAACCAGCGAGCCATCGGCGGAGAGGTAGAGATTTTGCAATTTACTTTCCGCGGGCGGCCAATGCGTATATTCACGCCAGCGGTTGACGCCGCTCTCGAATGTGGCGGCGCCCTTCAGGCTGAATCCAGCTTCATCCTTGAGGTAGTAGGCGAAAAACGGCGCCTCGTAGCGCTCGCGAAACTCGTCCGTGGTCGGTTCGCCGAATTGAATGGCGCCCAGATGACGCGTCGTGGCTCCCCACTGGCCGTGGTTCCACGGACCGATGACGATAAAATTCTGCTGATGGGAATCGTGCGGCTCGACCTTTGAATAAGCTTCCTGAGGGCCGAACATATCTTCCTGATCCCAGAAGCCGCCGACGAAGAGCGTCGGCACGCTCACCTTGTCGAGATGCCATTCCACGCCCCGGCTGTGCCAGTAGCGGTCATAGGCGGGATGCGCTAGAAACGCGGCTGCCGTGGGGAGTTTGTCCACCCCAACTTGGCTTGCCGCGGCTGCAAAGGAGCCGAAGCGCAGGAAGAAATCGTACCCATCTTCGTCGAGCTTGGAGAAGGCATTCTCCTTGGAGCTTTCCATTCCCAGCGTGTAGTCGTAACCGTAACTTTGGCGGAAAGCGCCGTTGTGGAAGAAATCGTCGCCCATCCAAACGTCGATCATGGGCGCCTGTGGAGAGATTGCTTTCACCGCGGGATGCGGATCGATGCCGGCAGCCATGGCCAGAAATCCGGGGTAGGAGACGCCGAATACTCCCACCCGGCCGTTGTTATTGGGAACATTTTTCAGTAGCCACGCGACCGTGTCGTAGGCGTCCGTGCTTTCGTCGACCAGTTTCGGATCGTCCAATTTTGGATCATGACGATCCGCCATCGGGCGCATCATTACGAACGTCCCTTCCGACTTGTACCGCCCGCGAATGTCCTCGAAGACAAAGATGTAGCCGCTGGCGGCCAGCTCGGGCTGCTGAGCGGGAATCGACGCAGGGGTGTTGCCATCCACGCCATAGGGCGTGCGCACCATAAGAAAAGGAAGCGGAGCCGTGGAGTCCTTAGGCCGCAAAACAGCGGCGTGCAGCTTGACGCCATCGCGCATGGGAATCATCACGTCGTCGCGCGTGTATAGGGGCTTGTGGAACACGCGCGGCTGTCCGCTGATTTTGCGAGCATAGCGGGTGCCGTCCTCAGCGACGCGATTGACCCCGGCAATATCTCCCTTCGGCGAGCGCACAAACTTCACCGTGAAGGGAGCGCTCACCGGCGAGAAAGTGTCTTCGGATTGCGGGACGAACGCGAAGCGCGGGCCACGAGGCGATTCCACGAACAGCCGCGATCCCTCCACGGAAACCGACCAAATGAGGTCGGGATCGTCGTCGAACTGATACTGTCCGGCGAAAGCGGCGAGTTGTTCCGCGGAAACCTGGGACTCTTGTGGCTCCGATTTAACGCGAGAAACAGCAAGCGCGAAGACGGCCAACAACAAAAGTGCGCGGAGACGGTGATGCGGGAGAACCTTCACGTGGAATAACCCGAATTTCCGATTTGCGACCTAGACTCAGCGAATCGTACCCTCCCGCCGTGCGTGACACAAGGTATTTGCCAGCAAGCGGCGCCCCAGCAAGGAGCCCTAAAGCCGGTAAGGGAGAAAACTCGGGATTCGTGAGGCGAAAGCGAAGGGATTACTTTTCCGGGAGAGGTTCGAAGAGCAGCCTCGAATCGACGATGCCGATCTCCACGCGCCGATTGGCCGCGCGCGACTCAGGGCTGTCGTCCTTGAGCCGCGGGTCGGATTGGCCAAAGCCCTTGGTGGTGATCAGCCCCGCATTGATCCCCGCCTGGACCAGCGAATCGCGCACAGCTTGGGCTCGGCGGCTGGATAGCTTCAGGTTGTAGTCCTGGCTGCCAACGTCATCCGTATATCCGTAGACGTAAATTGAATATCCCTTGAGCGTCATCAGGACGCCCGCGATGCGATTCAAGATGTCGCGGTATTGGGGCTCGATATTCGCCTTATCGAAGTCGAAGCGGATCGACTTCTCACCCAAGGTCATCACCAGTCCTAGCGTGGTGCGGTGGGTTTCGGCAATCTGCCCGAGCACCTGCTGCAGCTGTTGAAGCTCCTCTTCACGCTGCTTGCGATACTCCTCGGCTTTCTGCTCGGCTTGATCTGCCTGCAGTTGCGCGGCAGCCGCGGCATCGAGGGCCGATTGCGCCTGCGCCGCGGCGTTGGCCTCCGACTGTTTCGCTTCATCGCGCTGCTGGGCGGCCGCTTGGGCGTTAGCCGCGGCTTGCGACGCCTGCTGAGCTAGGCCTTGTGATTGCTGCTCTGCGCCTTCCACACGGCGATTAAGCTCTTCACTTTGGCGGCTGAGTTGCGCCATCTGCCGGTTTAGTCGTCCGAGCGACCTCACCAGCCAGCCCCCCAGAACCAAAACAAGCGTCAGCGCAATCGCTCCGAGGGCCAAGGCCGCTTTTCCTTGGGCCGCGGCGGAAGGGTTGGGACGTTCTTCTTCTCTCGGATTCGACGGCGCGTTGGAAGGGTCCATCAGTTCCCTATTTTCAAACTAGGAGTTTCCGATTGGGACGTTTCTCTCATCGTACTCCTCGCGCCTGTCCTCGAAACATAAATTCTCTCTAGATTAGACTCCTCTGTTTCCGGATCGGTCAGCCTCTGAGGTGATGCCGCTGATGACCATAACCCTCGTACTAAGTTGAAGTTGCCGCAATACAGGCACCCGGCAGGCCAGTTGACGTGGGCATGGTATTTCGCTTCGGCGTTAGTAGAGGGACGCTAAACCAGTGTCTCGCTAACCACTGGAATCGGAGGCTCGGATGAAATTTAAAGTCGGCATCGCTATGCTTGGTCTCGCTTTCCTGTCGTGCAGCCTATGGGCACAGACAGACGAACCCAAGAAGGAAACGCACATGAATACCCGCACTGTAACGGGCTGCCTGCAGAAGGACGGAGATGAGTATCAATTGGCTACGAAGGACGGCAGCACCTGGGAACTCAAGAGCGACAGCGTCGCTCTCGCTCCACATGTCGGACATACCATCACAACGACGGGCGCCGTATCGAACGCCGCTCTGCACGGCGCTAAGGAAGACGCTAAACAAGAAGCCAAGGAACACGGGGTAACCAAGAACGCCAGCGAACATGGCCACATGACGGTCACCAACCTGAAGATGATTAGTAAGAGCTGCGAGAAGTAGCCAAGCAGCAAGCCAAGTAGTGCTTACGGCCTCGCGCATTCGATCGGGCATTTCGACGTGCTTTCGATCGGGCGCGGGGCCTTTTTTTACCCGGAATTAAAACAGGCCGTATGCCTTAGAGATGATTTCACCAGTAGCCGATCATGCGGCCGGCGCTGATTGCGGTGAGCCAGCAGAAAAGCGAGACGCCGCCCATCACCGCCAGCCTGGACTCTTCGTGCGCGGACAGTTCCCGCGCCTTGTGTTCCTTCCAGGCCGGCAGGCAATTCAGCGCGATCACGTTCAGGATACCCAGCCCGATCGCGGGAAATTTGATGAGCAGGAATGGATTGCCCACGTATTCCGTCGCTTTCGTTACCAGCAGGCAGACTCCGCTGAGCGCGGCGACGGCAAATCCCGCCGCGGCAACGGGCACCGTCGGCCCGCTGATATCGCGGAGAGGTATTTGTCGCCGGAAGCCTAGGAGTCGCAGATCGAGGATCAGCACGGACCCAAACAGCGAAGCCACACCGAGGATGTGCACAAGATTAACTACACCGTAGGCCCACACCCCGGATGAGCGCATGGCATGCCCCAGGGGCGAGGCCTGCAGCCAGGCCATGAAGTTATAGTACAGTCCCGCCTGCCTTACGAGCGACCGGGATAGACGTCGTAGGTCTTCCCGTTCCAGGTCACGCGCGTGCACTTCATTTCAAATCGCTTGGGGTCGCGATTGCGATTACCGTGGACCGTGACCATCGCTCCCACGGGAATCATTCCTTCCTTCAGGCCCGCCCGCTCGGTGGCGGCTGGCGGGGCCAAGGTCATATCCCAAACCTGGTCGCCAACGCGTATCTTCATCGTGGCGTGAGGTCCGGCAAGGCTGACGCTCGCGACCACGACGCCTGTCAGGTCCGAGGTTTCATCGACGTTGCCGCCCCAGCCGTGATGGGCTAAAACGGGAACCGCTGAAAACGCGAGCATCACGAGAGCAACGCAAAGAGATAGTTTTACAATCATCGCTTCCCTCCTCGTTCAGTGTCGGTGGAATTCCCAGGAAATTCTTCGCCGCGGCTCGTAGTCGTTGTGCTGGCCTTCTTAGGATGCGGATACATCGAGAGCCTCCGGCGGAACCGCTACAGGGCATTCTATACCCGAACTTCGCGCCTTTTACGGCTCTTCCGCCGGACAATGGATGTGTTAACTTAACCTATTAGAACTAAATCATGCGGAACGGATAGAAACTCCCACAGTGTCGTCTCAGGAAGAGGCTGCCTCCTGCCGGGCGGATAGTCGCTCGGGTTATCGGCTGAATGAACGAGCCCGCCTGAGAGAGAAGCGAATCACAAGTAAGGCTATAAACATTACCGGACGAGTTTCCGGACAGTACAGGAGGAATCATGGCAACCGGAACCATAATTTATAAATGCTCCTGCGGTAAATATCACCCGTGGAGCTTCGACGGCGACTGCAGAGATGACGCTAACCGGTACAGTTCGCCGGAGGAATACGCCGAGGAAAACGATCTGGATCCCGACGACATCGAGGTCCGCGCGATCGACGCCGAAGAAGGCGAAATCGACGGCGGGGACGATGAGGATGAAGATGAAGATGAAGATGAAGATGAAGACGAAGACGATGACGATGAGGACGGTGATGAAGACGATGAGGAAGGCGAGGACGATGAAGAAGAGTAACGTGAACGGGAAAGCTCGCCTTCACAATCAAGAATCTGCTACACGCTTGCTCCGAAGCCCAATCGTCTGGGCCTGGACCTCGCTGCACTCCGTTACCCTGGCTCGACCCTTACAGTGATCGGACCGGCGCGAGACGACCGGATTCGCCTGCGCACGTTGAAGTTGCCACCCATCAATTTTACGCACCGCCGGGCAATTTTTTCGTAGAGTAATTTTAGTTGCTCCTTCCACCCGCAGCCGTATTGTCCAAACCGAGCCGAAGATTGAGACTTGGATAGGTTCGCCGCCTACCTTCCTCTGCATTTTTGAACGGGCATCATTTGTCCCCTCTGATGCCCGTTCCTCCGGTCCCAGCCCGGAGTTGCCAATCTACAGAGAGGAATGGCGGCACGTGAGCGATCGCAAATCGCCGGAGTGGCAAGCGCTATATCAAAGAGCGCTGTTGGAGCGCGATCCAGCAGAGTTGCCGGCGGACATTGCCCGGGCGGAAGGGGCAATCCATTCGCGGCTGAAACGACTCGCCAAAAACGGCAAGGGTGAGGCCGAACGGCATGCCATCAGCGAAGCGCTGAGCGCATTGCGCGTCTTGAAGAGGCGGCATTTCCCGGGCTGGAACTGCGGGTAGCGAAGTGACGGCGAGCGAGCCAGATTCACGAGGGGCAACGCAAAAACAGCGAGCTTGCCCACGCGATCTTTGCCCGCCGCAACTGTCCAATATGTGACAGACACGTCCGCCCGGCAGCGTCTATAATTCCCGCCCTTTAGAAAGGGACACAGGTTAACCGTGGATCCCAACAACCAAACGCCCCCAGACGAAAAGCTCGCGCAGATTTTGCGAGCGGCCGCCGTTGAGACGGACAGCGACAAATTGTTAGAGCTGTACCGCAAGATCGCGAAGTTGGACCAGGAGAACGATACCCCTTCGCGAGGCAACGCTAACCGATAAGCCTTCAGCGCCGCTCAGGAGTGGCCGAAGGCGAGGAGCGTCGCAATACCGGCCACGGTCCCGGTGTGGCCGCTGGCTATGAAGTTCACTTGGGCCGCGTGTGGCTCCAACTCTTGACCCAAATGCTGCAGCGAATCCTCACCTTGTGTCCGGTCGGTGCTGAAAATCACGGAGGGCCCGCTGATTTGCTGATTGGAGTTGATTTGCAGCGCGTCGCCGGCAAACAGCACGCCTTCGGTCAGGTATGCGGCGCTGCCTTCCGTATGCCCGGGCACAGCGTAAGCGGTGACTTGCAGATTCCCTACCATGAAGTTCTCGCCATCCTCGAGCGGATGCGTCACGTTAACAGGAGTTTTATTCCTGCCGCCAAAGAGCTTGAAAACGGGACCGCTGTACGGCTCCTGCCCCGCCGCTATGGGTACTTCTCGCTTCAGCGCATAGATCGTCGCTTTCGGAAAAAGCGCCAGGGCGGCGATGTGATCGGTATGCGCGTGCGTGAGCAAGATAGCCGTGACGGCCTCTGGACCCGCGTGCCGCGCCTGCAAATCCTGGATCAATGCGGCGCCCTTGTCGTCCGCACCGGCGTCGATCAGCGCAAATTGCCCATTCCCCGCATCGAGGACATAAGCGGTCGAATAGCCGGCCTGCACGCGATCGATTCCCGTTCCCAATGAAGGTCCTGCCGTTGCTCCTTGCAGCCCCCCAAATAAAGCGAAAGCTGTGATCCCAATCACGAGGACGACGATTCCAAGCACGATGCCGGCGATCTTCAGTACTTTCATGGCGTGCACCTCTTGTGCGGTGCGAAAGGGTACTCCCATTCGAGCGCCGCGCCAAGTCCCACCTCGCGGTAAATAGCTTTTCGCATTCCCATCCTCTAAAGAGCTGGGAGGATAAATGATCCGAGGAGCAACCGATTCCAGGAGGAAGACGCTTTGCGAGTTAATGCCGCGAGCTACTGCTGGTCAAAGGGTACGTCCACGGAAAACCGCGTCCGAACCGGCGTTCCTCCCGCTCGCGGCATCGTCGTTTTCCACTTCATAGCCGCCTGAATCGCCGCGTCCGTAAATCCAAAGGGGTCGGAGGGAACGCGCGACCGCGCCGCAATGACGAATCCTCGCTGGTCAACCGTCACCGAGAGCAGAGCCACGCCGTTGCCCAAACCCGCCTGACGGGCCTGCACTGGAAACTCCGGCCAGGAGAACTGAACCCACTGAAGCTTGGGCGGATCGAGCCCGCCGCAAGCGGCGAAGTAGGCCGCCTGAGTGTCGATTCCCCGATCGATTCCCGGATCGGGCAGATCGACGCCACATCCGATCTCCGGCCAGCGCGTAATGCTGCGCAATGCCTTGGGGATCGCCGACGAGACGTACCCCGCCGCATCCTTGGCCCGGGGACCGGCTCTCTGCGCGATCCGCTGAAATTCCGGCAAGACATGCGATTTCATCGCGGCAGCATCTTTGGCCGCAACGGCTTGATTGAATTCGGCCACAACTGCTTCGAACTGCGCCTCGGGTGTCGATCTCTCAGCGCCTGAAGGCGCGTTCCCGATCGAGTTGGTCTTTGACGAAATCACCTCGGACGCAGCCGCCTGGGACGAAGCCGCCTGCGCTGGCTTCGACGCCACGGTCACCGCACCGGATGCCGCCGAAACCGGCGTGCTCCCGGAGGAATGAAGCCGGAGACGGCTCGCTTCAAGGCCAATGGTCACGATGGTCAATGCGGCCGCGAAGATGGCGATTCCCCGCTGCCATGATCCCGCCCACGCAGGCGTGGACCACGCACGGTTCGCCGAGCTCACACTCTCGCTTCCAATATTCACCGGCGGCGGCGCCAATTCCCTAGCTGGGATGGCCGGGATGTCGATCGCTTTGGCGGCGGCCCCTGCCAAGCCACTCGGCCGCGCGTCTTTGGCAGGCAAGCTCCTCGGTTCCACCTTCTGCCCGGATTGCGGAAGGTGCGGTTTTGCCCCTCTGGCCACCTCTTGCATTGCGAACTGGTGTTCGGCAGTTTGCACTCCGACCGCCGGCGCTCGTTCCCCGGGTTTATTCAGGTGCATCGAAGCCCACGCCGACTTCAGGTCGAGAAGTAGTTGTTCCATGCTCTGGTAGCGGTTGGCCTCATTCTTGGCGAGCGCTCTGCGTGAAATTGTCGCCAGTTGGTATGGGCAGTCTCCGAGCGCGTCGCTGAGCGGGACCGGCTCGTCTTGCAGGATACTGCGCATCAGATCGGCCTGATTTCCTCCCTTGAAGGGCCGCCGGCCGGTCAACAGTTCGTACAGAACAACGCCCACCGACCAGATATCCGAAAGCCCGTCGGCGTGCTTTCCACGGATTTGCTGGGGTGACATATAGCCCAACGTGCCCAGCAATGTCCCCGTGTGCGTGTGGGAGGCATCGGCCACCCGCGCGATGCCGAAGTCCACCACCTTGATTACTCCCTCCACGGTCAGAACAATGTTCGCCGGCTTGATATCCCGATGAATTACACTCCGCCGGTGCGCATATTGAAGAGCGCGGCAAGTCTGCACGAGATATCCCACTTTTTCCGTCAAAGGTAGCGGAACGCCGCGAGAGATCAGGGCAGCCAGGCTCTCCCCTTCCAGATACTCCATGGCGATGAAGGGAACTCCGTCCGCCTCGCCCACATCGTGAATGGTGACGATGTTGGCGTGCTGCAAGGCGCCCGCCGCTTTGGCTTCGCGCCAAAATCGCTGCACCAGGCCGGGCTCATCGGCCACCGACGCCGTAATCGTTTTGAGCGCGACGAGGCGCCCGATCAGCGGGTCGTGGGCCTTGAATACAACGCCCATGGCGCCGCGCCCTAACTCGCCCAGGATTTCGTATCGACCAAGCTGTTTCAAACCGGCACTCCAGGCAGCTGCGACCACGTGAAACCATTGTAATTGCCGCCATACCAACTCTCTTTGCCGAACAACGCTGCTGTGGCGCAGACGTTACCGGTAACCGTAACGACTTCAGCTCCCCGGCCGTCACCTCCCGTTAGATACCTAAGTGGGTATTTAGAACTAGAGTACTATTCCGCGCCCCGCATAAAGGCGGAAAACTGGCTCTTGTCTCGAAAGCCCCGCGGAAGGAAGCTTTGTTGATCGAACGGCGTCAAATGACCCGCTATGACTTCGGCGCAATCGCTGAAGTGATCGATTTGGACTCGCGAGAAGACATGATCGGAGTGACTCGCGACCTGAGCTTATCCGGCTGTTTCATCCGCGCGAAAGCGCCCTTCCAAAAAGGTACCGCGGTCATTGTGCGGATCAGATGCTCGGGAACCGATTTCGCCGCAACGGGCCGGGTGACCGGCAATATTACTGCCGAAGGTATGGGAATCGAATTTGTCGAAATCCAGCCCAAGGATCAAGTGACGATCGAACAGTGGCTCGACCCGAAGCCTCCTGTTTGCCGCGTCGCACGAAGCCTTCCCGTCACTGTGTTCGGCCAGCTCTCTTCCGGCGATTTCACCGAAGAGACGGAGACGCGCATTACAACCTACGACAGAGCCTCGCTCAGGCTGGCAGCTGCGGTCTCGCCCGGCCAGGTAGTCCGGCTCAGGAATCGGCTCACGCGCGATGAGCAAAAGTGCCGCGTCGTCTCCGTGGCCCCCGAACCCGAAGCACCCGAAGTACACACCGTGAAGCTACTCACCATCGAGTTCTTGGGGTCGGTACGGAATTTCTGGAATTTTCGCGACGAAGAACGATCGGACCAGCGCGGCGAAGCGCTACACTAGCCCCCCGCTGCGTGCTTCCCAACGTACGAAATCACTCCCGGCGAATCATTGCCATCTAGGTTCTATGTCGGAGTGTCCGCGGCGGTGGTGAACTTTCTGGCGCCTGCTTACCTTCCGAAAAACCTTCTCAGGAATTGCATTTAGCGAGAGAAATCGGAAGCAGCCCCGAGTAAACCCGAAACTGCTTCCTTGGCTAGCTTTGTCAGTTGGAACTTGGACGTCTTCTACACCGGCGCTGTTGCGACTTTCTTTCGCAATGCTGCGCGCCGCTCTCGGTGCTGCATTCGGCGGAAAACTTTATCTGAAACTGCGTGAATAAGGGAGGTCGGAAAAAAAATAGGAAGCAGCCCAGGAGACCCCGAAACTGCTTCCTTCGGCTAGTTCGTTGATTGTATAGATGGCTGCACAGCCAACTTGGTTTCAACTTCTTGCCAAACGAGCCGGCCCTCGCCCAGACCGACTCGTTATCTTCAATCATCTGGGCCGGGCCGCTATCGTGAACGAGCCTTCTTCCAATTCAACGCCGGCAGCTCCAGATTTCCAGTTCTCTTTAGGTACGCCCTGGCATACTCCTCTGCCCGCTCTTTCCCCTGTTCGATATCGTCCACTGCCTCCGAGGGAGCTATCCAGGCGTTGGCCTTGACGTTGTACACCGAGGCCTGCACTCCCATGGCATTGTGTTCGGAAAACAGTCTGAGGTGCTCGTCTCCGATCTTGACCTCGGCCCAAAATCCTTCCTCCAACATTTCGACCTCGCCATCGTCCGCTTGAACGTTCCTCCCAATTCTACCGAACCGCTCGGCGGAATGGTGAATGCCCGAGGAAAAACTTATGGAAAAGGCTTATCACGAGTGGGCCCTGGCTTGGGAGATCCTGCTCGACCCGCCCGAGCCCTGTATGCGTTTCCATACGCGGGTTCGCAGCTTGCCCAGGCTCCGGTTCAAGGCGTTGGCGCGGTCCAGAAACGGCAGCACCGGGGAGGATCGCCTTCCGAGCTTGGCGCGTATTCGCGTGATGCGGGCATCCGCTCCGCAATACTTCAAAGCCGTATCCAGCGTCTCGACGGCGTCGTTACGCCGTTCGGCCGAAACGTAGACCTCCGCCAGGTTGACGTAGAGCTGCGCTTCATTGCGCCGCATGCTGGCGGCCGTTTTGCAAAGCTCCAGCGCGGCGGACCAGTTGCGTTCGGCGCGGGCCATGGCCACGCCGAGAAACGATAAGTAATAGGGGTTCTGTTGCTTCAATTCGCTAGCGCGCCGCAAGTATTCGAGGGCTTCCGAGGAGTGCCCGTCTCGCAAGAGTGAGATTCCCTGCTTGAATTCGGCAAGACCAGAATTTTCCGCCATTGTCACCCGACCTTTCTTCTGCCCTTCTATATGACGAGCCTGAAAACAAGAAAGTACGTCCCATCTGAGGCTCACTTTACGGGCTCATTCCTAAAGAAAGCTACTGATCGAGGGGGCAGTTCAGAGACAGGGAGATCTCGCTGGCCAATCTCCTGAGACTCATCCTACGGCCAGCAGCGGGTATGGCAATTCCTGTGGCAGAATCGGGCTAATCGCCCTCTTAATCGGGTTCTGGCTCGCTTTCGTCCCCTTGCCCGTTGGCGTACCGGTGCGCGCTGTAGCGGAGTATCCAGATCGCGCCGGCCAGCGCCACCACCGTGGCGGCAAGCAGCCCCAGTTCCAGCAGCATATTATGAAACTCCTCGGGCTGTTCGACCGCGGTCGAGGTCGCCGTAATCACCAGCATCCGCCGGATTCCGGCGATTACGCCAATAATGAGGAACGGCTCAGCCTTGAGGGCGTGTGATTTGAGCGTGAGCGCCACCGTGTACACGATCTCCATGGTCATCATCACCAGGAGCACCGTGTTCAGGATGGAGATCGCTTTGGTCTCGATTTCGCCCGTCCCGTGGCGAACGGCCTCGTTCAGGTCGTATACGCTCGAATAGAGGAGCAGCACCGCCACCAACACAAGCGCCACGCCAATCACCACCAGCACCACGCTCTCCGACATCTCCAGCAGATTTGCTGCGCGCAACGTCCAGGGTTGGTGCTGGCCGGCCCCGCGCTCTTTGTGGTCGCTCATCGTGATTGGAGAATAGGCGAAATCCGTCCCGGCGGCTAGCCGGCAATGCGGGCATGCGCTCCTGAAAGTTGCAGGTTCCACACTGCCATTCAAAAGCCCTATTATGGAAACCTATAAGCCCTGGCTCACAGCGCCATGCGAAACATCGAATTCTCTAGCGGATTGTAATTGTTGAACGGCGCCCAATACGGGATTGGTCGTAACCGCATTCGGCATTACAGGCCCCAGGCGCTTCTGCTCCCCATTCTGGCGGCGATCTTTCTTTTGCTCGCCTCGTCGCCAGGGCATGCCTATTCTCTTCTGGCCCACGAAGCCATCATCGACTCCGCATGGGACAAGATCCGCTCCGTGCTTCTGCAGCGCTTCCCCGGCGCCACGCCGGACGAACTGCGCATGGCGCACGCCTACGCATATGGCGGGACGCTCGTTCAGGATCTTGGTTATTACCCGCACGGGAGCCATCTCTTCAGCGATTTGACTCACTATGTGCGCAGCGGACAGTTTATTGAAGCGCTGCTTCGAGATTCCCAGGATATGGATGACTACGCTTTCGCGCTGGGAGCATTGGCGCATTATGCCGCCGACGATGATGGGCATCAGGCCGTGAACCGAGCGGTTCCTTTGCTCTACCCCCATCTCGGCAAGAAGTATGGCCCCGTCGTCACGTACGAAGACAATCCCGTCGCACACTTGAAGACAGAGTTTGGATTCGACGTCCTGGAAGTTGCCGAAGGCCAGTATGCACCGGACGCCTATCGCGATTTTATTGGCTTCGAAGTTGCCACACCCCTTCTCGAACGCGCCTTCCAGGAAACCTATGGCATCCCCCTGCAATCGCTTTTCGGAGATTTGGATAAGGCCATCGGCTCGTATCGCTACACGGTCCATTCCATAATCCCCAAGGCGGTAAGGATCGCGTGGGTGCTCAAGAAGGATGATATACAGCGCGCAAAGCCGGGAATCACGCGGAAAAAGTTCCTCTACAACATGTCTCGAGCCAGCTATCGCAAAACCTGGGGGAAGAATTATCAGACTCCCGGAGAGGGCACAAAAATCGTCGCATTCATCATTAAGCTGGTGCCCAAGGTGGGGCCCTTGAAAACGCTGAGTTTGCGATTGCCCACTCCTCAAACCGAAGCCATGTTCCGCAGCAGCTTCAATACGGCGCTCGATCAATATCAGCACTTGCTGGACGATCAGCAGGCTGGGCGCCTCCATCTGCAAAACCGCAACTTCGATACGGGCGCGCCCACCAAGCCGGGCGCTTATTTCATGGCAGACCGCGCCTACGCGCGCCTGGTTGACAATCTGGCCAAAAATCACTTCCAGAGCGTTTCGCCCGACCTGCGAGCGGATATTCTCGCTTACTACCGCGATCCCGCCGCGCCGATCGTCACCAAAAAGGACGGCAAGGCCTGGAATCGTTTGAGCGAGGAGTTGGCCGAACTGAAAACCGCCGGGCCCTCGCAAGCCGGAAGCACTTTCCTGCCGGTATCCGATCCAGCCAGCCCCAGTAAGCAGGCCCCGGGAAGCAGCCCCCGCTAAGCAGGCAAAGACCGTCGGTCGAGCAGATTCCGCTGTTCCAAACCCGTTCTTACGGTTCTGTCCTCAAACTAGTCCTACGGGCAGTGGTCTGCTAGGCCCAACGGGGTTAGCGTCCCTATGCGGTACAGCAAGCCGCACGGGGAACCCCAATTCTATGGCTCAACCACAAGTGATTCCGTCAGACAACTGGACCAGAAAGCGGCGCAGCCAACGGCTCACGATGAGCGTTCCGGTAGTCGCCTATCGACTTCCCAAGTTGGGTCGGCCCTTTTACGAGGGCTCTCACACGCTGGCAGTTAACGCCCATGGCGCGCTGATTAGTCTCGCCACCGGAGTAGCGGCGAATCAAAAGCTCTTTCTGAAGCACGCGCTCAGCGGCGAAGAGCAGGAATGCCGCGTCGTTTCTATTCAAAAGAGGCCGAACGGTCCCACGGAAGTGGGCGTCGAATTCCGCCGCCCTTCGCCTGGCTTTTGGCGCATCGCATTTCCACCCAGTGATTGGAAGCGCCCCTAGTAACTGAATTCTACGACAGCCGAAAAGGTGGCCCTGTGATCTCGCGAATGTTGGTGTTTTCAGCGGCGGTTCTTCTCTTCCCTTACGGCATCTCCGCCGGTCGTGCCCAGGATAATTCGGCGGCAACCTCGCGGCCCCAGTCAGACTCCCTGGGCGATGCGGCTCGCAAAGCTCGCGCCCAGAAGCCGCATTCGGCCAAGCCAGCCAAGGTCTTCACCAACGACGATGTGCACGGACTGAAGGATTCGTTCTCCCAAAAAAGCCACCGTAAACAAACCAGCCAGAGCAGTTCCGCCAAGACCCAATCGCCGCGTTGAGCAACGTCAAGCGGCATGACTAAGCCTCCGGGCAAGCGGCCGGTCCCCGCCAGCCTGCTTCCAGAAAATGCCTTCAGCGACCAATGTCAGCGGGTTCCGGTGAACCCCCTATTTCACCTGAGTAGCCCGTCGTATCATGCGCTCGCCGCTGCTCACGGGCGCTAGGCGCTTGCTAACCGAACAGGGAATATGTAGGTAGGGGGTCTGAGGCCGTTGGCGCCAAGAAATCCGCGGCCGCTCGCTAGTGTCCTTATAAGTCGCGCGCAGCCCATCGTAGCGCCGGCGCGTCGGGGCCTGGCGTCCGTGTAACTCGCAAACGCGCCCCGAGGTTATCACTAAACTACAACTCCTCTATACTCCAGCCGTCAGCGTGTAAACTGCAGTATACTTCTGCAATTAACTATGGTTAATATCGACCAGTGTCATTCTGAAAAGGATGCTTCGATGTGCCGTCTCGGAACACCTGAGGTGCCCGCGGAACAGATGTACCCTCGAACGGCGCGATTCTCTGGCTGCACGCGAGCGCTTTTCTTATCTCTTTTCGTGCTCGCTAGCTTGTGTATTGGCTCGATAAGAGTAAACGCGCAGGGGGATGCCACCAGTGCCATTTTCGGGCAAGTGACAGACGCCACGAACGCGGCCATTCCGGGCGCTACGATCAGGGTCACCAACCGCGAAACCGGCCTGCAGCGCGCCGGCAAAACTGACCAAGAAGGCCGCTTCAATTTTACGCAACTGCCTCCCGGCACCTACTCCGTGAAGGCGGAAGCGGATGGCTTCGAGCCACAGCAGAATGACAACATGGCTTCCGCTCTGGGTCAAAAGCAGGAGGTCAATTTCAGGCTGAACGTGGCTCACTCCGAACAGAATGTGCAGGTGAGCGGCGAAGCGCCGCTCCTGAACCCGGCAAACACGAATACCAGCTCCACGCTGAGTGGCACAGTCCTGGAGGATATTCCGAATCCAGGGGCCGATCTCACCTACCCGTTGCAGTTCGCCTCGGGCGCCCTGATCAACACGGCGGGGAACAGCAGCGATGCCGTTTCAGGCAGCAATGGCTACGGCAATGTGGAGTTCAACGGGCTTCCCGCCGCCTCGAATGGCTACATCGTTGACGGTCTTGAAACCAACGATCCGCTTACGAACCTGAATATCGGTCTTTCGACGAATCTTGTCCTGGGCATGAACTCCGTCTCGGAAGTCACAGTGAACACGCTTTCCTACTCGGTGGATCAGGGGCGGTACGGGGCGTCTCAGATCGACTACGTCACGAAATCCGGCTCGAATCAGTTTCATGGCAACGCCTATGAGACTTGGAATGGCGCGGCTCTGAACGCGGCGGATTATTTTACGAATGCCACGCCCGGAAACCAGAAGCCTCAATCCAGCGTGAATCATTTCGGCGGCAGCCTGGGAGGCCCGATTCTGCACGACAAGCTGTTCTTCTTCTCCGATTTCGAGTGGATGCGGCTTGCGCTCCCCATCGTTACACCCGCCACCGTTCCCACTCCGGCTTTTCAAAACTACGTTCTGCAGCAACTGCCGCTGGGGGGAATTGACGAGTAACCGGATCGAGCTATCCGGCGGCGCCGCAATTAGTGCCGTTTTACCGGAAAATGTTCTCACTTTATGGCAATACGAGCGGAACGCCTCTGGCTGTTCTGGGCTGTCCGTTCAATGCGCAAGGCCTGCAGGCAGCGGGAAATCCGCCGAATGGCGACGGTTGTGCCAATCGCCAAATCGTCTCCCACACCAGCAAAGACCACGAACAGGTCCAAACGGTGCGAATGGACTACAACATCGACGCCAAGGACACCGCGTGGTTCCGCTTCCAAGCCGATACCGGATTGCAAGCCCAGTACACCGACCCCATCAATTCCCTATTCGACTCGATCTCGTCGCAGCCCCAATATACGTTCGGTGCGGGATACACGCACGTTTTCTCCCAGAACCTGGTGAACTATTTCAACCCCGGATTCACGTGGTATGCCAGTCTCTTCGGACCGAGCAACTATCCGCAGACGCTGGCCGCCTTTCCGATCGTATTGCAAGGCCAAGGAGCTAATGCGCCGTTTACCAATATAGGCGGGCAAGACAATACCTGGCTTCAGGGAAGGCGGGCGAGCCGCTTTTTTATCAACGACAATCTGGCCTGGACTCGCGGCGCGCACGAACTGAGGTTTGGTACTAATGCTCGAATCCTTCGGCTCAATGATTATGACTTTGGCGAAGGAAACGTCCCGACGGTAACCTACACGACCTTGCCTCAATTTATCTACGGCGTCGCTTCAACAGCCACGGAAACGTTTCCAGTCTCGCAAAACGAACCATTCGACTTCCTCAATCTTGATTTCTACGTGCAAGACACCTGGAAGGTGGCTCCCAAGCTGACCTGGACCATAGGGATCCGCGATTCGTTCAACTCGAACCCCGCGAATCCGCATAATCAGGTGGCGCGCCTGAGTGATTCTTTCGATGCGCTCTCCCACGACGTCAACCAGCCGCTCAATGCTGCGATTCAACCCGGCCTCAGCAATCTCTTCGCCGCCACGCCGCTGGCTATTCTCCAGCCGAGGACCGCAGTCGCCTGGCAGTTTGCCCCCAACTCCGTGCTGCGAACTGGTTTCGGTCTTTTCAGTGACATTCTGCCGGGCAGCGTGGCCGACGCAATCGGAATGAACCCGCCTTACGTCCAGACGTTCCAGGGCGGTCTGCTGGGTACGGTTGGAGGCCTGGCCATTGCACCGGGAGTGCCGAACAGCGCGGTCGATGCCACCAGGGCTGCCAACCAGGCGTTCGGGGCAGGTTTCGCCCAAGGCCAGCTTTCCTGCGCCTCATCACAGGCCAATCCCTTGGCTTGTCTTCAGCCAGTCGCATTTGCCGCCGCGCCCGGCGGCACGTTGCATCCCCCCTACTTTATGGAGTGGAGCCTCGGGATCGAGCATCAGTTTGGAAGCACCACCAGTGTTCGCGCGCAGTACGTCGGCACTCGCGCTTTGAACATGCCCTATCTAACCCAGGCAAACGGTTATCAAACGGTTTGCCAAGGTTGCTTCGCTCCCTTTCCCTATATGCAACCGGCGGATCCCAGGTTCGCGGCGGTCACCCAGTTCTCCACAGGCGCCAACAGTCACTATCACGGCCTGCAGTTGACGGCCATGAAGCGCCTGGCACATGGTCTTGAGGGCACGGTTAACTATAATTTTAGCCGTTGCATGGACACCGTCTCGAACGGCGGATTCCTGCCATTTTCCGCCGGAGGGATTCTTTCGCCCCTGCCCGGCAATCTCGCTCGCGATTACGGACCCTGCGACTACGACATTCGGCATAACTTCAATGCCCAATATGTCTATCAGCTTCCGGTCAAGTTGAAGAGTCATGAACTCGGCTACGCATTGAATGGCTGGCAATTGTCCGGAACAGTCTTCTGGCATAGCGGCGTTCCCTTCACGGTGCTCAGCACGCCCTACTCGGCAAACGGCGACGGCATCATGCAGGGTGGCGGACCTCAATTCGCGAGTGTCGTTCCGGGCGTGCCGCTATACGACCATGATCCAATTCCTGGAGTGACCCAGCCCGGTTCGGTTCAGTGGCTCAATCCCAATGCTTTCGCCTCGGCGGTCGATCCCAGCACGGGAGCTTGTAACGGCGGAGATAATCCCCCGAAACTGCCAGTTCGGAAATCTGGGTCGCAACGCCTTGCGCGGCCCTGATTTCTTTTGGAGCGACCTCGACATCATGAAGTCGTTTTCCTTGACCGAGCGGATGAAGTTCCAAATCGAGGGGCAGTTCTTCAATCTCCTTAATCATCCCAATTTTGGGCTGCCCAGCATCGTGCTGGCCGGCATTCCAGGGAAGCCCGCTACGCAGACCGGATTTGGCGCGTTAACTTACACGGTCTCTCCTCCCACCGGGCTCCTCGGCGTGGGTTTAGGAGCGGATAGCTCGCCACGCATGATCGCGCTTCATGCGCGTCTCGAGTTTTGACGATTTCGTCCACCATGTTGGTTGAAGTCGACGGGACGGGCGTCGCTCGAGATCGTCCCTCGAGAGCTGCCTTAGCCCGCCCTCTGGAACGGCCCTCTTAGACGGCTCTCTTAGACGATAGGAGTTTCGAGGATAGGATTTTCTTCGCTGAGGATCCGCTGGATCGTCGGCACCAGTTGTCTGACGGCCTCGCTCTTCGGGACGAACGCTCCCGCGCCCAGAAGCCGAGTGATAATGGAAGCGTCTCCCGGCGCGTAGTGGCCGCTGATGAGAATGATCTTCGCTTTCGGATCGATGCGCCGCATCTCGTAAGCCGCCGCGACGCCGCCCACCGGCATCATCACGATATCGAGCACGGCCACGTCGGGTGCGGCCTTACGAAATACATCCACAGCCTCTTGACCGTTGCAAGCTTCGCAGATTTCCCACTGCGGCTGCTGTGCGTTCAGGACGGAGCGAAGGTTGTCTCGCACAGCCTTGTGGTCGTCAGCGATGAGTACGCGCACCATTTAGTCCTGTGTTTAACCTGCGTTAGACCTGCGAAGACTCTCAACAGCTTAAGTGTCCCCTCACCTGATCCAGATACAGGAATCACCTGAGGTGTTCCGCGTTGAACACCACCCCATCACTGGGGGTGCTCCGCAGGGGATACCGAGCATCCAGGTGTTCCGCAGGGAACACCTAAGATCGACCGGCAAGTATATCGCAGGACGACCTATACGCAAGCCAATCGAAGAGAAGCTGGGGCGCCCAGTGCGCAATTCGACTACGCTACCGAGCGATCCGGCGATTTGGGCGCGGAGGGCGGTGCCAAGGCCGGTGCGCGTCGTCCCGCCGTGACCTCGAACGCGAACCGCAGCGCGGGAATCTTGTTGCCCGGATGATCGTCCGCGTAAGTCAGTTGCGGCAGCCGATAGAGTTGCTGCGGCTCGCTCGCGGGCCCCTGATAGATTCCGGGATAGAGATCGATCAGGTGCACGCCGGGCGCGCCGGCAGCGGTGAAGTTGATCACCACGTCGCCCTGGCTGTTGAATCCGCACGCGTAGCCCATGTAGGCGTTGTCGTAGGTGGCCACGTAGATGTTGTCGTATTCCGTCCAGCCCACGCCCTTGAGGTGAATCGTCACCGGCGTACCCACCGGCCCAGACGTGGGCGTGATGCTCACGATGCTTGCTGTTCGATCGCGAAAAAAGCCCGCGCCAACTCCTTATCGCCATTCCGCAACACTAGCCCGTGCATACCCCCGAGGTCCTCCGGGACGGTCATTGGCAAGGAAAACTTTCCGTCGCTGCCCACCTGTACCTGACCCAGGGCTTTCTCCTCGGCATCGAACCCCGAGCCGCTCACCCGGCTTCCCTCGAATGTTTCCCACACCAGCTTCGAGCGCCGTGTTCGCGGAAAACCTTCGCCGCGCAGCATGACGCGAGTGCCCACGGGGCCTTGCGTCGGTCCCACCGCAAGCGTCGCTCCGGCCAGTTTCACTTCCGCCGGCTTCGCGCCCTGCGCCGGGTAGGGCTCCTCGTACGCTGCCGGCGCGGCGCTCTGTTCGCCGGCGGTGTGCGGAGCAGCAGCCGTGGTCCGGAAGGTGAATTGCGGACGCGGCATCCGTGCTACCGGCGATTGCTCGTAGTTCAGATAACTCTGCCCCTGCCAGCCCGTGTAAACCTTGATGATGTGATCGCCCGCCGGGGCCCCGCCCGCGCGCGAAACCGCGCCGTCGCCGACCCCCGTGTGCTCGCCGCCGACACCCACCCCAGGTTGTTGTTGTCCCAGTTCACCACCCAGGTGCTCTCCATCGTGCGCCAGCCCAGGCCTTTGACTTTAGCTCGATCGGCGTTCCGATCGGGCCCGATTGGCTGTCCAGCTCGAAGTTTGCGTGACGTTAACCCGTTCTGCGCGACTGCCTTTCCGTCGATCAGCGCAATCACTTCGTGCACACCGCCGTATCTTCCGGGATCGTGAAGCTCACGTCCAGGCGCCCGTTTGATCCACTGGCAAACTGTCCCAGCTTGTTGCTCGATTCCGCGTATTTCTTGCCGCCGAAATGGTAGTTGTCCTCGACCACCCAACCGCCCTGCACCGTGCCCCATGTAAGATCGACGATTTTCCCTGGCGGCAAATCCCCGGCGCCGTTGCGTGCACCGTGGCGCCAACCACGGCGGGCTTATCGTAGGCCAAGTTCGAGGGGGCGCAACCGTCGCGGCGGCTGAAGCATCCGCCGCCGGCGAATCGGAAACTGCAGCAGCAGCGGTCGCCGCCTGAGAACCGTTAGATTGAGCTTGCGAACAGGCGGAAAACACCACGACCCACGCCAGGAAAGGGATCCAGACGCTAGATCGGATGAAATTTCTCTGTCTTATAGGGGGTCGCGCGGAAATCGTCGCTCTGTCTAACCTCTGACGATTCGCGCTACTCGACGATGGTCAGCTGCGACGCTTCGACGTCGAACGGCTTGTATTCGCCGGTCCGGCCTTGGGAGTCTTTGGCGGTCATGGTGTAGCGCACGATCCGGTCGTCGCATCGTCCGGACGATCCACTTGACCACCCAGAACTCGCGCTCCGGCTGCTTCTCGGTTTGCCGGTCGCGCATGGGCAGATCGAGGTCTCGCCGTTGTAGGTCAGGTGACTAAAGTCATCTGCGTGGCCGATCCCGCTTGAACCTCGCCGGATTGATGACGGTCATCCGGAATCCCACCGTGAGTCGCCCTTTTTGAACTGGCTGCTCGCCGATGCAGGTGCGCGGCTTGCCCAAGCCGAAAAAGTAGACCACGTCTCCGTACACCGCCAGGCGATCGCCTCCGGAGGGCGTCTGGCCCGGCGAGAAACGATGCCGCCGCGATTCCCGCCGTGACCACCAAAACCGCAACCGCGCCAAACTTGTAAATCGGCTTCATGAGTGCAGACGCTACCGCACTCCACCCCGCCTTTCCAGAGCAATCTCTCCAGCTCCCTGCCCCCGGCAAGCCGCCCGCCGATTCGCAAACGCCGCGGAACGCCCGCCTACCGCCGCCGGCCACTCTCCGGCAACAACCCTTCTCAAGACCTGGCGGGTTTCAACCTGTTGTTCGTTTTAATATAATTGATGTAAGCCTTTCAGTGCCTCATTGGAGAGGTGAAGCCATGGGAATCTACGACACATACATCTTGCCGCGCGTGCTGGATTTCGCGCTGCGCAATAAAGACTCCGCGCGCTTGCGAGCGCTGCGCATCCCTCAGGCTCGCGGCGACGTGTTCGAGATCGGCATCGGCTCCGGCCTGAACCTGCCGTTTTATTCCCAGGAGGTGCGCCGCGTCTACGGCGCCGACCCCTCCGTCGAACTGGGGCGCATCGCCCGCCAAGCGCGCTGCCGGCCAGCGCATTCCGGTGGAATTCCTCGTGCCATCCGCGGAATCCGCGATTCCGCTGGCGGACGCCAGCGCCGACACCGTCGTCTCTACGTGGACGCTCTGCTCCATTCCTGACGCGCTCGCGGCGTTGCGCGAGATGCGGCGCGTTCTGAAGCTGGGCGGCTCGTTCATCTTGTGCGGCCGGAGGCAACAGCGATCACGGAAGCGGTTCGAGCCGGACATTGCGGAGGTGGACCTCGCTGCCTTCCGACTGGAAGCCGATGTGCCCTCCCGTCAGGTCGCTCTTGCCGCGGGCCACCTCGACGCCGTTGACCTTGACCAGGATGCTGCCTTGGGCCTTCCAGGTCACTTCGGTGGTGTTCCA